>NZ_JBVYOQ010000002.1:0-725406 GCF_056134165.1 Actinoplanes sp. 13 | reverse complement strand
ATCGAGCCCCAACTTCACACACTCGAACGACCGACGCGCGCACGCCCCACCCACAGGCAGAGCCCAGCGTGTGAACTCCGGGCTCGAATCGAGCCCCAACTTCACACACTCGAACGACCGACGCGCGCACGCCCCACCCACAGGCAGAGCCCAGCGTGTGAACTTCGGGCTCGAATCGAGCCCGAACTTCACACAGTGGCTGGGGCGGCGGCGACACGGCTGCGGCGGCATTCCGCCTCGTACTGCACGGCGGGGGCGCCGTCGTCGAGTGTCAGGCGACGCGGGCCTCGGCGTCGGCTGTGGCGATGGCGTCGGTCAGGATGGCCAGGCCTTCCCGGGCCTCCTCCTCCGTCAGCGTCAGGGCGGGGCCGAGGCGCACCACGTTGCCGTAGAGGCCGCCCTTGCCGACGAGCAGGCCACCGGCGCGGCAGAGGTCGAACACCCGCGCCGTGACGGCGGGATCGGGCTCGACGGTCCCCGGCCGGACGAACTCGCACCCGATCATGAGCCCGCGTCCGCGTACCCCCGCAAGGATCTGATGGTCGAGCGAGCGCAGGCCGCTGAGCAGGATCTCGCCCACCCGCGCCGCGTTGCCCTGCAGATCGTGGTCGAGGACGTAGTCCAGGACGGCGTTGCCGGCCGCCGCGCTCACCGGGTTGCCGCCGAAGGTGGAGAAGCTGATCGCCGGCACCGCGTTCATCACCTCGGCCCGGCCGACCACGCCGCCGAGCGCGAAGCCGTTGCCGATGCCCTTGGCGAAGGTGATCAGATCCGGCGTGACGCCGTGCGCCTGATAGCCCCAGAAGTGCTCGCCGGTGCGGCCCCAGCCGGTCTGCACCTCGTCGGAGATCAGCAGGATGCCGTGTTCGGCGAGGACCTTGGCGTACGCCCCGAGCAGCCCGTCCGGCCCGTGCACGAAGCCGCCGACGCCCTGGATCGGCTCGGCGATCAACGCCGCCACGTCACCCGCGGTGACCGTGGCGAGGACCTCGCGCAGGTCGTCGACGGCCGCGTCGATCAGATCGCTGTCGGTCAGGCCGGCCATCCGCCCGCGCAGCCGGTCAGCCGAGGCCAGCCAGTTCACCGAGATCGGGCTCAGCGCGCTGGCCGACCAGCTGCGGTGCCCGGTCACGGCCATGGTGGCGAAGGTACGGCCGTGATAGCTGTTCTTGATCGCCAGGATCTGGTGGGAGCGCCGAACGTTGGTGGCGAACAGCAGCGCGCACTCGTTGGCCTCGCTGCCGGAGTTGGTGAAGAACACCCGCGCGTCCGGGATGCCGGAGAGCCGGGCGATCTTCTCGGCCAGCTCGACCTGCTGCCGGATCAGGTAGAGGGTCGAGGTGTGCGCGACGCCGGTGCCGAGCTGCCGGCGGACCGCGTCACTGATCTCGGCCACGTCGTACCCGATCATCGTGGTCAGCACGCCGCCGAAGAAGTCCAGATAGGACCGGCCGGCGGCGTCGGTGACCCGGCGGCCGCTGCCGGAGACGATCTCCAGGGCCTCGTCGCCGTAGTAGAGGGGCATCCAGCCGGGCATGACCGCGCGGTGCCGATCGAGCAGACTCATCGGGGACTACCTCCTGACATAGGGGTTCAGCGCCAGCCGTGCGGGTGCCCGGCGCCGCGCCGGCCGCTGCCGCGGCTGGTCCGGAGCGCCGCGGACGCGAGCAGGTCGGCGAGTTCGTCGTAACCGCCGGCGACCAGGCCGACGGTGATCCGCAGATGGTCGTCGCCCAGCGGGGTGACACAGAACGGCGCGCCGGGTGCGGCCGCGATGCCGCAGGCGGCGAGCGCCACGAGGGCGTTCTGCTGGTCCGGAACGGTCATCCAGAGGTTGATCCCGTCGGCAGCCGTCGCTTCCACGCCGCGGGACCGCAGCGCGGACAGGAGCGCGGCGCGGCGTTCGGCGTATGCGCTCCGCGCGGCCGCCACCCGGGCGATCGCGCCGTCGTCGGTGAGCAGGTCGAGCAGCACCCCCTGGAGCAGCCGGCTGGACCAGCCGGGGCCGAGCAGCCGCCGGTCGGCCACCCCGTCGACCACGTGCGCGGGGCCGCCGATCGCGGCGAGCCGCAGGTCCGGCCCGTGGCTCTTGGCGAAGCCGGCCACGTGCACGGTGCGGTCGCCGAGGTGCCGGCCGACGCTGACCGGCGGCGCGCCGGCGATGTCACCGGCGTGGTCGTCCTCGACGACCAGCACACCGGGGGCCTCGTGCAGGATCCCGGCGAGCACCCGGGCGCGGTCCGGGCTCATGCTGACACCGGTCGGGTTGTGCGCGCGGGGCTGCAGGAAGAGGGCGACCGGCCGGTATTCCCGCAACAGCCGCCGCAGGTCGCCGGGGACGATGCCCTCGTCGTCCATCGGCGCGCCGAGCACCGTGGCGCCGACCGCCTGGAGCAGGTCGAGCAGCGGCGCGAAGGCGGGGTTCTCCACCAGCACGTGGTCGCCGAACCGCAGCGTGGCACCGGCGATCCGGTCCAGGGCGTCCATCGCGCCGTCCACCACGGTGAGCCGCTCCGGCGGGAACGGCCAGCGGGCCCGCAGCACCGCCTCCAGCTCGGGCAGCACGGGCGCGTCCAGGTAGCTGCCCGCCCAGCGCCCGTCCCCGATCCGGCGCAGCGACTCGCTCAGATCGGGAAGCAGCGCCGGGTCGGGCACGCCGGTGGAGAGGTCCCGGGGCAGCGCGACGCCCGCCCCGCCGAGCTGGGTGTAGCGCAGCCGCTCGCGCGGTGGCAGGGGGCCGGCGACGAAGGTGCCGGAACGGCCGCGGGTCTGGATCGCCCCGGCGTGGATCAGGCTGCGCCACGCCTCGCTCACCGTGGTGGGGCTGACCCCGAGCTCGCCGGCGACCGAGCGCACGGTGGGCAGCCGGCCGCCCGGCGGCAGCCGCCCGGCGGTGATCAGCCGGCTGACGGCCGCGGCGATGCCCCGGGCGCTGCGGTCCTCGACCGCCCCGGTGATCAGACTCAGCAAATTACCTCTCCGAAACAATCGGTTACGTACGAGCAATTGTTCGCTTCCATGTGTGTCGTTAGTGTCCTACGGCATCGAGCGCTTCTAGGCAACCCCTGGCGCTGGAGGTACTACGGGGAGTAGACACACGATCACAGGCGAAATCCCCATCTGAGAGGGGCCCGCAATGTCGATAGACGTCGTTCGCGCCGCCCTCGTCCAGACCACGTGGACGGGCGACAAGGAATCCATGATCAAGGCGCACGAGGACTACGCCCGTGACGCCGCCGCCCAGGGCGCGAAAGTGATCTGCTTCCAGGAGCTGTTCTACGGCCCGTACTTCTGCCAGGTGCAGGACGCGGCCTACTACGAGTACGCGGAGTCCGTGCCCGGGCCCACCACCGAGCGGTTCCAGGCGCTCGCCGCCGAACTCGGCATGGTGATGATCCTGCCGATGTACGAGCAGGAGCAGCCGGGCGTGCTCTACAACACCGCGGCCGTCGTGGACGCCGACGGCCGGTATCTCGGCAAGTACCGCAAGAACCACATCCCGCAGGTCAAGGGCTTCTGGGAGAAGTTCTACTTCCGGCCCGGCAACCTCGGCTACCCGGTGTTCGACACCGCGGTCGGCCGGGTCGGCGTCTACATCTGCTACGACCGGCACTTCCCGGAAGGCTGGCGGGCGCTCGGCCTGGCCGGCGCCCAGATCGTGTTCAACCCGTCGGCCACCAGCCGCGGCCTGTCGTCGTACCTGTGGCAGCTGGAGCAGCCGGCCAGCGCGGTGGCCAACGAGTACTTCATCGGCGCGATCAACCGGGTCGGCGTCGAGCCGCTGGGCGACAACGACTTCTACGGGCAGACCTATTTCGTCGACCCGGAGGGCAAGTTCGTCGGCGACGTCGGCGACACCCACGAACCCGAGCTGATCGTGCGCGACCTGGACCTGAGCCTGCTCGGCACGGTCCGCGACCGGTGGCAGTTCTACCGGGATCGCCGCCCGGACAGCTACGACGGGCTGGTCACCCCATGAGCCTTCTGATCAGGGGCGGGACGGTCGTCGGCCCGACCGGTCCCCTCACCGCCGACGTGCTGGTCGACGGCGAGACGATCGCTGCGATCTTCGCGCCCGGCCGGGCCCCCGACGGTCCGGAGGTCATCGACGCCACCGGGAAGTACGTCATCCCGGGTGCCGTCGACGCGCACACCCACATGGAGTTGCCGTTCGGCGGCACCCACGCCAGCGACACCTTCGACACCGGCACGCGGGCGGCAGCGATCGGTGGCACCACCACGATCGTCGACTTCGCGGTCCAGCGGTACGGCGAGGTGGTGCAGGACGGTCTCGCCGCGTGGCACGGCAAGGCGGACGGCAACTGCCACATCGACTACGCCTTCCACATGATCCTCGGTGGCGTCGACGACGACTCCCTCAAGGCCATGGACCAGCTGGTGGCGACCGAGGGGATCAGCAGCTTCAAGCTGTTCATGGCGTACCCCGGCGTCTTCTACTCCGACGACGGCCAGATCCTGCGCGCCATGCAGAAGGCCCGCGACAACGGCGCCATGATCATGATGCACGCGGAGAACGGGCCGGCCATCGACGTGCTGGTCAGGCAGGCCCTGGAACGCGGCGAGACGGACCCGATCCACCACGGCCTGACCCGCCCGCAGGAGCTGGAGGCCGAGGCCACCAGCCGGGCGATCTGGCTGGCGTCGGTGGCCGCGGACTGCCCGCTCTACATCGTGCACCTGTCCGCGTCGAAGGCTCTGGAGGAGGTCAAGAAGGCCCGCGACCTGGGCCGCAACGTGTTCGCCGAGACCTGCCCGCAATATCTGTACCTGACGCTGGAGGACCAGCTCGGCGCGCCCGGCTTCGAGGGCGCCAAATGGGTCTGCTCGACGCCGCTGCGCAGCAAGCACGAACCGCACCGGGCCGACCTGTGGCAGGGCCTGCGGACCAACGACCTCTCGGTCGTCTCCACCGACCACTGCCCGTTCTGCTTGAAGGACCAGAAGGAGCTGGGCCTCGGCGACTTCTCCAAGATTCCGAACGGGATCGGCAGCGTCGAGCACCGGGTCGACCTGCTCTATCAGGGTGTGGTCGACAAGAAGCTGTCGCTGGGCCGCTGGGTGGAGACCATCGCCACCACCCCGGCGCGGATGTTCGGCCTCTACCCGCGCAAGGGGATCATCGCCCCCGGCTCGGACGCCGACATCGTGCTGTACGACCCGGCCGGGCGCACCCGGATCAGCGCCGCCACGCACCACATGAACATGGACCACTCCGCCTGGGAGGGCTGGGAGATCGACGGCCGGGTCGACACGGTCATCGCCCGCGGCGAGGTGATCGCCGCAGGTGGCGAGTACACCGGGCGGGCCGGCCGTGGCAGGTACCTCAAGCGCGGCCTCAGCGACTATCTGATCTAGGCGGGTGCCCATGGACATCGGCGTTGTTCTGCAGAACGATCCACCGGCGCTCGCCGTGGTCGAGTGGGCGAAGAAGGCCGAGGCGGCCGGCTTCAGCCACTTCTGGACGTTCGACTCGCACGTGCTCTGGCAGGAGCCGTTCGTCGTCTACTCGAAGATCCTCGCCGAGACCGAGCGCATCGTCGTCGGCCCGATGGTCACCAACCCGGGCACCCGGGACTGGACCGTCACCGCGTCGATGTTCGCCACGCTCAACGAGATGTACGGCAACCGGACCGTCTGTGGCATCGGCCGCGGCGACTCCGCCCTGCGGGTGCTCGGCCTGCCACCGCAGACGCTGGGCCAGTTGCGTGCGAGCGTCCAGGCGATCAGGGGCCTGGCCAACGGCGAGAAGGTGACCGTCCGGGGCAACGAGGTCCAGTTCGCCTGGGCCCCGGACAGCCGCCTCGAGGTGTGGGTGGCGGCTTACGGCCCCAAGGCGCTCGCACTCACCGGGGAGGTGGGCGACGGGTACATCCTCCAGCTCGCCGATCCGGACATCGCCGAGTGGATGATCGGCGCGGTGCGGGCGGCGGCCGTCGCCGCGGGCCGCGACCCCGACGCCATCAGGTTCTGTGTCGCGGCGCCCGCTTACGTCGGCGACGACCTGGCCCACCAGCGGGACCAGACCCGCTGGTTCGGCGGGATGGTCGGCAACCACGTGGCGGACATCGTCGCCCGGTACGGCGGGGACGGCGCGGTGCCGCAGGCCCTGACCGATTACATCAAGGCCCGGCAGGGGTACGACTACGCCGAGCACGGCCGGGCGGGTAACAGCCACACCGCGTTCGTGCCGGACGACATCGTGGACCGGTTCTGCGTGCTGGGACCGGTGGAGAGCCACGTCAAACGCCTCCAGGAGCTGAAGGCGCTCGGGGTGGACCAGTTCGCCGTCTACCTCCAGCACGACGCCAAGGACGAAACCCTTGCGGCGTACGGCAATCAGGTCATCCAGGCGCTGCGGTGAGAAGAGTCCTCGCGATCCTTGCCGGGTTGCTGGCCGGAGCCCTGCTCTGGGAGGGCTACAAGGCCGTCGGCAACCCCGAGGGCACCGTGGTCCTCGGCGTGCGGGTGCTCCCGCGCGCCGACGACCTCTCCATGCCGCACCTGTGGACGATCGCGGAACGGCTGGCCGGCCCGGAGATGGCCGGCGGCCGTCCGGTGTGGCTGGTGGTGCTCGAGGCCTGCTTCTTCACGCTCGGCATCACGGCCGCCGGGTTCGCCGCCGGCGCTCTGGTCGGCCTGCTGCTGGCGGTGGGCATGCAGCGCTTCCGGATCGTCGAGCGCGGCCTCCTGCCGTACGTCATCCTCTCGCAGACCGTGCCGCTCGTCGCGCTGGCGCCGCTCATCGCCGGCTGGTCCGGCAGCATCATGCCGGCCTGGGCCACCGTCGCGGTGATCGCCGCCTACCTGGCCTTCTTTCCGGTGGCGGTGGGCATGCTGCGCGGCCTGCAGTCCCCGGCGGCGGCCGGCGTCGAGCTGATGCGCAGCTACGCCGCCGGCTGGTGGCGGACCCTGGCGAAGCTGCGCTTCCCGGCGGCGCTGCCCTACCTGTTCCCGGCGCTGCGCCTGGCCGGCGCGGCGGCAGTGGTCGGCGCGGTGGTCGGTGAGATCTCCACCGGCACCCGTGGCGGCATCGGGCGACTGATCATCGAGTATTCGCGGGAGGCCACCTCGGACCCCGCCAAGGTGTACACGGCCATGCTCGGGGCGGCCCTGCTCGGCCTGCTCGTCGCGGCCGCCGTCAGCCTGCTGGAAGTGCCGCTGATGCGGCACCGGCGCCACGTGGAGGTGGTGACCCTGTGACGGCCGTGGTCGTGGACCGGGTGACGAAGATCTTCAACCAGGGCCGGGCCGACGAGGTGCTCGCGCTCGCCGACGTGGAACTGACCGTGGGCGACGGCGAGTTCGTCTCGCTGATCGGCCCGTCCGGATGCGGCAAGAGCACGCTGCTGCGGCTGATCGCCGACCTGATCGAGCCGACCACCGGCACGGTCACCGTCGCCGGCCGGCCCGCCGCGCAGGCCCGCCGGGACCAGGAGTACGGCATCGCGTTCCAGCAGGCGGGGCTCTTCGAGTGGCGTACCGTGCGGCGCAACGTGGAGCTTCCGCTGGAGCTGCGCGGGATCGGCCGGGCCGAACGCCGGGCCCGGGCCGACGAGATGCTGCACCTGGTCGGACTGGCCGACTTCGCCGGGCACTACCCGGGCCAGCTGTCCGGCGGCATGCAGCAGCGGGTGGCGATCGCCCGGGCCCTGGCGGTGCAGCCGCCGCTGCTGCTGATGGACGAGCCGTTCGGCGCGCTCGACGAGATGACCCGCGAACGGCTGCAGTCCGAGCTGCTCGGCATCTGCGCCAAGACCGGCGCCGGCACCGTCTTCGTCACCCACTCGATCTCCGAGGCGGTCTTCCTCTCCGACCGGGTGGTGGTGATGTCGGCCCGGCCCGGCCGGATCACCGCCTCGATCGACGTGCGCCTGCCGTCCCGCGACGAGGCCGGCCGGCAGGCACCGGCGTACTTCGCGGCGATCACCGAGGTCCGCAAGGCGCTGCGCGGATGAGGCGCGTCCTGCCCCCGCTGCTGTTCGGGGTCCTCGCGCTGGTCCTGTGGGAGCTCACCGTCACCCTCGGCCGGATCGCACCGTTCATCCTGCCCGCGCCGTCGGCGATCGGCGACCAGCTGGTCGAGCAGCGCGGCAACATCACGGATGCCGCCCTGGCCAGCGGCGCGAACGCGCTGACCGGCCTGATCGGCGGCACCCTGATCGCGGTGCTGGCCGCGCTCGCCGCCAGCCGCTCCCGGGTGCTCGGCGAGGTGTCGATCCCGTTCGCCGCGCTGGTCAACGCGCTGCCGATCATCGCGCTGGCGCCGATCCTCAACAACATGTTCGAGTCGACCAGCAGCGTGCCCCGCCGGCTGGTCACCGGGATCGTGGTGTTCTTCCCGGTCTTCCTCAACCTGCTGCGCGGCCTGCGGGAGGTCGATCCGGTGCATCAGGAGCTGATGCGCTCGTACGCGGCCGGCGGCTGGACGTTCGCCCGCAAGGTGCGCCTGCCCGGCGCGCTGCCCCACCTTTTCACCGGCCTGCGGCAGGCGTCGTCGCTGGCCGTCATCGCCGCGGTCGTCGCCGAGTACTTCGGCGGGCTGCAGGACGGGCTCGGCGCGCGGATCACCTCCGCCGCGGCGTTCACCGCCTATCCCCGTGCCTGGGCCTTCGTGGCCGGCGCCTGCCTCCTCGGACTCACCTTCTATCTGGCGACGCTCCTGCTGGAGCGCCTGGCCATGCCGTGGAAACAACGCCTCATCAGCTAGATAGGGACGCGCATGAAGATCTCCCGGATATTCCTCGCCTCGGTTCTCGCCCTGACCGCCTGCGGCACCGCCGACACCCCGTCCACACCGTCCGGCGGCGCCAGTGGCTCCCTCACCCCGGTCAAGCTGCAGCTGCAGTGGTTCTTCCAGGCCCAGTTCGGCGGCTACATCGCCGCCGTCGACCAGGGCTTCTACCGTGAGCAGGGCCTCGACGTCGAGCTCCTGGAGGGCGGCGTCGACATCGTCCCGCAGACCGTGCTCGCCCAGGGCAAGGCCGATTACGCGGTCGCCTGGGTGCCGAAGGCGCTCGCCTCCCGCGAGCAGGGCGCCGGGATCACCGACGTCGGGCAGATCTTCGCCCGGTCCGGGACCTATCAGGTGGCGTGGAAGGACAGCGGCATCACCACGGCCGCCGACCTCAAGGGCAAGAAGGTCGGCAACTGGGGCTTCGGCAACGAGTTCGAGCTGTTCGCCGGCATGACGAAGGCCGGGGTGGACCCCGGCAAGGACGTCACGCTGGTGCAGCAGCAGTTCGACATGCAGGCGCTGCTCAAGCGGGAGATCGACGCCGCCCAGGCGATGAGCTACAACGAGTACGCCCAGCTGCTGGAGGCGAAGAACCCGGCGACCGGCAAGCTCTACACCCCGGCCGACTTCTCGATCATCGACTGGAAGGCCGAGGGCTCGTCGATGCTCCAGGACGCGGTGTGGGCGAACACCGAGAAGCTCGCCGACCCGGCGTACCAGCAGCAGACCGTGAAGTTTTTGACCGCCACGATCAAGGGCTGGGCGTTCTGCCGCGACAACGCGGAGAAGTGCCGTGACCTGGTCGTCGCCAAGGGCTCGAAGCTCGGCAAGAGCCACCAGCTGTGGCAGATGAACGAGACCAACAAGCTGATCTGGCCGTCCGCCGGCGGCATCGGCCTGATCGACGAGGCCTCCTGGAAGCAGACCGTGGACATCTCGATGACCACGAAGAACCAGACCGGCGACACCGTCCTGACCAAGGCTCCGGAGGGCCTGGCCTTCACCAACGACTACATCAGGCAGGCTCTGGAGCAGGCGAAGGCCGCCGGCGTCGACGTCACCGGCGCCGCCTTCCAGCCGGCCACGGTCAGCCTGGCGGAGGGCGGCGCCTGATCCGGCCGGCTCAGATCGGGATCAGGCGGGCGGCGAGGGCGACCGCGTTCAGGTCGCCCTTGCGCAGCTTGTCGGCGGCGTCCTTCTCGCCGAGACCCTCCAGCCGGACGGCCGAGGCGGCGATCAGCTCGTCCTCGCCCTCCAGCAGCCGGCGGGCGATACGCGCTTGGGCGGGGGACAACTCGGCGTACGCGCACCGGTCGAGGGCCTCGACAGTCTCCTTGTCGAGCGTCCCGGCGAGCGCCCGCTCGGTGACCACCTTCATCAGCCAGCTCGGCCACCAGCTGTACTTGCCGACCACCTGGCCGGAGTGCAGCGCGGCGGCCGGCGACTGCCCGGCGGCGAGCAGCTTGACCGCCAGGTCGCCGTCGAACCGCTCCATCCGCAGCGCGCCGACGAAGGCCCGCAGGATCTGCTGGGTCTTGAGGAACCCCTCGGCCTCGGCGGCGGCCTCACCGACCCGGCCCTGCAAAAGATGACAGAGGGCGTACGCCTCGTCGAGCGCGAAATCCTCGCCGGAGCGCTCGACGAGCCGATCCACGGTCTCGACCAGCCGCTCGACGCCCTTCACGGCGCGGTCGGCCAGCTCCTGGCTGGTCGGCCGGTTCAGGTGCCGCACCATGAGGTCGGCGGCGATCTGCGCCTCGCGCCGCAGCAACGGCGACGCGATCTTGGCGACGATCAGGTCACCCAGCTCTTCGATCAGATAGGCGGTGTCGAACCGCTCGGACGCCTGGAGGAACTGCGCCCACCAGGACGCCGGGTGTCTCCGCTGTTCTCGTGTCACTCACCAAGCGTGACCTACCGATTACTCCCAGGCAAAGGAATCGGGGTGTTGGTCTGGTGTGCCTGATCACCGGCACGCGTCAACGAGCCCGGTCCCCGCTCAGGCTGCGGGGATCGAGCATGCCGGCCTTCACCACGGTACGGCTCAACGGCCGGGTCAGGGCGGCCAATCGCGCAGAACCGTCGGCACCGAGCGCCCGGTAGGCGGGCTCGGCCAGCCGGTCGGTCCGCTCCTCGACATCGGCACGCAGCTGCCGCCCGGCCTCGGTGAGGCCGTCGTCGCCGAGCAGCCCACGCGACCGCAGATCCTCGACGGTGGCCGCCCAGGCATCCCGGCTCCACCCCCGGGTCGGCCGCAGGAACCGCTCCTCGGCGCCGCCGCTCGCGACGTGCAACACGATCGACTCCAGGCCGGTCACGCCGGACTCCAGCAGCACCGCCACGTGCCCGTCGCCGCGGAACTCGCGGAGCAACGTCTGCGCGTGGAACAGCGTCAGGTGCGGTTGCTCCGGCCAGGGCAGCTCGGCGTATGCGGCGAACAGCGGGCGCCCCTGCGGCAGTTCGGCCGCGGCCAGCGCCGCCGTCCGCGCCAGCTCCGCCGCCTCGGCCACCTCCGGACCGGCCACCACCTCGGCACCCAAGCCCCTGGTCAGGGCCGCGTCTGCCGCGTCGAGCCGGGCCGCCAGCACCGCCGCCGGGGTGGTCCGCTCCCAGGCTGCCGGCAGCGCCCGCGCCACCAGCGCCGGGTTGAAGTTGTAGAACGTCGCCGCGACCAGGCCCGGACCGGTCGGGCCGAACACCGCCCCACGGGAGGCGAAATAGCCGGCCGACGCGTCGAGCCCCAGCGCCGCATAACGCTGCGCCGCCTCGGGGACGAAATAGATCATCGCGTGCAGCGGCTCGGTGACCCGCCAGGCCAGCCGGTACGGACTCTCGCTCACAGGCTGCCCCACGGCAACTCCTCTGTCTCGGCGGCGGGAACGACGTTCGGCGAATGATGCGGCGCCGGGCGCTCGACGACGGTGTGCCAGCGGCCCGCCTGCCGGGCGGCCTCCCGGGTGACCAGGTGCACCGGCAACGGTGGTGACGGGAACGGGCCGGCGCCCCAGCGGACCCAGATCGCCACCCGGCCGGCCGCCGCCTCGGCGAGCAACTTGTCGACCGTGCGCTGCCGGTCCAGGCGGTCAACCTCGATCGCGATCGGCGGCGCGCCCGGCCGTGCGCAGGCCACGTCGATCACCGAGTGGCCGCGCAGCGGCGGCGGCAGCGGGACGACGCTGGGCGCCCGGCGGTAGACCCGCCAGCCCTGGTCGGCGCCCCAGCCGGCGACGGCGTCCAGGATGCGCGCGGTCGCCTGGTCGGCGGTCAGGTCGGCGAAGGTGACCCGCTCCAGCCACCGCGCCAGGGACCGCGCTGTGCTGGTGCCGTCGTCCGCCGTGTCCACCGCCGTACCCTATCGCCCCCTCGGCGAGCGGCTGTGTGTGAAGTTGGGGTCGGATACGGACCACAACTTCACACGCTCGGGGTCAGGCGGCGGCGTGGGTGCGCTGGGCGGCGAGCCGGGCGGTCAGCTCGGCGGCGCTGCCCGGGCGACCGAGGTGGTAACCCTGGCCGACCGTGTAGCCCAGGCGCAGCAGCCGCTCCACCTGCTCCTGGTTCTCGACGCCCTCGGCGACGGTGTCCAGGCCGAGCGCGTCGGCGAGCTGGACGACCGCGCGGGCCACCGCCTGCCGGGCGTCGGCAGCCGGGGTGCCCGGCTCGTCGAGCTCGATGCCGTCGACGAACGACTTGTCCAGTTTCACGATCGCCGCCGGGAAGGATCGCAGCAGGCTCAGCGACGACTCGCCGGTGCCGAAGTCGTCCAGCGCCAGCCGGACGCCCATCCCGTGCAGCTCGTGCAGGACCCGCAGCACCTGCTGGCCGCGCAGCACCGCGGACTCGGTCAGCTCCAGGACGAGGCGCTCCGGGGGCAGGCCGAAGTCGCGCAGGGCGGCCCGCACGTCGGCGACGAAGTCCGGGTCGTGCAGCTGGCGTACCGAGACGTTCGGCGCGACCTTGAGGAGCGCGTCCGGCCCGAACTCGTGCAGCCACTCGGCGGCCTGCCGGCACGTCTCGCGCAGCACGAACCGGCCCAGCGGCACGATCAGGCCGGTGCGCTCGGCCGCCGGGATGAAGTCGGCCGGCGAGATCAGGCCGCGGTCCGGGTGCTGCCAGCGGACCAGCGCCTCGGCGCCGGTCACCCGCCCGTCGGCCAGCCCGACGATGGGCTGGTAGACCACGCGCAGCTCACCGGCGTCCAGGGCCCGGCGCAGCTCGCCGCCCAGCCGCGCGTGCGCCTGGGCGGGTTGCTCCATCCCGGCGGCGTAGCGGACCCAGTTGGCCTTGCCCCGCTGCTTCGCCGCGTGCATGGCGGCGTCCGCGTCACGCAGCAGCTGGCTCGGGGCGGAGCCGGGCGGCGCCGAGGCGAGGCCGGCACTGACGTGCACCAGCAGCCGGTGCTCGCTGATCGGCACGGCGGTCGCCGCCATCACCCGCTCGGCGACGCACTCCCCCGCCGTGCCGGTGCCGGTCAGCACCGCGAACTCGTCACCGGCCAGCCGGGCCACCTCGCCGTCGTCGCCGGCCGCGGCGCAGAGTGACGTCGCGAACGCGACCAGCAGCGCGTCGCCGACGTCATGGCCCAGGGAATCGTTGACAGTCTTGAAGTCGTCCAGGTCCACCAGCAGCACGGTGGCGCCGCCCGCGCCGAGCGCGGTCTCCAGGCGCTGCTTGAACAGCGCCCGGTTGGCGAGCCCGGTCAGCGGGTCGTGGGTGGCCTCGTGCAGCAGCCGGCCCTCGGACGCCCGCTTCTCCTCCAGCAGGCCGGTGTTCTCCCGGAACACCACGTACTGGCGTACCGCGACCAGCGCCGTCACCACGATCGCGGCGAGCACGACGAGCCGGCCCTCCCATCTGCCCGGACCCCAGTGCTCGGGCCGGAACAGCACGTCCGCGACCGGGACGTCGACGGCCAGCACCGCCAGGTACGGCAGCCAGACGTTGCCGGACCGCCGCGGTCCGCAGGTGGCCGTCTGCTGCCGGCGGGCGCCGAGGGCGATCAACAGGCCGGAGAGCGGCATGCAGACCGCCTGCCCCGGGAGGATGCCGTCGTAGCTGCCGAGCACGGCCAGCAGCGCGACAGCCGCCGCGGTCAGCCCGGTGCAGGCCACCAGGCGCATCGCCGTCCGGTCCACCGGCCCGCCCGCGATGTAGGACACCTTGGTGATCGCGCCCGCCGCGAAGGCACAGGCCAGCAGCAGGATGGAGAGCGCTGAGGTGGTCCACGGCTCGGGCGCGGTGACCATCGGTGAGACGCCGAAGTGCCAGAGCACGGTCGAGCAGCCGAGCAGCGCGATCGTGCGGTCCAGCCACTGCTTGCCCCGCTCGTACCAGGTCGTCACGCCCAGCGGCACCTGGATGACACCCCACATCGCGACCACGACGCCGGAGCCGATCAGCACCGCGCCGGCCGGGGGCATCGCCGGCAGTTCCGGCGAGAACCGGAACGCGTCCACCGCGAGCAGCACGAAGCCCGCCGTGAACAGATAGCAGCAGGCCTCCAGGGTGAGCCAGAAGCGGCGGCCGGCCGGCGCCAGCGCGACGGCCCGGCGCAGCGAGCGCACGGAGAGCCCGCCGACGGCCATCACGGCCGGCATGAACAGGTAGCCGACCGCCGCCGGTCCGGTGCGGCCGCCGGTGGCCACCCACAGCAGGTACCACACCGTGCTCATCAGGACGATGACCGCGGCGGTGAGGACGTACCGCAGCGGCGCGCGAGCCGTCACGGGGACACCGCCCTCGAGCGCTGCTTGTCGTCGTACATCCGCAGGTCGGCGGTGTGCAGCAGGCGGTCGGGGTCGGCCGCCGGGCCGGCCGCGACGCCGACGCTCGCGCCCACGGTCAGCTCGCGGCCGGCGAACCGCACGGGCCCGGTCAGCGCGGTGCGCAGCCGGACCGCGAGGCGCTCGGCGGCGGCCGGGTCACCGCCGCCGGCCAGCACCGCGAACTCGTCGCCGCCCAGCCGGGCCGGGAGGTCGTCCGGGCCGGCGCAGGCGCGCAGCCGGTCGGCCACGTGCCGCAGGACCGTGTCGCCGGCGCTGTGCCCGTACGTGTCGTTGATCTGTTTGAAGCCGTTCAGGTCGATCAGCAGCACCGCCGCCCCGCCGTCGCCGCCGGGCCCGGCCGCCGCGAGCATCGCGGCGGTGAACTCACGCCGGTTCGCCAGCCCGGTCAGGTCGTCGTGGCCGGCCTGGAAGCGCAGCCGCTCGTGCAGCTCGCGGGACTCGGTGACGTCCCGGGCGTTGCTCACCACACCCCCGATGGCCGGTTCGTCGGCGAGGTTCACGGCGACCACCTCCAGCCAGCGCCAGGAGCCGTCGGCCCGCCGGTATCGCCCCTGAAAGGTCAGCTCGGCGCCCGGGGTGGAACAGAGCGTCTCCAGCTGCGGCCCGAGCCGCTCCAGGTCCTCGGCGTGCAGCGTCTCGAGCGACGAGCGCCCGAGCGCGTCGGCCGCCGGAAGACCCAGCACCTTCTCCACGGCCGGGCTGATGTAGCGGAACTCGCTGCCGGGACCGATGATCGAGGTGATCTCGGAGGCGTGCCGCAGCAGCGTCTCGAGGCGGCGCTCCCGCTCGTCGAGCTTGTCCAGCAGGCGGTTGTTCTCGGCCAGCGCCAGCACCTGCCGGGCCACCACGAGCGCGACGTTCAGCAGCAGAGCGATCAGGGCGCCCCAGGCCGGCAGCCCGAGACCCCCGGCGAGCAGGGCGGCCACGAGGGTGGCCGCGCAGATCACACTCGCAGCGTACGGCAGGACGCTGTACCGGCGGCGGCGGTTCGCCCGGACCGGCCGTCCCGGCGTGCCGGTCCCCTGCCGCAGCTCCTGGATCCGGGGCGCGGCCAGGGTCAGGATGCACGGGGTGATCGTCAGGATCATCTGCAGCCCGGAATATCCGGCGCCGGCGCCCGGCAGCACCACGGTCACCGCCGCCTGCAGCACCAGCGAGACGACGATCGGCAGCGCGGCCGCACCGAGGATCGGGCTGTTGCCGCTGAGCACCAGCTTCACCGAGAGCAGCACCGCGCAGAACATCACGCCGCAGCCGACCAGCGCGGTGACGTACTCGGCGCCGCCGGCGGCCACCACGCTGGGCCGGGTCATCAGGCACCAGGCGACCGCCGCGGCGGCCGACGACACGATCGCGGCGTCCAGCAGGAACGTGATCCGGTCACTGCGCCGCCAGATGCCGATCGGGTGCAGCAGCCCGACCGCGTACACCATCAGCACGCCGAGCAGTGCTGTCGCGGTCTGCACCGGATGGGCGACGGAACGCTCGATCGACGGGTCGCCGAGCACGGTGACGCAGAGCGCGGTGTCACCGACGGCGAAGATCAGCCCGGCCAGCCCGACGGAGCGCCAGAACCGGGCGGGCACCGGGTCCATGCCGCCGGCGCGGTACAGTCGGCGGCACATCCAGAACAGCAGGACGTCCATCACCGGGGCGACCAGCCAGCAGACGATCAGCTGGGTACGCGAGCCGGCCACGTCCAGCGCGTACCAGCCGAGCAGCGCGAGACCGCCCACGGCGAGGGTGGCCAGCACCGGGTCGCGCCACAGCGGCGCCGGGCGCGCGGTGTCGCCGACCGCTGCCTGCATGGGTGATCTCCCGTCGTTCTGCTGTCCACGCCTGCGATCGGCGGGACTTCGCACGGGCTTAGCGTTCTCGGCGCGCTCACCCGTTATTGATCAACGGTCATCCGTCCGATGCCTCACGGTCACCCACCGACCTTATATTGACCTTCTTATATCCCCTGCACGAGGAGCATCGATGGGCGGAACAGGTACGGGCGCGGGCCGGCGCTGGGCGGCGGCGGCCGCGGCCTCGGTTCTCGCGGCGGCGGGCGCCGCCGTGGTCTCGCCGGTGGCGGCACAGGCGGCCCCGAGCCGGGCGGAGCTGGCACTGCGCTGGGCGCCGGTCCACCACCAGGACGTGGACGCCACCGGATCGCACGCGCTCGGCGGCAAGGCCGACATGGTCACCCGGTACGACTTCGACGGCAACCTCAACGGCCGCGACAACTGGGACAACGCGGGCAGCGAGACGGCCGCGTACGCCTACTACTCGATCGCCGAGACCACCACCCACTGGTACCTGACGTACCTGTTCTTCCACCCGCGGGACTGGGTCGACCACCCGTTGTTCGAGACCGAGCACGAGAACGACGGCGAGGGCGTGCTGGTGGCCGTCGAGCGGGACGGTTCCGAGTACGGGGTGCTCCGCGGCGCCGTGACGGTGGCGCACAGCGACTTCTTCTCGTACACGCCGAGCGGCAGCACCTGGAGGAACGGCAGCGAGACGATCGACGGGACGCTGCAGCTCCAGTCGTCGCCGCACGACGCGTTCCAGCACCCGGTGACCGCGCAGGAGGCGAAGGGGCACGGGCTCAAGGCCCACCCGCAATACCGGATCAACGGTGACGGGATCGTCTACTTCCCGTCGCTGACCAGCGCCGACACCCCGTCCGGCGCGGACGACCGGGACGTGCGCTACAAGTTGGTCGACATCTTCGCCGACGGCGGGCTGTGGGCGCAGCGCACCAACAGCAGCCTGTTCGCGGGCCTCGGCACCTTCGCCGGCGACACCAGCGGCGGGTGCGGCACCGGCACCTTCTCCTGCGGGACGAACTCGGCGAACGCCCCGTGGGGCTGGGACGACGGCAACGACACGGTGGCCCGGGGCGAGATCGCCACGGACCCGGCGAAGCTGGCCACGGCCTACTTCGCGGTGCCGGGCTCGCCGGCGCGTGGGTACACCTTCAACCCGTACACCGCGGCGTCCGCGGCGCTGAAGGAGGCCGCGCGCACCCTGCCGCCGACGGTCGACTGACGACGCCGGTGACCGGCCCGCCCGCTGGTTCTGGCGGTGGGCGGGCCGGTCACCGTGGGGCCGTGCGACCGGGTCGGGGGACCCGGTCAGACCTCCGGCGTCGCCTCGGGCACGGGGGTCTCTTCCGGCTCGGGGGTGTCGGTCGGCTCGGGAGTCGCGGTGGGCTCCGGGGTGCCGGCCGGGTCGTCGCCCGGCGCCGGCGAGTCGGTCGGGGCCGGCGAGGTGGTCGGGGCCGGCGAGGTCGGCGACGGGGCGGCGGTCGGCGGGACCGACGGGCTCGGTGACGCCGAACCGCTCGGCTGCGGCGCCGGCTTGACCCGCTTGCCGGTCGCCTGGACCTTCGCCGCGGTGTAGGCGGCGTCGATCCGGGTGCCGGTCACGGTGATCCGGTCACCGGCGGCCAGTGCGCCGATCTTGACCGCCTTGCCGTTCAGCAGGACCCGGACGCCGGACGGCACGGCGACGGTCACCGTACGGCCCTTCACGTCCTTGGTCCCGCCGTTAGCCGCGACGGTCACGGTGCCCTTGGCGCCGTCCACGGCTTTGACCGTGCCGGACGCCGAGAACACCACCTTCTTCTTGCCTGGCGCGGGCTTGGCGGTGGGCTTGCCGGGCGCGGGCACCGGCTTGGCGGTGGGCTTGCCGGGCGCGGGCTTGGCCGGCGCGGGCTTGTCGGACGGGCCCTTCTTGGCAGCCGAGACCACGCCGGCCGGCGACGCGTAAGCGATCACGCCGGTGGTGACGGTGGAGACGGTGACAGCCGCGGCCACGGCGACGGCTACGGCAGTGCGGCGCACTCGCATGACTAACTCCTACAACTCGGGGGAACTCGAAGTCTTGGGCCCGGCAGGTTCAAGCCGGTTGCCCGGCCGGTTGCGAACCGGTTGCGCCGCTTCCCCGGGCAGCGACAGATCGCCGCACGTCAGGGCCCGGTTGCCGAGACTTCCGTCGCACGGCCACCGCGGAGGAGTTGACATGCCCGTCGGACTGGGTGAATGTCCTGGGATGCACGATGTCTGGCCGGCCCCGGGTGTCCTCCTGGCCTCGCGGTACCGCCTTGTCACATTGATCGAGACAGGTGGCATGGCGCAGGTGTGGCGCGCGGTGGACGAGCTGCTGGACCGGCCGGTCGCGGTCAAGCTCCCGGCCGGCGACACCCGGGCGGCCCACCTCGCCTGGCGGGAGGCCCGGCTCGCCGCGCGCCTGTCGCACCCCGGGATCGCCGCCGTGCACGACTACCGGGAAGCGGTGCGCCCGGACGGCTCGGTCGCCCCGTTCGTGGTGATGGAGCTGCTGGGCGGCGAGACCGTGGCGGCCCGCCTGGTCGACGGCCCGATGCCGTGGGGTGAGGCGGTGTCGATCGGCACCGCGGTCGCCGAGGCCCTCGCCGCCGCCCACGCGGCCGGCGTGGTGCACCGCGACATCAAGCCGGGCAACGTCATGCTCTGCCCGGGCGGGGTGAAGCTGCTCGACTTCGGCATCAGCGCGGCCGCCGGCGAGCCGGACGACGACGACACCGGCGCCACCTTCGGCACACCGGCCTACGCGGCGCCGGAACGCCTGGACGGCAAACCCGCCGAGCCCGCCACCGATCTGTACGGGCTGGGCGTCCTGCTGTTCGAGATGGTCGCCGGCGAGCCGCCGTACAGCGTGGACACCTGGGAGGAGCTGGCCGCCGCGCAGGTGGTCGGCCCGTCCCCGCTCCCGGAGAACCTGCCGGTCCGGCTCCGCGAGCTGATCCGCCGCTGCCTGGAGGACGAGCCGCACCGCCGCCCGTCGGCCGCCGAGGCACGCCGCGCGCTGTCCCGGCTGATCCCGTCCACGCCCGCCCGGGCCACCATCCCGCTGCCCGAGCCGCCGCCGACCGGGCTGGCCCGGGTCATCCCGTCCGCCGGGCACGGTGGCTCGGCCGCCGGGCGCCGGATCGGCGTGGCGGCCGGGCTGGTGCTCACCATCGCCGCCTTCCTGGTGCTGGTGAACGCGGTGAACTCGCCGGAGGGCGGCAACGACACCGCGCAGACGCCGGCCGGCACGCCGTCGGCGGAGTCACCGCGGGCGACCACCCCGCCGCCGTCCCCGCCCGCGCCGAAGACCGCGAGCACCACGTCACCGGCGCCGGTGCCGGCCGAGACGCTGACCGTGGACGCTGCCCTGAGCCGGGTGCGGGCGGCGGTGGAGGAGGGCGAGGACCTGGGCGAGATCCGGCCGGACGTGGCCCTCGACTTCAAGAACCTGCTGCGCCAGATGAGCGCCGGGGACGCCGTGGTCGGTGACCAGGTGGACCAGCTCAGCCAGAAGGTGCGGCAGCGGCTCGGCGAGGGGGCGCTGACCGAGGGTCAGGCGAGCGAGCTCCAGGCGCGCCTGACCGACCTGCGGGACGTGTCCGGCGCCTGAAGCCCGGCCACCCACTCACCGCCCGGCGGTCGCGGCACGGGCCGGACCCGCCGGCCAGGCCGCGGGGTAGCCCACGGGAGGCGGTCCTGGGTCGTACCCAAAAGGAATCGCTCAGGCCGAGCCGCGAAGGATCAGGCGGGTGGGCAGCACGGTCTCGTGCTCGGACGGCTCGTCGCCGTCGAGCTTGGCCAGCAGCAGCCGGACCATCTCCTGGCCCATCTGCTCGATGGGCTGATAAACGCTGGTCAGCGGCGGGTCGGTGTGCCGCGCGATGCCCGAGTCGTCGAAGCCGATCACCGCGACGTCCTGCGGCACGCGGCGGCCGGCGCGGCGCAGCACCCGCAGCGCGCCCGCCGCCATCATGTCGGAGGCGGCGAAGACCGCGTCGATGTCGGGGTATTGCGAAAGCAGCCACTCCATGGCGGTGGCGCCGCTGAGCTCGCCGAAGTCGCCGCGGGCGGCCGGGCCCTCGCCGACGACGTCGCGATAGCCGTCGTAGCGGGCGATGCCGGCCGCCATGTCGAGTGGCCCGGTGATCGTCGCGATCTGCCGGCGGCCCTGGTCACGCAGGTAGGCGACGGCCGCACGGGCCCCACCCCGGTTGTCGGCGTCGACGTAGCTGACCGGCTCCGGGTGCACCGGGCGCCCCACCCGCACCGTCGGCACACCGCGCTCCTCCAGCTGGTTGGGCAACGGGTCGTCGCCGTGCAGCGACAGCAGCAGCGCGCCGTCGACGTGCTGGCGGGTCAGATAGCCCTCCAGCTGGCGGCGCTCCTCGGGGGCCTGCGCGATCATCAGGACCATCTGCAGGTTGCGCGCGACCAGCACGGAGGAGACCGACTGCACGATGCGGCCGAAGAACGGCTCGGCGAAGAACCGCTCGCCCGACTCGAAGACGACCAGCGCAATCGAATCGGTTCGCTGGGTGACCAGCGCGCGGGCCGCCCGGTTCGGCACGTAGCCGAGGGCGTCGATGGCGTCCTGCACGGCCTGCCGCGCCTTGGGACTGACCTGGGCGGACCCGTTGACGACACGCGACACCGTGCCGCGGCCGACCCCGGCTCGGGCCGCGACCTCCTCGAGCGTGGGCCGCCCCGCAGAGCGGCTCCGTTCGTCCCTCATCGCCGGCCGTCCTTTCCACACCGCTACGTCGTGCGCGCCCGACACAAATTACACGTGCCGCACCGCCCGGCGCGTGATCGCGATGGGCGTTGGTCTGCGTCAAGAGGGTAGTCTGCCGCCTCCGCGCCGGTCGCCCCCGGCTCGCGGCCGTGCCGGAGCAGTGCCCGTCTCGCCGTTTGCGCGCCATCCGAAACGGCGCTTTTCTTGCGGACCATGGCGGTACCGCCAGTTCCTCCGGCCGGGTGAGCCCGGCAGAGTGAGACCCATGCACCGGATCGCTGTTCTCGTCCTCGACGGCGCGGCGCCCCTCGACGTCGGGATCACCGCGCAGACCTTCGCCCCACGTCACGGCCTCTCCTACGACCTGCGGCACTGCTCCCTGCAGGCCGGCCCGGTCCCCGGGCGCGACGGGCTCGGCTTCGTGGTCGACGCCGGCCTGGAAGCCATCGCCACGGCCGACACGGTGATCATCCCGGGGTTCAAGGACCCGATGCGCCCGCGCGACCCGCAGATCCTGGACGCGCTGCGCGACGCCGCGTTCCGGGGCGCCCGGATGGTCTCGATCTGCACCGGCGCGTTCGCTCTCGCCGCGATCGGCGTGCTGGACGGCCGCCGGGCCACCACGCACTGGCAGATGGCGCCGGTGCTCGCCCGGGAGTACCCGAAGGTGCAGGTCGACGGCGGGGTGCTCTTCGTCGACGAGGGTCAGGTGCTGACCTCGGCAGGCGTGGCGGCCGGCATCGACCTGTGCCTGCACCTGATCCGCCGTGACCACGGCGTGCAGGCCTCCAACGCGGTGGCCCGGGTGCTGGTCGCGGCGCCGTACCGCAGCGGCGGCCAGTCGCAGTACGTGCCCCGGTCCATCCCCGAGCCGCTCGGCGACGTGTTCGCGGCGACCCGTGAGTGGGCGCTGCGCCACCTGGGCGAGCCGCTGACCGTGGAGGCCCTGGCCCGGCACGCGCGGGTGTCGGCCCGCACGTTCGGGCGGCGGTTCGTCGAGGACACCGGGTACACGCCGATGCAGTGGATCCTGCGGGCCCGGGTGGACCTGGCCCGGGAGCTGCTGGAGGGCACGGTGCTCGGGGTGGATCAGGTCGCCGCGCGGGTGGGCCTGGGCACCGGGGCGAACCTGAGGCTGCACTTCCAGCGCATCCTGGGCGTGTCACCCAGCGAGTACCGGCGGACGTTCACTGGCGGCATCCTTGCGGGACCTGGCGTGGCCGGGCCTGCCGGGACGCGCCGCACCGCACCACGATGAGGACATGACAACTCGCATCGCGATCAACGGATTCGGCCGCATCGGGCGCAACGTGCTGCGGGCCGCGGTGGACCACTCCGACCTGGAGATCGTCGCCGTCAACGACCTGGCCGACCCGCGGACCCTCGCCCACCTGCTCCGCTACGACAGCACCCTGGGCCGGTTCGCCGGCCGGGTCGAGGCGCACGACGACCACCTGCTGATCGACGGCCGCCGGGTCGACGTGACCTCGACGCGGGAGCCGGCGCAGCTGCCGTGGAAAGACCTCGGCGTCGACGTCGCGCTGGAGTCGACCGGCCGGTTCACCGCCGCCGCGGACGCCCGCGCCCACCTGGCCGCCGGCGCCCGCAAGGTCCTGGTCAGCGCGCCGTCGAAGGGCGCGGACATCACCATCGCGTACGGGCTGAACCACGGCGAATACGACCCGGACCGCCACGAAGTGGTGTCCAACGCCTCCTGCACCACGAACGGGCTGGCGCCGGTCGCCTCGGTGCTGGACGACCTGGCCGGCATCGAACACGGGTCGATGACGACCATTCACGCGTACACCCAGGAGCAGAACCTGCAGGACGCCCCGCACCGCGACCTGCGCCGGGCCCGCGCCGCCGCGCTGAACATCGCGCCCACCACCACCGGCGCCGCCACCGCGATCGGCGCCGTGCTCCCCCGGCTGGAAGGCCGGCTGCGCGGGTACTCGGTGCGGGTCCCGGTCCCGGTCGGCTCGCTGGTCGAGCTGAACGCGGTGGTCCGCCGCCCGGTCACGGTCGAGGAGGTGAACAGCGCGTTCGAGGCGGCCGCCGCCGGCCCGCTGCGCGGCGTCCTGGAGTTCTCCACCGACCCGCTGGTCTCCAGCGACATCACCGGCAACCCGGCGTCGTCCATCTTCGACTCGCTGCTGACCACCGTGCAGGGCCCGCTTGTCAAGGCCGTGGCCTGGTACGACAACGAATGGGGCTTCGCCGGCCGGGTGGTCGACACGCTGAGCCTGATCGGGCGCGGCTGACCGGCGGCCGGGCCCTATGCTGTGCCGATGGCGGTCACTCTCGCGGATGTGGCCCGGCTCGCCGGGGTCTCCCCGGCAACTGTCTCCCGCGTGATCAACGACAGCTCGAAACGGGTGAACGAGGATCTGCGTGAGCGGGTCCTCGCCGCGGTCGCGCAGCTCCACTACGTGCCCAACGCGCACGCCCAGCACGTGGCGCGGCCCCGCAAGTCGGCCGTCGGGGTGATCGTGCACGACGTCTCCGACCCGTACTTCGCGGAGATCACCCGCGGCCTGCAACGCCAGGCGGGCGCCCACGACCGGCTCCTGGTGATCTGCAACAGCTACCGGGAGCCGGAACGCGAGCTGGCGTACGTCGCGCTGTTGCGCGCCCAGCAGGTGCACGCGCTGATCCTGGCCGGCTCCGGCTACCACGACGACACGTTCACCGAGCGGCTCAACGCCGAGCTGGGGGCGTACCAGCAGGCCGGCGGCCGGGTCGCGGTGATCGGCCGGCACCGGCTGGTGGGCAGCGCCGTGCTGCCGGCCAACGAGGACGGCGCGCACGAACTGGGCCTGCGCCTCTTCGGCCTCGGCCACCGCCGCGTCGCGATCATCGCCGGCCCGCGCCGGCTCACCACCACCACCGACCGGCTCACCGGTTTCCGCCGCGCCGCCGAGGAGTGCGGCGTCGAGCTGCCGCCCGCGCGCATCATCTACACCGACTTCACCCGCGACGGCGGCGCGACGGCGGCCGGGGCGCTGCTCGACGCCGAGCCCGGCCTCACCGCGCTGGTCGCCCTCAACGACTCGATGGCCGTCGGCGCGCAGGCCACGCTGCGCGAGCGGGGCGTGCGGGTCCCGGACGACGTGTCGGTCACCGGTTTCGACGACATGCCGATCGCCCGGGACGTGACGCCGTCGCTCACGACGGTCAAGCTGCCGTTGGTGGCGATGGGCGAGCGGGCGATGGCGCTGGCGCTGGGCCACGACGACGGCCCGCACACCGAGCCCGCCCCGGCGACGGTCATCTGGCGCGAGAGCTGCGCGGCGCCCGCACTCTGAGATCCCCCGCGCTGCAGCGTTGCGTGGGGACTTGGGGTGCGTAGCGCACCCCAAGTTCACACGCTGCTGGTGGCGGGGTTGAGCTGGAGCGCGCTCCAGGTCATAGCGTCGGGGCCGGCGCCGACGTGCGGCGCGGATTCGGGGGTCGCCGTGGAGTACACCCGCCTGGGCCGGACCGGGCTCGAGGTCAGCAGGTTGTGTCTGGGGACGATGACGTTCGGCCGGGAGATCGGCGAGGCGGAGAGCCATCAGCTGATGGACCGGTTCACCGAGGCCGGTGGCACGTTCATCGACACCGCGGACGCCTACAGCGAGGGCCGGTCCGAGGAAATCGTCGGCAGCTGGCTGAAGGGCCACCCACGGCAGGACGTGGTGGTCGCCTCCAAGGCCCGGTTCGGCAGTGGCCGGAACCGCCGGGGCCTGAGCCGCAAACACCTTCTCGACGCGGTCGACGGCAGCCTGCGGAGGCTGGGCACCGACCACATCGACCTGTACCAGCTGCACATGTGGGACTACGGCACCCCGCTCGACGAGACGCTGCGGGCGCTGGACTCGATCGTCCGCGCCGGCAAGGTGCGTTACCTGGGGGTCAGCAACTTCAGCGGCGCCCAGCTGCAGCGCGCCGTCGACATGTGCCGCACCGCCGGCCGGGAGCCGCTGGTGTCGCTGCAGCCGCTCTACAACCTGCTGGACCGCGAGGCGGAGTGGGAGCTGGTGCCGGTGTGCCGCGAGGAGGGTGTGGGCATCGTGCCGTACAGCCCGTTGCGGGGTGGCTGGCTCACCGGCAAGTTCCGGCGCGGGGCACCGCCGGCCGACGCCGGCACCCGGATCGCGGCGACGAACCGCTCCGGTGAGCCGGTGTGGACCGAGGCCTGGGGCAACTACGACAACGACCGCACCTGGAACGTGGTGGACACGCTGATCGCCGTCGCGGAGGAGGCCGGCACCACCCCGGCCCGGACGGCGCTCAACTGGCTGCTGCACCGTCCCGGCGTCACCGCGCCGATCATCGGCGCCCGGACGACGCGGCAGCTCGACGACAACCTCGGCGCCGTCGGCGTCACGCTGGATCCGGAGCAGCGGGCCCGCCTGGACCGGGTGAGCGAGAAGCCGAAGCCGTACCCGTACCAGTTGCTGGCCGATCTGCACGACGTCTGAGCGCCGAGCGAGCCCCGGCACGCCCGGAGGGTTAGGGTCGCGGGGAACCGCACCCGCCGACCACGAGGACCGCGATGACCCGGATGGACGACGACGTCACGCTCGACGCGGCCCTGGACCCGCTGGTCCTCGCCCTGGACATCGGCTCCACCGCCACCCGGGGCGGCGTGCACGACGCGACCGGCCGGCGGGTCCACGGGCTCCAGCACAAGGTGCCGCACGCCTTCACGGTGGCGCCGGACGGCACCTCGATCATCGACCCGGACCAGGTCACCGCGGAGGTCGAGCAGCTCCTCGACGCGCTGACCCGCGACCCGCGGCTGGGCACCCGCATCGCCGGCGTCGCGATGGACACCTTCGCCGCCTCGCTGATCGCGGTGGACGCGGCCGGCCGTGCGCTCACCCCGTGCCTCACCTACGCCGACTCGCGCAGCGCCGACGCGGTCACGGCGCTGCGCGAGGAGCTCGACGAGCACGCGGTGCAGCAGCGCACCGGCACCCGCCTGCACACGAGTTATCACGCCCCACGCCTGCGCTGGCTGGCCGCCACCCAGCCGCGCGTCGTGGCCGCGGCCGCCGCCTGGTGGTCGCTGGGCGAATACGTGCTGGCCAGGCTGGCCGGGCACCCGCTCGCCGGGACGTCCACGGTGGCGTGGACCGGCCTGCTAGACCGGCACACCGGCGAACTCGACGCCGAACTGCTCGCCGCCGCGGGCGCCGGCCCCGAGCACTTCTCCGCACCGCGGGACATGACCGACCCGGCGCCGCCGGCGGCCCCGGCACACCGGCCCGCCCTCGCCCGGGCCCTCTGGTTCCCGGTCATCACCGACGGATTCGCCAGCAACATCGGGTCCGGTGCGACCGACGCCACGGTGCTCACCGCGGCGACAGCCACCAGCGGTGCGCTGCGGGTGCTGCTCGACGGGCCCGCCGACCCGCTGCCGTTCGGGCTGTGGAACTACCGGGTCGACGCGCGGCGCACGCTGCTCGGCGGGGCGATCAACGACGTCGGTCGCGCGGTCAGCTGGGCGCAGAGCACATTGCTCCTCGGCCCGGACCCGGCGGCCGTCCTCACCGCGCCGCCGAGCGACGCCACCCCGCTCGTGCTGCCGTACCTCACCGGTGAACGCGCGCCGGGCTGGGTCGGCGGGGCCCGCGCCGTGTTCGGCGGGGTGTCCACGGCCACCGGCGCCGACGCCCTGTTCCGCGGGATCGTCGAGGGCGTGGCCATGACGTACGCCCGGGTCGCCGACGAGCTGCACCCGGCCGCCCCGCAGGTGCTGGAGGTCGCGGCGGCCGGCCGGGTCAGCAACGACCAGCCGCAGTGGCTCCAGATCCTCGCGGACGTGCTCGGCCGTCCCGTCACCCACGTCACCCGGCGGCGGGCCACCCAGCGCGGCACGGCGCTGCTCGCGCTCGACGTGCTGGCGCCGGACGTGCCCCGCGCGCCCCGGGGCACCGGAGCGACGTACGAGCCACGGCCCGCGCACGTCGAGCACTACGCGGAGCGGCGCGCCCGGTTCGCCGAGGTGTACGACGCGCTCGTCCGCGGCTGAGGGAAGGGGTCAGCCGGCCCGGTGGATGTGGGTTATCACCTGGTTGGTCAGGTAGCCCCAGTAATCGGCGTTCGCCCGGCACGCGGCGCGGGTCTGGCACACGCGTCTGTCGCCCGCCGCGTACGCGTGGAAGGCCGCGTACTTCGCGTCGGCCCGCGCGGCGGACAGCGTGCCCGGCTTGATGAACCGGATGTGGTAACCCTGGTACGCGGTGAGGCTGTGCGGGAGCGCGTACCGGCGCTGTGCCTCCTCGGCGATCAGGCCGGCCACCCGATGGTCCTCGTGGTCACCGGCATCGAACGGGTGCGTGAAGTCCAGCGTGTTGATCTCGCGCGGCCGGTACAGGTCCATCATCCCGGTGACCGTGCCGGTGATCGACTCCCGGGTGTACACCTGCTTGCCGTCGACGGTCCCGATGGTTCCGCTGGTGCCGTTCCCCTGCCAGACGGTCCGCAGCCGGGCCTGGAACGGCGCTCCGTACTTGTCCGGGATGCGCATGAACAGGAGCGTGATGCCGGTGCCGGTGAGGGTGGCGCGGTGCACGGCGGCGCCGCGGACACGCAGCGTGTCCTCGGTCCACTTGTTGCGCTTGCCCGCCATCTGGGCGTAGGCGGCCATCGCGCCACGCTCGCGCCCCCGCCAGTACGTGTAGCCCCGGCCGGCGTCGCCGGCGGTGACGAAGACGGTGGTGACGCACCTGCGGGCGGTGATGTCGTCGCTGATCGCCGGATTGATGAACAGCAGGTCGTCGTCCTGGTGCGCGACGATGTTCATGGTGCGACCGCACCGTGCGGTGGACGACGGCGTGGCCGTCGTGGCCGCCACCGGCGCGACGAGCACCGTCGAGGAGGCGCAGACCAGCGCGGTGGAGGCGACAGCAGCGGCCCCGAGGGTACGCGTGACCCAGCCGGCGAGGCGGGATCTGAGATGGACGGTCATGCGGCTCCTCCTCGCTCGGCGATGTGGTCGCCAGGTGCCACGCCGCGCCCACCGGTATGAGACTGGCCGGTGCGGGGCGCACCTGTGGAGCGCCGGCGGAGTGGCCGGGTTGCACCCGTGCTTTTGACCCGAGCACCGCATGTCCGCACCGGGCGTCGTCGGAAACAGCCGAGAACTGCCCTCCGCCACCCTTGCCGAACAGCACCTCCCCCGGCGCGTCACCGGACGTCTGCCTGGTCGAGGTGCACCCGCTCGCCGTCGTGGTCCAGGATGGCGATCACCTCGGCCGGCCCGCCCCGTGCCCCGAAGGTGTGCGGGATCATGGTGCTGAACGCCGCCGCCTGTCCCTCCGTCACGACGATCGTCCGCTCCCCCAGCACCAGCTCGACCGTCCCGGACAGCACCGTGAACCAGTCCCGGCCGGGGTGCACCCGCAGCGCCTCCGGATCGCGCGACGCCGGCCGGGTAAGCCGCACCCGGGACACCGTCATGCCCTTCTGCCCGGGGTCGTGGCTGAGCACCCACGTGGTGATCCCGCGCTCCGGATGGTGATGCGGCTTGATCACCACCTCCTCGCCTCCGGTCTCGACGAGGTGGTCGAGGCTGACCCCGAGCGCGCGGGCGATCGCGGTCAACTGGTCGAGCCCGATCCGCCGGTGCCCGGTCTCGATCCGGCTCAGCGTCGACGGGCTCAGGTAGCACCGTCCCGCCAGGTCGTCGAGCGACCAGCCCTTGGCGATCCGCAGCGCCCGGATCCGGGCCCGCACCAGTCCGTCGATCTCAGCGTCTTGCGTCATACGCAATACACTATGCCTCCGGCGCAATCGGTGCCTACAGTCGGGCCATGGCTCACGCACACCACCACGGAACCGCCCCGTCATCCGCTCACGGCATCGCCCACCAGGAGATCCTCGATCTTGACGCCGAGGTGGCGGCGCCCCGGCTCGCCGAGCTGATCGTGCGGGCCGCCGGCCTGGCCAGCGACCCGGTGCGGCACGTCATCGACGTGGGCAGCGGCACCGGCACCGGCACGTTCGCGCTGCTCCGGCACTTCCCCGAGGCGACCGCCACCGCCCTGGACACCTCCGACGAGATGCTGCGCCACCTGCGGGAGAGCGCCGGCCGCCACGGCCTCGCCGACCGGATCCGCCCGCTGCGCGCCGACCTCGACGAGGGCTGGCCGGCGACCGGCCCCGCCGACCTCGTCTGGGCCTCGTCGTCCCTGCACCACATGGCCCATCCCGACCGGGTGCTCCGCGACATCCGCGCCGCCCTGCACCCCGGCGGCGTCCTCGTGGTCCTCGAGATGGAGCACCTGCCCCGCTTCCTGCCCGGGGACCTGGGAGCCGGCTTCGGCGAGCCCGGCCTGGAGGACCGCCTGCACGCCGTCACCGAGCAGGCCCGCAACGAGCACCTGCCGCACATGGGCGCCGACTGGCCCGCCCTGCTGGGCGCGGCCGGCTTCACCGTGCGCGAGGCCCGCACCCTCGACGTCGACCTCTCGGCGCCGTTACCGGCCCCCGCCCTGCGGTACGCCCGGGCCACCCTCGAACGCTTCGCCGCCGGCATGGCCGACCGCCTCGCCGCGGACGACCGCGCCGCGCTGGACCGGCTGCTGGCCGCCGAGGGGACGGCCGCCCTGGAGCAGCACCCCGGCCTGACCGTCCGCAGCTCCCGCGACGTCTGGCTCTGCACCGCCGCGTGATGAGGCCACGGCCGGCCGGGTCCGGCGGGCTCGCGCGGGGGCCGTGAAAGGCCCGGCGGGCGGGTCAGCCCCCGACCGGCGCCGACTCCGCCACCCGCTCCTGGACCGCGGCCTTGATCCGGTCGGCCTGGATCCGGCTCTTCACCCCGGTGACCGCCTGCACCTTGTAACGGCTCAGCCGCCCGGTCGTCCGCAGATGCTCGTCGAGCTGCTCGCCGTAGACCTCGAGCACCTCCTCGTCGGACGGCCCCCGCCCGGCGTGCGGGCGCGGCAGCAGGTGCTGCCACGGCTCGCCGCCCGGGCCGGCCTGCCCGCCGAGCACCAGCAGATAGTCCGTGATGAACCGCTGGATCGTCGCCTCGTCCAGCCGCGGCGCGCTCGGCGTCAACAGTTCGGCCAGCTCCCGCGCGTCCCGCGGCTCGCCGTGGCCGAGTTCCTCGACGAGCGCGTCGCGCAGGTCCTCCAGCGCGACCAGCCAGGCGTGCGAGCCGGGCGCGGCGGTCGCCGGAGCGGGAAGCAGATCACGCCAGGGGTACGCCGACTCGACGTGCTCCCCGCCCAGCTCCCGCACGTAGTCGTTCACGAACGCCCGCACCACTCCCTCACCGAGCTCGGAGACCCGCGGTGCGAGGGCCCGGGCCAGTTCGGTGACCCGCAGGTACGTCATGTCCGGCAGGTCCTCGGGGCTGATCTCGGCGGCGACCAGGCGGCTCAGCCGCTCCACGGCGAGCCGCCACCACGGCGAGCCCACGATGGTGACCGCGGGCCGGGCCCCGGTCCCGGTCGACGCCCAGGCGGGGACCGCCGGCGCCGGCGACACCGGAACAACCGGATCCACCTCGGCCGCTGGCGTCGGCGCCGGCGCCTGCGGTGCCGGGGAAGCGCTGAGCTCGGCCTCGACCGGCCGGGTCACCGCGTCCACTTCCGCGGCGGACGGTCGGCGCTGAGCCGGCACTTCCAGCATGGCGTCCCGCATCCCGTCGACCGCCACCTCATCGGCGAACCGGTGTGAGCCGTTCACCGGACCGTCGACGGTGGGGACAGGCGGCACGAACCGCACCGGCTGAACCGCCGGAGCCTGCCGCGGAGCCTCCACCGGGTCCGCGACCGGAACCGGCGGTGCCGCCGGGACGGACGACGGCGCCGGGACCGGGGACGGCGCGGCAACCGGCTGCGGCGCGGGAGCTCGCAACGCCTCCCGGTCGATCACCGGCAGGCCGGAACCGCCCGGAACCAGCAGATCCATCACCCGCTGGATCCGGGCCAGCTGCTCGACGACGTCCTCGACCACCGGCTCCCCGGCGGTCCGCGCGTCCTTCAGCAGCCGGGACCGCCACCACGACTGCGGCCAGCGGCCACCGCTGACCCGGTGATGGTTCACCACCATCCGGCGCACCTGGCGGTCGGCCGCCATCCGGACCAGGTCCGGGTCGTCGTCCGGGATCAGCCAGCCCCACCGCTCGGCGAGCCGGCGCGGGCTGTAGGCGAACCGGCCCCGCCGCACCCGCTGTCCCGCCGCGGTGAGCGCCGCCCACCACATCAGGAAGATCACGCAGGGCACCGCCAGGCGCAGCAGCTTCTCGGTGCCGGTGACGGCGTTGCTGGCCACGATGATGCCGGAGAGGGCGGCGATCAGCGCGGCGATGTAGAGCATCGGCCCGGGGTGGCCCGGCGTGACGATCCCGCCGTCCGGCCCGTACACAGTGGTGCGCCGGTACTGTTCCGCCGCCAGCGACGTCGCGGTCAGGAAGCAGATCTCGAACACCGCGAAGACCAGCACCGCGAACACCGGCGGCAGCCGCAGCTGGTCGATCGCGATCACCCACATGCCCTCGGCGTTGAGCAGCAGGGCCAGGTTCATGCTGAAGGCGAGCGCGATCGGGCGCAGCGGTTTGCGCGACCGTTTCGCCCAGACGAACAGCCCGGCCAGCGCCAGCACGCCGAGCAGCCCGGCGCCGAGCAGCACCAGTGCCGCGTAGTCGCGCCAGAAATCCGCGATCAGGTCGTTGTACTGCTTCACGCGGTGACGCCTTTCGTATCGGGAAGGAGGACGCCGGGAAGGAAGGCGTCGAGCGCGAGGGCGATCAACGCGGACCGGTTGCCACCGGTGTGCTGGGCGGCCAGCCGGTCGATGACAGCGAGGTTGTCCCGGTGCGGGCGTATCGAGACCTGCACCTGGTCCTCGCGGTGCTGTCGTCTGGTCGTACGCTGCGCGAGAAAGATGCCGTCGACGGCAGCCGGCAGCGAGCCGCCCCGCGCGACCAGATCGGCAAGCTGATCGTGGGTCGCGTTGAGCGCGTCGAAGACGAGTTGCGTGTGCGAGCGGCCGGTCGACGCGGCCAGGGCCCGCAGCCGGGAGCGCAGGCTGACCGAGAGATAGACCACCACGCTGCTGCCCGCTCGAACGGCGATCGCCACCCGCGTCTCCTCTGCTGGCGTAAACCGGGACGGAGCTTTCTACCACGCCCGCATGACGCCGGAGGGAAGGCACGCGCGAGCGCGCAAGCTATCGGATAGCAATGACGGATAGCACAGCACCCCCGGCCGGCGGCCGCGCGATCGATCACCTTACGGTCGGGGAATCGACGGTGATCGAGAGTGGGGAGCGTGGTTTTGCCGGGCTGGTCGGGGTGGGTCCTCGTGTTCGCGGTGCTGGTGGCGGTCGCCTTCGGCGGCTCAGCGGTGATAGCGGGACGCGTCCGGCACAGACCGGAGCCGCTGCAGTCGCCCGAACCGGTCGAGGAGGCCGCCGAACTGGCTGCCGACGTGGAGGCGGTGCGGGCCGCCGCCGAACGCGCGGTCAGCGCCGCCGACCAGGCCCGGGACCGGGCGGAGCAGGTCGCCGGCATGCGCGACCAGGCCGAGCGCCGCTATCTGCAGGCCCGCCGGCAGGCCCGGACGGCCGCGGTCGACGAGCCGCAGCGGCTGGTGCAGCGGGCCGCGCTGGACGCCTACCGGCGCGGGGAGCTGACGGTGGCGCAGCTCAACGGGATCTGGCAGCACACCGGCGGCGGCGAGATCGCCGAGGTGCCGGACGACGACGTGCTGGTGCGGGCGGCCCGCGACGAGTACGAGCGGGTGATCGCCGAGACCGCGCACAGCCGCCGCGAGGCGCACGTCGCCGAGGTGGCCGCCGAGGTGCTCGCCGAGGAGGTCCGCATCGCCGAGCAGGACGTCATCGCGGCGGAGGAGGCGGTGCGCTCCGGCACCGGCCTGGACGGGCTGCTCGGGCCGACGGAAACGGCCCGGCCGTAGCCGGGCCGTTCCGCGATGCAGTACTTACTGGTTGAGCGAGCAGGGCGCGAGACCCTCGGCGTTCAGGTTCGGCTTGGCCGCGGCGCGGCCGATCGCGGTCTCCATCCGGTTGATCGTCGCGAACCGCTTGCTCTGCAGCGGGCCGAGGATCGCGTTCTGGACGAAGTTCGGGCCGCCCTGGCCGGCCGAGCTGGCGATCCGGTCGTTCGCCTCCTGGATCTGCTTGTCCAGCAGCGCCAGGTTCCGGTCGATCTCGGCCTGCGCGGACGCCGGGATCGCGACGTTGATGGTCACGGCCGGGCAGTTCACGGTCGCCACGGCACCGGCGTCGCCGTTACCGCCACCGGCGTTGCCGTTGCCGCCCCCGGCGTTGTTCCCGGGGGCCTCGGTGGCCTCCGGCTCCGCGGCGCCGCCACCGTTCTCGTTCAGCGAGCAGGGGGCGAGACCTTCGGCGTTCAGGTTCGGCTTCGCCGCGGCGCGGCCGATCGCGGTCTCCATCCGGTTGATCGTCGCGAACCGCTTGTCCTCCAGCGGGCCGAGGATCGCGTTCTGGATGAAGTTCGGGCCACCCTGCCCCACCGTGCTCGCGATCCGGTTGTTCGCCTCCTGGATCTGCGTCGCCAGCAGCGCCAGGTTCCGGTCGATCTCCGCCTGCGCGGACGCCGGGATCGCCACGGCGATGTTCACATCCGGACAGTTCACGGTCGGCACACCGCCGGCGTTGTTGTTCCCACCGGCGTTGCCGTTGTTGTTCTCCGGCACCTGGGCCGGCTCCGGCGCCGCGGTGCCGCCACCATTCTCGTTCAGCGAGCAGCCCGACAGCCCCTCCGCGTTCAGGTCCGGCTTGGCCGCGGCGCGGCCGATCGCGGTCTCCATCCGGTTGATCGTCGCGAACCGCTTGTCCTTCAGCGGGCCGAGGATCGCGTTCTGGACGAAGTTCGGGCCGCCCTGGCCGACCGAGCTGGCCAGGCGCGCGTTCGCCTCCTGGATCTGGGTGTTCAGCAGCGCCAGGTTCCGCTCGATCTCGGCCTTCGCCGACGCCGGGACAGCAGGCAGCTTGTCCGCAACCGATTGGCAGTTCACCGTCGGCACCCCGGAGTCCGCGGCCGCCGCCACGCCCAGTCCCACACCGGCCAGGGCCACCGCCACGCCCGCCACGCCGGCCACGCGCCAGCGCCGCACGTTCGATCCCCCAGCGTTGTTCCGGTAGCTCCGGTAGCGCTTCATGTGCGTGCCTTCCTTTTGAACCGGGTTCTCCACCGGTCCATACGGGAACGCTCCCACGGCGGATCGATCTAAAGGCAAACTTAAGAATCAACGGGCAGCGGTCTTAAGGCACACCTCTTCGACCTGCGCAAACCCCACGGTGCAGGCTTGTCGATCACCTTCCATCTCGCAACCGTCTTTCTTGTACGAGCCGGCAAAGTCCCGCGCTACACCGCGACCGATTGCCACGCAAGGCCGCCCGGCGGCCGCCGGGCTGAAGCGACGGCCCGGCCCCGGCGGTCCCGTGCCCCCGAGGCGCGCCGCCTCCCGCCCGAGGTCGCGCCGCCGTCCCGCGCCCCACGGGGACAGCACCTGTAGCCCGTCCAAGCCAACGGAGACGTGGCGACGCACGACCGACCGATTCTGATTACCTCACCCACCGAGGCCCACCCGCACCCCGACCAGTGTGTGAAGGTAAGGCTCAATACGCACCCGAACTTCACACACTCGAACTGCCGCGGCCGGGCGTGTGAAGGTGAGCCCCCGTCCGCACCTGAACTTCACACGCTCGGTTTGTGCACGAGAGCGCCGGACGGCGGGCCGCCCGGCGCTCGTGTCGTGTGCTGCGGTGATCAGATCCGGCCTGCGCCGGCTCCCGCGTTCACCACCGCGGGCACCTGGGCGGTCGGCGTCACCGGCCCGGCCCGCAGCACCGGCGTCCAGCCGGCGTCCGTGCCCAGGTCCGGGTCGTGCGTCGCGTTGTACTCCGCCAGCAGGCTGACCGGCTCGACCCGCCCGGTGCCGACCTGGGTCAGCGTCCCGATCTCGGTCATCGCCGTGCCGCCCCAGTCGTAGACGAAGTCGTCCAGGGCGAGACCGGCGCTGCGCAGCAGGAAGTTGTTCTCCGCGTAGATCGCCGAGTACACCCCGACGCCCCACGAGTACGAGTACGCGTCCTCGTCGGTCAGGTAGTAGTAGTTGTTGTAGACGTCCACCTGCCCGAACCGGACCCGCGGCACCCGCTGCCCGACGTTGGCGAACTTGTTGTGGTGCAGGGTGACCCGCAGCTTGCCCACGTCCGCGCCGACCGTGTTGGTCGAGCCGATCAGCATCGTCTTGTCGTGTTCCTGAAACACGTTCCACGAGATCGTCACGTAGTCCGACGCCCGGATCACGTCCAGTGCCCCGTCGTGCACCTGGTACGGCCGCCCGAAGTAGCGCGGCTGCGCCGAGTCCACGTTGTTCCCGTCGCTGAACGTGTTGTGGTCGGCCCACACGTGGGTCGCACCGGTCAGCGTGACCAGGTCGTACGCGGAGTTCCAGTTGCCCGCCGACCCGTCGGTCGGGTCCCACGCCGGGAAGCAGTCCGCGGCGTCCTCCAGCCGGAGGTTGCGCACGATCACGTTGTCCACGTTCTGGACCAACAGGTTCGCGCCGACCAGCCGGGCGTTCGGCAGCCCGTAGATGGTGGTGTTCGACCCGACCCGGAAGTTGATCCGGGCGGCCTGGTTGCGCTGGGACCGGACCCGGGCCTCTTCGAGCGGACCGGTGGGCCGGGTCGCGCGTCCCCACACCGCCGGGTCGTAGGCGGCCAGGTAGGCGTCCAGGCTGTATCCGGGGTCGGCGTAGTCGTCGCAGGTCAGCGGCGCGCCGGTGTCGTCCTCGTTGGCCCGGATCGTGCCGGCGACGAGCACGATGCGCGGGGTGGGGTCGGTGCCGCCGGCCAGCGCGGCGGCCAGTTCGGCGCGGTTGCGCACGACGAAGACATGCGCGTCGTCGGCCGCAGCCCCACCGGTGGTCCCGGTGGTGGCGGCCGCCCAGCCGTCGTTCGGCGCGAGCACCTGCCGGGCGCCGGCAGGCGCCGCGTCCGGCAACGCGACGGACGCTGAACTCAGAGGTGCGGAGGCGGCGGAGGCGGGGACGGTGGCGACGCCGGCGAGGAGGAGGCCGATCGTCGCGGCGAGAGCGGTTCGGGTGGCCATGGCGTTACGCCACCGGTTCCAGGTGCATCCACACGAAGACCAGCGGCTCGTCACTCCGCTTGATCAGGTGGTGGTCCTCGCCGGGTTCGAACATCACGGCCTCGCCGGCGGTGAACTTGTCCACCTCCGTGCCGTCGATCTCGATGACGCCGCTGCCCTGCACGATCACGAAGATCTCGGGCACGGTGTGCACGTGCCGGCCCGGCTCGTCGTGGGTGCGGAAGTTCGGTTCGGCGTACACCCGGAATCCGCCCTTCTGGACGGTGTGGCCGGGCAGGACGCTGGTGAAGGTCGGGCCACGATGGTGGTCCGCGAATTCAGCGATGCTCAGTTTGCGCATGGTGTCACTCCTTTCTGTCGGTAAAGGCCACCCGGTGCGGATCGACCGCCCAGGTGACGCCGGTCTCGGACGGCAGGAGGCCGGTGGCGGCCACCTTCCGGACGAGCTCGTCGATGCCGTCGACGACGTGGCCGCCGCCGTCCGGGTGCGGGCGCAGCGCGCTCCGCGGGATCGTCGCCGGCGGCGGACCGGCCACGATGGCCTCGGCCACGGCGGTGAAGGTCCGGGTCCGTTCCAGCGGGGCGATCAGCGGTACGCCCGGGTCGCTCCGATGATCGAGAAGGTTCTCCAGCAGTCCCCTGCGCCCGGGGACGTGCCGGGCCCCGGTGTCGCCCGGCAGCCGGACCCGGTCGGTCGGATATTCCAGGACCGCCTCGCCCACCTGGATCTCCCCGGCGATGAAGATCTCCGACGCCAGCGTCACCCCCACCGTGATCCGCTCACCGTCCGCGCCGGTGAGCCGCAGGAAGGTGGTGTCGTCGGTCTCGATCGCCCGGGACCGGTACCGCTCCAGTTCCAGCAGCGCCGGGGCGAACTTCCCGGCGACGACCAGCGACTGCATCAGCGCGTGCGCGAACGGGTTGACCAGCGCGCCGTCCAGGACCGGCCGGTCGGCGATCGCGCGGCGCCCGGCCCACGGCGCCCGCAGGTAATAGCTGTCCGGCCGCCACCAGGCCCCGCGCACCGCGATCGGGCCGGCCGGGGCGGCGCCGCAGAACTCGGCGAGCGCCGCCGAGCCCAGCGCCTGGAAGCCGACCTGGCACAGCCGCCCGGTCGCGGTGACGGCCGCCGCCAGCCGGTCGTGTTCCGCCGCCGACATCACCGGCGGCTTCTCCAGCAGCAGATCGGCACCGGAGTCGAGCACGTCGAGGGCGATCGCCAGGTGGGTGTGCGGCGGTGTGCAGACCACGACGACATCGGGGCGGGCGTCCGCCAGCAGTTCGGTGTGGCTGGTGTAGAACGGGACGCCGGGCAGCGGCGCGTCCGGGTGCGGCTCGACCGGCTGCCGGTCGCAGAGCCCGGTCACCGTCACCCGGCCGGCGTCGGACAGCCGTTGCAGGGTGCGCCGGTGCCACAGACCGTGCCCGCCCGCGCCGATCAGCGCCACCCGCACGCTCATGAGGAGAGACTCCGGATGGTCGCCTCCGCACCGTGCTTCTCCAGGTCGGTGTACCGGCGGATCAGCTCCCGGCGCAGCTCCTCGTCGGCGGCGAGCGCAGGCGGGAACACCTGGGTCAGGCCGAGCAGCGCGTCCACGACCCCGGCCGGGGTGTCCGGCGCGGCGTCGAGCGCGGCCCGGATCTCCTCGGCCAGCGGGTCGTCCAGCGGCAGGCTGGCGCCGCTGTCCGCGTACCCCCGCGCAAAGCGCATCCACGCGGCCAGGACCAGGATCCCCCAGCCGGGGAGGGCACCGGCCCGCCGCCGGTCGGCGACCGAGCCGAGCAGGCGGTGCGGCAGCTTCTGGCTGCCGTCCATCGCCACCTGGATGTTGCGGTGCCCGAGCTCGCGGTTGGCGAAGCGGGCCAGGGCCGAGTCGCCGTACTCGACGACGCTCACGCCCGGCGGGGGTGTCACGGTCGGCGCGATGTCCTCGGCGATGAACCGGCGCAGCACGCCGGTCATGCCGGGCAGCTCCAGCGAGTCGGCGATCAGCTCGCGCCCGGCCAGGGCACCGAGGTACGCGCAGGCCGAGTGCACGGCGTTGAGGGCGCGCAGCTTGAGCATCTCCCAGGGGGTCACGTCGTCGGTGAGCACCGCGCCGGCCGCCGCCCAGTCCGGCCGCCCGCCGGGGAACCGGTCCTCGATCACCCACTGGGTGAACGGCTCGGCCACCACCGGCACCGCGTCGTCGGCGCCGAGCGCGAGCGCCGCCCGCCGCCGGTGGTCGGCGCTGGTGGCCGGCACGATCCGGTCGACCATGGTGGCCGGGAACGCGACATCCGCGGGCAGTTCGGCGCCGGCCACGGCCAGGGCCTGGGTGACCAGGCCCTGGATCCGCGGGCCGTTGCCCATCAGGTTGTCGCAGCAGAGCACGGTGAGCGGTCCGCCGCCGGTCTGCCGCCTGCGCAGCAGCCCCCGGACGAGCAGCGCCGGCACGGATGTGGGCGGTGCCGCCCCGGTCAGCTGGGCCCGCAGGTCGTCGTCGAGCAGCAGGCGCCCGTCGTGGTCGAGCCGGTACGCCTTCTCGGTCACGGTCATCGTGACGATCCGGATGCCCGGGTCGGCTATGGCCGCGACCACGCCGTACGGGTCGCCGGCCGCGTGCCCGAGCCCGGACAGGATCCCGATGGTCCGGGCCTGGTCCTCCGCACCGCCGACGGTGAGCACGCTGTAGAGGCGGTCCTGCTCCCGCAGCTGGTCGAGGATGGTCCTCGATCGCGGAGCCACCCCGACGATCCCCCAGTCCCCGCCGGACGCGGCGACCGCGTCCTCGGTGTAGACGGCCTGGTGGGCGCGGTGGAAGGCGCCGAGTCCGAGGTGGACGACGCCGGGCCGGACGTCGCCGGGCCGCACGGTGGGGCGGCTCCCCGACGGCAGCGAGGCGAGCGCGCTGCGGCCGAGGCGGTAGGTCACCGCCATGCCGGGCCGTCCGGGAAGCGGAACTCGGCGATCGACTCCGGCTTCATCTCCACGCTGTAGCCGGGCTTCGCCGGGAGCCGGTAACGGCCCTCGACGACCGTCACCGGGTCGGTGAAGTGCTCGTGCAGATGATCGACGTACTCGATCATGCGGCCTTCCAGCGACCGGCCGGCCCGCAGGTAGTCGAAGATCGCGAGGTGCTGCACGTACTCGCAGAGGCCGACCCCGCCGGCGTGCGGGCAGACCGGCACACCGAACTTGGCGGCCAGCAGCAGGATCGCCAGCACCTCGTTGACGCCGCCGACCCGGCAGGCGTCCACCTGGCAGACCTGGATCGCGCCGGCCTGCAGCAGCTGTTTGAAGATCACCCGGTTGGCGGCGACCTCGCCGGTGGCGACCCGGACCGGGTTCACCGCGCGGGCGATCCGGGCGTGCCCGAGCACGTCGTCGGCGTGGGTCGGCTCCTCGATCCAGTACGGGTCGAACGGCGTGAGCCGCTCCATCGCCGCGATCGCCTCGTCCACGTCCCACACCTGGTTGGCGTCCATCATCAGCCAGGCGCCCTCGGGCAGTTCCTCGCGGATGATGCGAGCGCGGCGCACGTCGTCCTCGAGCGGCCCGCCCACCTTCATCTTCACCGCGGTCCACCCCTCGGCGACGGCCTGCCGGGTCAGCTCGCGCACCTTGGCGTCCGGATATCCCAGCCAGCCGACGCTGGTGGTGTACGCCGGGAAGCCGTTGCGCTCCAGCTCGGCGAGGCGGTCCGAATATCCCACCGCGCCCTTCTCCAGGAGCTCGCGGGCCTCCCCCGGGGTGAGCGCGTCGCTGATGTGGTGGAAGTCGATCGAGGCGACGATCTCGTCGGCGGAGAGTTCGGCGAGGTAGCGCCACATCGGCTTGCCGGCCAGCCGGGCCCGCAGGTCCCAGACCGCGTTGACCAGCGCGCCGGCCGCCATGTGGATGACGCCTTTCTCCGGGCCCAGCCAGCGCAGCTGCACGTCGGCGGTGATCGAGCGCCAGAAGGTGACCTGGTCGGCGGCGATCTCCTCGACGGTGCGCCCGGTCACGTGGTGTGCGAGGGCGTCGACGGCGGCGCAGGTGATCTCGTTGCCCCGGCCGTTGGTGAAGGTCAGGCCGGTGCCGGTCACCCCGGCGTCGGTGGTCACCTCGACGTACGTGGCCGAGTAGTCACCCTTGTTGATCGCGTCCGAGCCGTCGCCGGCGGCCGCGGTGGGGAAGCGCACGTCGTGCACCTCGACCCCGGTGATCCGGACCGTCATGGTTTCTTCTCCTCGAGCTTGAAGACCTGCTTGGGCAAGTGGTACGCCAGGTCGGCGATGGTCTCGGCGGCCTCGTCGAGCGGCAGCCGGCCCTCGGCGACGAGCCGGGCCAGGAAACCGGCGTCGACCCGCCGGGCCACGTCGTGCCGGGCCGGGATGGAGCAGAACGCCCGGGTGTCGTCGACGAAGCCGGAGGTGTTGTAGAAGCCGGCCGTCTCGGTGACCGTCTCGCGGAACCGGCGCAGCCCCTCCGGGCTGTCCAGGAACCACCACGGCGCGCCGAGGTAGAGCGAGGAGTACCCGCCGGCCAGCGGCGCCAGCTCCCGGGTGAACGTGGTCTCGTCCAGGGTGTAGAGCACCACGCGCAGCCGCGGGTCGTCACCGTAGAGGTCGAGCAACGGCCGCAGCGCCCGCACGTACTCCGTCGGCGAGGGGATGTCACCGCCGACGTCGCGGCCGTGCCGGGCGTGCAGGGCCCGGTTGTGGTTGCGGACCGAACCCGGGTGCAGCTGCATGACCAGGCCGTCGTCGAGGGACATCCGGGCGAACTCGACCAGCATGTGCGCCCGGAACAGCTCGGCATCACGCTCGTCGGTCCCGCCGCCGAGCGCCTTGCGGTAGAGCACCGCCGCCTCGGCGTCGTCCAGCGCCGCGGTGGCCGCGGTCGGGTGCCCGTGGTCCGAGCTGGTGGCGCCGGCCGCGATGAAGTCCTCGCGGCGGGCCCGCAACGCGGCCAGGAAGCCGGGGAACGTGCCGACGTCCTGCCCGGTCAGCTCGCCGAGGGTGGCCACCCGGTCCCGCCAGCCGGCCCATTCCAGGTCGACCAGGTTGTCCGGGCGGAACGTGGTGATCACTCGGCCGCCCGGGCCGCCCCAGCCGTCGGCGGCCAGCTTGGCGTGCGCGCCGAGGTCGTCGATCGGGCTCTCGGTGGTCGCCAGCACCTCGATGTTGAACCGGGTGAACAGCGCCCGCGGCCGGAACGCTGGCTCCGCGAGCCGGGCGCTGAGCTCCTCGTAGATCTCGTCGGCGGTGGCCGCGTTCAGCGGCTTGTCGATGCCGAAGACCTCGGCGAACACCTTCTCGGTCCAGAGCCGCGACGGGGTGCCGCGGAACAGGCGCCAATGGGCGGCGAGCAGCCGCCAGATCTGCCGGCCGTCGGTCTCCACCTCGGATCCGTCGATGCTCGGCACCCCGAGCCGGGCCGGTGGGACGCCCTGGCTGGCGAGCATCCGGGTCACGTAGTGGTCGGGCACCACGAACAGCCGGGCCGGGTCGGGGAACGGCCGGTCGTCGGCGAGCAGCGCCGGGTCGACGTGGCCGTGCGGGCTGATCAGAGGCAGGTCGCGGGCGTGCTGATAGAGCTCGCGGGCGATCTGCCGCTGGGTGGTCTCGGCGGGGAAGAGATGATCTTCTTCGGGCACCGGGGCTCCTAGCGGGGGTTGGACAGGTCGAGAAGGTCGGTGACGCGGACGGCCTCGCGGGTCGCCAGGGACTCGTTGCCGGCCAGGCCGGTGAGCAGGGCTCGTGCCCCGTCCACGGCGCCGGCCGAACGCCCCAACGGATCGACCGTAACCTCTGGGCGGATGAGATCGCTGAGCATCCGCACGTCCGCGCCGCCGTGCCCGCCGCGGCTGAGCCCCTCGACGTGCACCTCCCGGGGCGGCGCCCAGTACGGCCGTACCAGAAGGCGTTTGAAGCCCTGCTCGGCGGTGGACTCCGCACCCGGCTCGCCCTTGACGCCGGCGGCCGCGGCCGGGGCCACGTGGTCGCTCTCCACCACTTCCAGTTCCAGGCGGCCCTTGCTGCCGTTGACCATGACGCGGTAGCCCTCCCACGGCGCGTACGCCGTGAGGTGGTAGCTCATCGAGGCGCCCCGGGCGTACCGGACCAGCACCGCCATGTCGTCCTCGATGGTCACGCCACCGCCGAACACGTTCTGGTCGCGGTGGTAGCCGTCGTGCTGCTCGGCGTCCAGGTAGAGCTCGCGCAGCCCCGGCTCGTCGGCGAGCCGCAGCGCGAACGGGTCGCCCTCGGCCGCGGCGGCGCCGTGTGCGCGCTGATAGTCGCGGGCGTACCCGTGCCGGTGGCCCTGCTCGCCGTAGAAGAACAGCCGCCCGGCCGCGAACACCTGCTCGGGCTCGTCGTCGAGCCACCAGTTCACCAGGTCGAAGTGGTGGCTCGCCTTGTGCACCAGCAGGCCGCCGGAGTTGGCCTTGTCGCGGTGCCAGCGCCGGAAGTAGTCGGCGCCGTGGCGCACGTCGAGCAGCCACTCGAAGTGCACCGAGCCGACCTCGCCGATCTCGCCGTCGAGCAGGATCCGCTTCACCGCCTCGTGCAGCGGGTTGTAGCGGTAGTTGAAGGTCACCTTCACCGACCGCCCGGGTGCGCGGCGCTCGGCCTCCAGGATGCGCCGGCAGCCGGCCACGTCCACGGTCATCGGCTTCTCGGTGATGGCGTCGCAGCCGGCTTCCAGGGCCGCCGCGACGTACTGATCGTGATATCGGTCGACGGTCGTGACCAGGGCGACGTCCACCCGTTCGCGCTTCAGCATCTCGGTGAAGTCCGCGGCGTCGTAGACCGGGACGGGCGAGGCGCCGAGGGCGGCGAGACGGGCATTGTGGACGGCCGGTCGTGCCGGGTTCGTGTCGGCCAGGGCCACCAGCTCGGCCACATCGGCGTGATCGGTGGTGAGGGCCCGGAGGAACAGACCGGCCCGGGCGCCGGCGCCCACGAGGGCATACCGGCGGCGGGGTGACAACGACATTCCGTCGCCTCCATTCGGCAAACGTTTGCAACAGATTAGGGATCAGAGCGAGACGCAAGTCAATGGACAGTCCAGGTATGTCCATTTTTATCCGCAGTAGGCAATCCGCAGGCAACAAGATCGATATCGAAGGGCGTTGACACGGCAGCAACCGTTTGCATTAATGGCTCCACCGGAGAGATCCGGGTCACATCCGCAAGTCAGGGAGGCACCGTGGCCGTGACGATCCGGGACGTCGCAAGGGCGTCCGGAGTGCACATCTCCACGGTGTCGCGCACCTTCTCGGCGCCGCACCTGGTCAACCCCGAGACCCGGTCCCGGGTGCTGGCCACCGCGGAGCAGCTCGGTTACCGCCCCAACCGGGCGGCCCGGGCATTGATCACCGGACGCACCCACAACATCGGCCTGATCGTGGCCGACATCGCCAACCCCTTCTTCCCGCCCTTGATCAAGGCGGCCGAGACCCACGCCCGGCGGCGCGACTACCACGTCTTCGTCGCCGACACCGACGAGGACCCGATCGTCGAGTTCGACCTGGTCCAGGCCCTGGCCAAGCAGGTCGACGGGATTCTGCTCTGCAGCCCGCGGATGAGTGACGACCAGATAGAACAACTGCGCCGCGAGGTGCCGCTGGTCGTCGTCAACCGCATGATCACCGGCTTGCCGGCCGTGGTCATGGATGTGGGGCACGGCGCCCGCCAGGCCATCCTGCACCTGCTCGACCTGGGCCACCGGCACCTGGTCTACCTGGGCGGCCCGCGTGGCTCGTGGACCAACCGGGAGATCCGCCGGGCCGCGGGAGCCACCGCACGCGCGGCCGGCGCGGATCTGACCGTCCTCGGCCCGCACCAGCCGGTCGAGGAGGCCGGCGCCGCGGCCGCCGAGGCGGTTCTCGCCACCGGCGCCACCGCGGTGCTGGCCTACAACGACCTGATGGCCATCGGCCTGCTCCAGGCGTTGCAGGACCGCGACATCGCGGTGCCCGGGCAGGTCAGCGTCGTCGGCATCGACGACATCGCGTACAGCAATCTGGTCCGCCCGAAGCTCACCACCGTGGCGAACCCGACTGCCACGGCCGGGCGCGCCGCCGTCGACATGCTGCTGCAGCAGGGCGACGACGGGGCCACCGGCCAGATCACCCTCCGGACCGACTTGATCATTCGCAACTCCACCGGCCCCGGGCCGTACACCCCGGCCGCCGCGACCACCGCTGAGGTAGCCGCAACCGTCAAGGAGTGACGACAAGCATGACCGCACCCATGTCCTTTCCCCGCCCCACCCGACGCCGCCTGCTGAGCGGCCTCGTCGCCGGCATGCTCGCCCTTCCCCTGGCGCTCGGCGCCTGTGGTGACGGCGAGGAGGCCGGCGGCGACGACGGCAAGGTCGAGCTGAGCTTCTTCTGGTGGGGTGGCGAGGCCCGCGCCGAGCTCACCGAGAAGGCGCTCGACCTCTACACCGCGAAGAACCCGAACGTCACGTTCAAGAAGACCTGGCAGGCCAACCAGGGCTACTTCGACAAGCTCGCCACGCTGACCGCCGGCGACGACGCGCCGGACATCTTCCAGATCGACGACAACTTCCTCTCCGAGTACGCGACGCGCAACGTCACGCTCGACCTGACGGAGTACCAGAACTCCGGCAAGCTCGACCTGACCAAGTTCCCCGAGGGCCTGTGGAAGTACGGCGTCGTAGACGGCAAGCTGGCCGGCATGGCCATGGGCGAGAACACGCAGGGCCTGGTCTACAACAAGACCAAGCTGGAGGCCGCCAAGCAGCCGCTGCCGACCACCGGGATGACCTGGGAAGAGCACATCAACTGGGCGAAGGCCGCGGGCCCGGCCGCCAAGGTCGCCGGCACCATGGACCCCAGCGCCGACTACAAGGCCTTCTGGGTCTGGCTGCGCCAGAACGGCAAGGACCTGTACGCGAACGGCCAGCTCGGTTTCACCAAGGAGGACGCGCAGGCCTGGTTCGAGCTGTGGAAGGGCGCCCGCGACGCCAAGGCCACGCCGACCGCCGACATCATCCACGAGGGCAACGCCACCGACATCACCAAGCAGCTGGTGGTGACCAACAAGGCGCTCACCTCCTGGGTGTGGGCCAACCAGATGCCCGAGCTGCAGAAGAACACCAAGGACGAGCTGGGCGTCGTGGCGTACCCGGGCGACCCGAGCGCCCAGTGGCCGCGCGCCTCGATGTACCTGTCGGTGTTCCGTGGCACCGAGCACAAGGACATCGCGGTGGACGTGCTCAACTTCCTGGCGAACGACCCGGAGGCCGGCGCGATCCTCGGCACCGACCGTGGCCTGCCGTCCAACCTGGACATCCGTAAGTCGGTCGCTGCCTCCACCGACAACCCGTCGATGAAGCAGTCGATCGCGTTCGAGGACGAGATGCAGGCGAAGTTCGGTCCGGCGCCGACCGTGCCGCCGAAGGGCCACAGCACGGTCCGCTCCGAGCTCATCAAGGCCGCGGAGGAGGCCCAGTACGGCCGCGCCACCCCGGCCGAGGCCGCCGAGCAGTTCCTCGCCGCCAGCCAGGCCGCGATCAGCCGGTGAGTCCAGTGGCCGTCACCACCACCCGGCCCTCCCCGAATCGGCCGCCGGCCGGTCCCGCCGCCTCCGGGCGGCGGGGCCGGCCCCGCCGGCGCAACGAGAACGACGGGATCGCCGGTTACGTCTTCCTCTCCCCCTGGCTGCTCGGATTCGCGGCGATCACCGCGATCCCGATGCTGATGTCGCTCTACCTGAGCTTCACCAACTACGACGTCCTGAGCGACTGGGAGTCGATGGAGTGGATCGGGTTCGACAACTATCGCCAGATGTTCACCGAGGACCCGTCCTTCTGGCACGCGGTCCGGGTGACCCTCACGTTCGCGCTGGTGGCCACCCCGCTGAAGCTGGGCGCCGCGCTGGCTGTGGCGTTGTTGCTGAACCGCTCGTTCCGCGGCGCCGGGCTGTTCCGGGGCCTGTTCTACCTGCCGTCGCTGCTGGGCGGCAGCGTGGCCCTGGCCATCGTCTGGGTCAACATGTTCAACCGGGACGGCGCGTTCAACTCGTTCCTGGCCTGGTTCGGCATCGAGGGCAAGGCCTGGGTCAACGACCCCGACTTCGCGCTCGGCACGCTGATCCTGCTGGCGGTGTGGCAGTTCGGCGCCCCGATGGTGATCTTCCTGGCCGGCCTGAAGCAGGTGCCCACCGAGCTGTACGAGGCGGCCTCGGTGGACGGCGCGGGCCCGATCCGCAAGTTCTTCAGCGTCACGCTGCCGATCCTGTCTCCGGTGATCTTCTTCAACCTGGTGCTCGAGACCATCAACGGGTTCCAGGGCTTCACCTCGGCGTTCGTGCTCAGCAACGGCACCGGCGGGCCGGTGGACTCGACGCTGATGTACACGCTGCACCTCTACATCAAGGGCTTCACCGAGTACCAGATGGGCTACGCCTCCGCGATGGCCTGGGTCTTCCTGCTCACCATCGGCCTTCTCACGGTGGTCATCTTCCGTACCGGCAAGTTCTGGGTGCACTACTCGGACGGAGACGACTGATGGCCCTGCGCAGGTTGTCGCGGCCTCTCGTGCTGCTCCTGCTGACCGCGATCGTGCTGTACCCGCTGGTCTGGATGCTCGGCAGCTCGTTCAAGGCGCCGCAGGAGGTCCTGAACAACATGTCGGTGTTCCCGGAGGTGTTCACCCCGGGCAACTTCACCGACGGCTGGTCCTACTTCGACGTGCCGTTCGGGCGGTTCTTCCTGAACAGCGCGCTGGTCGCGGGACTCACCGTGGTCGCCAACTGCATCTCGTGCCTGCTCGCCGCGTACGCCTTCGCCCGTCTGCGGTTCAAGCTGCGCGGCTTCTGGTTCGCCATCATGATCGGCACGCTGCTGCTCCCCGGCCACGTGCTGATCGTGCCGCAGTTCGTGATGTTCAAGACCTTCGGCTGGGTCGGCGGCGACTTCCCGTACCTGCCGCTGCTCGTCCCGCAGCTGCTGGCCACCGAGGCGTTCTTCATCTTCCTGATGGTCCAGTTCATGCGCGGCGTGCCGCGCGAGCTGGACGACGCCGCGAAGATCGACGGGTGTACGGCCTTCGGCGTGTTCCGCCACGTCATCCTGCCGCTGAGCCGGCCGGCCCTGGTCTCCACCGCTATCTTCTCGTTCATCTGGACCTGGAACGACTTCTTCCGCCAGCTGATCTTCTTGTCCGATCTGGAGAAGTACACCGCGCCGGTGGCCCTGACCATGTTCATCGACTCGTCCGGCCAGTCCGCGGTGGGCCCGATGTTCGCGATGTCGGTGCTCTCGCTGGCGCCGGTCTTCCTGTTCTTCGTGGCCTTCCAGCGGATGCTCGTCGAGGGCATCAACACGACGGGCCTGAAGGGATGACCGTGGCGGCCGAGCCGAACTGGCCACGCGAGGAGGCGCCGGCCGTCCGCCACGACTGGCGGGAACGGCTCGCGCTGGCCGCCGACCTCGCGCTGATCGGCGTGCTGGTCACCATCGCGGCGCTGCCGGTGCTCACCGCGCCGGCGGCGCTGGCCGCCGGGTCGGTCGCGGTCCGTCATCGCTGTCGCGAGGGAGACCTGGCGCCGGTACGGCCGTTGCTGCGCCTGTACCGCCGCCACCTTCTGCCCGGGATCCCGGTGCTGCTGGTCGCGGTGGTGCTGCTGGTGGACCTGATGGCGATCAGCCGGGGCCTGGTCCCGGGCGGCCCGGTGCTGTTCACCGCCACCGCCGCGGTGACGGTCTGGCTCGGCGGCTTCGCCACGCTGACGGTCGTCGCGATCGGCCGCGACGCCGCCGGTTCGCTGCGCGACGCCGCCCGCTGGGCCTGGGGGCAGACGACCAGCCGGCCGTGGACGGCCGTCGCCCCCGCGCTCGCCGGGGTGATCGCGTTCTTCCTGGCGCTCACCGTGCCGGCCACGATCCCGCTGGTGATCGGCTTTCAGCTGTTCGCCGCCCACGTGATCACCGACCGGCTGGCGCCGGCGGCCCGATGAGAGCACGGCCGGCCCGGTGTCCGGGCCGGCCGCTCTCGTGGGCCTCGGTCACTCAGAGGCGCAGGTCGCTCCAGACGAGCCGGTGGTCCGAGGTCGGGTAACCGCCGACCGCCGACCACGCCGGGTCGTAGACCCCGGTGAGCCGGGACAGCGGATCCGCCCGGACCGGCCAGAACACACCGTTGCGCACCACCCGCAGACCCTTGCGCGGCAGCACATAGTCCGCCCGCAGGTTGCCCGGCGCCGTGTCGGCGAAGTCCGCCGTATCGTTGCGAGGGTCCCCCTCGTGCGCCAGGTTCGCCCCGCCCTGCAGCGTGGCCGCCTCGGCGCCACCGGCACTGGCCGGCGCGGTCCGCGCGTTGATGAGCGGGTGCTCGGTGAGCTGCCGGATCGCGTCGTCGTAGGAGTCGCCGTCGAACGGGTCCGCGTTCTGGTCGCCGGCGATCACGAACGCCGCCCCCGGCCGCAGGCCGCCGCGGCGCCCCCGGTCGTCATAGACGTAACGCGCCCGGCCCGGCGCCACGTAATCCGCCCAGAACCGGATCTCGTCGTGGTTGCGGCGCCCGTTGCGGTCCTCCGGCCCGTCGAAGGTGGGCGGCGTCGGGTGCGAGACCAGGAAGTGCACGGTCTCGCGGCCGACCTTGACCGGCACGTCCCAGTGGCTCTTCGACGACAGCCGCAGGACTGCCTGCTCCTCGGGTGAGTAGAAGTCGGTGGGCAGCAGGTTGCCCGGCATGTCCTTCCACTTGAAGAGCTGGAACGTGCGGACCGACGACCGGTCGATCGGGTACTTCGAGTAGACGACCATCCCGTACTGCCCGGGGAACCAGCCGAAGCCGAACGAGTCGTCGCCGTACCCCTGGTCGCCGGGTGTGGTGTCGGTGACCCCGTTGTTGTTCAGGTCGAAGCCGGTGGAGATCCCGGTGTTCGACGGCGCCACGTACCGGTACGGGTACCGCTGCGCCTTCGCCCCGTTCTGCGGCACGGCCAGGAAGTTCTCCGCGAACAGCCGCGCCGCTTCCGGGTCGAAGTCGAACTCGTTGATCAGCACGACGTCCGGCGCGGCCCGCTGGATCACCTCGGCGACGTTGCGCGCCTGCCGCCGGTACACGTCGTCGACCGCCGGGTTCGCCAGGTGCTCGCGGAGCAGCCCCTGGGCCGGCCGGTTCAGTGACAGGTTGTAGGTCGCGAACCGTACCTCATGGTGTCTGCCGCCGGCGCTCGCCGGCGCCGAACCGATCGTCGCTGCCAGTGCCGCCGCGCCGAGCGCGGCCGCGAGAATTCGCTTCATGATCTCTCCCTACTGGAGGGTCACCCGGCACGCAATGGTGTTCATCGAGGCTTCATCCGCCCCTGCGGTGCTCGAAGATCAGGTAAGTCTCGGTCCCGGCGATCAGCCGCGTCCCGCTGAGCCGCTCGGTGATCACCGACCGCAGGTCGTCCACGTCGGCGGCCGCCACGTGCAGCAGGAAGTCGTAGGAACCCGACACGAAGTACACGTCGCGGACGGCGGGGATGCCGGCCAGCGACTCGGCGAACTTTCCGATCGCGTCGCGCGCGTCCGACCGGATCCGCACCGCGATCATCGCCTGGATCGGCCGGCCGATCCAGGCCGGGTCGACGTCGGCGTGGAACCCGCGGATCGCGCCGATCTCGCGCAGCCGCCGCACCCGGGTCAGGCAGGTGGACGGTGCGATGCCGACCCGGTCGGCGAGGGCGTTGTTCGGCATCCGGCCGTCGGCGCGCAGCAGGCTGAGCAATTCCAGATCGACCTGGTCGAGCCCTCGAAGATCCTTCGGAAGATCCGTCATTCCGGCCGCCGCGACCGCACGATCTGCGCGCACGGCGTTACGAACAGAATGTCGTTCGCTCGTCTTGCCCGAATCCTGCACATCGTTTCACCCTATCGCCACAGACGACGCGGTCGAAAGGAAAGTCCCATGCGCATCGGTGTGCCGGCAGAGGTCAAGAACCACGAGTACCGGGTTGCCATCACCCCGGCCGGCGTGGTCGAGGCGGTGCGCCACGGTCACGAGGTGGTCGTGCAGGCCGGCGCCGGAACCGGCTCGGCGATCACCGACGAGGACTACGTGGCGGCCGGCGCCCGGATCCTCGGCGGCGCCGACGCGGTGTGGGACGCGGCCGACATGATCCTCAAGGTCAAGGAGCCGATCGCCGAGGAGTACCACCGCCTCCGCGCCGGCCAGGTGCTGTTCACCTATCTGCACCTCGCCGCCGACATCGAGGGCACCAAGGCCCTGCTCGGCAGCGGGACGACCGCGATCGCGTACGAGACGGTGCAGCTCGCGGACGGTTCGCTGCCGCTGCTGGCCCCGATGTCCGAGGTCGCCGGCCGGCTGGCCCCGCAGGTCGGCGCGTACAGCCTGATGCGCAACAGCGGCGGACGCGGCGTGCTGCCGGGCGGCGTGCCCGGCGTGGCGCCGGCCCGGGTGACCGTGATCGGCGGCGGCGTGTCCGGCGTCAACGCCGCGACGATCGCCCTCGGCCTCGGCGCCGACGTCACCGTCCTCGACCTCAGCCTGCCCCGCCTGCGGCAGATCGACGCCCAGTTCAACGGGCGGGTCAAGACGCTGGTCTCGAACGCGTACACCATCGAGCAGTCGGCCCTGGAGGCCGACATGGTGATCGGCGCCGTGCTGGTGCCCGGTGCGAAGGCGCCCACCCTGGTCAGCAACGACCTGGTGAAGCGGATGAAGCCCGGCTCGGTGCTGGTCGACATCGCCATCGATCAGGGCGGGTGCTTCGAGGACTCGCGGCCCACCACGCACCAGGATCCGGTGTACCGCGTGCACGAGTCGGTCTTCTACTGCGTCGCCAACATGCCCGGCGCGGTGCCCAACACCTCGACGTACGCCCTCACCAACGCCACCCTGCCGTACGCGCTGCGGCTGGCCGACCTCGGCTGGCGCGACGCGCTGCACGCCGACCCGGCCCTGGCGCTCGGCCTCAACACGCACGCCGGCACCCTCACCAACGACTCGGTCGGCACCGCCCTCGGCCTCCCCACCGAGCCCATCACCACCGTCCTGGCCTGACCCCAGCTCCGTCAGCCAGCCGCCAGTGTGTGAACTTCGGGTGCGATACGCACCCGAAGTTCACACACTGAGCTCACGCAGGGATCAAGCCTGACCGCCCGGAGTGGGCCGTCCCCGCCAAAACCGCTCCGCTCGCGAGCTCAGCCCCGGCGGAACGTCTGGTTCGCGCCGCCGTGACAATCCCACTGAAGCAGCTTCGCCCCGTCGTTCGGGTTCCACGCGTCGATGTCGATGCACCGGCCGGACTGCGGGTTGCGCAGCGTGCCGTTGCTCTGGTGGACCCACTGCTGCGCCGCGTTGCCGCTGCAGCCGGCCAGCTGGATGATCGCGCCGTTGGCGGTGGAGCCCCAGGCCACGTCCACGCACTTGTTGTTCTGGCTCTGCAGCGTCCCGCCGGTGAAGGTGAACTTCTGGGCGTTGGTGTTGTTGCAGGTCCACATCTGCAGCTGGACGCCGTCGGCGAAGTTGGCGTTCGGCACGTCGATGCACTTGTTGCTCAGACCGCTGATCAGCGAGGTCGCCCCGGTGCCCGGGTTGCCGGGGTTGGTGGGCCCGCCGCCGCCGGTGAACGGCGAGAGGATGATGCCGGCCGAGCGCGGGTCACCGTCGTGGACCAGCGACTCGAAGGCGCCGACGTCGTCGAAGGCGAACGCGTACGCCTTGCCGTCCGCCATGTTCTGGTGGATCACCTTGCCGTACACGTTGGTCGGGTTGCTCTTGTAGAAGTCGTTGGCGTTGAGGCTCGGCTGGGTGTCGATGGTGCCGAGCGTGCCCCGGTTGAGGGCGGCGCACAGCGTCCGCGAGATGGGGCCGACCACCTGGTCGTTGGGGGCCGGCAGGTCACCGTCGCAGCCCCAGACGCTGGCCGACGACGGCCGGTTGAACGAGGCCACCCGGTTGCCCGCCGCGTCGGTGAAGTTCATGACGGTGCCCGTGGTCCGGCCGAAGTACCGCACGTCGGGCCGGTCGCCGAAGGGCACCACGGTCAGGGTCTTGGTGGTGTAGGCGTTCCATGCCGAGGCGATGTACGGGTCGAGGTAGTTCGCGCTCATCAGACCGGCGCCGGCCGCCTTGCCGGGAGCGAGGACCCGCAGCACCGTGCCGTCGGAACGGGTGCGGACCGTGTTCTGCCAGCCCGCCGTGGTGCGCAGCGTGTTGATGACGTTGTCCCGCCCGTTGGCGACCACGTCGCCGGTGCGCTTGGTCTGACCGCTCGCGCCGGTGACGGTGACCGCGTGCGGGATGGCGAACATGTCGACCTGCGAGCTGTTCAGCCACAGACCGGCGTCGTTGTAGGTGAACTCGCTCCAGTCGAACAGGATGTTGGCGTTCGCGTCGCCGGCCGCCCACGGCGCGGGCTGGACCAGGCCGTCGGGGGTGAGGAAGAACTTGAGTTTCTCGCCCAGGGACATGTAGACGCGGCCGGAGAAGCCGCGCGGGAAGTTGAGCTGGGTGCTGCCGCCGTTGCCGGCGCCGGGGATGGACACGTCGGGGGCGGGCACCGGTGGGTTCGCGCCGCCGCTCCACGCGGTGAAGGTGCCTGCCTGGTTGACGTACCCGAGGCGGCCGGAGGAGAGCTGGACACCGATGACGTACAGGTGGACTGCTTCGCCACGGCCGGAGTTGTTGGTGACGGTGACCGGCAGGATGGCCGGGCCGACGGCCTGTGCCGTCGGCGGGGAGACCGCGACCGCGACCGGGATGGTCATGGCCAGCGCGGCGAGGGTGCGCAGGAAACGCACGAGGGATACCTCTTTCCGCTAGTGAGGACGCTGAGAGAGCGCTCTCACACGGTCGTACTTGTTAACAACGTTTGTCAATAGATGCTCCCCCGCGTGTGAAGTTCGGGCTCGGATCGAGCCCGAACTTCACACACGGGTCTTTTCTGTTAGGAAAGCTTGCTTTATATTTCTGTCACAGCCATCAATCGATGTTCATCGTTGGAGGAGTGACATGCGCAAGTTGATCGCCACGTTAGCCGTCGCCCTCTTGGGCGCCGCCGGCTCGCTCCTGGTGGCCTCTCCCGCCTCCGCACACGGATACGTCTCCAATCCGCCGAGCCGGCAGGCTCTCTGCGCGCAGAACCGGGTCGCCTGCGGTCAGATCAAGTACGAGCCGCAGAGCGTCGAGGGCCCGAAGAACCTGCGCAACTGTCACGGCAACAACGCCCAGTTCGCCGAGCTCAACGACGACAGCAAGGGCTGGCCGGCCACGAACGTCGGCACCTCGCTGACGTTGACCTGGATCAACACCGCCCGGCACGCCACCGCCGGCTGGGAGTACTTCATCGGCGGCACCCGGGTGGCGTCGTTCAGCGGCAACAACCAGCAGCCGCCCGCCACCCTGTCGCACACGATCAACCTGAGCGGCTTCTCCGGCCGGCAGAAGATCCTCGCCATCTGGACCATCTCCGACACCGCGAACGCCTTCTACTCCTGCATCGACGTGAACGTCGGCGGCAGCGGTGGCGGCCCGACCAACCCGCCGCCGCCGACCGGCTGCTCCGGGACCGCGGCGTGGAGCTCCAGCGCGGTCTACGTGAACGGCAACACCGTGTCGCACAACGGCCGGATCTACCGGGCCAAGTGGTGGACGCAGGGCGAGACGCCCGGCGCCGCCGACGTCTGGGCCGACCAGGGCGCCTGCTCCTCGGCCATGGGCACCACCCTCGCCGCCGCCAAGGCCGGCTGACCCCCAAGCCGGCGTGGGGACTTCAGGCTCGATACGAGCCCGAAGTCCCCACGCAGGAATCTGCCGCTCAGAAGGCGGCGAGGACGGAGCCCTGGTACTTGTCCTCGATGAACTTCTTCACCTCGGCGGAGTGCAGCAGCTTCTCCAGCTTGACCACCCGGGCGTCGGCCTCGTCGCCGGAGCGCACCACGACCAGGTTCGCGTACGGGTTGTCCGCACCCTTCTCCAGCGCCAGCGAGTCGGCCGCCGGCTTGAGCCCGGTCTCGATCGCGTAATTCCCGTTGATCACCGAGATCGCGGTGTCCTCCAGGCTCCGCGGCAGCTGGGCCGCGTCGAGCGCCTTGATGTCGAGGTTCTTCGGGTTGGTCGCGATGTCCGCGGTGGTCGCCTTGACGCCGACGCCGTCCTTCAGCGTGATCAGGCCGTTGGTGGCGAGCAGGTTCAGCGCCCGGCCCGAGTTCGACGGGTCGTTCGGGATGCCCACGACGCCACCGGCCGGCACGTCGGCGATGTTCTTGACCGTCTTGGAGTAGACGCCGAGCGGCTCGATGTGCACCGGCGCCAAGGCCTTGAACTTGTAGCCCTTCGACGCGACCTCTTCCTCCAGGTACGGGATGTGCTGGAAGTAGTTGGCGTCGAGCTGCTTCTCCTGCAGCGCGACGTTCGGCTGGATGTAGTCGTCGAACTCGACGATCTCCAGCTTCAGGCCCTCGGCGGCGGCCAGGTTGTCCGACACGTACTTGAGGATCTCCCCGTGCGGGACCGGGCTGACCCCGACCTTGAGGGTGTCCGAGGCCGACGACGACTCGTCGGAGGAGCCGCACGCGGCCAGCCCCAGGACGAGGGTGGCGCAGGCCAGAACAGCGGCGAGTGAGCGGCGGCGCATGATCGCTGAACCTTTCATTTCGATGGGAGAGGTGGGAATACTGACGGACGGGCGGGACAGTCGGGGTGGGCGGCGGCTACCGGTGCGAGAGCCGGCGGGCGAGCAGGTCGCCCGCCATCTGGATGAGCTGGACGAGGATCACCAGCAGGACCACGGTGGCGAGCATGACCTTGCCCTCGAACCGCTGGTACCCGTAGATCACGGCGAGCGCGCCGAGGCCCCCGCCTCCGACGGTGCCGGCCATGGCGGAGTAGCCGACGATCGCGATCACGGTGACCGTGAATCCGGCGATCAGGCCCGGTCGTGCCTCCCGCAGCAGCACCTTGCCGACGATCTCGCGGCGACTGGCGCCCATCGCGGTGGCGGCGCCGAGCACGTCGGACGGCACCTCCCGCAGCGCGGTCTCGACGATGCGGGCGAAGAACGGGATGGCGCCGACGGTGAGCGGCACGATCGCCGCGTCGGTACCGATGCTGGTGCCCACGACGAGCCGGGTGAACGGGATGATCGCGACCATCAGGATCAGGTACGGGATCGAGCGGCCGATGTTCACGATCACGCCGAGGACCCGGTTGACCGGCGCGAACGGCATCAGGCCGCCGGCCTCGGTGAGCACGAACAGGACCCCGATCGGCAGGCCGCCGAGCGCGGTCAGCAACGACGCCACACCGACCATCCAGAGCGTCTCCTGCAGTCCGGGGCCGAGCAGCTCGAGAACTTCGGACCAGGTCACTGCGCCGCCCCCACCTGTGCACCGCGCTCGCGCAAGAAGTCGAGCGCCTTGTCGTTGTCGCCGGCGGCGCCGGGCAGCGCCAGCCGCCAGCGCCCGGCACGGGTGGTGGCCAGAGTCTCCACCGAGCCGCCGAGGATGCGCACGTCGATGTCGAACCGCCGGGCCAGCTCGGTGATGATGGGCGAGTCGGCGTCGTCGCCGCTGACCGTGACGTCCACGACCGTGGCGTCCGGGACGGCCACCGGCGCGTCCAGCGGGAACAGGTCGCGGGCCAGCTCCGAGCCGGGGGTGCGCAGCAGCTCGGCGACCGGGCCGGACTCGACGAGCCGGCCGTCCCGCATCACCGCGGCCGACGTGCAGATCCGCTTCACCACGGTCATCTCGTGGGTGATCAGCAGGATGGTGAGCCCGAGCCGCTTGTTCAGGTCGAGCAGCAGCCGCAGGATCGACTCGGTGGTCTCCGGGTCCAGCGCCGAGGTCGCCTCGTCGGAGAGCAGCACCTTCGGCCGGGCGGCGAGCGCCCGGGCGATGCCCACCCGCTGCTTCTGGCCGCCGGAGAGCTGAGCGGGGTACGCATCCGCGCGATCCGTCAGCCCGACGAGGTCGAGCAGCTCCTCGACCCGGGCCCGGCGCGCGGCCCGCGGGGTGCCGGTGACCTCCAGCGCGAACGCCACGTTGCCGGCGACGGTCCGCGACGACAGCAGAGCGAAGTGCTGGTGGATCATCCCGATCCCGTGCCGGGCCAGGCGCAGCTGCTTGCGGCCCAGCGACGTCAGCTCGACCCCGCCGACGGTCACCGTTCCGGCGTCCGGGCGCTCCAGCATGTTGACGCAGCGCAGCAGGGTGCTCTTGCCCGCGCCGCTGCGCCCCAGGACGCCGTAGACCTCGCCCTCGCCGACGGTCAGGTCGACACCGTCGACGGCCTGGACGGCGCCCTTGCGCGAGCGGTACGTCTTACGAAGACCGCTGATTTCGATCACGTGAACACCCTGGTAGCCGACTGTGACGAGCGTCGCAATGCCTACTCAAAAGATAGGCTTTGCATCGGGCCAACGGTATCTCCCGGCGCGGTCGGCGGCCACCGGATGTAACGACCCTCACGCGTCCCTGCCCGCTTCATGGACGAGGATCGCGACCTGCACCCGATTGGCGCAGTCGAGCTTGTCGAGCAACCGCGAGACGTACGCCTTCACGGTCGGGACGCTCATGTGCAGCTGGACGCCGATCTCCGCGTTCGACCGCCCGGTCGCCACCGCCTCGGCCACCTCGCGCTCCCGTTCGGTGAGCCCGTCCAGTGCCGCTGTCGCCCGCGCCGGCCGGCCGCCCTGCTCGGCGTCCGGTGAGCGTCGCACCGCGTGCTCGATCAACCGCGGCACGACCGACGGCGCCAGGATGGACTCGCCCGCCGCGGCCCGGCGCACCGCCGTCAGGATCTCGGTCGGCGCGATGTCCTTGAGCAGGAAGCCGTTGGCGCCGAGCCGCAACGCCCCGAGCAGATGCTCGTCGGTGTCGAAAGTGGTCAGCACCACGATCGCCGGCCGCGGCCCGGCGCGGCGCAGCTCGGCGGTGGCCGCCAGACCATCCATCCGCGGCATCCGGATGTCCATCAGCACCACGTCCGGGTGCAGGCGCCGGGCCGCCTCGACCGCCTCGGCACCGTCCCCCGCCTCCCCCACCAGCTGCAGGTCCGGCCCGGCGCCGAGCACCATCGACAGGCCGACCCGGACCAGCGGGTCGTCGTCGGCGATCAGCACCCGGATCAGCTCCGCCACGGCAACCACGCTTCCTTCGACATCCCGATCAACTCGGCCACGGCAGCCACGCTTCCAGACGGAATCCGAGCCCGGCGTCCGGGTCGGCGCGCACCCCGTGCCGCAGCCTCCCGCCGAGCAACTCCACCCGCTCGGTCAGGCCGACCAGCCCGGCCCCGGCACCCGGCACACCGGGCGGCGGCCTGCCCGGCAACGGATTGGAGACCTCGACATGCAACTCACCCTCGGCGGTCTTCTCCACCAGCAGATGTACGGGTACGCCCGGCGCGTGCTTGCCCGCGTTGGTGAGACCCTCCTGCACCAGCCGGTAGACGCTGCGCCCGAGCGACGGGCCGACTGTCGCGCCGTCGAGCAGGTTGGACGCTGTCACCCGTACCCCCGCCGCTTTCGCGTCCGCGAGCAGATCGCCCAGCTGGTCCAGATCGGGTTGCGGCCGCAGGCCGTCGCCGCCGTCCGCCCGCAGCACGCCGAGGATCTCCCGCAGGTCCTCCAGGGCCTGATGGGCGCTGTCCCGGATGGTCGCCGCGGCCTCGGCCACCTCGTCCGGGGTCAGGTCCGGCCGGATCTGCAGGGCGCCGGCGTGCAGGCTGACCATCGAGATCCGGTGCGCCAGCGCGTCGTGCATCTCGCGGGCGATCCGCTCGCGCTCCAGCGAACGCAGCCGGTCGGCGCGCAGCCGGGCCTCGTCCTCGGCGCGGGTGGCCCGGTCGCGCAGCGAGACGATCAGCTCCCGGCGGGAGCGGACCGCGACACCCACCGCGACCGTCGCCGCCAGCAGGGCCGCGGTCAGCAGCATCTCGCCGAGCAGCGGCATCTCCGGGCTCGGGCGCGTCCAGGCGTAACCGACCGCCGTCAGCATGTTCAACAGCACCACGACAGCGATCACGCGGCCCCGGCGCAGCGTGACCAGCGTGTAGAGGATGGCCAGGCCGGCATAGGCGCCGGCGTCGGTGAGCAGGGCGGCCGGGAGGACGAGCAGCGACATGGCGAGCGGGTGGCTGCGGCGCCACCAGATCGGCACCGCCGCCAGGCAGCCGAGCAGCAAGAAGAACGGCGTCTCGCCGGCGCTGATCCGGCCGACCGACTCGGCGTCACCGACCAGCAGCAGCGAGCAGAACCACGAGGTGAGGATCGCGGCGACGTCGACGGCCCGGTAACGGACAGCGTCCCGGAACCGGCTCCTGCGCACCCCGGTCACGTTTCGACCAGCGGTCGCCACGACTGGCTGTCGCTGTCGTCGTCGCGGACCGCGTACCCGAGCTTCTGCAACGCCTCCCGCAGCTCGGCGGCCTCCTTGCCGGCCTTCTTGCGCAGCGCGACGGCGCGGGCCGCGAGCAACGCCTCGACAGCGGGCGGCAGCCGGCCGCCGTCCGGATCCCAGCGCTGATAGAGGCCGGCGAACGGGTCGGCGTCGCGCCACGGGTACCCGAAGTCGCGGAACGCGCGCTCCAGGACCGCCTTCTCCGCGCGCGGCTCGCCGCGGAACGCCTGCTTCGACTCCCGGTCCAGCACGACCAGGGCGTCACCGTCCAGATAGAGAGCCTCGATGTCGGCGCGGGCCAGGGTGCGGCGCTCGTCCCCGAGATCCAGGCGCACCTGATCGTTGGCGATGGTGATCCGGGCGGTACGGCGGAGAATCTCGACGGTGGCCAGCACGCCGAGTCCGGCCAGGATCGCGGCCTGCACGGCCAGCATCCACCAGTCGTCGACGGCGGCGACCGCCCGCCACACGAAGCCGAACGGCAGCGGGATGTGCAGGCCGGTCGCCCACCGCGCGATCGGCGGCAGGACGACCGCGAGCAGCAGGCCGAGAGCCGCCGGGCCGACCAGCACCAGCGCCCGCCCGAAGCCGGCGAGGGTGAGGACGACCGGCTCACGTTCTCCATGGGTCACGCCACTGACGCTATGCGCGATCAGTGGCGTGCTCCAGACGACTCCGGTAGCCGGGTCAGCGACTTTGGTATACGCCCGTCAGGCGGCGACCTTGACCTCGGCGGGGTAACGCGGCGGGATCGAGTGGTCGATGTCGTTGGCGGGCTTGCGGTTCGGCAGGGCCAGGCGGAACACCTTCGCCCAGGCCGACGCCACCTGCAGGACCATCGGGCCGGTCACGTAGTTCAGCTCGTATTTCTCGAACAGCGCCCGCACCTTCGGCGCGACCTCCGCGTAGCGGCTGGCCGGCAGGTCGGGGAAGAGGTGGTGCTCGATCTGGTGCGACAGGTTGCCGGTCATGATGTGCATCAGCTTGCTGCCGCTGATGTTCGCCGAGCCGAGCATCTGCCGCAGGTACCACTCGCCGCGCGTCTCACCGGTGATCGAGGTCCGCTCGAAGGTCTCGACACCCTTCGGGAAGTGACCGCACATGATCACCGAGTGGCTCCACAGGTTGCGGACCAGGTTGGCGACCGCGTTGGCGGACAGAGTGCCGAGCCAGGCGCCGAGCGGGTTGCCGAACAGCAGGCCGATCGGCAGGGCGAGCGCCGGGTGCACCACGTAGTCGCGGGTGACCTGCCGGCGGATCTTGCGGAGCACCTCGCGGGCACGGGCCCGGAACTCCGGGTTGTTGCGGCGCTTCTTGGTCTTCAGGTTGCGGCCCAGCTCCAGGTCGTACGCGGCGATGCCGAACTGGAAGAAGCAGGCGTTGATGAAGTTGTAGAGCGGCTGGCCGAGGTGCGCGGGCGCCCAGCGCTGCTGCTCGTCGACGCGCATGATGCCGTAGCCGAGGTCGTTGTCGCGGCCGACCACGTTCGTGTACTTGTGGTGCAGCTCGTTGTGCGAGTGCTTCCACTGCTCGGCCGGTGACACCGAGTCCCACTCCCAGGTGGTCGAGTGGATCTTCGGGTCACGCATGAAGTCGTACTGGCCGTGCAGGATGTTGTGCCCGATCTCCATGTTCTCGAGGATCTTGGAGATGGACAGGCCGAGGGTGCCCAGCACCCACGCCGGCGGGAAGAGCGAGAAGAGCAGCACGGCGCGGCTGCCCAGCTCGAGCCGGCGCTGCACCGTGATCATGCGGCGGATGTACCTGGCGTCCTTCTCACCGCGCACGGCCAGCACCTCGTCGCGAATCGCGTCGAGCTCCCGGCCGAGCTGCTCGATGTCCTCGGGCGTGAGGTGGGCGATCGGGTTGACATCCTTGCGCTGCAGCGTCGTCACGATGTACCTCAGTTCTGCTGTGTCTTGGGGCGTCGTTCAGTTGTCGTCAGGGGTGTCACGCGCTAGCGGGCGTCGAAGCCGCGTGGCTAAGCGTCGAACTTGCAGGGACCGGCGGCCGACGAGATGCAGGTCTGGATCATGACCTTGTCGCCGTCCACCTCGGTCACCGTGGTGATGGCCCCGTCACGCAGGTCGCGGACGATGCCCTCGCGCATCGGGAGCACGCACTTGTAGCAGATACCCATCCGGCAGCCGGATTTCATCAGCTGACCCGCGGCCTCCCCGGCCTCCAGGATCGACGTGCCGGGCGCGACCTCCGCCACCGTGCCGGTGCGCTCGAAGGTGACCGTGCCACCGTCGCCCGCGACCAGCACCGTCGGCCGGAACCGCTCCACGTGCAGGCGCTCGGCGACGCCCGCATCGGTCCAGTGCGCGGTCAGGTCGTCGAGCATCTCGCCGGGACCGCACGCCCAGGTCTCGCGCTCGACCAGATCGGGCACGAGGGTGGCCAGCTCGTCCGGCTTGAGCCGCCCGTCAGCGCGGGTGTGCCGCTCGACCAGCCGGATCTTGCCGGCGGCCGCGAGCGCCCGCAGGTCGGCGCCGAACACGACGTCCTCGGGGGTGCGCGCGGAGTGCACCACGACCACGTCGGGCAGCTCGTGCACGGCGCTGCGCAGCATGCCCATCACCGGGGTGATGCCGCTGCCCGCGGTCACGAAGAGCGCCTTCGCCGGCCGGGTGGCCGGCAGCACGAAGTCACCGGCCGGCAGGTCCAGGTTGACGATCATGCCGCGCTTGGCGTGCCGCCGCAGATAGCCGCTGACCACGCCGTCCTTGACCGCGTTGACGGTCACGGCGAACCGGCCGTCCTTGCGGCCCGCGGCGCTGGACACCGAATAGGCCCGCCACAGCCGGACACCGTCGACGTCCACGCCGAGCCGGATGTACTGCCCCGGCTGGTGCGGCTGCCAGTTGCGCCCGGGGCGCAGCACCAGCGTGACCGCGTTGTCGGTCTCCGGGCGGACCGCCTCGACCCGCGCACGCAGCACAGTCGGGTTGCGCAGCGGCGCGATGACGTCGAGGTAGTCGGCCGGAACCACCGGCGTCGTGATCAACTCGAGGGCGCGCCACGCGCCGTTCCGCAATTGCTGGGTAACCGCCACATGACCAAGCCTCCTTCCTCGCAAGGAAGAAAGCATGACCTGAAGAAGTGAATCCGGAGCTGCATAATTGTTCGACGGGGACAAAGATCGGGCCGAAGATGAGGAGTTTCCGTGAAACCTCCCCTGGGAGACGTACGTTCCTACCGCCTCCCGGCCGAAGTCGTGAATCCGCTTCGGCACGGTCTGCCCGAGGTGTCCGGCCAGACGATCGCCGCGATCACCATGGAGGTCCCGGCGTACGCCGAAGCCTTCGCCGGCGAACTGGGACACAAGATCGAAAAGGCGGTGCGGGCCGCTCTCGGCACCTTCCTCAACCTGGTGTCCCGCCCCGGCGCCGACCCGGGCACCCCGCTCGCCTCGGCACTCGAAGCCGCGTACGCCCTGGGCCGCGGCGAGGCCCGCTCGGGCCGCAGCCTGGACGCCCTGCTCGCCGCCTACCGGGTCGGCGCCCGCGTCGCCTGGCGGGAACTCGCCGCGATCAGCGTCGGCACCGGACAGCCGGCCGCCACCATCGCCGACTTCGCCGAACTGGTCTTCGCCTACATCGACGAACTCTCCGCCGCGAGCGTCGCCGGCCACGCCGACGAACTGGCCGCCTCCGGCCGCACCCGCCTGCGGCACCTGCGGGAACTGGCCCAGGCCCTCGTCACCGGCGAACCCCCGCACGTCCTGCTGGCCGCCGCCGAGCAGGCCGAGTGGACGCCCCCGCAGACCCTCACCGCTGTCATGCTGCCGGAACGCGGCGCCCGCTGGGCGATCGACCTCCTCGACCCGCGCACCCTGCAGATGGCCGACGCCGTCCCCGACCTGCCCGGCATGACGGTGCTGCTGGTCCCCGACCCCCAGGGCGCCAGCAGAGGCCACCTGGCCCGGTTGTTCGCCGGCAGCAGCGCCACCATCGGGCCCGCCCGACCCTGGCTGGAGGCCAAAAGCTCCCTGGACCGGGTGATCCGCGTCCACCGGCTCTGCCCCCCGGCCGCCGGCGCCGTCGTCGACACCGAGGACCACCTGGCCGAGGTGGTCGTCTCCGCCGACCCCAGCGCGCTGGCCGACCTCCGGGCCCGGGCGCTGGCCCCCCTCGCCGGCGAACGGGGTGCGGCCGCCGCGAAACTCGTCGAGACCCTGCGCAGCTGGCTGTTGCACCACGGGCGCCGCGAGGACATCGCCGCCGAGCTCTTCGTGCACCCCCAGACTGTCCGCTATCGCATGGCGCGCCTGCGCGAGCTTTACGGCGAGAAGCTCAAAGATCCGGAGTGGGTGCTGGCGCTGACCATCGCGCTCGCGCTCCCGGAGACCTCGCTCCCGCTCCCTGAGGGTTAGCCGACCGGCGCCGGCTCAGCCATGCGCTGTGGTCGGCCATGCGCCGTCGTCCGCCATGCGCTCTCGTCAGCCATGCACTGTCGTCCGCCATGCGCTGTCGTCCGCCATGCGCCGTTGTCCGCCATGCGCCGTCGTCCGCCATGCGCCGTCGTCCGCCATGCGCCGTCGTCCGCCATGCGCCGTCGTCAGCCATGCGCCGTCGAAGGCGGGACGCCGAGGCCGCCGACGACCGACACCTCGTGGCTGGTGAACTCGCCGGTCAGCATCGGCATGGCCGTGGCGATCGCCTCCCTCGTCGCGGGCAGCTGCAAGGAGGCGGCGTGGTGCTCCTTGCTCTCCCACACCTCGCTGACCCAGATCGTCTGGTCGTCGGCCTCGGACACACCGACCACATAGAGATGGCACCCGGCGGCTCGCAACCCGCCGGCGCCGCTCACCAGGATCGCCACGACCTCGTCACGGTGGCCTGACTTGGCTCTCATCGAGCCGAGATAGCCGAACACAACGTTCCCCCTCCGCCGTCTGCGGGATCAGACTGCCACGGGGGTACGACACTTTTCGGCGACGCGGACAGTCCGGTTGCGGCGGTCCGGCGAGGTCGGGGCGGCGCGAACGGTCCCGGCACGGGGGCGCGAGCAATAGGGCATGGCCGGAACTGCGCGAACGGCCACGGCACGGCGCCGCGAGCAATAGGGCATGGCCGGGGCGGCGCGAACGGCCCCGGCCCGGCGCCGCGAGCAGGAGGGCATGGCCGGGGCGGCGCGGACATCCCCGGCCGGACACCTCGACGGCGCCCTCCTCCAGCTGGTGCGGTCCGGGTGGCGTGCTGGTCAGCGCAGGTAGGCGAGCTCGGTGAGTTCGGCTCGGTAGGCGTCGATCAGGCGAGTGGCCGTCACCTCGGAGGCGACGAGCGGATGGGCGGCCATGGCTCGTACGGCGGCGGAGCGGGAACCCGTGGCGACGGCCTCGATCACGCCTCGATCGGCCGTCTTGACCGCCCGGACCAGGTCCACGCCGTGGGCGGGCAGCGGCGCGACCGGGTGCGGGGTGGCGCCGCGGGCGTCCACCGTGCACGGCACCTCGATGATCGCCTCGTCGTCGAGCACGCCGAGGGTGCCGCGGTTACGGACGTTGAGGATGAGGGTGGCGGGCTCGTCGTGGGCGAGCGCGCGCATGACGGCGAGGGCGACTCCCTCGTAGCCGGCGGGGCGGGACTCGTCGTGTTCGCGTTCGCCCGCGCCGGCGAGTTCACGGTTCTCGGCCATGTAGGTGGCCTCCCGCTCGCGCCAGGCGTCGAGCCAGGCATCGAGGGGGTCCCGGCCGGAGGCGCGGATGTCCGCGTAGCACCGGTTCTGTTGTTCGAGCAGGAAGGCGCCCCGGGTCCGGGGAGCGTCCCGGACGGCGGCCAGGGTGCCGGCCGGGTCGTAGTAGTAGTGCAGGTATTCGTTGGGCACCGCACCGAGTTCGCGGAGACGATCGGCGCCGAAGAGGCGGCCCTCTTCGAGGGCCTCCAGCCTGGCCTTGTCCGCCAGCAGGGCGGGAAGCAGGTCCCGCTGGACGGTCGGGTCCGTGCCGGTGGCGGGGTAGGCGGCAGCAGGTCCGGCGTTGGGGCCCGCGACGGTGGGGCTGAGCGGGCGGACGCCGTAGAGCCATCCGAGGTGGTTGAGCCCGGCGTAGTCGACGTGCACCCCGGCGGCGTCCACGTCGAGCGCGCGCAGGACCCGGTCGACGAGGCCGGCCGGGGAGTCGCAGATGCCGATCACGCGGTCGCCGAGGCGGGCGGCCATCGCCTCGGTCACCAGGCCGGCGGGGTTGGTGAAGTTGATGGTCCAGGCGGCGGGCGCCAGACGGGCGATGCGTTCGGCGATGTGCTGGGCCACCGGCACGGTACGCAGGCCGTAAGCGATCCCGCCGGCGCCGACGGTCTCCTGCCCCAGCACTCCGGCGTCGAGGGCGACCCGTTCGTCGACCACCCGGCCGCGCAGGCCGCCCACCCGGATCGCGCAGAACACGAAGGAAGCGCCGGTCACCGCGGTGTCGAGATCGGTGGTGGCGCGCACCTCGGGTGCGTCGGGCACTCCCCGGGCCTGGGCGGCGAGCACCGACGCGACGGCGTCGAGCCGCTCCCGGTCGACGTCGTGCAGGACCACTTCGGTGATGCCGGTCCGCCGGCGATCCGCCAGCAGCGCCCGATGAACGAGCGGCACCCGGAACCCGCCCCCACCCAGAATCGTCAACCGCACTTCATCCCCACTTCGAATCCAGGCCGGCCCACCGGACCAGGCGCCCCACGTCGGACCCCGCGCAACGCGATCTTGGACGATCGACCACCTCGTCCGGTGGGCAATCGTTCAAGATCCGCGCGAGGGGCGGCGCGCTCGAAACGGCGGGCGGCCGTGTGAGGGGCGGCGCGCCCCCAACAGCGGGCGGCCGTGTGAGGGGCGGCGCGCCCACAACCGGCGGGCGGCCGTGTGAGGGGCGCGCTCAAACGGCGGGTGCGGCGCGGTGGGCGTGGCCGGCTCAATGGGCGTCGGAGAGGCGGGCGATGGTCGCTGTGGCACGGTGCACCGCGTTACGCCGGCCCGGCGGGATGACGTCGTCCAGGAAACCGTACCGCCGGGCGGACGAGGCCTCGTCCGAGTCGTCGTGGTGACGTGCCGCGGTCTGCCGCACCGCCCTCCACCAGTCCGCGATGTCGCCCCACCCCGGCGCCGACAACGAACCGCCGAAGTGTTGCACGGACAGCGACGCCACCAGGTTCGCGAAGGCCACCCGGTCGGCGAGCGGCCACCCGCCCAGCGTCCCGGTGACGAAACCGGCCGCGAACACGTCACCGGCACCGGTCGGGTCCAGCGCCTCCACCGGCACGCTCGGCACCGAGGCGACCTCGCCGCTCACCGAGTCGACGGCGACGGCGCCGTCCGACCCGCAGGTCACCACCACGACCGGCACCAGGCCGGAGAGCTTGTCGAGCGCCTGGCGCGGCGAGTCTGTCCGCGTGTAACGCATCGCCTCGACCGCGTTCGGCAGGAAGGCGTGGCAGTCGGTGAGCGCGGCCAGCACGTCGGCGGACCACTGGTCGGTCTCGTCCCAGCCGACGTCCGCGAAGACGAGGGTGCCCGCCTCCTTGGCCCGGTGCACCCAGCCGGTGCCCGTCCCGGCCAGGCTCACCGCCGCGGCGCGGGCCGGAGGCAGGCCGTTGACCAGGCCGTCGTCGGCCGTGGGCAGCGGATGCCCGTGAGTGATCATGCTGCGGTCGCGGTCGTAGGCGAGGGACACGGTGACCGGCGAGTGCCAGTCGTCGACGCGCACCGAGGCGGACAGGTCGATGCCCTCCTGGCGGCTCAGGACCTGGTGGCAGAACTCGCCGTACGCGTCCGAGCTCAGCGCCGTCCCGAGGCCGGTGTGCAGGCCCAGCCGGCTCGCCGCGACGGCCAGGTTGGCGACGCCGCCGGGGCAGGAACCCATGCCGGGCGCCCACACCTCGGTCCCGGGGCCGGGCAGCTCTCGGAGGCCGGTGAAGATGACGTCGAGATACACCACCCCCGGCACGAACAGATCGAGCTGTCCAGCCATTGGCCGATCTTACCTCCGTCCCCATCGGGCAGGTAGCTGATGATCACGGCGTGTGACGAAGGTCGGCATGTGCCGCACGCAGGGTGTCCACACCCCGGTCGGTGCCTGGCGGCCGGGCCTCGTCCAGCAGCCGCCACGCCTCCTCCAGGGCTTGGGACAGCTCCCGGATCCGGCCGGCGTGCTGGCGCCGCACATCCTCGCGCACCTTCTCGATCCGCCGCAGCCATCCGGCCGAACTGGCACCACCCTCCGGATCGGACCGGCCGGCGGACGCCCGCTGCGCCGGCACGGCCGAAGCCGCCGAGCCGGCCGAAGCCGAAGGCCCAGTTGATGCCGCCGGCCCAGCCGTCGGGGACGACGGGGGCGGGGCGGGACCGAGAGCATCCCCGGGCGGGACGATCGCCGCGATCGGCCGCCCACCGTCGACCACGACGGTCACCTGGCCGGTCAACCCGGTCACCCGCACGAGCTGCTGAAACCTCAACCGCGCCTCGGCCACCGAGAGCTCGATGTGGCGACGGATCGGAACGACTGGTTCACCCATACCGCGATGATGCCGAGCGGGTACGACATCTTTCGGAGACGGCGAGCAACGGCAGCGGCAGCGGCAGCAGCAGCCCGGGACGCCGAGGGGCGGAAGCGCTCAGGCGGGACGCTGGTCGCGATAGGCGTCCAGCAGCCGCATCGCCTTCTCGGCACCGTCGGTGATCACGGCCAGATCCACGTCGGTGAAGATTCGCGGCCGCGTGTCGATCACGCAGTGCGCGCCCAGCGTGATCCCGTCCGGCCCGAGCAGCGGCACCCCCAGATAGCTGCGCAACCCGGACGTCTGCAGGAACGGGTTCCCGGAGTGCACCGGGTCGGACAGGCCGTCGGTCACGCAGTACGGCTCGCCGGCCAGCACAGTGTGCGTGCACATCGCCCACTCCGCCGGTGTCCCCTCGGCCGCGGCCACCCACGCCAGGGCCATCGTCCCGTACGAACCGAGGATCAGCTGCGCACTGTCCAGCAGCACGGACACCAGTGCGACCGGTGCGTCGAGCAGCGTGGCGCTGCGCTGGGCGACGGCCTCCAGGCTGGTCCGCAGATCCGGGTTGTCAAGGTCGTACCACGCAAGCGCTTTGATCCTCGCCGGGTCGCCCAGCCGGTGGAAGATGTCGGTGTTCATGGCGGGCCTCCCGAGGTCGGCGTTCACAGGCCGGCCGCCGGCGCGCTGGTCAGGTCGTGGGCGGCCGAGAGATAGGTGTGCGAGGCGAGGCGGATCCGCAGGGCGCGGGCGCACAGCCGGAGCACCGGATCCGCGGCGGTCATCGCGCCCAGCAGCTGTTCGAGGGCGTCCGGGCCGGTTTCCGTGCCGCTGAGCCCGGCCGAGCGCAGCAGCTCCTCCCACACGGTCGGCCCGGCGTCGCCGTGCACCCGGTGCACCGCTTCCCGGGCGTCCGCGAAGGTGGGCCGGACCAGGACCCAGGGGGCGACTTCGGTCATCGTTCTCCCACGGTTCTCAGTGCCGGAGGCCGTCTGCACCTGCACTACTCCCGTCGGCAGCGATGACCGGCCTGCTGAGGACGGGAAAGCTGCGGGGCCGGCCGGGACGCGCGGCGGGTGGGACCCATGGGGGTGAGGAGGCGGCTGTTGCCTCACGCGGCCGGGCGGCGGGTGCCCTCGCGTGTGGCGCGGGGGTGACGGATCGGGGCGGGGCGATGGTGACGAGGGCCGGACGGGGCCGCCGGCCAGGTGACCGGAGGGGTGAGGCGGAGACGGCGGAGCAGAGGCAGGAAGGGGTCGCCGAAGGTGCGGGCGGCGGTGTTGATCAGAAGGGCGGCGGCGACCATGCCGACCGCGGGCATCCCGATGAGCAACGCCAGCACGGAACCGGCCAGGCCCGCCCACACCATCACCCGCAGACCGATGTCGGCGACCGGGATGCCGCTGGGACGTTCCCGGGTCCAGACCGGCAGGAAGGAGGACGCCAGCGCGAGGGCGACGGCGCCGAGCACGGCGGCGGTGACGAGGAAGGCCTGCGGCCAGTGGAAGTGCCGGCCGAGCGCCCACCCGCCGGAGAGGACGACCCCGAACCACACCTTGCCCAGAGCCCAACGGCCGATCCGCACCAGCAGGTCGTCGCTCGTCGTCATAGGGCGCTCCCCCGCCGGCGAAGTCTCCCGCCAGACTACCCATTCCAGCGTGGTGATTCGGGGCGCGCAGCGAACCGTAAGTCCCCACACGGGGGTGGGGTGCGGCAGGGCAGCTCAGCCCGGCGGTCGCGGCACGGGCTCGCCCGGCAGGGCGCCGCGGTTGGCCACGGGACTGGTCGTAGGTCGTACTCCCGCGAGATTTGACCGGAAGGAATCACGCACCTCGTCGCGGCGGTCGAAGATCGCGAAGACCACCCGGTCGAACCACGGACCGGCTCGCAGCGCGCTCGCGAAGGCCCGGGCCACCTCGGCCGGGTCGTTGCCGAAGACGCCGCAGCCCCAGGCGCCGAGGACCAGATCGCGATGGCCGTGTGCGGCGGCGACGCGGAGGATCCGGGCGGCCCTGCGGGCCAGCACACCGCTGACCCGCGGCAGCAGATCGGGCTGGTCGCGGGAGATCATCGCGCGGTTGGGGGCGGCCACGGTCAGGAAATTGCCGGGGTACGCCTCCGTCAGCAACGTTCCACGATCGTCCCGGAAGATCGGCACGCCGGGCGAGTAGATGATCCGGTCGGTGTAGAGCAGGCCTTTGTGGGCGCGGTGGTATGCGTAGAAGTCGCCGGCCGCCAGCAGGGTGGGGTAGATCGCGGAGCTGCGGGCGATGCTCTCCTCCTGGGCCTGCGCGCCGTTACGGAACCCGCCGCCGGGGTTGCGGGCGGAGGCGAAGTTGAGGGTGGCCGCGCCGGGGCCGAGACGGCGTGCGGCGGCGAGCGTGGACTCGCCGGTGACTTCGACGACCGGTGCCGGGTTGTGGTGGGACGGCTCGGGCAACTCGTCGTCCGGCAGGTGAAGCCGGGTGCCGGCGACGGAGCGCGCCACCGCCGCGGTGATGTCGACGTCGCCGTAACCGCCGCGCTCCACGATGGACAGGGTCTCGTGGGCGATCGCCCGCAGCCTCGCGCTCATGTCGACGATCATGGACCAACAGTGTGATCGACTCCATCGAATTCGCTGGTTGGGATCACTCTAGTAAATCGGTAGGAATACTGGTTAAGCTGCGCGCCATGAGCGCCGTTCCCCTGCATCTGTCCGGCGTCGGCAAGGATTTCGACGCCGGTGGCCGCCGGCGGGCCGTCCTCGCCGGCGTCGATCTGTCGGTCGCCGCCGGTGAGGTGGTGGCCCTGCTCGGACCGTCAGGGTGCGGGAAGTCGACGCTGCTGCGGCTGGCCGGCGGGCTGGACACGCCGACCGCCGGGACCGTCCTGGTCGACGGGCACGAGGTGCGCGGGATCGAACCCCGGTGCGCCGTGGTGTTCCAGGAGCCCCGCCTGCTGCCCTGGCGGACCATCGAGCGGAACGTGGCGTACGGCCTGCCGCGCGGCACCCCGGCGGCGCGCGCCCGCGAGGAGGTGGCGCACTGGCTCTCCGTGGTCGGGCTCGCCGACTTCGCCCGGCACCGGCCCCGGCAGGTCTCCGGCGGCATGGCGCAGCGGGCCGCGCTGGCCCGGGCGCTCGCCCGGCGGCCCGGCGTGCTGCTGCTGGACGAGCCGTTCGCGGCGCTGGACGCGCTGACCCGGCTGCGCATGCAGGACCTGCTCGCCGAGGTGCAGCGCGAGGCCGCCACGACCGTGCTGCTGGTGACGCACGACGTGGACGAGGCGCTGCACCTGGCCGACCGGGTGGTGCTGCTCGGCCCGGCGTCGCCGGGCGGCCCGGCCGGCGTCCGGTCGGTCGTCGACGTGCCCGGTGAGCGCCCCCGCAGCCGCGGCGACGCGGGCCTCGCCGCGCTGCGGGTGTCGCTGCTCGCCGAGCTCGGCGTCCGGGCGCCGGAGCCCGCCGCGTCCTGAGCCCTCTCCTGCGCCCTCACTTCCCCGAATTGGAAGGAACCACCCCGATATGAAGATTCTGCGTGCCCTGCTGGCGGCGGCCGCCTCCACCGCACTGCTGGCCGGATGTGTGCAGGGCGAGGATGCTCCCGCCAAGACCGCCGACGCGGTGACGTTGCGGCTGGACTACGCCTACTACAACCCGGCGAGCCTGGTGCTGCGCGAGCAGAAGTGGCTGGAGACCGATCTGGCCGGCCGGGGTGTGACGGTCAGCTGGCAGCTCTCGGCGGGCAGCAACAAGGCGAACGAGGCGCTGCGGGCCGAGGCCGTCGACGTCGGCTCGACGGCGGGCGCGGCGGCCCTGGTGGCGCGGGCCAACGGGGCGCCGATCAAGACGATCGACGTGTTCAGCCAGCCGGAGTGGGCGGCGATCGTGGTGCCGAAGGACTCCCCCATCACCGGCGTGGCCGGGCTCAAGGGCAAGAAGGTGGCTGCCACCAAGGGCACCGACCCGTACTTCTTCCTGCTCCAGGCCCTCGACGAGGCGGGGCTGAAGCCGGCCGACGTGACCGTGACCAACCTTCAGCACGCGGACGGCAAGACCGCACTGGAGCGCGGCGACGTGGACGCGTGGGCCGGGCTCGACCCGCTGATGGCCACGTCCGAACTGGACTCGGGCTCGAAACTGATCTACCGCAACGTGGCGTTCAACTCGTACGGGGTGCTCAACGCCACGGAGAAGTTCCTGGCCGCGCAGCCGGACCTGGCGCAGGCGGTGGTGAACGCCTACGAGCGGGCCCGCCAGTGGATCAAGGACAACCCGGACGAGGCAGTCGCGCTGTACGCCCGGGAGGCGAAGATCTCCGAGCAGGTCGCGAAGAAGGTGCTGACCGAGCGGACCCGTCTCGACATCGACCCGGTGCCGGGCGCGGCGCAGCGGGCGGTCTTCGAGAAGATCCTGCCGGTCCTGGTCGCCGACGCCAACGTGAAGAGCCAGGAGTCGGCGACGGCGGCGATCGACTCGCTGTTCGAACCGAAGTTCGCCACCGCCCGGAGCGTTTCGTGACGTTGCTCGGCACCCCCACCACCGCCGGCCGCCTCGCGCGGCCGGCGGCCGGCGCCGTGCTCCCGCTCGGGTTGCTGGCGCTGTGGCAGGTGACAGCGTCGGCCGGGATCTTCTCGGCGGCCCAGCTGCCGCCGCCGAGTGAGGTGGTCGCCGCGCTCGGTGAGCTGATCCGCCGCGGCGAGCTCTGGCATCACCTGGCGATCAGCACGCAGCGGGTGCTGATCGGCTTCGCGGTCGGCTCGGCGCTCGGGCTGGCGCTGGGCGGCCTGGTGGGTCTCTCCCGAACGGCGCGCGCCGCGCTGTCGCCCACCGTGCAGGCGATCCGGGCGGTGCCGTCGCTGGCCTGGGTGCCGTTGCTGCTGCTCTGGCTCGGCATCGGCGAGACCCCGAAGATCGTGCTGGTGGCGATCGGGGCGTTCTTCCCGGTCTACACGACGGTGTCGGCGGCGCTCGCGCACATCGATCCGCATCTGGTCGAGGTCGGCCGGGCGTACGGTCGCAGCGGGATCCACCTGCTCGCCACGATCCTGTTCCCGGCGGCCACCCCGGCGATCCTGTCCGGGCTGCGCCTCGGGCTGGCCCAGGGCTGGCTGTTCCTGGTGGCGGCGGAGCTGATCGCGTCCTCGATGGGGCTGGGCTTCCTGCTGATCGACAGCCAGAACACCGGGCGCACCGACGTCATGCTGCTGGCCATCATCCTGCTGGCGCTGCTCGGAAAACTCAGCGACACCGCGCTCGGGATCGGCGAGAACCGCCTGCTGGCCACCCGCCGGTGATACTGCTGCCATGAGTCTTCTGCTGGTCGCGATCGTGGAGATGGCCGAGGGGCAGGTCCCGGCCGGCCGCGCCTACGAGGATGCCGTGCTCGCCCTGCTGGGCCGGCACGGCGGGACGCTGGAACGGCGCCTGCGCGAGGCGAACGGCAACGAGGTGCACGTCATCCGGTTCGCGTCCCGGGCCGGGCTGGAATCCTTCCTGGCGGACCCGGAACGGCTGGCGAGCCGGGCCGAGGCCGGCGACGCGGCGCCGGCCACCCAGGTCCTCGAGGTGCACGACGTCCTCGAGGTCATCGACGTTTGAGCCTGTCACGCGGCCAGGCGGAAGACTTCCGCGTGCACCTGGCGGGCCGGCACCCGCAGCCGGCGCAGGCTCTCCAGCACGGCGCCGGTCAGCGCGGCCGGGCCACAGACATAGACGTCACGCTCGGCGACGTCCGGCACCAGGGCGTGCAGGCTCTCCGGGCGGAACGGCTGATTGTCCGGCCCGGACCGGCCGGTGAGCAGGTGCAACCGCGCGTTCTTCCCCCGGACCAGGTTCCGCAGCTCCCCGGCCAGGACGGCGTCGGCCTCGCTGCGCACCCGGTAGAGCACGACCACGTCGTCGCCGACCTCCGGGTCCTCCAGCAACGAGCGGATCGGCGTGACCCCGATGCCGCCGGCGATCAGCAGCGTCGCCGTCCGCACCCGATGGTCCAGGGTGAAGGCGCCGTACGGGCCCTCGGCGAAGACCCGGGCACCGACCCGCAGATCCCGCAGCCCCTTGCTGGTGGCGCCGATGCCCTTGGCGGTCAACCGCAGCGAGCGCCCGTTCGGCGCGGCCGACAGCGAGAACGGGTTCACCTGCCACCACCGGTTGTGGCCGGGAAACCGCCACAGGAAGAACTGACCGGCCCGGGCCGGCAGCCGGTCCAGGTCGCGGCCGGTGACGTGCACCGACACCACGTCCTCGGACTCCGGGACGACGGCGGCCACCCGGAACCGGTGCCGCCGGTTGCGGACGACCGGGACGATCACGCGGCCGGTGAGCAGGGCGCCGAGCGCGAACGCCCACAGACCCCACCAGTAGATCCGGGTGCCGAGGTTGATGGTGAAGGCGGTTCCCTCGTACAGCTGATGGATCACGCCGAGGACCACGACCACGTAGAGGACCAGGTGCAGGGCGTGCCAGGTCTCGTACGACAGGCGGCGCCGGGCCGCCCGCACCGAGACGGCGGCCACCAGCGCGATCAGGCCGACCGCGACCATGCCGAGCAGCACCGGGAGCTGTTTGCCGAGGGTCACGGCGGTCCGCAGCACCGGGTCCTCGCCGTACCGGGCGAACCCGACGATCACGAAGGACGGGTGCAGGACGGCCAGCCAGAAGACGGTGAACCCGGTCCAGCGGTGCCAGGAGGTCAGCTTGTCCATGCCGAACCCGCGGTCGAGCAGCGGCAGGCGGGCGATCAGCAGCAGTTGCACGATCAGCGTGAAGGCGAGGTAGAGGCCGAGGAGGCGGCCGATCGAGCCGAAGAGGTTGTGCGCAGGCGGGCCGGCCAGCTGGAAGAGGATCTGGATGACGGTCAGGTTGACGAGCAGGAAGGCGCCGAGAGCGAGGCGCGCGGCCAGGTCGGGACGGCGGACGGTGATTACCTGTGGGTGGGTCAGGGCGGTCATCCGGTCTCCCCTGCCGAGCCGACTGTCTACAGGGCGTACCACTGCCGTCACTCTATGGTTCGACGACGTCTCCGAGCGAGCCGAGGGTCAGGAACGCCGCAGCTGCAACTGACCGCCCGGCATGACGAGGCCACCGGCTCGCCAGTGCAGAGTGATGGCGTGGTCAAGAACGCGTGCCATCTCTCCCGCCATCCAGCCTCGGTGACTGAACCAGACCGACTCGGCCAGGTGCGCGATGCCGACCACCAGCGACAGCAGATCGTCCGCATCGCGCTCCGGACGTGACTGCCAGGCGGCCCACAGGCTTTCGACTTCATCGAGCAGAACGAAAGCCTCAGGCCGCAGCTGCACGCCGCGGAGCCTGCCGCCGATGTCACGAATAGCTCTAGTCATCTCTGCAGCACCGACGAACAGCGTCTTGTCTTTCAGCAGTGCAGGGATGCCATCGCTATCGATCTTGAGCCAGACCCGCCAATCATGCCCGACACCGACACCGATGAGTTCGAGGTAGGAGAGCTTCGCTGATCGAGCCTGGAGCAGGCCGATGGAATTGCGGCTCGGTTCGTCCAGGACAACCTTGGTGGTGGCACCCCTTTCCGGGATCTCGAACTTGTACGGGATCTTCCTCGCCGTTTCATCGGACGTGTGGCTCACATACGTCCACTCGTTGATCGAACTGATCCAGGAGCAGAACGCCTTCTTTTCCGCCCACGTCAAGCCCACGACCGGGTCGTCGGGCCGCCGTGACGCCAGGCCCCGGGTCCAGTGCGCCGGCCAGAACGCCGGGCTGTCCCCCTTGATGACTCGCAGGAAGAGATCGAACTCCGCGTTGGTGATGGGTTCGCTGACCAGTACGACACCCGGCTCGGGATGCCTGACCCGACGCAACTTACGGGCCAGGATGACCTGTCCGATCAGTCCTGCCCGCCTGAGATCACCAGAATGAGCTTCGGCAGACAAGACCTGTTCCAGCCGTTCCCGGAGTTCCGGATCGAGCTCTCGGGCCACCTCGGCGCAATCCGAGGCAAGGAGAAGTGAGCGGACCGTGTCCTGCTGCAGGCACGCCTCGACAATCGGTCCGGCGTCGGCGTTGGCGCTGTACAAAAGTGTCACTTCACGCCACCACGGTTCGTCCGTACGTTCGGCCAGATAACCGCCCCTCCCCCTCTCGCGGAGACGAACGGCGGCCAGGAATTCTTGGAAGGTCAGGTGCGCGAAGGCGTAGACACCACTCTCACGCTGCAGGAGCAGACCACTCTGCTGCTCGGTCTCCGCCAAGAATTCGCGCGGACTCACCCCGGGCGCCACCCGCGCCAACTGATCTCGAATCAACCGCGCGGCTACGGCAACCTCGATGTCACGCCGGCGATCTCGCATCATGGTCAGAGCGAGATGTCTCAGCACCGACTCACGCTGATCCGCGGAGAGGTCGCCGGTCAAGCCCTTCGCAGCCTGCCTACCGCCGAGGAACACGTGGCAGATCTCGCGGTACAGATCCGCCCTGCCGCCCGGCAGCACACCACGGTAATTATGGACATGAGCCATCATGGTCAGCAGCAACGGATTCACCGCCAGGTCATACAGCTGAGTGTTGTCACGCAGCCGTTGCAGGAGCTCTTCAGCCCGCTTTCTGGCGTCGGAGATCACCACCTCGTCTCTGCGGCCGGCCTGCCTGATCTCGGTTGCCGTGTACCAGAGCCGCAGGAAACGCTCGATCTGGCCGTGGTTGAAGGGCCGCACTTGCAACACGTCCGCCGAGGTGAGCGGATTACTCTGATATCCGTACGGCCGCGAGGTCAGGAGGAACCCATTGGTGTGGTGAACTGATATCTGGCGTTCCACCCAGTTGGAGACAGCCTGGCGTTGATCCGGATCGGCCACCTCGTCAAGACCGTCGAACATGACCAGACAAGCGCCCTTACCCAGTTGTCGCTCAAGCCAAGGGCCGGCGCCACCCAGTTCCGGCGGCAGGGCGGCCGTTACTGCTTCGATCAGCGGCAACTCCGGGTTTTCGGCGATGGCTTTCGATTGGTCGCGGATGACCAGCAGCAGAGGTACCCGGTTACGGAGAGGGCGTGTCGGAGGGCGTCCCGACGCCAAGGCGAGCGCCAGGTGTTTGAGCAGAGTGGTCTTGCCGCTGCCGGGCGGTCCCACGATCGCCAGCGTCCGAGGTGGCCACTCCGTCAGGAACGTCCATACCGGCCTCCGTTCCAATGCGGCGTCACCAATCTTGGCCAACGGGTCCCCCGTTGCCAGGTGTATCGGCCGGGGCACCAGACTGACGTCGACGAAGACACTTTCCACCGCCAGATAGTGCGGTCCTTGTGTATTGAGGCCTCGGAAGTCCATGTCGCGGTTGCGGGCGATGATCCACTTCAGATAAGCGCGCCGAACAGGCGACGGCAGCCAGCGAGGCGCCGGCGTGTGTGGGCGGGGTCGCTGCCGCCACACCAGCACACCGGCGGCAGCGGCGGCCGAGGCAAACCCACCGATACTGGAAAGCTTGTCCATCGTATCCAGGGGCTCGCCACCGATGAGAACCGCGATCGCAGCGACCAGGGCGATCACGATGGCACCCGCGAGCAGTGTCTGCACGGCGGACATCGTGGCAGTGCGTATCGAACGTTGTCACGTTGACCTTGACGGTCAGGATGAGGAAGCCGCAGCCGGAATCGAACCGGCGTGGACCGTTTTGCAGACGGTTCCCTGACCACTTGGGCATGCGGCCGTGGTGTTGCATCGTGCGGGCGGCAGGAGTCGAACCTGCTCAGCGCTGAGGCACCCGGTTTACAGCCGGGCCCGACTCTCCGACGTCGGCGCGCCCGCCAGCATTTCCTGGACGACGAAGCGCCGCCCACCCCCGGCACGGGGATGGGCGGCGCGGAAGAGCATCGCGAGCGGTCTCAGCCGCGCCACCGGTCGGGGGTGGGATAGCAACACATGACCAGACTCCTTCGCTCGCGTTCGACACCAACCTAGGTGTACCGGCGTGACCCGGCAACACGTTTACTGCGGGGCGCCGAGGCCGTCGAGGGCCTTGGCCGCTCCCCGGTGGACGGTCACCGGAGCGGTCTGACGCGCCGTCTCCAGGCTGATCTCCTTGGCCGCCGCGTTCGCCTGCTCCAGCTGGGTCTTGCGCTCGAACAGGGTCTTGGTCAGCACACAGGCCACGTTGGCGTCCAGGTCGTCGCGGACGAGCAGGTAGTTCGGGACCACGATGGTCTTCGTGTCGGCCGCGGTGCCGTACGCCGCCGCCGGGATCGTGCCCTCCTGGTACACCTCGTTGATCTTCTGCATCGCCGGCAGCAGCGGGGTGATATCGAGGAACTCGACCTGATCCTGCGCCGTGGTGAGCAGGTCGGTGATGCCCGGCGTGGGCAGCCCGCCGGACCAGAACAGCGCGTCGATCGTGCCGTCCTTCATGCCGTCCACGGTCTTGGTGAGGTCCAGTTTCTGCGCCTGCACGTCGCTGTCCGGCTTGAGGCCGGCGGCGGTCAGGATCCGGTTGGCGATCACCTCGGTGCCGGATTTCGGTGAGCCGGTGGACACCCGCTTGCCCTTCATCCCGGCGACGTCCTTGATGCCGGCCGCCTTGCGGACGATGACCTGCGTGTAGTTGGTGTGGATGCGGGCCAGCGCGGCGACCGGCTGCTTCGCGGTGAAGCTGCCGGCACCGTTGACCGCGTCCGCCGCGGTGTCGGCGAGCGAGAACGCGACCCCGTAGTTGCCGGCCACCAGCTGCTGGATGTTCTGCACCGAGGCGCCGGTCTCCGAGGCGGTGGCCTGCACGTTGCCGCCGGAGGCGTTGACCTGTTCGGCGTACGCGTTGCCGAGCGCGAAGTAGACGCCGGTGGCGTTGCCGGTGGCGATGCCGACCCGGGTGGCCTGGCCGACCTCGCAGGTGACGTCGCCGCCGGTGTCCGAGGCGGCCTGGTCCTGCCGGCCGCCGCAGGCCGCGGTCGTCGCCGCGAGCGCGCCGGCCAGGGCGATGCTCAGAACTCGTTTCATTGATCCTCCCGTGGATTTTTCCTCTGGACCAGAGCTATGACGGCCGCGACGAGCAGCGCCCCCACACCCGCGGCCACGGCGACCGGCGCCAGATAGAGCAGGAGCAGCCCGGAGAGCCCGGCCAGCACGCGGCTCACCGGGCCGGCCGGCCCGATCCCCGGGAACCACGCGCCGGTCGCCACCGCCAGGCCGAGCACGGCGAGCCCGGCAGCCGCCGTCGCCCACGCGACGTTCACGAACGACCCGCGGGCGAGCAGGAACTCGCCGTTGTCGGTCAGCACGAAGGCGATCGGCGCCAGGAACGCCGGCAGCGCGTATTTCAGGGCCTGCCACATGGTGGCGATCGCCCGGCCGCCGGTGATCGCGCTGGCGCCCACCGCCGCCAGGGCGGTCGGCGGGGTGACCTCGGAGAGCACCGAGTAGTAGAAGACGAACATCGCCGCCGCCGGGGCGGGCACACCGAGCGTGAGCAGCGCCGGGCCGATGATCACCCAGCCGATGATGAAGCTGGCCGTGACCGGCACCGCGAGCCCGAGCAGCGCCAACGCGGCCGCGGCCAGCACCACGGTCAGCCCGAGCACCACCTGCGGATGATCGGCGACCGCTTGCGCGCCGCTGACCAGCAGGGACGCGAGCTGGGCACCGAGACCGGTCTTCGTGGTGGTGGCGGTGATGATCCCCGCGGCGGCGCAGACCGCGACGACCGGCAGAACCCCGCGGACCCCGGCCGAGAGCGCGGCGAACGCCCGTTGTGGGGTGAGCCAGGAACGCCGTTCCAGGAAGGACAGCCCGGCGGCGAGGATCGTCGCGTAGACCACCGCGCGGGTGGCGGTCTCGCCGAGCGCCAGCAGCACGACGATGACCACGAGCGACGAGAAGTGGTAACCGAACCGGCCGAGCAGCCGCCATGCGCTGGTGGCGGGGGCGTCGATGGCGCGGACACCGTACCGCCGGACGTCGATCTCCACCGCCAGCAGGATGCCGAGGTAGTAGAGGACGGTCGGGATCATCGCCCAGCCGAGCACGGTCAGATAGGAGACGTTCAGATACTCGGCGACGATGAAGGCGGCCGCACCGAGCGTCGGCGGCGACAGGATCGCGCCGACCCCGGCCGCGGCGAGCATCCCGCCGGCCTGCTCCCGCGGGTACCCCGCCTTGCGCAGCATCGGCCAGGTCACCGCGCCGACGCTGACCGCGGTGGCCGTCCCCGACCCGGAGACCGTACCCAGCAGGAAGCCGGCCGCCACCGCGGTGCGTCCCGCGGCGCTGCGCGACCGGCGGAAGGCGGCGACCGACAGGTCGACGAAGAACCGGCTCGCCCCCGACAGCTCCAGCACCGCGCCATAGATGGTGAACAGCACGATGTAGGTGGCCGCCACGTCCAGCGGGGTGCCGTAGAAACCGCTGCCCGAGTTGTAGAGCGCGTCCACGATCTGCGCGAAGTCCAGTCCCGCGTGCGCCACCGGCCACTGCTGCGGCAGCAGGCCACCGTAGTAGCCGTATGCCAGGAAGAACAGGCAGACGATCGGCAGCGCCCACCCGGTCGTCCGCCGGCTCGCCTCCACCACCAGCAGCAACAGAACCGCGCCGAGGACGACGTCGACCGGTTCGAGCAGACCCTGCCGGTCCAGGAACGCGTTGTAGCCGCCGGCGAACGGATTCACCGGGTACAGGCAGACCAGCGCAGCGGCGCCGGCCAGCAGCCAATCGCTCACGCCGGGCGTCTCCCGGCCTTTCCCGAAACCGCTTCTGTACGCCAGGAAGCACAGCGGCAGCGTCCCGGCGAGGAAGATGATCAGGTAGTACTGGCTGCCCTGCGCGAGAGGGCGGAACACCTGCCACAGCACGAGCAGCGCGACCCCGAAGGCGACGATCCCGACGAACGTGCCGACCCGGCCGGGGAGCTCGCGGGCGGGCCGCTCCTCCTCGTCGTAGTGCAGCGCCTCGAGGGCGTCCACACTGGACGGTCGAGGTGGGTCGCCCACCACCGAAGATCGATCATCGCCCATGAAACGGACAGTACTATGTCGCTCCCTCCTGAGTAACGATCACCGCACGTCGGGATGACGACTGGTCAGCGAGCAACTCCCGCAGCTGAGTCCGCGTCGCGTTCCAGCGCATCCACCTCGTGCCCTGCGGTGGCTCCTCGCAAGCGGCGAGCACCGCCCGGACCTGAGCGGTGTGCACCTCCACGAGTCGCCGGAGGTTCCACGGTACGGAGTCACTGAGCAGCTGCATGGCGAGGTCGGCCAGCTCACGACGGGCCGCACGCTCGGGATGCCGGTCCGGCACGGATCGCTGCAGCGCGTCACCGCACGCCTTCACCAGCATCGGCAGTGTCAACCCGGCGTGCTCGGCGGTCGCCGCGATCCGGCACGCCTCGCTCACCACCGGCAGCGGCACGTCGTCGTGCACCAGAGCGGCCAGGAAGAGCTCGGTGAACGCGGTGTGCGCCTGAGCATCCCAGATCGGCAGGTGCGCCGCGGCGATCCGCGCGCCGGTCAGGCAGACCTCGCGAATCTCCTCCGGCCCTCGTTGCAGCACCGGCAGGAGCCAGATCTGGAGCAGGACCCGTGCCGCGGACGGAGCATCCGGCGCGATCGAACCGCAGAAGGTGCGGGCGACCACGCCGAGAGGCGAGTCCAGCAGCGGCTCCACGACGTGCACCAGAAGGTTGTCGTTGACCCCCGCCTGCAGATGGACCCGTTGCCGCAGCGTCTCGAACAGCAGCCCGTCGACGTAGGTGGCCGGCTCCCCTTCCGGCCGGTTGGACAGCCAGTACGGATCGAGGCGGGGCACCGTCGCGGTGCCGTCGGCAACCGCCAGCCGCAGATCGCGGCCGCCGTCCGGGTCCCGGCAGGGGGTCAGTTCGAGCACCTCGGTGAGGCGGCCCCAGCCCTCGTCGGTGAGCTGCGAATGCCAGAGCAGCATCTGATCGTGCCAGCACCGGCCGGCCGACTGTTCCGCCGGCCGGGCCAGCTCCCCGAAGCGCAGGCCCGGGGCGATCGTCACTGCCAGCAGGAGAAGGTTGGCGGAGTAATTGGCGTAGCGGGCCGGCATGGCCTGCGGCACCGGCTGGTAGTCGGCCGCGGACGCCGTCCAGCCGGTGTGCAGGCATCGCCGGTAGCGCCCGAAGACGACATGCCGCCACTGTTCCCGCTCCTCGTCGCTCAGCCGGGTGGCCATCTCCGCCAGGAACCGGAGGATCGGCGCCCGGACCACCAGCGGTGCGAACGACAGCAGGCGGGAGAACAGGCCGTCGTCGGTGTTCCATGTCGGTGAAGCAGTCACTGCCTCGCGCGCCACCACCTCACGCAACAGTTGCCAGGTGTAGCGGGCCACGAGGTATTCGCCGAAGGTGGCGTGCAGAAACTCGTACGTCTGCAGGGTCTGCCGGCCACGAAGGGTCTGCGCCCGGTGCACGAAGAAGAAGCGGCCGAGCAACAGGGTGGCGGGATTGATGCCGTCCCCCGCCGGAGGTGCGGGTGCCGGCCCGAAGACTGCCGCAAGGTCGCGGAGCAGTTCCGCCTCGGTCACCCACTGAGCCGACCGGTTCAACATGGCGAAGGCAACGATCGAGAGGCGGTGCAGTTCCTCCTCGACCGCCGCTCGGCACTGCGCCTCGGACAGGTGCGGGCTCAACTTGCGGACCTCACGGCGCGCGAAGCTGACCAACAGCCGCTCATAAAGATCGCTCTCGGACAGTTGATCGGTGTGCTGGAGCGCGTTCTCGTCGGCGTCGTAGAGGGCGAGCAGCAGGAGCAGCAGCGGCTGCGACGCGAGGCCGGCGAAGCGAAGCGCGATCCCGGCGGGGAGAGGACGCAGTCCGCGCACCCGCAACTCCACTGCGTTCGCGTCGTTCCAGGTGTCGAGCCAGGCCGCCACCCGCCGGTCGTCGAAGGGCTCGAGGCGCAGCATCAAGGTGCCCGGTGGAGTCCGGGCCCGGTCCGCCACATTGGTGCGCGTGGTGACCACCACCGCAACCGCCCGGCCGAGGTCCCGTTCCCGCTGCTGGAAGTCGGCGGCCTGATAGAGATAGTCGCTCCTGCTGGTCGCGGTCGCCTGCAGCAACTCGTCGAAGCCGTCGAGCAGGACGACCGGCAGGCGACCCTGCGCGGCCTCGGCGAACCGTGGCCAGGCGGTGACCTCGGTAGTGGCGGCCTGGAGGGCCTGCTCGATCTGTCGCTGCAGATCGAGTGAGGTGTCGATCTCCCGCAGCGGGACGCGGACCGGAAGGAAGCCGCCCCCGGAGAGTTCGGCGGCGAGCACCTTGGTCAGCACCGATTTGCCGGCACCCGGCTGGCCGAGCACCACGATCGGCGCCGACTGAGCGCGGGGCGAGGTCAGATAGCCGGCGAGAAAGGGATAGAGATCGGCGCGAACCGGCGACTCCTCCCAGAAGCGCTCGTCGCTCGCCGGATGGTCGGACGCCGACTCGCTGACCCGGAACAGCGATGGCAGATAGGCCTTTCGCAGACTCGGCACGCCCAGCCCGGCCGGCAGATCACCGGTCTCCACGATCGGCCGATCCAGCAGCGCGCCATAGACCCGGCACACCACCTCGGTCAGCCCGGCCGGCGCCGCCGCCGGGCCGCTGACCCGCAGCATGAGGTCGTGCAGTTGCCGGACGGAGTCGTGCAGGCCGGTGGCGCGCTGCTCCCGGAGCCAGAGGTCCACCTCGGGACAGTCGGCGCGCAGGTCGAACAGCAGACGCTCGTAGTGAGCCACACCCAGGTCAGGCATCGTGGCGAAGACGCGCACGGTTTCGTCCCGCTCCCGCTCGCCGAGCCCCTCCCAGAGCCGCAGCCCGGCGAGGAACGCCCGGGTCGCCTGCGCGAGATGCTCGTAGGCCGCCCGCACCGCGGCCAGATGGTCAGCGCGGGTGCCGTGCGGCTCGGGCAGCGCCACCCCGGTGTGCAGGGCGGCCAGCGCCAAACTGTCGACCCGGTTGGAGCCACTGCCGGCGAGGCTCATCTGCTCGCGGGCGGTCAGCTCGGCGTCGGCGAGGCGGAACGGCAGGCGGGCCTCGGCCAGCGCCTCGAAGAACGCGGTCACCACGACGATCGCGTGGGCGGCCACGATGCGTTCGGTGCGCTGCAACCGGTGCGCGCCGGTGAGCCGTTGTGACGTCGCGCGGACGAACTGCTGCGACAGCTTGGCGAACTGGGCGTGCGCGTCGAACCAGCTCAGCACGGCGCCCGGGTCGACAGCCGTGGCGCTGAGCAGCAGCCCACCGGTCAGGTCGTTGAGGCGGCGCATCCAGTCGGCGTCGGGTCCCTGCCCGAGGATGCGTACCGCGTCGGCGTAGCTGAGCGATCGGGGCATCACCTCATGCTGCCGACGGGACGGCGCCGCCACAACGCCCCGATCTACTGACGACCTGATGTACGTTGGGACGTACGTCTGGAGGTGCAGGACATGAAGGTCATGACGATCAGCGAGGTGCGGCGCAACTTTGCGGCGGTGGTTGACGCGGTCATCGACGACGCGGAGGAGACAGTCATCCCCCGCGGCAACGGCAAGGCCGTGGTCATCGTCTCGCTGGACGAGTGGAACGCCATGAAGGAGTCGTTACACCTGCTCAGCACGCCCGAACGGGCCCGCCGCCTGCTGGAGAGCATCGCTCAGGCCGACGCCGGATCGACGCGTGAACAGCAGCTGACGGACCCGGACAGCTTGCGGCCGGAGCCGGATGGCGGCAAGGCCGTGGCATGAGGTTGAGCGTTCGCTTCACCTCGAACGCTTGGGATGATTACACCTCCTGGCGGAACCCCAAGGTGGTCCGGCGGATCAACCGGCTCATCGCCGACATTCAGCGAAATCCGGACGGCACAGGGCTCGGCAAGCCTGAGCATCTGCGCGGCGCGTTGTCGGGATGGCTGTCGCGCCGCATCGATGACGAACATCGGCTCGTCTATCGGGTGCGCGGCGACACCCTGGAGATCGCCGCCTGCGCCGGGCACTACGACGACAAGTGAAGCGAGGGCGCCGACGTCGAACGGCCGCCCGGGCGCGGGCGGTTGCGGTTCGGTCAGGCGTGGTCCGGGGCGTCGGACCGGCTCGGGGTTGTGGGGAGGTCGACGACGGTGGTCGAGCGGCCGATCACCTCGACGGCGTCGAGGGCGAGGAGCTGGTCGTCGACGGCGGCGAGCCGCCGCCGGGCCTCGTGCGGCACGTGCACCGGCGAGCCCGCCGCCAGCGGCAGCACGTGCAGGGTCACCTCGGCCCCCGGGCGGTATCCCGCGTCGACCAGGTTGACCGTCCAGCCCGAACCGTCCCAGAACCGGTCGGTCACGGTCACCCCGTCGATGCGCAACTCCCCGACGTCTCCCGCCCAGAAGATGCGCAGCAGCGGGTCGCGGTCCTCCTCGGCGGCCCAGGACGGCAGGGCCAGGCGGTAGACGGCGGCCAGCTCGCCGAAGACGTCGGGGCCGGGTGCGGAGGGCCGCCCCTCGTGCTTGCCGTAGGTCACCGGGACCGTCACCGCCGCGGAACGGACCGGGGTGGTGGCGACCGGGACGCGGATCCCGGGTTCGCACGGCACCGCGACGTCGGCGAAGGACCTGCTGGACGGGTCGTATACGCGTACCCCCGCAGTGCCCGTGGCCTTGACCGTCACCGGCCCGGAGGCGTCCCACTGGAGTTCGTCGTCGCTGAGCAGCAGCCGCCGGCCGCCGGCCTCGGCGATCCAGGCCGATCCGGCCGTCCCGGCCGGGAGGACGAGCACGTCGAGGGCGCCCAGCCGGACCGGGTGCAGGCCGGGGGTCACGTCGTGCACCTGGATCCCCCCGTCGGTGCGCACCGCGATCTCGGGGTCGATGCCGTTCTCGGCGATCAGGACGAACGTGGGCACCGGGCCGGGGAGCAGGGTGAGTGCGCTGGCGGTGGCCCAGGCGATCCGGACGCCGCCGGCGGTGAGGTTGACCGGCCAGCGGGCGAGGGTGCCGGGCGGCACGTCGACCGGCGCGGACGGGAGTTCGAGGTCGCCGTCGGCGAGGGTGACGCGGAAGCGGGCGCCGCGGTATGCCGGTAGCGGGACGTGCGGCTGGTGCCAGGCGATGAAGAGGAAGCCGCTGTCGCCGTCGCTGCGCAGCGCCCAGCGCAGGGTCCGGTCGTCCTCGACGCCGCCGGGGCGGACGTCGGGCAGGCTGGACGGCATCCCGGCGAGCCGGTCGCCGAACGCGGCGAGGAAGGCGTGCTGGTGGCGCAGCGCGGCGTGGCTGGGCGCGAGGGCGCCGGCCTCGCCGATGGGGGCGTGGAAGTCGTAGCCGAGGCGCGGCAGGTCGTTGGGGTAGCCGGTGGCGTGCGACTCCTGGAGGTCGGGTCCGGGGTTCGTGCCGCCGGCGTACATGTAGTAGCCCTGCCAGGCCGAGCCGTTGCCGATCTTGCAGTGGGCGATGGCGGCGACGTCGAGCGCGTCGGGGCGGGGCCGCCGGTGATAGGCGGTGGCCATCCCGCCGCCGAGTTCGCAGGTCGCGGGGGGAAACTCCGCGGACGGCGTGCGCGGGCCGCCCGAGGCTGCCACGATGGTCTGGGCGCGGCGCACGTCGGCACCGATGCCCGGGTCGTCCCAGACGTGCGAGAAGAAGTAGTGGTCCCGGAAGGTCGGGTCCCAGGGCGCGTCCGCGTCGACCCAGAACCCGTCGCCGTATCCACCGTAGAGCGGGAGGACCTCGCCGGCGGGCAGGTCGGCGCCGCCCCAGGCGGTGGCGGTCCAGAGCGGGGCGGTCAGGCCGGCCTCGCGGGCCAGCCGTTTGAGCGTGACCAGGTGCCGCGGCTGGTCGTAGAGCTCGTTCTCCAGCTGGATGCCGATGACCTTTTCCACCGACGGGCCCAGCGACTGCCCGATCTGCCCGAACCACTCGGCGACGAGCGCGAGGTATCCCGGGTCGTCGGTGCGGTGGCGGACCGGCGCGTGCTGCACCCAGTCGGGGAAGCCGCCGTTGCGGGACTCGCCGTGGCACCACGGGCCGATCCGCAGCACCACGTCGAGACCGGTCTCGACCGCCAGGTCGACGAACGCGGCCACGTCCAGGTTGCCGTCGAAGCGAGCCTCGCCACGGCGCGATGAGTGGTGCAGCCAGAAGATGTAGCTGGCCACGACCGTGACGCCGCCCGCCTTCATCTGCCGCAGGCGCTCCGCCCACCGGTGCCGCGGCACCCGGCTGAAGTGCATCTCGCCGGAGACCGGGACGACCGGGCGGCCGTCGCGGATCAGGTACCGGTTGGTCAGCGAGAGCCCGGCCCGCACGTCCTCGTCGTTGCTCATCCGCGGTCGGCGCAGCGGCGTCGCCCAGGGTTGGTGGCGGACGGAGAGCGGCATGGGATCAGCTCCTTGCGACATTGAACTGTAACCGGTCACAGACCGGCGAGTGCGAACGATACACAGGCGTAACGGGTGGGACGCAAGGTCTTGACACGGGGCCGTACCGGCAGCACTGTAACCGGTCACAGGGGCTGAGCCCCCGTCCCCGGCTTCCCGTTCCCGGCCAAGCCGATCAAGGAGGATCGATGAAGACGAAACTCGCGCCCCTCGCGGCCGCATTGACCTTGTTCGCCGTCACCGCCTGCACCAGCTCCGACCCGGGCACCTCGGGGGAGGAGCCCACCGGCCCCGTCTCCCTGACCTACTGGAGCTGGGCGCCGAACATGGAGAAGGTCGTGGAGGCCTGGAACGCGAAGAACCCGAACATCAAGGTCACCGTCAACAAGCAGGACGGCGGCGACCCCGCGGTCACCAAGCTGCTCACCGCGATCAAGGCCGGCAGCGGCGCACCGGACATCATGCAGGCCGAGTACCAGAAGATCCCCACTCTGGTCTCCGCCGACGCGATCACCGACATCGCCGCCGAGGCGGGCTCGCTCAAGGACAAGTTCCCGGAGGGCGCCTGGAACTCGGTCACCCTCGGCTCCGAGGCGGTGTACGGCGTGCCGCAGGACTCCGGCCCGCTGATGTTCTTCTACCGCTCCGACGTGTTCGAGAAGAACAACCTGCAGGCCCCGAAGACCTGGGACGAGTACGCCGCGGCCGCCGAGAAGATCCACCAGGCGGATCCGAAGCAGTACCTCGGCACGTTCTCGGCCACCGACGCCGGGCTCTTCGCCGGCCTCGCGCAGCAGGCCGGCGCCTCCTGGTGGGGCGTGAACGGCGACGCGTGGAGCGTCAGCATCAACGACGCCGCCACGCAGAAGGTCGCCTCGTACTGGGGCGGCCTGGTGGAGAAGGGCGTGATCGACAACAAGCCGATGTACACGCCGGAGTGGAACGCCGCGCTCAACGACGGCACGCAGGTCGGCTGGGTCAGCGCGGTCTGGGCGCCGGGCGTGCTCGAGGGCAGCGCGAAGGACACCAAGGGCAAGTGGAAGGCCGCGCCCATGCCGCAGTGGGACACCGCGGCACCGGCCACCGGCAACTGGGGCGGCTCGGCCACCAGCGTGACCACCCAGAGCAAGCACAAGAAGCAGGCCGCCCAGTTCGTGGCCTGGCTGAACAGCGACCCCGAGGCCCTCGAGCTGCTGGCCGGCACGGCCAACGTCTATCCGGCCGCCACCGACGCGACGAGCGTGCTGACCAGCCCGCCCGCGTTCTTCGAGGGCCAGGCGGACTTCTACACGCTCGCCGCCGAGGCCGCGAAGACCACCAAGCCGTTCACGTACGGCCCGAACGTGAACGTCGCGTACAGCGCGTTCAACGACGCCTTCGGCAAGGCCGCCGAGGCGAAGAAGGCCGCCGCCTTCACCGGCGCGCTCGCCACCATCCAGACGACCACCGTCGACGACCTGAAGAACACCGGGTTCACCGTCGCCGGATGACCCGGCCGCCCGGGCGGGCGCGCCCCGCCCGGGCCCCGGTCCTTCGCCACAGGAAGGTTCGGCGATGTCGCTGATCACACAAGCCCCCAGCAGCACCACTCCGGCCACGGTCCGGTCGGCCCCCCGGCGGAACGGCGCCCCGTACGCGTTCCTCGCCCCGGCGATGGTGCTCTTCGTACTCTTCCTCGCCGCGCCGATCGTGTACGCCGGTTACCTGAGTCTGCGCAAGGTTCAGGTCAGCGGGCTGGGCCTGGGCGCCAAGGCCCGGACCGAGGTGTGGGCCGGCCTGAGCAACTACACCCGGTCGCTCACCGACCCGGATTTCCTGCCCAGCGTGCTGCGGGTCGGGGCGTACGGGCTGATCGTCGTCCCCACCATGCTCGGCCTGGCCCTGCTGATGGCCCTGCTGCTGGACGCCGGTCGGACACGGGAGTCGATCGGCAGGTTCGCCCGGGTGTCGATCTTCCTGCCGTACGCGGTGCCGGCCGTGGTGGCCTCGCTGCTCTGGGGCTTCCTCTACCTGCCGCGGGTCAGCCCGATCACCGACGTCCTGGAGTCGGTCGGCATCGCCGCGCCGAACCTGCTCTCGTCGAGCGCGACCCTGTGGGCGGTGGCCAACATCGCGGTCTGGGGCGGCACCGGCTTCAACATGATCGTCATCTACACGGCACTGCGGGCGGTCCCGGCCAGCCTGTACGAGTCGGCCCGGATCGACGGCGCGTCGGAGGTCGCGATCGCCTGGCGCATCAAGATCCCCATCGTGATGCCGTCGCTGGTGATGACGTTCGTGTTCTCGCTGATCGCGACCCTCCAGGTGTTCGCCGAGCCGATGACGCTGCGCCCCCTCGCCAACACGATCTCCACGACCTGGACGCCGCTGATGAAGGTGTACCGGGACGCGTTCACCCGCAACGACATCTACGCGGCCGCCGCCACGTCGGTGATCATCGCGGTCGCCACGTTCCTCCTGTCCTTCGGCTTCCTGAAGCTGGTCGGCCGTCGCGCGTTCAACCAGGAGGACTGACATGTCCGCTGTCTCGATCAAGAAGCGGTCCTCGCTCGCCACCACGCTGCTCCTGCTCGGCGCGGCCTACTGCCTACTACCCGTCCTGTGGGTGCTGGTCGCCTCGACCAAGAGCGCCGGCGAGCTGTTCTCCACCTTCACGTTCGCGCCCAGCACCGCCCTCTGGGCCAACATCGTCGACCTGGCGAACTACCGCGACGGCCTGTACTGGCTGTGGATGGCGAACACCGTCCTCTACGCCGGTGTCGGCGCGGCCGCCGCCACGCTGATCTCCGCGATGGCCGGGTACGCCCTGGCCAAGTTCGAGTTCCGCGGCAAGAGCCTGATCTTCAACGTGATCCTGGCCGGCGTCCTGGTGCCCGGCGTGATCCTGGCGATCCCGCAGTACCTGCTGCTGGCGAAGGTCGGGATGACCAACACGTACTGGGCGGTGCTGCTGCCCAGCTTCATCAGCCCGTACGGCATCTACCTCGCCCGGATCTTCGCGGCGGCGGCGGTGCCCACCGAGATCCTGGAGGCGTCCCGCATCGACGGGGCCGGCGACTGGCGCACCTTCGCCCGGGTGGTGCTGCCGATGATGCGCACCGGCCTGGTGACCATCTTCCTGTTCACGTTCGTGGCGATCTGGAACAACTTCATGCTGCCGTACATCATGCTCGGGGACGACACCCTGTACCCGATCACGGTGGGGCTGAACGGCCTGCTCAACCAGGGCGCCAACCAGCCGGCCATGTACACGTCGGTGATCACCGGCGCGCTGCTCTCGATCGTCCCGCTGATCGCCCTGTTCCTCACGCTCCAGCGGTACTGGCAGGTCGACCTGGCCGCCGGCGGCGTGAAGGCCTGACTATGATCCCGAACGTGTCGCGCAAACGCCCCACCATCCGCGACGTCGCTCGCGAGGCCGGGGTGTCCTACGCGACGGTGTCCCGGGTGCTCAACGGGCGTGACTGGGTCAGCCCGGAGGCCGTCCGCGCGGTCCGCGACGCGATCGCCCGGACCGGGTACACCGCGAACCCGCATGCCCGCTCGCTGGCGACCGGCCGCTCCGGCTCGATCGCCTTCCTGCTCACCGAGCCGCAGCACCTGCTCTTCGAGGACCCGAACTTCTCGGTGCTGCTGCGCGGGGTCGCCCAGGCGCTGTCCGACCGGCAGCTGACGCTGATCCTGATGATCGCCTCCACCCCGGAGGAGCGCAGCCGCGCCATCGCGTACCTCTCCGGCGGCCACGTCGACGGCGTTCTGCTGGTCTCCCCGCACTCGGGCGACCCGCTGCTGCGGCAGCTGGTCCAGGCCGAGGTCCCGATCGTGGCCTGCGGGCAGGTGCTCGGCTTCGAGGACACGATCAGCTCGGTGTCGGCCGACGACTGGGGCGGCGGCCGGTCCGCGGTCGAGCACCTGCTCGCGGCCGGCTGCCGGCGGATCGCCACGATCACCGGACCGCAGGACACCTTCGGCGGCGTGTTCCGGCTGCGGGGTTACACCGACGCCCTGGCGGCGGCCGGCCTCGCCGTCGACCCGGCCTATGTGGTGCACGGCGACTGGAGCCGGGAGAGCGGCGCGGCCGGGATGCGCACGCTGCTCGCCCGGGTCCCCGAGGTGGACGCGGTCTTCGCGGCCTCCGACGCGATGGCCGCCGCCACGCTGCCGGTGCTGCGCGAGGCCGGCCGCGACGTCCCCGGCGACGTCCGGGTGGTCGGCTTCGACGACTCGGGGCTGGCCGCCACCACCGATCCGCCGCTCACCACCGTGCAGCACCCCCTGGAGCGCATCAGCGAGGAGATGGTCCGCCTCCTCGTCGATGTGATCGCCGGGCGCACGCCCTTGTCGATCACCGTGCCGACCAGCCTGGTGATCCGCTCCTCCTCCCCCGCCTGAGCCCCTCCGCTCAGGCCTCAGCGTGGGCCGGTCCCGCTCCCTCGGCCGGCTCCCGATTCCCGTACGGCACCATTTCGTCCCTTTAGTCCCCAAAGGAGCGTCATGAAACGCCTGTCCGCCGTGATCGCTGCTGTCCTGGCAGCGGTCCTCATCCCCACCGCCGCCCCAGCCGCCCCGGCGCACCGACTGTCGATGCTCGGTGCGGACGTCTCCACCCTTCCCCGCTCCCTCGAACTCGGCCAGAAGTTCTACGACGCCCGCGGCAAGCGCGCCGACCCGTACGACATCCTCGCCAAGGCCGGCGCCAACTACATGCGCCTGCGCATCTGGAACGACCCGGCCAGCGGGTACAGCAACAAGGCCAAGGTCCTCCAGCAGGCGAGGGCGATCAAGAAGGCCGGCCACAAGCTGCTGATCGACTTCCACTACTCGGACACCTGGGCCGACCCCGGCAAGCAGTTCACGCCGGCCGCGTGGGAGGGACACAACCTCGCGCAGCTCACGAAGGACGTCTACGACTACACCTACGACATCTGCACCAGCTTGAAACAGCAGGGCACCACGCCCGACAGCGTGCAGATCGGCAACGAGATCAACGTCGGCATGCTGTGGCCGGTCGGTTACGTCGCCGACAGCGACTTCGGCCCGGTCTCCCAGCTCCTCAACGCCGGGCACGACGCCACCAAGGCCTGCAACCGCAAGACCCAGGTCATGATCCACACCGCCCTGGCCGGCGACCCCGGCGCCGCCCGCTGGTTCTACGACGGCATCACCGCGGCCGGCGCCCGGTGGGACATCACCGCACTGAGCTATTACTGCATGTGGCACGGCAGCCTGGACAACCTGCGGTCGATCCTCACCGAGGTCCGGAGCCGTTACGGCAAACCCGTCGTGATCGCGGAGACCGCTTACCCCTGGACCACCGAGAACTTCGACCACCTCGAGAACATCATCCTTTCGCCGGCGCCCTGCGACGGCATCCCGGCCACCCGCCGGGGCCAGGCGCTGCAGTTCCAGCAGGTGCAGGACGCGGCCCGGGACGCCGGCGCGCTGGGCGTCTTCTACTGGGAGCCGACCTGGACCGCGATCGACGGCAACGGCTGGGACACCGAGGACATCGAGAACTCGGGCAACGCCTGGGAGAACATGGCCACCTTCGACGACCGCGGCCGGGTCAACCCGTACCTCCGCTGGGAGCGATGATGCGTCTCCTGAAAGCCGCCCTGGCCGGCCTCCTGCTGGTCGCCCTCACCCCCACCGCCGCCCAGGCGGCCCCGCTCACCATGCTCGGCGCCGACGTCTCCAGCCTGCAGCGCACCTTGGACCTCGGCGGCAAGTACTACCGGAACGGCGTCGCCACCGACCCGTACGACATCCTCAAGGGCGCCGGCGCCAACTACATGCGGCTACGGGTCTGGAACAACCCCGCCGGCGGCTACAACAACAAGGCGAAGGTCCTCCAGCAGGCCAAGGCGATCAAGGCCAAAGGCCTCAAGCTGATGATCGACTTCCATTACTCCGACACCTGGGCCGACCCCGGCAAGCAGTTCACCCCCGCCGCCTGGGCGTCGCATTCACTGGCCCAGCTCCAGACAGACGTCTACAACTACACCTACGACGTCTGCACCGCGCTGAAGGCGCAGGGGACCACCCCCGACAGCGTGCAGATCGGCAACGAGATCAACGTCGGCATGCTCTGGCCCCGCGGCCAGATCGTGAACAGCAACTTCGCCCCGCTCGCGGCGCTGCTCAAACAGGGTTACAACGCCACGAAGGCCTGCCACAGCGCGACCCAGGTGCTGATCCACACCGCCAACTCGGACAGCCTGTCCAACGCCCGCTGGTTCTACGACGGCATCCGCGCGGCCGGTGTCACCTGGGACGTCACCGCCCTCTCGTACTACTGCATGTGGCACGGCACGCTCGCCAACCTCTACAACGTCATCACCGACATGCGCACCCGGTACGGCAAGCCGGTCGTCGTGGTGGAGACCGCCTACCAGTTCACCGCCGCCGACGCCGACAGCGAGAAGAACTCCATCCCCGGCACCGTCCTCTGCGACAACATCCCCGCCAGCTGGGCCGGTCAGGCCCAGCAGTTCGCCTGGGTCCAGAACACCGCCCGCAACGCCGGCGCCGTCGGCGTCTTCTACTGGGAGCCCACCTGGTACGCCATCCGCGGCAACGGCTGGGACCCGGCGAACATCAACGGGACCGGGGACGGCTGGGACAACATGGCCACCTTCGACTGGTCCGGCAACGTCAACCCCGACCTGCGATGGACACCCTGATCATCGGGTCCTGCTGAGCGGCCCGGTCCGGCTTCTTCGCCGGACCGGGCCACTCCTTCGGTGGTACGCCCAGACCGGTGCCGGGGCCACCCCGCGACGTTCTCACCGGTCCGGGCCGCGGCGCGGCCGCCGGGCTGAGCTGCCCACTCCCCCTCACCCCACACCGCCCCGCTCCCAGTGCCACCTCGCCGGCAGCGTGGGGACTTCGGGTGCGGAACGAACCGCAGATCCCCACGCAGCACGGCCCGATATCAGCTCGACTCCCGGGAACCAGTCGTCTGCGCGTACCCCCGAAGGAAGAAACGGCTCGGCGCCGCCTCGCTCGGAGTGAGTGAGGCGGCGCCGAGGTGGCGTCCGGCCCGCGAGCCGGACTGCCACGGTTCAGGAGGAACGGGTGGCGGGGTGCCGCGGGTCGCCGTCAACACCGGCGGAACCCGGGGCGTCGCCCTCGGCCCCGTCGGACTGCCCGGCGCCGTCGGACTGCCAGGCGCCGTCGGACTGCCCGGCCCCATCGGACTGCCCGGCCCCATCGGACTGAGCGGAACCGGCCGGCCGAGCGGAACCGTCCGGCTGGGCAACACCGGCGGGCTTGACGGCGTCGGCGGCGTGCTTGCCGCGCGGGGCGTCCGCGTCCGGGGCCTTGCGCTGCAGGGCCGCCCCCTCCACGTCGAGCTCCGGGAGCCACCGCAGCCAGCGCGGGAGCCACCAGGCGGACCGGCCGAGGAGCGCGAGCGCCGCCGGCACGGCGATCATGCGGACGATGAAGGCATCGAACGCGATGCCCACCGCCAGCGCGAACGCGATCGGTTTGATCGTGTCGTTGCCCTCCGGGACGAAGGCCGCGAAGACCGCGAACATGATCGTCGCCGCGGCGACCACGACCGGGGCGGCCTGGCGGAAGCCGGTGACGATCGCGTCGCGCGGGGCGGCACCGTGGGCGTGCGCCTCGTGCATGCGGGAGACCAGGAAGACCTGGTAGTCCATGGCGAGGCCGAAGAGGATGCCGACGATGATGATCGGCGCCAGGCTGAGGATGGGGCCGGTGGAACCGGCGTTGACGGCGTCCGCGGCCCAGCCCCACTGGAAGACGGCGACCGTGGCGCCGAACGCGGCGCCGATGGTGAGCAGGAAGCCGAGCACGCCGACGACCGGGACCAGCAGCGAGCGGAAGACCAGCACCAGCAGGACGAAGGCCAGGCCGACGACCAGGGCGAGGTAGACCGGGAGCGCGTCGTTGAGCTTCTGCGACACGTCGATGCTGACCGCGGTGTTGCCGGTGACGTAGACCTCGGCGCCGTCGCGGTCGTCGACCGTGTCGCGGATCGAGCGCACCAGCTCGATGGTCTTCTCGTCCTCGGGGCCGGACGCCGGGATGATCGTGATGAGGGCGGCCGACTGGTCCTGGCTGGGCCGGGCGGGCAGGGTCAACGCGACGTCCGGCAGGCCGGCGACCTGCTTCTGCACCTCACCGGCGTAGCTGACGGCGTTCGGGCCGTCGACGAGGATCAGCAGCGGGTTGCTGACGCCGGGGCCGAAGCGGGTGTCCATGATGCTCTGCGCCTTGGCCTGGGTGCTGCCCTCGGCGGCGCGCTGGTTGAGCGTGGTCTCCATCGAGAAGAACGGGATCGCGATGACGGCGAGCGCGGCGACCGCGAGGATCAGGCTGAGCAGTCGCTGCCGGGTGACCATGTGCGCCCAGGCGCGGATGAAGCCGCGGCCCACGGGCAGGTCCTCCCCGTCGACCGGCGGCAGGTCGCGCACCTTGCGGGGCAGCGCCTTCAGCTTGATGAAGCCGAGGATGGCCGGGACCAGGGTGATGGCGATGAGCACCGCGATGACGATGGTGGCCGCCGCGGCGATGCCCATCTCGCTGAGGAACGGGATGCCGACCACGGAGAGACCGGCGAGCGCGATCACCACGGTGAGGCCGGCGGTGACCACGGCCGCGCCGGCGGTGCCGACCGCCATCGCCGCGGCGGCCTCGACGGGGAGGCCGCGGCGCAGCTCGTGCCGGTGCCGGGTGACGATGAACAGCGCGTAGTCGATGCCGACCGCCAGGCCCAGCATCACCGCCAGGATCGGGGTGGTGGACTGCAGGTCCACGAAGCCGGTGAGCGTGACGATGCCGGCCGCGCCGATGCCGACGCCGACGATCGCGGTCAGCAGGTTCATGCCGGCGGCGACCAGCGAGCCGTACGTCAGGGCCAGCACGATCAGCGCGACCACCACGCCGAGGATCTCGGAGGCGCCGCCGATGTCGGCGGGGTTGCTGAGCGCCTCCCCGCGCGCCTCCACGGTCAGCCCGCCGAAGCGACCGGCGTCGACCGCGCTGAGCACGGCGGCCCGCTGGTCGTCGGTGACCTCGGACGGCTGCACGGTGTAGGTGACCGTGCTGTATGCGGCGCTCTGGTCCCGGGAGACGGCCGGCTGTTGCGGGTCGAGCGGGTTGCTCGCCGAGGCGACGCCGGGCAGCTCCGTGAGGCTGCCGACCACCTTGGCGACCTGCGCGGCGTTGGCCGGGTCGGTGACCTTCTGGCCGGCCGGCGCCTCGAACACCACCTGGACGGTGGCGCCGGACGAGGCCGCACCGAACTTCTCCGTCATCAGGTCGAGCGCGGTGGTCGACTCCTGGCCGGGAATGCTGAACGTGTTCGCCGTGGTGCCGGAGAGCGTGACGGCACCGGCGCCGACGGCCACCAGGGCCACCAGCCAGGCGAGCGTGACGGCTATCCGGTGGCGTGCCGACGCCAGACCGAGGCGATGCAGCAGGGTTGCCATGGTGGGGAATCCCTTTGTGTTAGTGGTGGTGTCCGAGGGCGTCGTAGCCGACCTCGACGAGGACTGCTCTCGCTTCGGGAGTCATGTGGTCGCGCAGCGCCACGCTCGCCACCGCGAGGGCGCCGAGCGCGCCGGTGACCCGCAGGGTCCGGGTCGGGTCGCAGAGGAACTCGACGCCGAAGGCCGCGCCGACGCCGGCGCCGACCTCCTCCAGGGAGGCGCCCATCTCCCCTTCCGGCGAGCTGACCAGCGAGGTGAGCAGGAGCGCGACGGCGCCGGGCTGGGCCAGCGCGAGGCCGGCGAACGCCGTGATCACCGCCCGGTCGCGTTCCGGGCCGGGCGGGAGCCCGGCGACACCGGACGTGATCTCGCGAATCTGCCGGACGCAGCGCTCGACGACCGCCTCCTGCAGCGCCTCCTTGGTGGGGAAGCGGTGCAGCAGGCCGGTCTTGGAGTAGCCCACCGTGTCGGCGATGCGCTGGACCGACGTCTCCTTGAACCCGTGCCGGGCGAACAGGAGCGCGGCAGCGTCCAGGATCTCGTCGTCGATCTGCTGCCTGGTTGGACGCGGCATAGGACCACCGTAGACCGTTGGGGACCAAGTCGGTCCAGGAGGGACCGTGTTGGTCCCCACACTTCATCCGGCAGCGTGGCGGTTACCCGCTGAAGGGGTGACCAACCATCAGGCCCGCGAGGTACGGATCGGGTCCGTCCACCGTCCGCCCGAAGACCAGCGGCCCCTCCTCGCACTCGACCAGATGGACCGGCAGCCACGTCGGGCGCACCCCGGCGGGCTCGGCGGACACCGGCACGACCGGCCCGGTGAAGTCGGCGAGATCGTCGCGAGCGAGCAGGTCGCCCACCGCGCCGGCCGGCAGCGACGTCACCCCGGGCGCGGGGTGGAACCTGGTGCCGTCCGGCAGCGTCAACTCGGGCGCCCGCAGCCATGTCGAGGCGATCACGCACGAGTACGGCACCGGGGCGCCGGCGAACCCGTCGAAACGCAGCAGCAGCCGCCTGCCCTGGTGCAGCTGATATCGGCGGCCGTCGGCGAGCGACCGCCGGCCCAGGGCGGTCAGCGTCAGCCTGCCGTCGCCGTCGCGGGCGAGGTGCCCGATCCCGGCCAGGCACCGCAGCGCCCGAGCGACGGTCGCCTGCTCCACGCCGAAGGACGCGGCCAGTTCGGCGGTGTCCACCAGGCCGCTGTCGTGCACCGCACGGGCGAGATGGCGGTCGAAGACGTCGTAGGGCCGGCTCTCCCGCACCGTGGCGACCACTTCGGTGGCCCACATCGGCAGCAGCAGCGGGACGATCCGCACCGGCCGCACGCCGGGCAGCGCCTCGACCCGCCGGGTCACCTCACTCAACGACAGGCAAACCCCGTCGCCCTCGTCGCGTTTCAGATCGACAGAGGTCGACAGCATCGGACCACCATAGTCGCGGCCCCCGAGGCGGGGAACAGCGGGCGCGGGCCGGCCGCCACGCTAGGGTGCGGATCATGCGCTCTGCTGACCTGATCCTCACGGGTGGCCCGGTCTTCGGCACGCGCGGGTACGCCACCACGGTGGCCGTCCGGGACGGGCGGATCCTCGCGGCCGGCGCCGACGACGTGCGGGAACTGGCCGGCCCGCGCACCGAGATCGTGGACCTGCGCGGGCGGCTGCTGCTCCCCGGTTTCCAGGACGCCCACGTGCACGCGGTGATGGGCGGGATGGAGCTCAACCAGTGCGACCTGACCGGGACGGTCGACGTCGGCGAGTACCTGCGCCGGATCCGCTCCTACGCGGACGCCCACCCGTCGGCCGGGTGGATCGCCGGCGGCGGCTGGGCGATGGAAAGCTTCCCCGGCGGGGTGCCGGGCCGGGAACTGCTCGACCGGGTGGTGCCCGACCGCCCGGTCTATCTGCTGAACCGGGACCACCACGGCGCCTGGGTGAACAGCCGGGCCCTGGAGCTGGCCGGGATCACCGCGGACACCCCGGACCCCGCCGACGGCCGGATCGACCGCGCCGCCGACGGCTCGCCGGCCGGCGGGCTCCAGGAGGGCGCCATGCAGCTGGTGGCCGCGCTGCTGCCCGAGGTGACCCCGGCGGAACGGCTGGCCGGCCTGTTCCGGGCCCAGGAGCTGCTGCATTCGCTCGGCGTGACGGCCTGGCAGGACGCGATGGTCTGCGCGACGAACGGCTATCCGGACGTCTCCGACGCCTACCGGACCGCGGCCGCCGACGGCACCCTGACCGCGACCGTGGTCGGCGCGCTCTGGTGGGACCGGGACCGCGGCGCCGAGCAGATCCCCGAGCTGGTGGACAAGCGTGAGCGGTTCACCCTGGGGCGGCTGCGCAGCGACAGCGTGAAACTGATGCTGGACGGGGTGGCAGAGAACTTCACCGCGGCGATGACCTCGCCCTACCGGGACGGCTGCGGCTGTGCCACCACGAACACGGGGCTGTCGTTCATCGACCCGGCGCTGCTGCCGCGATATGTCACCGAGCTGGACGCGCTGGGCTTCCAGACGCACTTCCACGCGCTCGGCGACCGGGCCGTCCGCGAGGCGCTGGACGCGATCGCGGCGGCCCGCCGCGCGAACGGGTTCCGGGACACCCGGCCGCACCTGGCGCACCTGCAGGTGGTGCATCCGCGGGACGTGCCGCGGTTCCGGGAGCTGGGCGCGTCGGCCAACCTCCAGGCCTACTGGGCGTCGCACGAGCCGCAGATGGACGACCTGACCATCCCGTTCCTGGACCCGGCGCTCGCCGCCCGGCAGTACCCGTTCGGCGACCTGCGGCGGGCCGGCGCGCACCTGGCGGCGGGCAGCGACTGGCCGGTGACCACGCCGGATCCGCTCCAGGCGGTGCACGTGGCGGTCAACCGGGTGCACCACGGCGCCGAATACGAGCCGTTCCTCGGCGAGCAGGCGCTCGATCTGGCGACGGCGCTGACCGCGTACACCGCGGGCTCGGCCCATGTGAACCGGCTGGACGACACCGGCACGCTGCGGCCGGGCAACCGGGCGGACCTGGTGGTGCTCGACCGGGACCCGTTCGCGGCGCCGGCGGACGAGATCGGCGAGACGCGCGTCGCGCTCACCTTCATCGACGGACAGCGGGTGTACGCGGCCCGTGACGCGTGACGGCGCGGTCCGGGACGTGTGACGGCCCGGACCGCGTACCGCCTCACTTCTCGGCGGGCTGGTCCGCGGCGCCGGCGTCCTCGTCGGTCTCGAGCGGCTGCTCACCGGACTGCGCGTGCCGGGCCTGCACCGGGTGCTGGGACTGTGCCGGCTGCGGGGACTGAACCGGCTGCTGCTGAGCCGGCTGCTGCTGAGCCGGCTGCTGCCGGGCCGGGTCGGCCTCGAGCTCCTCGGGAACCGGCTCCGCCTCCAGCACCTCGCCGGTCACCTGCGGCACGTCCATCCAGAGGGCACGCAGCTGGCCCTGCATGAACGCGGTGAGCCGGCCCCGGTACTCCCGGTCGAAGTTCTCCAGCGCCTCGATCTGCTGCTGCAGAGCCTCCCGCTTGACGCCGAGGCTGCCGACCACGTCGTCGTACCGCTGCTGGGCCTGGTGCCGGAGCTGCTCGGCGCCGGCCACCGCGTCCGCGCCGATGGTCTCGGCCCGCGACCGGGCGTCCGCCACGATCTTCTCGGCGTTGCGGCGGGCCTCCTCGGCGTGCGACTGCGCGTCGCGGCCGATCTGCTCGGCCGCGGCACGCGCCTCGGCCAGCACCCGGTCGGCCTCCCGGCGGACGTTGTTCGCGTGCGCCTGGGCGTCCCGGGCGATCTGCTCCGCGGCGGCCAGCGCATCCGTACGGATCTTGTCCGCGTGGTGCTGGGCGCTCGCGACGTGCTCCTCAGCGGTCCGCTGGGCGAGGGCCAGAACCTGCAGCGCCTGGTTCGGCAGGCCGGGGTTGGGTGCGATCACAGCATGCTCCGACGTCTCACCATTCGTACCGTTGAGCAGCAACTTCGACACGATCCTTCACTGATTGCCAGTCTGTCGTCCGCACCGGCCGGGCCGGTGCCGCTCCGGCGACCCTGCACCGGGGCGCTGACATGATCGGCGGATGCTACCAAGCTGACGACGGCGGTCGCGAGAGATCTTCAGTAACCGAACGGGCACACCCGGCAGCCGTTTCGGCCGTTGGGGACAAAAAAGTCAAATCGCCTATTAGGCTCGATATGTTCTGGCCCGACGCCCTGAGGGAAAAGCATGGTTAACCGCCGCTCACTGGTCCTGCTGACCGCCGCCATGATGACCGGGACCGCCCTGCTGGGCAGCGGGGCGCAAGCCGCCGCGCCCCGGTTCCAGGTCGCGGTCTGGAGCATGGACGAGCCCCCGGGCGCCACTCGGATGATCGACAGCAGCGGCCACGCCCACCACGGCACGATCGGCAACGAGGTGGGCACCGGAACGCCGGTCGGCCCCTACAGCGGCGGCTACCACTTCGAGCGTCTCGAGCCGGACACCCCGCCGGCCCGGCCGGGACACCTGGTGGCGGTGCCGCACCACCCGGCCCTGAACCCGGAGAGCCGGGACTTCGGGGTGACGGTGCGGCTGCGCACCACCAACAAGTTCGGCAACATCATCCAGAAGGGCCAGGCCACGGTCGCCGGGGGCAGCTTCAAGCTGCAGATCCCGAACGGGCGGGTGGAGTGCACGTTCCGGGGCGCCAAGGGCACCCGGGAGGTGTTCGCGCCGCGCCCGATCAACGACGGGGCCTGGCACGTGGTCCAGTGTGTCCGGTTGCAGGGCGGGGTCGCGCTGTTCATCGACGGGCAGCGGGTGGCGGCGCGGGCCGGCTGGACCGGGCCGATCGCGAACGCGTGGCCGGTGTCGATCGGCGGGAAGCTGGACTGCGACCAGGTCGAGGTGGGCTGCGACTACTTCGCCGGCGAGCTCGACTACATCTCCCTCGAAGCCCGCTGAGCCGCGTGACTTGAGCTGTGTGTGAAGTTCGGGCTCGATTCGAGCCCGAACTTCACACACTGACGGCGCAGGTCAGCCCGGCGGCCGCGCTGCGGCCCGGACGGACCGCCCGGGCCGCGGTGTAGCGCGAGACTGTACTGGGCGTACCCAAAAGAAGATCTCAGCGCCCGAAGCCGCGGGCCAGGCGATAATAGGCCTGGTTCCAGCGCACCTCCTTGACGAACGACCGGGTGGTGGTCGACCCGTCGATGACCAGCAGCTCGGTGCCGACCATCTCGGCCAGGTCGGCGAGTTCCTCGGCGCCCACCGCGGCCGACAGCACCGTGTGGTGCGGACCGCCGGCCGTCAGCCAGCACTCGGCCGACGTGGAGAGCGACGGCGCCGGCTTCCAGACCGCGCGGGCCACCGGCAGCTTGGGCAGCGGCTCGGTCGGCGGCACCACCTCGATCTCGTTGGCGACCAGCCGGAAGCGCTCGCCCAGGTCGGCCAGACCGAGAACGATCGCCGGGCCGGGCGCCGCGTCGAAGACCATCCGGACCGGGTCCTCGCGGCCGCCGATGCCGAGCGGGTGGATCTCCAGCCGGGGCGTGCCGGCCGCGATGGTCGGGCAGACCTCGAGCATGTGCGCACCGAGGATGACCTCGTTGCCGGGCGTGAGGTCGTAGGTGTAGTCCTCCATGAAGGAGGTCGCACCGCCGGGGGCCATCGCCTTGAGGGTGTGCACCAGGACCGAGGTCTTCCAGTCGCCCTCGCCGCCGAAGCCGTACCCGTCGGCCATCAGGCGCTGCACCGCGAGGCCGGGCAGCTGCCGAAGGCCGCCGAGGTCCTCGAAGTTGCTGGTGAAGGCCTTGAAGCCGCCCTCGGTCAGGAACTGCCGGAGGCCGGCCTCGATGCGTGCGGCGTAGCGGAGGGAGTCGAGCCGCTCGTCCAACAGCTCCGGGGCGATCTCGTAGACGTCCTGGTATTCCGTCACCAGCTTGTCGATCTCACTGTCCAGCACCTGGTCGACGACCGCCACCAGGTCGTTCACCCCGTAGGTGTTGACCGAGACCCCGAAGCGCAGCTGCGCCTCGACCTTGTCCCCCTCGGTGACCGCGACGTCGCGCATGTTGTCGCCGAAGCGGGCCAGCTTCAGGCTGCGCATGGCGGCGTACCCGCGGGCCGCCCGCACCCAGGTCGCGATCCGCGCCACCACGGCCGGGTTGCTGACGTGCCCGGCGACCGTCTTGCGCGGCACGCCGAGCCGGCTCTCGATGAACCCGAACTCCCGGTCGCCGTGCGCGGCCTGGTTGAGGTTCATGAAGTCCATGTCGATCTCGGACCAGGGCAGCGCGACGTTGTGCTGGGTGTGCAGGTGCAGCAGCGGGGCGCGCAGCGCGTCCAGACCGGCGATCCACATCTTCGCCGGGGAGAACGTGTGCATCCAGGTGATCACGCCGAGCACGCCGGGCGTCGACGAGGCCTGCCGGCAGACGTCGAGGATCTGCTCGGCCGACGTGAGCACCGGCTTCCACACGACGTCGGCGTCGAGCTGCGCGCCGAGCGCCCGGGCGATCTCCTGCGACTGGGCGGCCACCTGGTCCAGGGTCTCCGGGCCGTAGAGTCCCTGGCTGCCGGTGAGGAACCAGACTTCCCCGTTGCTCATCTATTTCACCTTTCTGGTGACGAGCCGCTGCATGACGATGAACGCGAAGAGCAGGACGCCGACGATGATCCGGGTCCAGGCCGCGTTCAGGTCGCCCTGGAACGTGATGATGGTCTGGATCAGACCGGTGACCATGACGCCGAGCAGGGTGCCCCAGACGTACCCGGATCCGCCGGTCAGCAGCACGCCGCCGATGACGCAGGCGGCGATCGCGTCCAGCTCCAGGCCGTTGCCCTGCAGTGCCCAGCCGGAGGTCGAGTTGATGCTGAACAGCACGCCTCCGAGCGCGGCGCAGAAGCCGCTGAGCGTGTAGACCAGGATCCTGGTCCGCGCCACGGGCAGGCCCATCAGCAGCGCCGAGTCGGCGTTGCCGCCGATGGCGTAGACGTTGCGGCCGAACCGGGTCCAGGCCAGCACGGCGGCGGCGATCAGCACCGCGGCGAGCGCCACCAGGGCGATCGGCTTGGTGACGACGCCGTCGGCGAGCGGGATCCGGTACTGCGAGATGGCCCGCCAGGTCTCGTCCCGGATCGGGATCGAGCTCTGGTTGATGAACAGCGCGATGCCGCGTGCCAGGAAGAGCCCGGCCAGCGTGGCGATGAACGGCTCCACCTTGAAGTAGTGGATCACCGCGCCCTGGGCGGCGCCGAGCAGGGAGCCGAGACCCAACACCATGATCAGTACGACCAGCGGCGGCCAGCCACCCTGCAGCAGCGTCGCGGTCAGCGTGGTGGTCATCGAGATGACCGCGCCGACCGACAGGTCGATGCCGCCGGTGAGGATCACGAAGGTCATCCCGACCGCGACGACCAGCAGCACCGCGTTGTCACGGAACAGGTTGACCAGCACGCTGGGCTGGCCGAAGTTCTCGTAGCTCGCGACGCCGCCGCCGTACATCAGGATCAGCAGGACGAGGGTCGCGAGGATCGGGATGTACTTGGTGTTCGGCCGGTAGACGCGCCGGCGTGGGTTGGCCGGGTCTCCCGGCTTCTGCCCGGTCTCCGGGCTCATGTCGATGGTGGTCACGCGGGCACCTCCGCCCTGACTGCGGGACGAGACTTGAAGCGCCCGAACACCTTCTCGCGGAAGGCGGGCGACTGGGACAGGCAGAGCGCCACGACGACGACGGCCTTGAACAGCAACGTGGCCTGCGAGGGCACGCCGACCGCGACCACCGTGACGGTGAGCGCCTGGATGAGCAAGGCGCCGATCACGGTGCCGGCGATGGAGAACCGGCCACCGACCAGCGCGGTGCCGCCGATCACCACGGCCAGGATCGCGTCCAGCTCGATCAGGTTGCCGGCCGAGATGCTGTCCGCGCTCTTGATGTTGGCGCTGTAGATCAGGCCGGCGAGACCGGCGAACCCGCCGGCCACCACGTACACCATGATCGTGATCCGCTTGGCGCCGATACCGGCCAGCCGGCTGGCCGTCGGGCTGCCGCCGACCGATTCGAGCAGCAGGCCCAGCGCGGTGCGCCGGGTCAGCAGCACGATCAGAGCCACCGCGGCGGCGGCGATCAGGAACGCCACCGGGAGCGTGAGGAAGAAGCCGGTGGCGATCGTCGCGTACGGCCCGGACTGCACGTTGATGATCTGACCGTCCGTGATCAGCTGGGCGATCCCGCGCCCCGCCACCATCAGGATCAGCGTGGCGATGATCGGCTGGATGCCCACGAGCGCGACCAGCGCGCCGTTCCAGAGGCCGAGCGCCAGCGACACCGCGATCGCGATGCCGATGATGAGCAGCACCGATCCCACGTTGTTCTGGTCGCCCAGGTCGCTGATCAGCAGGCAGGCGACCGCGCCGGAGATGGCCATCACCGAACCCACCGACAGGTCGATGCCGCCGGTGGCGATCACCAGGGTCATGCCGAGCGCGACCAGGACCAGCGGAGCGCTGCCCCGCAGGATGTCGATCAGCGTGCCGAAGAGGTGCCCGTCCTGGACGGTGATGAACTGGTTCGAGGTGAACACGTTGACGGCCAGCAGCACCACCAGGATGGCGGCCGGCCAGAACAGCCTGTTCTTGAGGATGGAGGTCATGGCGTCGCTCCGCTGGCGATGGTCTGCATGATGCGGTCCGCGTCGACGTCGGCGGTGTTGTCGAGTTCCTCGACCAGCCGCCGGTCGCGCAGCACCTCGATCTTGTGGCTGAGCCGGAGGACCTCCTCCAGCTCGGCGCTGACGAACAGCACGGCCATGCCGCCGTCGGACAGCTCGGCGACCAGTTTCTGGATCTCCGCCTTGGCGCCGACGTCGATGCCCCGGGTGGGCTCGTCGATGATGAGCAGCTTCGGCTCGGTGATCAGCCACCGGGCCAGCAGCACCTTCTGCTGGTTGCCGCCGCTGAGGTTGCGGACCGGGCGCTCCGGGTCGGCCGGGCGGATCTGCAGCGCCTTGATGTATTTCTCGACGATCTCGTCCTGCCGCCGGCGCGGGATCGGACGGGTCCAGCCGCGCGCCGCCTGCAGCGCCAGGATGATGTTCTCCCGGACGCTCAGGTCGCCGAGGATGCCCTCGGTCCGGCGGTTCTCCGAGGAGAAGGCGATCCCCCGCTTCATCGCCACCTGCGGGCTGCGCAGGTTCACCGGCTTGCCGTCCAGGCTGACCTCACCCTGATCGGCTTTGTCGGCGCCGAACAACAACCGCGCCAATTCGGTACGACCGGAGCCCAGCAACCCGGCCAGGCCCACCACTTCGCCCTCGTGGATGGTGAGGTCATAGGGGGCGATCGCCCCGGTGCGACCGAGGCCCTTCGCCTCGATGACCGGCTTGGCCTCGGCCGCCCGCACCCGGGTGCGCTGCGCCTTGCCCTCCAGGTCCTCCAGCGCCGCCAGCTCCTTGCCGATCATCTTCTCGACGAGCTGCACCTGGGGCAGGCCGGCGGTCTTGTACTCCCCGATCAGCTGGCCGTTGCGCAGCACGGTGAGCCGGTCGGACACCTCGTAGACCTGGTCCAGGAAGTGCGAGACGAACAGGATCGCGGTGCCGTCGGCCTTGAGCCGGCGCATCACCTTGAACAGCTGCTCCACCTCGGAGGCGTCCAGGCTGGACGTCGGCTCATCCAGAATGAGCACCCGCGCTGAGATATCCACCGCACGCGCGATGGCGACCATCTGCTGGATCGCCAGGGAGTACGTGTTCAGCGGCGCCGAGACGTCGAGGTCCAGGTCGAGCCGGGCGAGCAGCTCGGCGGCGCGGCGGCGCATCACGCTCCACTGGATCCGGCCGAACCGCTTCGGCTCGCGGCCGATGAAGATGTTCTCCGCGACCGAGAGGTTGGTGCAGAGGTTGACCTCCTGATAGACGGTGCTGACGCCGGCCTGCTGGGCCTGCAGCGGACCCGCGATCCGCACCGGCTCACCGCCGAGCTTGATCTCGCCACCGTCGATCTCGTAGACCCCGGTCAGCACCTTGATCAGGGTGGACTTGCCGGCCCCGTTCTCGCCCATCAGGGCGTGCACCTCACCGGGGAACAACCGGAAATCGACGCCGTCGAGGGCGACGACGCCGGGGAAGACTTTTCGGATCCCGGTCATCTCGAGGACCGAGGACTGCTCGCCCATTCTTGCTCCGTTTCGAAGCGCCGCGGGTGTCCCGGCCGGGCCGGCCGGGACACCCGCGGTATCGATCAGTACTGACGGGTGGGGAGGGCTTCCTTGGCCTGCTCCGGGGTGAAGGTGGTCTCCTCGGTGAGGACCCGCTCCGGGATCTGCTCGCCGGCGGCGGCCTTCTTCGCCAGGTCCATCAGCTGCGGGCCGAGGAGCGGGCTGCACTCGACGATGAAGTTGATCTTGCCGGCGGCGAGGGCCGTCATGCCGTCCTTGACCGCGTCCACCGTGATGATCTTGATGTCCTTGCCGGGCACCTTGCCGGCCGCCTCGATCGCCTCGATGGCGCCCAGACCCATGTCGTCGTTGTGCGCGTAGAGCACGTCGATGTCCGGGGTGGACTGCAGGAACTGCTCCATCACGGTCTTGCCGTCGGCACGCTTGAAGTCACCGGTCTGCGACTTGACGACCTTGATGTTCGGGTTCGCCGCGATCGCGTCGGCGAAACCCTTCTGCCGGTCGATGGCCGGCGCCGCGCCCGTGGTGCCCTGCAGCTCCACGACGTTGACCGGCTCGGTCTTGCCCTCGTACTCCTTGACCAGCCAGTCGCCGGCCTTCTTGCCCTCTTCGACGAAGTCCGAGCCGATGAAGCTCTTGTAGAGGGTCTTGTCCTGCGCGTCGACCGCGCGGTCGGTCAGGATCACCGGGATGTCGGCGTCCTTGGCCTCCTGCAGCACCGCGTCCCAGCCGGAGACGACCACCGGCGAGAAGGCGATGACGTCCACCTGCTGCGTGATGAACGAGCGGATCGCCGAGATCTGCTGCTCCTGCTTGCCCTGAGCGTCGGCGAACTGGAGCTTGATGCCGGCAGCCGTCGCCGACTCCTGGATCGACTTGGTGTTCGCCGTCCGCCAGCCGCTCTCGGCACCCACCTGGGAGAAGCCGAGGGTGATCTGACCGTCGCCGCCGCCGCTGTTGGTGCCCGAGCCCGCGTCGTCGCCATTTCCACCACAGCCCGCGAGCGCCGAGACGGCGAGAACACCGCTCAGCACGGCCACGGAGAGTTTGCTGCGCACTATAACCTCCCGAAACTGTTACCGTTCACAAATTAAGCGGCGGCTGGCTGACCTGCCATGACCGCGCGAATCTGGGTGCCGCTGCGACCGGGGTCACAGCTTGCGTTTCGTGAGTGTTACCGTTCTCAAACTCGCAGTCAAGAGATCCTGATCAACGTTTCCGACTCGTTGCAAGAACGGCCCTATCGCTCATGGTCATCGAACCGTCACCTGCTAAACATCCCCCAATGGCTACTCCCGCACCAGCGCCGGGCCCCGACCCGGCCGACGTTTCGCACGCCTCCGGCGGTGCTCCCCGGACGCGTCGCGAGCTCCGGACCGGCAAGGAGCGCGGCACCGTCATGCGCGACGTGGCGAAGCTGGCCGGGGTCTCCCACCAGACGGTCTCGCGAGTGATCAACGAGCATCCGAACGTGCGGGCCGAGACGCGCGAGCGGGTCCTCGCCGCGATGCGCTCGCTGAACTACCGCCGCAACCTGGCCGCGCGGACCCTCGCCACCCGGGAGAGCCACACGCTCGGCATCATCGGGTTCGAGACCACGTTGTTCGGCCCCGAGTCCATGCTGTACGGCATCGAGAGCGCCGCCCGGGCCGCCGGCTACCTGGTCAGCGTGGCCACCGTGCGCGAGCTGGCCCACCGCCCGGTGCTGGAGGCGGTCGACCGGCTCGCCCAGCACGACGTCGACGGGATCATCGCGATCGCGCCGAAGCAGTCGGTCATCACCGCCCTCACCCACGCGCCGACCGGCCTCGCCTGCGTCGCCGTGGGCGGCGCGGCCGCACACTCCGCCGTCGAGGCCTCGGCCGAGCCCTTCCCCACCGTCCGGGTGGACAACATCGCCGGCGCCCGCCTGGCCACCCGCCACCTGCTGGACCTCGGCCACGCCACCGTCCACCACGTGGCCGGCCCACCCGACTGGCCCGAGGCCCAGGCCCGGGTCGAGGGCTGGCGCGACACCCTCTATGCCGCCGGAGCCGTCGTGCCCCCGGTCACCAGCGGCTGGTGGGACGCCGCCGCCGGCTACGAACAGGGCCAGCGCCTCGCCGCCGACCCGTCGGTCACCGCAATCTTCTGCGCCAACGACCGGATCGCCCTCGGCGTGCTCCGCGCCCTCCACGAGGCGGGCCGCCGGGTGCCCACGGACGTCAGCGTCGTAGGTTACGACGACATGCCGGACTCCGGGTACTTCATCCCCCCGCTGACCACGGTCCACCAGGACTTCGCCGAGCTGGGCCGCCGCGCGCTCGCCCTGTTGCTGCGGCACATGGCCCGGCCCGACAGCGACGCACCACCCGAGGCGGTTCTCGTGGCCCCCATGCTGGTGCCCCGGGCCAGCACAGTCGCACCACCACATCGGTGAAACGTCTCAACATCCTTTTCTGGTACGCCCACGCGTCCCACCAGCACGATGCTGCCCGCGGCGCCCGCGCCCCGGGGCCACACGCGACCCGCTGCCACCCCGGGCCGCAGCGCGACCGCCGGGCTGAAGCGCCCGGTCACCCACCGCGGTCCCCTATCCGACAGCGAAGAACTCACCCTGACCGGTGACTGAACGCCGCATGACGGCTGCGGACCGTTAGAGTCCGAAACGTGCTCGACGACGACGCACGACCCTCGGCGCTCCCGGTGCTGCCCACCGGGACGCCGTACCACGTCAGTCGCCGCAACGACGCACCCGCCGGCCTTTCCGGCCCCCTCCGCAACGACGCACCCGCCGGGCCCTCCGTCTCGCGCCGCAACGCCCCGGCTGCCGGCGTCCGGGCCGCCCCCGGCACCGCGCGCGCCGCCGGCAACGCCTCGCCCGCCGGGACTCCGGTCCCCCGCCGCAACGCCCCGCCCGCCGTCGCGGGCCGCAATGCCTCACCCTCCGGCGCCCACAGCAATGCCTCACCCACCGGCGCCGCCACCCCCACCGCGTCCGGCCCATCGACCGAGGGACGGTGACCGAATGAGTCCGGCGCCCTCCGGCTGGCTACGCCGCAGACACCCGCGACTCTCCGGAACCCTGCACATCCGAGACATCGACGGCCACGAGCTGTCCGTGCCACTACGCGGGCGCGCGGCGGTGCTGACAGCGGGCGGCACCGGACTGACCGGCTACGGCGAAGTCTGGGCCGTCCACACCGCACCGTCCGCGGCGGAGACCAGCCTGATGATCGTTTATGGACCCGACGGCCCCGCGGAGAACCGCGAGTCCGGCCTCTGCGCGTCCGGCGAGACAGTCACCCTGGGCAAGGTCGAGTTCACCTGGCGCGGACCGTCGGCCCCCACCGCCGTCACGATCCCGCGTCCCCGCAAAGCCGGCGCCAACGTCCTGCGCATGCCCCCCGCGAAGACCACCAACACCCGCGACGAACCACCGCCGACCGGATCAGCCCGCCTGCGCCGGCAGCTGCGCAACATGGTCCGCATCGTCACCCAGTCCCGCCGCTGACGGCGCTCACCGCCCCATGCAGGGCCACCCCAGCGTGTGAAGTTGCGGCTCGAATCGCACCCCAACTTCACACACCGCTCCACGCTCGGCGGACAGCGCTCACCGCCCCATGCAGGGCCACCCCAGCGTGTGAAGTTGCGGCTCGAATCGCACCCCAACTTCACACACCGCTCCACGCTCGGCGGACAGCGCTCACCGCCCCATGCAGGGCCACCCCAGCGTGTGAAGTTGCGGCTCGAATCGCACCCGAACTTCACACACTGCTCGCCGGGCGCTCAGGTGGTCGGGTTGCCGTAGTAGGCGCCCGGCCCGTGCTTGCGCTTGAAGTGACGCTCCGCCAGGTGCGCCGGGATGGCCGCAGCCGGGTTCAGCGCCAGCGTCTTCAGCGCCATCTCCGCCACCGCCTCACAGATGATCCCGTGCTGCACCGATTTGACCGGGTCAGCCCCCCACGTGAACGGACCATGGTTGGCCACCAGCGCGGCAGGCATCCCCGCGGCAGCCTCGTCGTCCCCGATCAGCTCCACGATCACCCGGCCGGTGTTCAGCTCATAGTCGGTCGCACATTCCTGCTCGGTCAGCCCGCGGCTCACCGGCACCGGCCCGTTGAAGGTGTCGGCATGTGTGGTCCCCAGCAGCGGGATGTCGAGACCCGCCTGAGCGAAGGCCACCGCGTTGGTGGAGTGCGTGTGGGTGACCCCACCGATCGACGGCCACGCGAGATAGAAGGCGCGGTGGCTCTCGCTGTCGACGGACGGCCGCAGGTCCCCGCCGAGGACCTTGCCGGTCTCCAGGTCGACCGGCACGAGGCTCTCCGCGGTCAGGTCCGCGTACGCCACCCCGGACGGCTTGATCAGGTAATACCCGCCGTCGCGGTCGATACCGCTGACGTTTCCCCAGGTCAGCTGGGCGAGCCCGGCTTCCGGGATCATCAGGTTGGCCTGGAGAACAGCCTCGCGCAACGCCTTGGATCCGTGAGTCACCTCGGTATGTTAGCGCTAACTCAGCCCAGTTCGGCGACGGCCTGAGCGACCCGCGCCCGCAACGTCTCCGGCAACGGGACGTAGCCGGCGCCCGCGGCGGCCCGCTGCCCGGCCTCCCCGGCGGCGTACGCCAGGAAGCTGCGCGCCACGGCCGGCGTCCCGGTCCGGCACACCACCTCGTACGTGATGGTGACCAGCGGATAGGCCCCCGCCGGCGGGTCCAGCGTCAACCGCAGGTCGGCACCGGCCCGGGCCGATTCGACGGCCCGGCCGGTGGCGTAGTCGGTCGGCGCCGCGAAGCCCTCCGCCCGGTCCCCGAGCCAGGCCGTGGGCAGGTCGCCGGCCCGGGCGTAGGACGCCTCCACATAGCCGATCGCCCCGTCGGCCGCGGCGATCTCCGCCGCCACCCGGTGACTGCCCCGCCGGCCGGTGCCGACCCGGGCCGGCCACGAGCTGCTACTGCCCGCCGTCCACTCGGGCGCCCGGGACAGATAGCCCGTGAAGTTCGCCGTGGTGCCGGAGCTGTCCGAGCGGTACACCGGCCGGATCCGTGTCGCCGGCAGCACCACGTCCGGATTGTCCAGTACGATCGCCGGATCGTTCCAGACCGTGATCCGGCCGGTGAAGATCTTCGCCAGGATGGCCGGCGTCAGGTTCAGCATCTCCGCCCCGGCCACGTTGTAGGCCACCGCGATCGGCCCGACGACCATCGGCAGGTGGACGACCGGTCCCCCGCACCGCTGCTCCGCCCGGCGCTGGTCCGCCGCCCCGAGCGGCGAGTCGGTCCCGGCGAAGTCGCCCGTCCCGTCGAGGAAGGCCCGCACCCCGGCGCCCGAGCCCACGCTGCCGTACTCCACAGCCGCCTCGGCACAGGCGATCTGATAGTCCTCGATCCACGCGTGCACGGCGCTGGTCTGCGCCGACGACCCCTGCCCGGTCACCGACCCGGCTTCGCACGCGACGGCGGCCGGGGGCGGTGTCGAGAAGGAGGCGCCGCACCCGGCGAGGCTCACCAGGCCCGCGAGGGTGACCGCCAGGCGTCTCATCGGTACTCCGCCAATCTCTTCCGCACTCCCAGCAGGGTCAGGACGATCACCAGCCCCAGCCCGGCGGGCGGCAGCACCACCCATCCGGTGACGGTCAGCTCCGCCGCCCGCAGATCCCGGTCGAACTCGCGCTCGTGCCGGGTGGTGACCGCGGCGACCGCCGCGTCGAAATAGGCGAAGTCGAACGCGGCGTCACCACGCCGGAGGCCGGTCAGCGCCGCGACCGCCTCCGCCCGGCGATCCGCGTCCGCCGCGGCGAGGATCCGCTCGTGGTCGCGTTCGTACGCCTGCCAGCGCCGGTGGGCCTCCGCGCCGGCCAGGACCGGTAACCCGCCGCCGGCCAGGTCGGCGGAGCACACCGCCGCCCCGGTCAGGCACACCGACTTGGCGGTGAAGCCCGCCCGGTAGTACTCGAGGTTCTCGCTCACCACGTACCGGCTGGTGTCGGCGGCGGCGTCGTAGCTGATCGCACGCAGCCGGGACAGCTCCAGATAGGGCGCGAGGTTGTCCGCGCGGGCGCCGGCCAACTGTCGCTCCTGCGCGCCGAGGACCACGACCGCCGCAACGATCAGCAGCGCGCCGGCCCCGGTCGCGGCGAGCAGCGCCGGGTTGACGATCCGGCGGAACCGGCGGGCCAGCCACACCTGCTGCCCGATCAGGAGCAGCAGCAGCGCACCGCCGAGCAGCACGGCGAGAACGGTGCCGGTGGTCTCGGTGCTCCGCTTCGCCGCGTACGCCCGGTCCAGACGTTCCTCGCTCTGTTCCAGCAGACGCCGGGCGCCGGGCAGCAGACGTTGGTGCATGAGGTTCGTGGCCTGGGTGTAGAACCCCCGCTCGCGGGTGGCCAGCGCCTCGCCGACCCGCTGCCGATAGACGGCCAGCCCGTCCGTCAGGTCGACGACCACGCCGAGGTTGGCCGCGGTGAGCGCCCGCAGGTCGGCGTCGACCTGCCGGCCGCGGTCGCGATAGCGGCCCTGCGCGTCGATCCGGCTGCCCGCCGTCTCGTCCGCGTCGCCGGCCAGCAGGATCCGGGTGGCCTGCGCGTCGAGGTCGCTCAGCGCCAGATAGAGGTCGGCGGCCGCGACCGCCTGCGGGGTGGCCTCGTGGCCGATCACCCGCACCTGCTCCTGCACCCGGGACATCACCACGGCCAGGCTCAGCAGCAGGGTGGCCGCCACCGCGACGACCAGCCCGGTCCAGAGGCGCAACCGGGCCGGCGTCGCCGGGCGAAGCACTTCCTCAAGGAACACGCCTTCACCCTAAAACCGCAGGTCAAGACACTTCTTGTTTACCTCAGGGACCTCGGCAGGCTGATTTCGATCCACTCGTTGTTGTCCGCGACCCCGGGGGCACGGCCGCTGGAGAACGGGAAGTTGTTGTCGTTGAGCACAGCGATCCGGCGGTCGTCCAGGATCACGACGTCCTCGATGGTCTGGAACGGGAAGGTGAACGTGGTGCCGAAGCCGCCCAGCCCGCGCGGGTTGGCGATGTTCATCAGGTCGACCAGGAGGGTCTTGCGGAGCGCGTCGCCGTGCCGGGAAGCGATGTAGATCTTCTTGAACACCGCCGTGGCGCCCTGTCCGTTGTCCCGCTCGATGATCAGGAAACGGTTGCGGTCGATCGCGATGGCGTCGCCGATCGCGTTCGACGGCGCCTCGAGCTGATAGGTGAGGCGCTTGCCGGTGTACTTCCCGGTGCGCGTGTCGAACTCGTTCATCCGCAGCTGCCCGGCCGGGTCACCGGTCACGGTGCCCTCCAGCAGCGCCCACAGGTGACGGCCGTCCGGCGCGGCGGCCAGGCCCTCGAAACCCTTGCTGCCGCCCAGGTTGGCGGTGCCGCCGGTGCGGGCCGCGGTCTCCGGGGCGGTCACCCCGGGCAGCGGCACGGGAGCCGACAGCAGCCGGCCCGCGCGGTCGAAGTGCAGCAGGTACGGCCCGAACTCGTCACCGATCCAATAGGACCCGTCCCGGAGCTTGACGATCGACTCCACGTCGAAGTCCGCGCCGGTCAGCACCCGGTCGGCACGCGTGAGCTTCCATGGCACGTGACCGCGCGGGTCGGTGAGGTTGACACCACCGAGCACGTCGACCGTGTTGGTGGCGAACGCCGGGGCCAGCCGCTGGATGCGCAGCAGGAAGTCGCCCGAGTTCGCCTGGTTGCCGTACCCGTTGTCGGAGAGCACGTCGTAGGTGCCGTCGCTGTTGCGGGCGATGCCGGAGAAACCCTGGACCGGCTGGTCGGCGAACGGCACCGGGAAACCGTTGGTGTTGCCGGTGACCAGGCTGCCGGACGGCTCGCTGCCGGGCACGAAGGTGCCGGCCGGCAGCGACGCGAAAGCGGTCAGGGTGGGCGTAGTGATCCTCGAGTGACCGCCCGCGTGGGACGCGTTGCCCGTCAGCGCCAGGCTGAGACCGAGGGCGCCGGCGAGCAGAATGACCTTTCTCATGTGGCCGGACCCTAGGTCTCGCGGGTGAACGGCAGGCGGCTCACCCGCGTCCGGCGGTGGACTTGCGGCGACGTTTCGCCGACGCCTCGTGCCGCGGCAGCGACGCCACGTCCGGCAGGCCGTGGTCATAGGTGAGCCCCTCCCCCGCCTGGACCAGGTGACCCTCGGCGACGAGATCGGCGACCATGCCGGTGAGGCGGGCGTCCAGCTCGGGGGAGCGGCGTGACGCCCAGCCGTAGAGGCGGCCGGTCGCGGTCAGCAGCTCCTCCAGGCTGAGCACGCCGCCGTCGTGGACCAGGTGTTCCATGGCGAGGCGCACCTCGGCGTCGGCGATCTGGTCCGGTTTGCGGGACACGCCCTCGGCGCGCAGGCGCACCGCCGGGACCGGCTGCTCCGGGTCGCTCAGGAACGCGCCGTCCCAGCTCACGCCCGCCTGCCCGGCCTCGAGGAGACCCTCGATGACGGTGCGGGCCTGCTTGGTGATCCGGGTCAGCTCCCACTGCTCCCGCATCCGCTGCAGGACGAGGTCGACGTGCACCGGGCCCTCCACCCGGGCGATCTCCCGCAGGGCCTCGGCGATCTGCGGGCGGGTGCCGGCTTCGGTGAGGCCGGCGCCGGGCCGGATCTTGGAAAGACGGGCCTTCTGGTACGGGTGAGCCCACTCGCTGCTGCGGTCCACCGGTTCGGGAACAGCTGTCGAGGCCGTGGCGGTCTCGGCCACGGGCATCGCGGTCGCCGGCATCTCGGGCCCGAGCGCTTCCGCGGCCGGCGCGGTGACCGTCGGGGCCGCCGGCACCTCCCACTCGACGCCCAGGGTCGCCAAGCCCTCGAAATCCGGTGTGGCCAGGCCCTCGGCGCCCGCGGTCGCCAGGTCCTCGGCGGGCACTGTCCGCGGGCCCTCGAACGCCGCCACCGGCACCACGAACGGCGGCTCCTCCGCCGGCGGGTGCACCGGGTGCAGGTCGGTGACCTCCTCCCGGTGCAGGTGCTCGAAGATCGCCGGCTCGACGTGGTGCTCCTCGGCCGGGGCCGCCACGTCGGCGGCGTGCCGGCCGAAGTCGTCGGTGCCGGCCAGATAGGCGCGAGCCTGCTCGGCGCCCACCTCGAACTCCTCGTCGACCGCGAACTGCTCCTCGCGGCTCGCGGCGGCCACGTACAGCTCCGCCTCCGCCTCCGCCTGCAGGTCCGCCTCGGTCTCCGCGGCCAGGTACGGCTCGCCCTCCGCGGCCACACAGGGCTCGCTGTCCGTGGCCAGGAACGGCCCGTCGACCTCGGCGACGTCCGCACCGGCCGGGTACGGGTCGTCGACCGCCGTGACGTCCTCGGCCGCCAGATACGGCTCGTCGACCGGGGCCGCCTCCTCGTCCGCCGGGAAGCGCTCCGCGACCACGTGACCCGCCACGTCCTCCGGCTCGGCGGGTGCCGTTCGGTCGTACCCCCCGATCTCCTGCTCCTGAACCGGCTCGAAGCCGGCGGCCGGCGACGGTGCCGGCGCCGCGGTCTCCGTCGCCGTGACCGTCAGTTCCGGCGCCTGCTCGACGGGGAACTCGGCGAAGGCCGCGTCCACCGCGGCCCGCAGGCGGTTCTCCTCGTTCTGCCGATCCAGGTACCACGCGGTGCCCCAGATCCGGTGCAGCCGCCAGCCGAGGCTCTGCAGCTCCTGCTCACGCAGCCGGTCCCGGTCCCGGGCGGCGGGCGCGGAATCGTACGTGGTGCCGTCGCACTCGATACCGAGGGCGAACGGGGCGTTACGGCGGGCGTTGCGGCGGATCGCCAGGTCGATGCGAAAGGAGCCGGTACCGACCCGGGTCTGCACCCGGTAGCCCCAGGCCCGGAGCACGTCGCGCACCGAGTCCTCGAACGGCGTCTGCTGGTCCGGGCGGCTGTCCTCGACGCCGAGGGCCGCCTCGCCGCGCACCGCGTAGTCCAGATAGGCGGCCAGGTGCCGGTGGTCGTCGGTGTCCGGCAGGTCCCGCCCACGGACCGCGGAGATCACCTCCAGCCGCCGGGCGGCGCGTGTGGTGGCCACGTTGAGCCGCCGCCAGCCGTCCGGGCCCGCCAGCCCACCCAGCTCCTCGCCGATGGCCAGGATGACCACGTCCCGCTCGTCGCCCTGCACCGTGTCCAGGTCCTTGACGAAGAACCCGCGCAACCGGTCCTCGTCGTGCGCGGCCACCATGTCGTGTACCGCGACCTCGATCTCGTGCGCCTGCTCCGGCGTGCAAGCGACCACGCCGAGGCTCAGGTCGGGACGGGTGACCAGGTGATGGGCGACCCGGCTGGCGACCATGCCGCTCAGCGGGGTGTCGCCGCCGGCCGGGAACAACTGCACCCCGGCGTCCGGGCCGGGCGGACCGGCGGCCGGGAAGGTGCCGAGCCCGCCGCGGTAGAAACTGTGGTTGGCGAACGAGATCAGCGACTCGTGCCGGCTGCGGTAATGGGTGGGCAGGTCGATCACCCGGAACGCGCCGCAGGTGATGGCCAGGTCCAGGATCGACAGCCCGTCGCCCGCGGGCACCGGCGCCGTGGTGAGCTGCCGGTCGTCGCCGACCACGATCAGCGAGCTGCCGCGGTACGCGCAGGCGACGGCGTCCGCCACCGGCATCCGGGACGCCTCGTCCACGATCACCACGTCGAACTGGAGCTCGGCCGGCAGCAGCCGGCTGGCCCCGGCCGGAACGGTCACGAAGCAGGGCTTCACCGCCATCGTGGCGTGCCGGGTCTGCGCGATCAGGTCGCGCACGGCCGGGCGGCGACCCTGCTGGGCGGCGCAGGCCCGAAGCAGCGCGGCCTCGGAGGCGGCGGTGTCCGAAGGCTGCCGGGCGTCGACGGCGTTCATCACGTCGGCAGCGGCGGCCCGCTGCAACCGGGCGTCCCAGAGCCGGAACTCGCTGATCAGCCGGTCGTGACCGATCGCGTCGAGCGGTGGCAGCCGGTCGTCCTCGCGGATCACGGTGTCCGCCCAGGACTGGAAGAGGGCCCGGCCCAGCACCGGCAGGATCTGCTCGACCGGCAGGTCCTCGCGGGCACAGAAGTCGACCACCGCGTCCAGGCCGTGTTCGGACAGCACCGTCCGCGCGGCCTGGTACTCGAACCACTCCTGCTGGCCGCGGCTGTCCTCCAGCAGCGCGTGCAGCAGCTCCCCGGCGTGCTCGAAGTCGTCGAGCGCGGCGGTCAGCGACGGGTGCCGGCGCGGCGCGAAGGCCCGCAGGATCCAGTCCCGCGCCGCCTGCCACTCGCCGACCCGGGACGGCAGCGGATCCGTCGGCCGGGCCTTGCGCAGCACCGCCACCTGCTCGGGGGTGAACGCGATGTCCCCACCGGTGCGCACCCGGCGCGCCTCGGAGGTCCAGGCCATCGCGGCGGCGAGCGCGTCCACGTCGGTCTGGGTGCCGCGGTAGACGGCGCCGAGCACCTTCGCGTACTCGGCGGCGTTCGCGGACAGCGCCGCGGCGGCGTCGGAGGCGCTCTCCCGGAGCATCCCGATCGCGGCCGACTCGGCGAGGGTGAAGTCCCGCCCGGCCGCCGCGCTGTACGCCTGGACCAGCTCCGCCGCCGCGGTGAACGGCTCCACGTGCGCCCGCAGCCAGGTGACCGCGTCGTGGATCGGGCCGGCCGCGAGTTGCGGGCGCGGCGCCGGCTCGGGCGCCGGGCGCAGCGCCGCGGTCCACCGGTCGAACTCCTTGCGCGCCTCGGAGACGATCCGGATGATCGCGCTGTTCGGGGTCGGTGCGCTGACCCGCTCGATCACCGCCGGCAGCGCCTCCGGCGGCGTCACCTGCAGCACCTCCTCGGCGGTGCGCAGGGCGTCGTCGATCGCGTCGAAGTCGGTGTCGAGCCGCCGCCAGTGCCGCCCGAGGATCTTGGCGTGCTGCTTCTCCGCCTCCTCCAGGTCGAGGATGGACCGCTTCCACGCCGCTGCCGCGCTCAGATTGGCGACCGCCTGCGACCGCTTGACGTCCGGCCGGGCGATCTCCGCGGCGGCCTTCTTGTCCCGGCGGTACGGCGCCCGTAGCTTGCGCATCCCCTTGTGCACCGTGGCGAAGCGCTCGGCCAGCTCGTCCACCGGCTCGTGCAGCGCGGCGTCGTTGAAGTGTTCGCGAGCCCTGGCCTCGGCCGCCCGCGCCGCTTCGACCGAGCGTTTGAGCACCGCCGACGCGGTCCGCGCGGCAGCCGTCCCAGCGACGTCGAACCAGCCCGGCTCCGGCTTGTGCGGCCGGGACAACAGGTCGACGATCGCGGCGACCCGGCCGATGTCGGTGAACGCCACGACGTTGGGCAGGCCCAGCCGGGCGGTCACCCGGTCCAGGCTGTGCTGGTGCTGTTCGAGGCGGTCCGCCTCGTCGGCGAACCGGCGGGCCAGCCCCCGGGCCTGGGCCGCGGTGATCGGCAGCAGCTCCACGGCCGGCGGCTCCAGGTGCGCCAGACTCGGCACCACCGGCAGCTTGGCCGGGTTGGGCAGCGACGACCAGGTCACGCCGGCCTTGGCGCGCACCGCGTCCTCGGCCTCGTGCAGCGTCTTGAGGTGACGCAACAACCCCTCGGCGGCGCGGGCCACCGGCTCCAGGCTGGGCAGTGTCAGCCACTCGTCGACGGCTTCGGGCGGGCGCCGGGCAGCGTGCGACACCAGCGTGGTGAGCGTGATCGTGTCGGTCAGCGCGTGCACGCCGAACACCGCGGCCAGGGAATCCTTGGCGGCCGCCTCGACGAGGTGCTCCAGCGCGGTCTGCGCCTGGTGCAGGCGGGCGTCCAGGCGGTTGCGGTCGATCACGTCCCGCCACAGGAAGTCGTCGCCCTGCACGGCGGGCCGCCACGCGCGCCCGAGACGTTCGGCGGCGTCCCGCACGTTCTGCAGCGACTGGGTGGTCAGCGGCACCGGCAGCGTGGACGGCACCGGGGCGGCCGGCACGTCGATCATCTGCGCGCACATGCCGAGCACGTCGTGCAGCCGGTGCCCGAGCGGCTCGCGGACCTCGTTCATCGCCTCCGCGTAAGCGTTGAGCCGGCGCCGGTGCTCGCGCAGCTCCTCACGCTCGTCGGTGGACAGGCTCGGCGGCGGCAGCGGGATGAAGTCGAGTGCCGCGGCCAGCGCGGACGCCACCTGCAGCCGGCCGGTCCGCCCACTGTGCAGCTCGAGCAGATAGTCCTCCAGCCCGGCCCGGGCCAGCCGCTCCTTGACGGTGTCCAGGGCGGCCGCCTTCTCCGAGACGAGCAGCACCCGCTTACCGCCGTGCAACAGGCACGCGACCATGTTGGCGACAGTCTGCGTCTTGCCGGTGCCGGGCGCGCCGCGCATCACGAAACTGCGGCCGGCCAGGGCGGCGGAGACGCAGGACCGCTGGGCGGCGTCGGCGTCGAGCACCAGCGGCACGTCGTCCGGCGGGGCCAGCTCGTCGATGCGCCGCGGCGGGATCGGCTCGAACCTGAACGCGTCGATCTGCGCCTTCGGGTCGGTGGCCAGCGCACGGACCACCGGGTGAGCGAGGATCTGCCGCTCGTTGTCGACCAGGTCGGCGTAGAGCACCTCACGGTCCACCGGGAACCGGGACAGCATGATCGCCTCGTCGGTGCGCCACTCCTGATGCTCGCTGATCGCGGCGTCCAGCCGGGCCCAGAAGACGGTGACGTCCAGGCCGGTCAGGCTGTCCACGGTGGGCAACTCGACGCCGTACGCGCGCAGGCGCACAGCCAGCGCCGGGTTGACGATGGGGTCCTCCGCGCGGGGCCGCAGTCGCGGGTAGTCCAGCGGGTCCGGGTGTTCCAGATCGACCGGCAGCAGCAGGATCGGGCTGGCGAAGTCCTGGTCGCCGTCCCGCCAGTGCAGCGTGCCGACCGCCAGGTAGAGCGCCGACCAGCCGTGCTCCAGCTGATCACGCCGGTCGACGCGGCGCAGCGCGTGCAGCGTCGCATCCATGTCGGCGTCCGCCATCGGGGTCTGGAACACGTGCGCGGCGCGGGGCCGGGGCCCCTCGGCCTGCTCCTCGATGCCGAGGAAGCCGCACTCACGACCCTGCTGGAGCGCCTCAACGACGCTGCGCGGCGACGGGCTGACCACCGGCACCACGGCGGTGCCGGAGGTCTCGACGTCGATCAGCGGGTTGGCACCGGTGAGATCGAGCAGATCGTTCCGCCAGGTTTCGAGCACACCCCGGACACGTGCATCCGGCCGCCCGGCCAGCCCGTCCGCATCATCCCACCGCATCTGCCCATTCCAACAAGGAGAGGTGGGTCACCGTGGCGATTTTGCGGGTTAATCCGACGTTCCGGACGCCAACCGGCCGAAATCAACCCCTTTTCCGGCCCGCTCAGCCCCCTGGAGCAGCTCTCACCACCCGCCGCCCGGCTCGCTCAGTCCCAGGTGGGCACCCACCACTGCCAGCCGGCCGGGGCGAGCGGCCAGCTCGCGTCGGGGCGCCAGCCCTCCGGCGGGAACCAGCCCTCCGGCGGGACCGGCCAGCCCGGCGGCACCACGAACTTGATCCCGGTCGGCGCCGATGGGATCGGCGGGTGCGGGTTGCTCTCCGGCGCGGGCGACACCGGGGCGACACCGCTGCGCCGGGCCGCGTTGCCCTTGACCACAGCGGTCAGCGCCGGGATGACCGTGGTCTCGGCGTGCACCGCCGCTCCCGGGTCGTCCAGCAACGACACCGGCCGGCCCGCCGACCTGGACCGCTCACCGGACCCGAACCGCTCATCCGGCCCGAACAGCTCACCGGGCCCAGAGCGCTCAGCGGGCCCGGAGCGCTCGCCGGACCCGGACCGCTCACCCGATGCAGAACGCTCCGCCGACCTGGCGCGCTCCGCGGGCACGGACCGTTCCTCCGAGGCTGACGGGGCCGCCGGCGCGGGACTGACCGGACGCATCGGTGCGGACGCCGGGCTGACCGGGCGCACCGGCTCCGGCGCCAGCGGCGCGCGAGCGGCCGCACCCCGCGTAGCCAGCAGCGAACCGGCCGGGTCGGTGAAACCCGGCCCGCGCGGATCACCGAAGCCCGGCCCGCGCGAGTCGTTGAAGGAAGAGCCGGGCAGCTCGTTGAAGAAAGAGCCGGGCAGCTCGTTGGAGGCCGGAGCGGGCAACTCGTTGACGGCCGGGCTGGGCAACTCGGTGAAGGCCGGCGCAGGCGGGTCGTCGAAGGACGCGCCGGCCGGGTCGAGCCGCGGGTTCGCGCCGCCGGGCAGGGACCCGGTCGACGGCAGCGTCGGCAGGCCGGAACTCGGCGACGTGGCCCAGCTCGGCACGCCACCGCTGGGTATCGCCCAGCTCGGCATCGCGTCCCCGGCCGGCGCCCACGTCGGCAGCGACTCGGCGGGCGCGGCCCAGCTGGGCACCGGCTCCCCCGCGGGCATCCAGCTCGGCGCCGGCTCCCCCGCCGGACCCCGGCCCGGCGTCACAGGGAAACCGCCCGAACCCGACGCCGAGGAACCAGCCGGGCCCGGCGTCACGGGGAAACCACCCGAGCCCGGCGTCACAGGGAAGCCGCCGGATCCCGACGCCGGAGGAGAACCGGCCGGGCCCGGCGCCGCGGTCACCGGCGCGGTCGTGCCCGGTCCCGTGCTGGTCACACCGGAGGCCGGCGAACCTGCCGGGGCCCGGCCGGTCGTTGCGGGAGCGGCCTGGGCACTGGCCGGTCCGGAGGGAAAGACAGCCGGTCCGGAGGGGAGGACGGCCGGCCCGGCGGGGACGACCGCAGGCCCGGAGGCAGGGGCCGCCGGGGAGACCGGCGCGAGCCCGGCCTGGCGCCCGGCGTTCGGTTGCCACACCTCCGGAAGGTCCTGGACGCGGGCGATGTGCAGCATCACCTCGGCCTTGCCGTCGTGGCCCTTGACCATCGCACGGGCCGCGGTGACCAGTCCCCGCTCCGCCAGGTGCCGCAGCGCGGGCAGCAGCTCGCCGCTCATCTTCGGGCTCAGGTCGCCGACCCGTGCGTCGCCGATGCGGACCTCGATCAGGTGGTCGGCCATCTCGTGCAACGTCACGTACGCCCAGCACTCGCCCTCCGGGCGCAGCAGCGGCCGGAGCGCTTCCAGGAGCTGCTGCTGGCCGGTGACCTGCACGGCCGAGCCGCTGGGCAGCACCCGATGCTCCTGCGCCGGCGGCGGGTTGGCCGGCACCAGCAGGTGCGGCTCGGCCAGGTCGAGCCGGATCGAGCCGTCGAAGGTGGCCGCACGCCCGTCGTAACCGGCCCACTCCCGGCCCTGGACCCGGGCGTTGACCTCGGGCACCAGGCCGCGGGCGGTCAGCGACGAAAGGACCTCGACGTAGCGGGCCGCCTCCGAGCGCGGCAGGTGGCCGAGCAGGGCGGCACCGGACCAGACGCCCACGGCGTTACGGTCGTGCCGGTTGCTGCGATCGGGTATCAGCTGGAGCGGAACGGTTATCTCGGTTCCGGCGGGGTTGAAGTCGCTGCCGAAGAGCGCACGTATCGCCTTGGCGTAGTGCGTCTCGCCGACCACCTCGGCACTTGCCCAGCCCGCTTGTCCCCACAGTTGGAACCGATTCGCCACACGGGAACGCTAGTGTCTGCTTTCCGTCAGTGACCTCACCCGTACGGACGAGGGCGACCATCCATACGTTCCGTATCGGCTTCGGTCCGCCAGAGCGACTGACGCAACGTTCAGGCGACCATATTCCGGACTCCCCCGCGCAAGCTCGGCGTTCTTCGCACGCTTCCTTTTTGGGTACGCCCACCGAACGGTCCCGGGGCCACACCGCGACCTCGCTGCCGGGCCCGGACCGCCCGGCGGCCGCCGGGCTGACCTGCCGGGCCGGGCAGCCGGGGCGCCGCCACGGGATTCGCGATTCACCACTCGCAGGCAGGACCCGGAAGGCACGCTGAGGTCATGCGTATCGGTGTGATCGGGGCGGGCCGGCTCGGCGGCACTCTGGCGGCATGGTGCGCCGAGAGCGGACACGATGTGGCGGTCACCTCGCGGCATCCGGAGCGGGTGCGCGAGCTGGTGGACCAGATGAACTGGCAGATGCAGGTGATGTCGGTCCCGCAGGCGGCCGCCTTCGGTGACGCGGTGATCTTCGCGCCGAACTGGGCGTCCGCGAAGGAGGCCATCGAGGCGACCCGTCCGCAGATCGACGGCAAGGTGATCATCGACGTCACCAATCCGGCCGTTCCGATCGACGGGGCGCGCGGGCCGGGAGTCTTCTCCGGCGTCGCGTCCGAGATGCCGGGGCCGGGGGCGTTCTCCGGTGCCGCGTTCGCCGGCGACTCCTACCGGGTCAGCAGCAAGAGCCCGGAGGCGCTGGCCGCCGCGGTCACCGGCCCGCCGACCGACGTCACCGACCGGATGCTCGCGCGGTCCGCCACGAAGAGCGGCCTGGAGACGCTGATGGAGTGGGCGCCCGGTGCGCACTGGGTGAAGGCGTTCAACACCATCCCGGCCGAGGTGCTGAGCCGGCGGCGCGGACACGATCCGCTGCTCGCCGAGTTCGTCTGCACCGACGAGCGGGACGCCCGGGAGACCGCCTCGCGGATCATCCGGGATCTGGGTTTCGCCCCGTTCTACGCCGGCGGCGCCAAGGCGGCCCGGCTCACCGAGACCGGCGGCCCGCTGCAGAGCCGCGAGGTGGACGTCCGGGACGCCACCGACGCCCTCGCCGAGGCACTCAACACCCTGCACTGAGCAGGCGAACCGGCCGTTCACCGCGCCGCGCTGAGTTCCCGGGTCATTTCCGGGCGGGGCGTCTGCACCGTCCGGCTGTCCTCACGGCGGCGCAGCCACGCCACCTGCGTGTCGCGGGTCGAGGACGCGTTGGCGGTTCCGATGCTGATGGTCACGACGGCTCCTTCTCCGGTGCCCCCATTCGGTGTGTGAAGTTCGGGTGCGTATACGGGCCGAACTTCACACACACATCCGCACGCTGGGAGGGGCGGGTCAAGTGCACCGCCTATCGGCCCGCACCGCGGATCGTGAAGGATTTCCCGCGGATTTCCCGGCCGGAGCGCCGGAGCGGCCGACATGGCCCGCGTTGCCCGTTCAGCCCGGCGGGAAGACCCCGGGCATCTCTCCGGTCAGGTAGCGCTGGACGGTCGGGCCGAGCGCGGCCACGATCACCTCCGGCGGCGCGGAGGCCATCGGCTCCACCTTGAGCACGTAACGGGCCATCGCGAGGCCGACGATCTGGCTGGCCGCGAACGTCATCCGCAGCCTGCCCTCCACCGGGTCCAGGCCCAGCTTGGGCACCGCGCGGCGGAGGATCTGGGTGATCACGAACTCGCGCATCAGCTTCGTGGTCCACTCGCTGCCGACCACGGAGCGCAGCATCGCCACCCCGGCCGCCCCGGCCGGCCCGTCCCAGACCCGCAGGAAGGCCCGGACGAGGCGGGGGCCGAGGTCCGCGCGGTCCCCGGCCGCCGCCTCGCTGATCAGGTCGATCGGGCTGAACGGCGCTTCCACACTGGCCAGGAAGAGCTTCTCCTTGGTGCCGAAGTAGTGGTGCACCAGCGCCGGGTCGACCCCGGCGCCGGACGCGATCCCCCGGATCGAGGCGCCGTCGTAACCCTTCTCGGCGAACGCCGCGCGGGCAGCGGTGAGGATGACCTCCCGCGTGTCCGGGTTGCCGGGCCGGCGGCCGGTCCGTCGCACCACGTGCAGTCCTCTCGTCGTACCCCAGCCGGGGTCATGGCGTCCTGCGGCGCAGCGTCGCCGCTCCCAGGACGAGCGCGACGATGATCGCGCCGACCACGACCGTGAGGTCGCGCCACATGACGCCGGTCGGCTCGGTGTGCGCGCCCACCTCGGTCAGCGCCCCGACCGAGTACGACATGGGTAGCACGTTGCTGATCGCCTGCAACCAGCCGGCCATCTCGGCGCGCGGCACGAACAGGCCGCACAGCAGCAGTTGGGGCGCCACGACCAGCGGCATGAACTGCACGGCCTGGAACTCGGTCCGGGCGAAAGCGCTGCACAGCAGGCCCAGAGCGACCCCGAGGACCGCGTTGGCGACCGCGATCAGGATGACCAGCCCGACGCTGCCGGCCGTCCGCATGTCCAGCGCCCAGTAGGCGAAGCCGGCGGCGACGGCGGCCTGCGCGGTGGCGGCCAGGCCGAAGGCGACGCCGTAGCCGAACAGCAGGTCGAGCTTGCCGGCCGGGGTGGTGAAGAGGCGTTCCAGGGTGCCGGTGGTGCGCTCGCGGAGCATGGCGATGCTGGTGATCAGGAACATCACGGTGAAGGGGAAGACGCCCAGCATGGTCAGCGCCACGCGGTCGAACGCGCCGGGCCGCCCGTCGTACATGAAGTAGATCAGCGTGATCAGCAGCGTCGGCACGACGATGATCAGCGCGATGGTGCGCGGGTCGTGCCGCAACTGGGTGAGGATCCGGCGGATCGTGCTGACGAGGATCATGCCGGCACCGCCTGCTTCTTGATCAGGCGGAGGAAGGCCTCGTCCAGGTCCGGCGTGCCGGCCGCGTCCTTGACCGCCGCGGGCGTGCCGTCGGCGATCAGCGCGCCCTCGCGGATCAGCAGCAGCCGGTCGCAGCGGTTGGCCTCGTCCATCACGTGGCTGGAGACCAGCACGGTGGCACCGTCGGCGGCGAGCCGGCGGAAGTGGTCCCACAGCTCGTCGCGGAGCACCGGGTCCTGCCCGACGGTCGGCTCGTCGAGGACGAGGACGTCAGGGCGGCTGACGATCGCGCAGGCCAGCGAGGCCCGGCTGCGCTGGCCGCCGGAGAGGTTCGCCACCAGCTGGTCCCGGTGGCCGGTCAGCCCGACCGCCTCCACCGCCTCCTCCGCGGCGGCCGCCCCGAGCCGGTAGAGGCTGGCGAAATACCGGGCGTTCTCGGCGACGGTGAGGTCGGCGTAGACGCTCGGCGCCTGGGTGAGGTAACCGATCCGCCGGCGCAGCGGCGCGGAGCCGGCGGGGTGGCCGAGAACGGTCACCGTGCCGCTCGCGACGACCTGCACGCCGACGATCGCGCGCATCAGGGTGGTCTTCCCGCTGCCGCTGGGGCCGAGCAGCCCGGTGACGCTGCCGCGCGGGATGACGCAGGAGAAGCCGTCGAGGACGAGGCGCCTGCCCCGCTTGACGACGAGGCCGGCGACCTCGATCGCGGTGTCCATCTGTACCTCCCGGAGAAACTCATCAAGTGTTGAACTCAACGCTAGATGAGTTTCTTCATGATCGATAGACGTAGGGCGTGGCATCGGGCGGAAAAGCTCTCAGGTCGTGTCGCCCACGGCCGATCAGGAGGGAGAAGAGCGACCACGGCCTTCGGGAGCCCGCCATGTCCGTGTCCCGGGTGCGACCCGGCCATCAGCCGACCGCGATCACCCCGGTCCGCCCGCCGGCCCGCGAGCGCAACCAGACCGCCCGCCAGGACTCGGCGTCACTCACCGCGCGGGACCGGGAGCTGATCTTTCAGGCCACCGGGCAGCGGATCGGCGCCGGGACCAACCAGGGCTGGATCAACTCACTCGCCGCGGCGATCGCGGCCGACCGGGCGTCCGGCCGGCTGGCACCCGGGCAGGAGGTCACCGCGCCCTACCTCAAGGACCTGTCCCACCGGTACGACCAGACGCCCACCGGCCGCAACCCGGTGAGCGGCTACCTCGAGCCGGCGCTGCGGTACCTGGCCCAGCACGGCGGCGGCGGACGGCTGGACGTGCGGGCCTGACGGTCCCCGTGCCCGGTCAGGCGCCCGGCTCGCGCTGGGTGCGTCAGAGGTTCCCCGCACCCCTCCGGCCGCCGCCCCTGGGTTCTGGGGCCGATCTCTGCGGAGAAGTCCGGGCGCCCCCTCGACGCCCGGACCGAGTCAGTTCGCACGGCGGACCGGGGCGGATGACCGATCGGGTGGGTGAATTCCGGTCCGCCCCCGGTCAGTGCCGGCGGGTCACCCCATGAGGACCTTGCTGAGCAGGTCGAAGACGCGGTCCTCGTCGGCTTCCACGGTTCGCCAGTTGCTGAAGGCGGCCCGCAGCGCCGGCTCGCCCCGACAGACCGTGGGCGTCAGGAAGGCCTCGCCGGACTCGGCGACCGCCGCCACCACCGAGGAGGTCTCGGCGGGGACGGCGAAGCAGACGACGTTGAGTCGCACCGGAGCGAGCAGCCGCACCCCGGGCAGGGCCGCCAGCCGCTCCCCCAGACGGTGCGCCGCGGCGACGGTGCGCAACACGATCTCCCGGTGCCCGTCCACGCCGTACGCGGCCAGCGCGAACCAGGCGGCGAGCGCCCGCAGGCGGCGGGAGTTCTCCGGGGTGAGGTGGAAGTGGTCCGGGGCGCCACCGGACGCAGGCAGATAGGCGGCCGCGTTGCGGAACACCCGGAGCTGCAGGTCACGCCGGCGGGTGAACTGCACCGCGGAGTCGTACGGGACGTTGAGCCACTTGTGCAGGTCCACGCAGACCGAATCGGCCTCGGCCAGGCCGTCGACCAGGTGCGCGTGCGCCGGCGAGAGGGCCGCGAAACCCCCGAAGGCGGCGTCGACGTGCAACCAGAACGGATAGCGGGAACGCAGCGCGAGGATCGCCCGCAGATCGTCGAAGTCGACGGTGTTGACCGTGCCGGCGTTGGCCACCACTATCGCGGGACGGCCGCCGAGCGCGGCCAGGGCCTCGTCGAGGGCGGCGACGTCGACGGCTTCCCGGCCGGGCAGCAAGCGCACCTCGCGCACCGCGTCGCGGCCCAGGCCGAGCATCGACAGCGCCTTGAGGACGCTGGAGTGCGGCGCGCCGGAGAGCACGGTGACCGGGCCGAGCGCGGCCACGCCCTGCCGGGCCACCTCGACGCCGAGCTGCTCGCCGACCCACTCGCGGGCGATCGCCAGGCCGACCGTGTTGGACATCGTGGCGCCACTGACGAAGGCGCCCTCGTGCGCGGCGCCGAGCCCGAGCATGTCCCGCAGCCAGGACACGGTCTCGTCCTCGAGGCCGGCCGCCGAGGATCCGGCGCGGTTCGAGGCGTTCTGGTCGAAGGCGCTGGTCAGCCAGTCGCCGGCGATCGAGGCGGGGGTCGCGCCGCCGGTGACGAAGCCGAGGTAGCGGGGGCCGGCGCTGCCGGAGAAGCCCGGCGCCCAGCGTTCGTCGAAGAGGGCCAGCGCCCCGGCGGTGCCGATGCCCTCGACCGGGAGGGCGGCGGCTCGTTCGGTGTGCGGGGTGCGGGCGACGGGGCGGTCGCCGAGACCGGCGAGGACGTGGGCGGCGTAGTCGCGGGTGGACTGGAGCAGATCGGGCAGGGCGGTCAGGTCGTCGGCGAGTCGTGGGTGCACGGCTCGACGCTAGGACGGCCCGGCCGGGTGTGTCGCGGGCCAGTTCCGAAGCGCTGGCCCGCCACACTCGGCAAAACTGTGCACAAACGCGTACCCAAAGAATCAAGCGGGAAGGATGGCGAGGCCGGCGTCGCGCAGGGAGCGCAAGGTCGGATGGTCCGGCGGCGCGTCGGTGATCACACCGCTGACCGCGCGCGGCGCGAGCACCGAGAACGGTGACGCGGCGCCGATCTTCTCCCGGCTCGCCAGGACGTAGGTGTCGGCGGCCCGCCCGGCCAGCGTGCGCTTCATCGCGGCCTCGTCGGCGTCACCGGTGGTCAGGCCCGCCTCGTGATGGACTCCGGTCACGCCGAGCAGGAACAGATCGGCCGTCACCTGGCGAGCAGCCTCCGCCGCCGCCGCGCCGCAGGTCACCGCCGAGTGCTTGAACAGACGGCCGCCCAGCACATAGACGTCGACGGCCGGATGGTGCACCAGGGCCGCGGCGACGGTGGGACTGTGCGTGACGATCGTGGCGGTCAACTCGGGCGGCAGGGCGGCCGTCACGGCGAGAGCGGTGGTCCCGCCGTCGAGCAGCACCGTCATCCCCGGCCGGATCAACGCCACGGCGGCGGTGGCCACCCGCTCCTTGCTGGAGGTGGCGACCGTGGCCCGGGTGGCGTAGTCGGCGACGGCGGGCGAGACCGGCAGCGCGCCGCCGTAGACCCGCTGACAGAGCCCGGCCGCGGCAAGTTCCCGCAGGTCACGTCGGATGCTGTCCTCGGCGACGCCGAGCTCGAAGGCGATCTCCTTGGCCACCAGCTTGCCCTCGGCCGCCAGCCGGGCCACCAGGACGTCGCGTCGTTCAGCCGCCAGCATCCGTGATTCTCCTTATTGTTATCGACTGTTGCGTGTTTATCAGTGTAGGTTCGCGGTCGTGACGAAGCCAATGCTCACTCCCACCACCGGCCCACGGCCCGGCATCGACGTGCCGGACGCCCGCGGGCGCACCGGGCTCGACCGGGCCGGGCGCGATCTGACCGGCAACCCCGGCGTGCTCGTGCGCGACGTCGAGCTGCTGGCCGCCGCCTGGCACGTGCTGCGGCGGACCACCTACGACTACCGGCGGCGGGACGGCACCTGGACGCGCGAGCAGCGGGAGACCTACGACCGCGGCGACGGCGCGACCGTGCTGCTGCACGACCCGCAGCGACGGACCGTGCTGCTCACCCGGCAGTTCCGGTTCCCGGTCTACGTCAACGAGCACCCGGACGGGATGTTCGTGGAGACCGCGGCCGGGCTGCTCGACGGCGACGACCCGGCGGCGGCGATCCGGCGGGAGGCGGCCGAGGAGCTGGGTGTCGAGATCGGCGAGCTGACACCGGTCTTCAACGTCTGGATGAGTCCCGGGTCGGTGACCGAGCGGGTGCACTGCTTCGCCGCGCCGTACAGCGTGGAGTCGCGCACCGGCGAGGGCGGCGGGCTGGCCGACGACGGCGAGGACATCGAGGCCGTCGAGCTGCCGTTCGACGAGGCGCTGAACCGGATCGAGACCGGCGAGATCGCCGACGCCAAGACGATCATGCTGCTGCAGTGGGCGGCCCTGCGCGGGCCGTTCGCCTGACGCGCTCTATTGACACATCCTGATCGGCGACCTTGGATGTTACCGGGAGGTAACGTCATGATCGCTCGTGCTCTGCAGGCGGCCCTGCTGGTGGTTGCGCTGTTGCTGGTTCCGGCAGCCGTCCCGGCGCAGGCCGCCGCGGCCCCCGTCTGCACGGCGCCCACGCCGAGCGAGACGCAACCCGGCTATCTGGTCGCCGACCCGGACTGTGATCTCAACGGGACCCCGTTCACCGCGCTGCCCGGCGCCCGGGCGCACACCGGGATCCGGGCCGGCGCGGGCTGGCGGATCGAGGTGCCGGAGAACTGGAACGGCCGCCTCGTCCTCTACGCGCACGGCTACCGCGGCACCGGGACCACGGTGCACGTCAGCTCCCCCGGCCTGCGCGCGCACTACATCGAGCGGGGCTTCGCCTGGGCGGCGTCCAGCTACGCCACCAACGGCTACGACGTCGGCCAGGGCGTCCGCGACTCGCACGCGCTGATCAGCCTGTTCCGGCAGGTGACCGGCAAAGCCGCGGGCCGGGTCTACATGACCGGTGACTCGATGGGCGGGCACATCACCGCGGTGGCCATCGAGGAGTTCCCGCGCTCGTTCGCCGGCGCGATGCCGACGTGCGGGGTGCTCGGTGACGTCGAGCTGTTCGACTACTTCCTGGACGCGAACGTGACCGCCGCCGCCCTCGCCGGGGTGGACATCTCGTTCCCGCTCCAGCCGGGCCCGGACTACGCGGCGGAGTGGGCCGGCCAGGTCGCCAGGATCGTGCCGGCCCTGCACGGAACCCCGGCCGGCCGCACCTGGTCGGACGTGGTGGAACGGCGCAGCGGCGGCGAGCGGCCCGGATTCGACTCGGCGTTCGCCTTCTGGAACGCGGCGTCGCAGGGCGGGCTGCCGTTCCTGCAGAGCCTGTGGCCGGGCCTCAGCGGCGGCACCGCGGGCATCGCGCCGGGCAACCTCACCGACAACCGGCACGTCTTCTACCGCGCCGACGACTCCCTGTTCCCCAGCCGCACGGAGCTCAAGCTGAACCGTGACGTGCTGCGCGTCAGGCGGACCGCGGTGGCGGACCGCGGCCTGGCCGGCGTCCCCCGCATCGACGGCCGTCCGTCCGTGCCGGTGCTGTCGCTGCACGGCATCGGCGACCTGTTCGTGCCGTTCTCGATGGAACAGGAGTACGCCCGCGAGACCCTGCGCCAGGGCCGCGGCCACCTCTTCGTCTCCCGGGCCGTCCGCGACGTCTCGCACTGCGGCTTCACCCAGGCCGAGCTGCGCCGCGGCTTCGACGACCTGGTCCGCTGGGTCGACCACGGCCGCCGCCCGGCGGGCGACGCGATCCTCGACCGGCGCAAGGTCGCCGCGGCGGACTTCGGGTGCCGGTTCACCGAGGGGGTACGACCCGCGTTCACCGCCCCGCCCTGCTGACACCGGACCCGTCACCGGGGCGGCTGACCCCCGCCGGACGCCGCGACCGTCTCCTGCAGGATCTCCCGGAAGGCCCGGGCCGCCGGTGACGCCGCCCCGGACACCCGCTGCGCCGTGAAGATGGTCCGCCGGGGCCGGTCGGCCAGCTCCAGCAGCCGGCACGCGGTGGAGCGGCCGGCCCACACCAGGTCCGGGATCAGCGCCACCGCGTTGCCCGACTCCACCAGGCGCATGTGGGCCTGCAGGTCCGCCGTCTCGAACCGGACGTCCGGCTCGAAGCCGGCCCGCCGGCACACCTGCTCGGCGAAGTGCCGGGACGCCGCCCCGCGTGGCTCCATCACCCACGGCATGTGCCGGGCCTCGTCGAGCGAGTCCACCGGCCGCAACGACAGCTCGCGGGCGGGCACCGCGAGCCGGATCGCGTCCGTGGTCAGGTCCCGGCGGTCCAGCCCGGGGTGGTGCGGGGCGGCGTGCGCCGGGTACTGCTCGGCCACCACCATGTCGAAGTCGCGGGCCCACGTCTCGCGCAGCGCCTCCTCCGGCTCGCGCTGCACCATCTCCACCCGCACGTCCGGATGTCGCAGTGCCATGGCCCGCAGCGTCGCCGGCATGAACGCCAGCGCGGCCGACTGGAACACGGCGACCCGGACCCGGCCGGTAACGCGGGTGGCCGCCGCCTGCAACCTGGCTTCGGCACGCTCGAGGGTGTCCAGCACCTCACCCACCGACGCGACCAGAACCTCGGCCTGCGGGGTCAGCTGCACCCGCCGGCCGGCCTTGCGCAGCAGCTGGGTTCCGGTCTCCTTCTCCAGCTGGCTGAGCTGCTGACTGACCGCGGAAGGAGTGAAGTTCAGCGCCTCGGCGACGGCCGCGATGGTGCCGCGGACCGCCAGCTCACGCAGCAGGATCAGACGTCGGATCTCCAGCACCGCGAAACAGTAGCTCAACTGAAGATTACCGCTCAGAAAGCGTTGCTTTTTCTTACCCAAAGGGCACTACACACTGACTGGGCATACGGAAGGAGCATCCCGATGTCTGAGATCGCCGAAGAGACGATCGTCCTTGTCCGCCGCTGGCTGCGCGAGGCGTCGACCGTCCCGGTCGGCGGCTCCGCCGCGCAGCTCGCCGCCGTGCTGCGCGACCCGAAGGGCCTGGCCTTCACCGTCGGCTTCGTCGACGGGGTGATCCGCCCCGAGGACCGGCGCGTCAGTGCCCGCGCCCTCCGCTCCCTCGCCGGCGACGTGCCGCGCTTCCTCCCGATCCACCTGCGCACCGCGGTCAAGCTGGGTGGCTTCCTCGCACCGCTGATGCCCGGCGTGGTCGTCCCGATCGCCCGCCGCGCGCTGCGGCAGATGGTCGGCCACCTGATCGTGGACGCCTCGGACGCCCGCCTCGGCAAGGCGATCAAGCGGATCCGCAAGCGCGACGTCCGGCTCAACATCAACCTGCTCGGCGAGGCGGTGCTCGGCCGCAAGGAGGCCGAGCAGCGGCTGAAGAGCACCGAGCGCCTGCTGGCCAGGGACGACGTCGACTACGTGTCGATCAAGGTTTCCTCGACGGTTCCCCCGCACAACCCCTGGGCCTTCGACGAGGCGGTCGCCGACATCGTCGAGGAGCTCACCCCGCTGTTCACGCTCGCCGCGCGTACCGGCAAGTTCGTGAACCTCGACATGGAGGAATACAAAGACCTCGACCTGACGATCGCGGTCTTCACCCGCCTGCTGGACCGCCCCGACCTGCAGAACCTCGAGGCCGGGATCGTGCTCCAGGCGTACCTGCCGGACGCGCTGAGCGCCATGATCCGGCTCCAGGAGTGGTCGGCGGCACGCCGGGCCCGGGGCGGCGCGGGCATCAAGGTGCGCCTGGTGAAGGGCGCCAACCTCCCGATGGAGCGGGTCGAGGCCGAGCTGCACGGGTGGCCGGTGGCGACCTGTGACTCCAAGCAGGCCACCGACACCAACTACAAGCGCGTCCTCGGGTACGCGCTGCAGCCGGACCGGATCCGCAACGTCCGGCTGGGCGTGGCGGGGCACAACCTCTTCGACGTCGCGTACGCCTGGCTCCTCGCCGGTGAGCGCGACGTGCGTGACGGCGTCGAGTTCGAGATGCTGCTCGGCATGGCCGAGGGCCAGGCCGAGGCGGTCCGGCGCGAGGTGGGCGGGTTGTTGCTCTACACGCCGGTGGTACGGCCGGAGCAGTTCGACGTCGCCATCGCGTACCTGATCCGCCGTCTCGAGGAAGGCGCCAGCTCGGACAACTTCATGTCCGCGGTGTTCGAGCTCAACGCCGACCAGGCGCTGTTCGAGCGGGAGAAGGACCGTTTCCTCGCGTCGCTGGCCGACCTCGACGACACCGTGCCCGCCGCGCACCGGGTGGCGGACCGCTACGCCGCCGTGCCGCGCAGCGGACCCGGCGTCTTCGTCAACACCCCGGACACCGACCCGGCGGTGCGGACCAACCGCGACCGCGTCCGTGCCCTGCTGGGCCGCGTCGACGCCTCGCCGCTCGGCATCGCCGTCCCGCGGATCACCGACCGGGAACACCTCGACGAGGCCCTGGAGAAGGCCGCCGCCGCGAGCTGGGGCGGCGCGAACCGCCGGGACGTGCTGCACCGGATCGGCGTGGCTTTGGAAGAACACCGTGACACGCTGCTCGAGGTGATGGCCGCCGAGGCCGGCAAGACCGTCGACCAGGCCGACCCGGAGGTGTCCGAGGCCGTCGACTTCGCCCACTACTACGCCGAACTGGCCGCCGAACTGGAGCAGACCGACGGCGCCACCCCGGTCCCGGTCCGGCTCACCCTGGTCACCCCGCCGTGGAACTTCCCGGTCGCGATCCCGGCCGGCTCGGTGCTGGCCGCCCTGGCCGCCGGCTCCCCGGTGGTTCTCAAGCCGGCCGGTCCGGCCGAACGCTGCGGCACCGTGCTGGCGGGCATCCTGCGGGACGCGCTCTCCGCGGCCGGCGCCGACCCCGACCTGGTCACGCTCGTGCAGGTGGACGAGGGCACGCTGGGCCGGGAACTGATCGCGCACCCGCTCGTCGACCGGGTCATCCTCACCGGCGCGTACGAGACCGCCGAGCTGTTCCGCTCGTTCCGCGCCGACCTGCCGCTGCTCGCCGAGACCAGCGGCAAGAACGCGATCATTGTGACCCCCAGCGCAGACCTGGACCTGGCCGTCAAGGACGTGGTCTCGTCCGCGTTCGGGCACGCCGGCCAGAAATGCTCGGCCGCCTCCCTGGTCGTGCTGGTCGGCTCGGTGGCCCGCTCCGAGCGGTTCCGCACCCAGCTGCTCGACGCGGTGTCGTCGCTCACCGTCGGCTACCCCGCCGACCCGCGCAGCCAGGTCGGACCGCTGGTCGAGCCGGCCGCCGGCAAGCTGCTGCAGGGCCTCACCGAACTCGGTCCCGGCGAGCGCTGGCTGCTCGAGCCCCGCAAGCTCGACGACACCGGCAAGCTGTGGAGCCCCGGCGTCCGCGACGGCGTGCGGCGCGGCTCGGAGTACCACCGCGTCGAATACTTCGGCCCGATCCTCGGCATCATGACCGCCGACACCCTGGACGAGGCGATCGACCTGGTCAACGACGTCGACTACGGCCTCACCTCCGGCCTGCACTCGCTCGACGAGGACGAGATCCGTACCTGGCTGGACCGGGTCCAGGCCGGCAACCTCTACGTGAACCGCGGCATCACCGGCGCGATCGTGCGCCGTCAGCCGTTCGGCGGCTGGAAGCGCTCGGCGGTCGGCCCCGGCACCAAGGCCGGCGGCCCGAACTACCTGGCCGGCCTCACCGGATGGCAGACACGCCCGGCGACGTCCACCGCCACCGTCACGCACGCCGGGGTCCGTGACCTGCTCGACGCCGCCCGCGGCGCCCTGACCGACGACGAGTTCGCCGCCGTGGAACGCGCCGCCCGCAGCGACGCCGCGTTCCCGCTCGCCCCGTCCGACGTCTCCGGCCTGGCCGCCGAACGCAACGTGCTGCGCTACGTGCCCTGCCCGGTCACGGTCCGGCTGGCCGCCGACGGCTCGCTCGCCGACCTGGTCCGGGTCCTCGCCGCGGGCCGCCTGGCCGGCGCCGAGGTGCGCGTCTCCAGCGCCGTCCCGCTGCCCGCCTGGGCCGGCGCGCACGTCGTGCAGGACGACGCGGCCTTCGCGGCGGATCTGGAGGCGGGGCGGGTCCGGCTGATCGGCGGTTCCTGGAAGGCGGTGGCCGAGGCCACCGGCGGGCGGGCGGACCTGGCGGTGTGGGCCGGGCCGGTGACCGAGGCCGGGCGCGTGGAGATGGTGCCGTTCCTGCGCGAGCAGGCGGTGAGCGTCACCGCCCACCGGTTCGGCAACCCGCTGCCGCTGGCCCAGCAGATCCTCTAGCCCGTACGCCCGAAGCCCGCGTGTGAAGTTGCGGCTCGTATACGGCCGCAACTTCACACACACATCCCGCCCCGCCCGATGCACGTCGCCCGCCACGGACCGTGTGTGAAGTTGCGGCTCGTATACGGGCGCAACTTCACACGCAATCTCCCGCCACGGACCGTGTGTGAAGTTGCGGCTCGTGTGCGGGCGCAATCTTCACCCGGTGGGTGGGTCAGAGGATGGTGAAGTCGGGGGGTAGCGGGTCGCGGCCGGTGAGGGCGCGCAACGCCGGCAGCCCGTCGCCGACCATGACGGCCACTCGCGCGGCCAGGGCAGTGGCCTCGCCGAGCGTCTCCGGCTCGAAGTCGATCGGCAGGCCGGCCGCCGCCGCCGCGTCCGAGCCGTGCACCACCAGCTCGAACGTCCGGGTGGGCAGCCAGTCCCGGACCCGCATGCCACCGGCCGGCGTGGCCACCAGGTCATCGTCACCCGCCCCGGCCAGCGCCGAGGTGGCCTTGCCGATCATCTCGCTGACCGCCTGGACCGGCTCGGCGCCGAGGATTTTGCCGGTGTCCCGGGCGTCGTCGGTGGACGCGGTGCGGGCCGCCGCGACCATCGCCGGCGGCGCCATGCGGATCATCGCGAAGTACCCCTCCGGCACCGGGACGTGCAGCTGCGGCGCCGGGTTCGCCAGCACCGCGGGGACCTGCCGCAGCGCCGAGCTGGCGGTGTGCCCGAGCAGGTCGCGCATCGTCCACTCGCCGAGACCGGGCCCGTCCAGGCGGTCCGGCGGGATCCGGGACACCAGGTCGGCGAAGGCGATGGCGGCGGACCGGAACGTGCGGCGGTAGTCGAGGCCACCGAGACGGGAATCCATGCCGTCCAACCTGCCACGCCGACCGCCCCTCTGCCGCCCCGGGCGGCCGTCGTCGCCTCGCAAACGGCCGCCCGGTGCGGCGCAGGTGCGAGCGCAGGCGCGGGCAAGCGAGCGCGGGACGCGGGTGTGGTGGCAGGCGCAAGCGGGCGGCGGGCGGCGGGCGGCGGGCGGCGGGCGGCGGGCGGCGGGCGGCGGGCGGCGGGGTCAGTCCAGCGGCTCGACGAGCCGGTTGCGGGCGTGCTGATAGATCACCGAGCTGCGGAACCCGACGATCTCCCGGCGATCGGTGAACCGGTCCATCAGGAACGCGTGCAAATCGTCCACGCTGCGCACCGCCACGTGCACCAGGAAGTCGTCGCCGCCGGCCAGGACGAACACCGACAGCACCTCGGGCAGGCCGGCGGCGTACGACTTGAATCCCTCGATGACGGGCCGGGTCAGCGGCCGGACCTGCACGTGCAGCAGCGCCTGGACCTCCCGGCCGAGGGCGCGGAGGCTGACCTCGGCGTGATAGCCGGTGATCACCCCGCGCTCGCGCAGCAGCCGGACGCGTTCCAGGCAGGTCGACGGCGCGATGCCGACCGCGCGGGCCAGGTCCCGGTTCGTCTGGCGGGCGTTCTTCTGGAGTTCCCGCACCAGCGCCGAATCAATGTCGTCCACGGCCGCCATCCAAGCACATTCTCCGAATTTCGTTCGGCGCGACGGTAAGGGTCCCGGTTGACGTCCTACGGTCAGGGCCATCAACCCAACTTATGTACGGGAGATTGCCATGCCGTTTCAATCTCAGCGAGTCGTTGTCGAACGTGGTTCGCGGTCCGGTCTCCCGATCGTGGTGTCGGTGCACTCCACGGCCCTGGGACAGGCGATCGGCGGCTGCCGGCTCGCACAGTACGCGGACTGGCGGGACGGCCTCGACGACGCGTTGCGCCTGTCCGCCGCGATGACCGAGAAGGCGGCGCTGGCCGGGCTGCCACACGGCGGCGGGAAGACCGTCATCGCGCTGCCACCCGGCACGGTCCTCGACGAGGCCGCCCGCCGCAACGTCCTGCACGACGCGGGAGACGTCATCGACAGCCTCGACGGCGCGTACGCGACCGGGCCGGACGTCGGCACCGGGCCGGCCGACATGGTGACGATCGGCGAGCGTACGCCCCACGTCTTCTGTCGTCCGGCGCCGGTCGGCGGCAGTGGCGACTCCTCCCCGCACACCGCCGCCGGGGTGATCGCCGCCCTGCGTGCGGTGTCCGCCGAGCGGTTCGGCTCGCCGGAGCTGGCCGGCCGCAGCTTCGCGGTGCTCGGCCTGGGCCGCGTCGGCACGCATGTGCTGCGCCTGCTCACCGCGGCCGGCGCCCGCGTGCTGGCCGCCGACGTGGACGGCTCCCGGCGGGCCACGGCCGAGGGACACGGCGCCACCTGGACCGATCCGCACAGCTGCCTGACCGCCGAGGTGGACGTGCTGGTGCCGTCCGCCCTCGGCGGCGTCCTCACCGCGGACACGGTGCCGCTGCTGGCCTGCTCCGCGGTGGCCGGCCCGGCGAACAACCAGCTGGACGTGCCGGAGACCGCGGAGCTGCTGCACGCGCGCGGCATCCTGTGGGCGCCCGACGTGGTGGTCAGCGCCGGCGGCATCGTGCACGCGATCGCCGCCGAACTGCACCGGGAGTCGGCCGCCCAGATCAACGCCCGCATCGACGGGATCGGCGAGACCCTGGCCGGGATCCTGCGCGCCGCCCGGGAGACCGACTGCACCCCGTCCGTCGCCGCTTCCCGGCTGGCCCAGTTCCTCATCGGCGAGCGGGCGGTGCCTACGCTGGCGGCATGCTGACGGCGCAACGAACGAGTATGTGGCGGTCCCGGTACGACATCCGCAACGACGACACGACCATCGCGGTCTGGGACGGCCGGTCCTGGACCAGCGGCGGCAGTTTCGACCTGGACGGGCGCTCGTACCGGATCCGCGCGAACGGCTGGGGCACGCGGTACACGATGACCGACGATCGGGAGGCCGTGGTGGCCGAGGCCGAGCGGGTCGGCCGCAAGCAGTGGAAGGTGCACGCCGGCGGCCGCTCGTACGACTTCGTGCGGGACTCCATCTGGCGCGGCAGCGACGAGCAGCTGATGGACGGCGACACCGTGGTCGGCCGGATCCGCAAGACCAGCGCCTGGCGGGGCGACGTCGCGGCCGAGCTGCCCGGTCTGCCGCTGCCGGTGCAGATCTTCGTCCTCGGCGTCGTCATCACGAACTGGAACAACCAGGCGGCCGCCGCCGCCTGACCGCCCTTGTGTGTGAAGTTCAGGTGCGTATCGCACCCGAACTTCACACCGGACGGTGAGCGTGAGGATGATCGGGGCATGAGCGGATTCGCGGACGTGCCCCCGACCACCCTGGCCGATGTGCTGGACCGCGGCCAGGTCATGGACATCGACATCCGTCCGCTCTGGACACCCGTGCCGCGGGTGGCCGGCCCGGCGTTCACCGTCCGCTGCCCGCCCGGCGACAACCTGATGCTGCACGCCGCGATCTACCGGGCCGAGCCGGGCTCGGTGATCGTGGTGGAGTCCGGCGACCTGGACCACGCCCTGGCCGGCGGCAACGTGTGCGCGGTCGCGCACCGGCACGGTATCGCCGCGTTCGTGCTGGACGGCCTGATCCGCGACCTGGGCGAGGTCCGCGAGGTCGGCTTCCCGGTCTTCGCCCGCGGGGTCATCCCGATCGCCGGCACCAAGTCGCAGCTCGGCACGCACCGGTCCGAGATCCGGGTCGGTGGGGTGACGGTGCGCCACGGCGACATCGTGGTGGCCGACGAGGAAGGCGTCGTGGTGGTGCCCGCCGACCGGGGCGACGAGGTGTTGCAGGCGGCTCAGGCCCGGCTCGCCAGGGAACGCACCGAGAACCTCTTCGACTGGGAGGCCGCGCACCGGGTCCGGATCGAGAAGACGCTGGGCGACCTCGGGTTCACCGGCTGACGGGCGGGGCGGGTCAGAAGGGGAAGGTGCGGGGTTCGGAGCGGGCGGTCACCCACTGCACCTCGGTGAACTCCTCGGCGGCGAGGCCCAGCCCGAACCGGCCCGCCCCGCTGTCCTTCACCCCGCCGAACGGCATCTGCGGCTCGTCGTTGACCGGCTGGTCGTTGACGTGCACGATGCCGGCCTGGAGGCGGGCGGCCAGGTCGAGGCCCCGGTACGGGTCGCCGGTGATGATGCCCGCGGCCAGCCCGAAGTCGGAGGCGTTGGCCCGGCGCACCGCGTCCTCCACCCCGTCCGCCTCCTCGAGCAGCACCACCGGCCCGAACGTCTCGTCGAAGGCCAGTTCCGCCGCCGCGGGCACCTCGGCCAGCACGGTCGGCGGAAAGCAGCGCCCGGCCGGGACACCACCGGTGAGCAGCCGCGCGCCGAGCCCGACCGCCTCGTGGACCCGGCGTTCCAGCAGCGACAGCGCCCACTCGTTGATCACCGGCCCGATGACCGTGGCCGGGTCGGTGGGGTCGCCGACCGGCAGCGCCGCGGCCCGGGCCACGAACCGCTCGGTGAACTCGGCCGCGATCGAGGAGTCCACCACGATCCGCCGGGCGCACATGCAGGTCTGCCCGGTGTGCACGAAAGCGCCGTAGATCGCGGCGTCGACCGCGTACCCCGGGTCGGCGTCGGCGAGCACGAGCAGCGGGTTGTGGCCGCCGAGCTGCAGCACCACGCGTTTGAGGTGGCGACCGGCCTGCTCGGCGAGCCGCCGGCCGGTCGCTGTCGAGCCGGTGAAGCTGATCCGGCGTACCCGGGGATCGGCTATCAAGGTCTCCGCGACGGCGCCGGCCTCCCCCGGCGCGTGGGTGACCACGTTCAACACGCCGGCCGGCAGCCCGGCGCCGGCCAGGAGCTCCGCCCAGAGCGCGCCCCCGGTGAGCGGAGCCTCCTCGGACGGCTTGAGCACGACGGTGCCGCCGACCGCGATCGGGGCCACGATCGCACGGCCGGCCAGCACGAGGGAGGCGTTCCACGGGGCGATCGCGGCGACCACGCCGACCGGGCGCCGCATCGCCAGCGCGCGGGTGCCGGCCCGGTCCGACGGGAGGATCTGGCCGCTCGGCGCATAGGCCAGACCGGCGCCCTGCCGCAGCAGGCGCACGCAGAAGTCGAGCTGGACGGTCGCGAAGTGCACGCCGCAGCCGGTCTCCGCCGCGAGCAGCGCACGCACCTCGTCCCGCCGGCCGTCGAGGATCTCGGCGGCCCGCAGCAGGATCTGCTGACGCTGCGCGGGCGCGGTCTCCGCCCAGTCGGGGAAGGCTTCGGCCGCGGCGTCGACGGCGGCCCGGGCGTCGTCCGCATCCCCGGCGGCCACCCGGGCGAAGACGTCGCCGGTCCACGGGTTCCGCTTCTCGTACGCCCGGCCGGTGCCGCCGTCCGTCCATTCGCCGCCCACGAAGTGCCGGGTTCTGAGCATCGGCACATCGTTTCAACAAACCGAACGCGTGGCTACCATGCGGCATGGCCACCGAAGACAGCGCCGCGTTCTCCCAGTCCCTGCAGCGCGGCCTGAGCATCCTGTCGGCGTTCAGCGAGTCCCGGCCGGTGCTGGGCATCGCCGAGCTGTCCCGGGCGGTCGCGCTGAACAAGAGCACCACGTTCCGGTACGTCGCGACCCTGGCCCGGCTCGGCTACCTGCACCAGGACCCGGAGACCAAGAAGTACTCGCTCGGGCCGAAGGTGGTCGACCTGGGCTTCGCCGCGATCAACGCGCTGGAGATCAACCGGGTGGCGGCGCCCTGCCTGCAGGCGCTCGCGGACGAGACCGGCTACACGGTGAGCATGGCCGTGCTGGACGGCGCCGACATCGTCTATGTGGAGCGGCGGCGCAGCGGACGGGCGGCGGCGTTCGCGGTGGGGCTGAACCTGCACGTCGGGTCGCGGCTCCCGGCGTACTGCACGTCGATGGGGAAGGTGCTGCTCGCGTACCAGGAGGCCGGCACGCTGCGCGGGCTGCTGGACCGGACCGACTTCGCCCGGCGCGGCCCGCGGACGCTGACCAACCGCGAGCAGCTCACCGCCGCGCTCACCAGGATCCGGCAGGCCGGGGTGGCGGTGAACGACGAGGAACTGGCGTCCGGCCTGCGCTCGGTGGCCGCCCCGGTGCGGGACCGGACCGGCCAGGTGGTGGCCGCGATCAACATCGCGGTGCACCTGACCGTCTGGCCGACGGCAGCGGACACCGTGGTGGCGCGCCTGGAACGCCCGCTGCGGCACACCGCGGCGGAGATCTCCACCAGGCTGGGGTTCCGCTGAGGGAGCCGGCGTTCGGATGGCTCGAACGCTCCGTTGATCTGGCTGAAACACCGGCCTACGGTCGGCGCACCCCGACGACCCGCGGAGGCGAGCGCCATGTTCCTGGACGAGAAACTCTGGACCGGCAACATCTTCATCGGCGGCGAGTGGCGGCCGGGGCGGGGCGGCGCGTACGACGTCGTCGAACCCGCCACCGGCGCCGTGCTCGGCCGGATCGGGCAGGCCACGCCCGAGGACGTGGACGAGGCAGCCCGGCACGCCGCCGAGGCGCAGAAGGCGTGGGCCGCCACCCCGCATCCGGCGCGCGCCGCGGTGCTGCGGCGGGCCGCCCAGCTCTGGGGCGAGCACGCCGAGGAGATCTCCGGGTGGAACGTCCGCGAGGTCGGCGCGATCCCGCCGATGGCCGGGTTCGCGCTGCACGTCGCCGAACAGGAGTGCTACGAGGCCGCCTCGCTGCCCAGCCGCCCCTACGGCGAGCTGCTGCCCAGCGAGGAGCCCCGGCTGTCGATGGCGCGGCGCGTCCCGGCCGGCGTGGTGACCGTGATCGCCCCGTTCAACGTGCCGATCATCCTGGCCATCCGGTCGGTCGCCCCGGCCCTGGCGCTGGGCAACGCGGTGCTGCTCAAACCGGACCCGCGCACCGCGGTCACCGGCGGCGTCACGCTGGCCCGGATCTTCGAAGAGGCCGGCCTGCCGCCCGGCGTGCTGCAGATGCTGCCGGGCGCCACCGACGTCGGCGAGGCCCTGGTCACCCACCCCATGGTCCGGGTCATCTCGTTCACCGGCTCCACCCGGGCCGGCCGCCGGGTCGGCGCCCTCGCCGGCGAGCACCTCAAGCGGGCGCACCTGGAGCTCGGCGGCAACTCGGCGCTGATCGTGCTGGACGACTCCGACGTCGAGGCGGCGGTGGGCCTGGCGTCCTTCGGCTCATGGTTCCACCAGGGCCAGATCTGCATGACCACCGGGCGGCACCTGGTGCACGAACGGGTCTACGACGAGTTCGTGGACCGGCTCGCGGCGAAGGCGGCCGCGCTCCCGGTGGGCGACCCGAGCCGCGAGCAGGTGGCGCTCGGCCCGATCATCGACGCCGGGCAGCGCGACCGGATCCACGGCGTGGTGACCCGGTCCCGCGATGCGGGCGCCCGGGTGGCGGCCGGTGGGACGTACCGGGATCTGTTCTACGCCCCCACGGTCCTCGCCGACGTCGCCGGCGACACTCCCGCCTTCACCGAGGAGATCTTCGGTCCGGTCGCCCCGGTGATGCGGTTCAGCGACGCCGAGGAGGCGGTCCGGCTCGCCACAGCCAGTGAGTACGGCCTGTCGCTCGGCATCATCACGCGCGACGTGATGAAGGGCCTGGCACTGGCCGAACAGATCCCGACCGGCATCGTGCACATCAACGACCAAACCGTCAGCGACGAGGCGAACAGCCCGTTCGGCGGCGTCGCGGCCTCCGGCACCGGCTCCCGGTTCGGCGGCGCGGCGGCCAACATCGAGGCGTTCACCGAGACCCGCTGGGTGACCGTGCGTGACAAGCCTCCGGCGTACCCGTTCTAGGGAATTGATGTTTCCGGGGCGTTACCGGCACTCCGGGAGGCTTGCGTTAAATGCACGTTCATCAATAATGAGCGCCATGTATCGAGCCGAGGCGATGCCGGTTGACGGATCCCGGAGCACGACCGAAGCCCCCGCCGGCGCGCTGCCGCCGGGGGCCTCACGGGACGCCGAACCGCCCGGCAGCCCACCGAGACCGCAGGTCACCGGGCCGGTCCCCACCGCCGGTGAGATGCTCGCGGTTCCCCCCGCGGCGATTCGCCCCGCCGCGCCCTTCCCCGCACCCGGCCGCTCCCCGGCGGCCGCCCTGTCCCATCACGCGGAACCGGAGACCACCGGCGAAGCTGTCGCTCGCTCGCAGAGCCTGGTCCTGCGCACGGCGGCCCAGGACCTCGTCGCCCGGGCCGGAGCCCGCCGGACGAGACGGGCCCCGACGCGCAGACTGGTCGGGTTGTGAACCCACCGGCGCGGCCATCGGCGATCATCGTCGCGGACCGCGTGACCAGTTTCCCGGACCGGCCGCCACCACCGCACGGCGTGACCCCGTGCCGGCTGAGCCGCCCCCTCACCCGCGTCGAGCGGGCCGGCCCCCGGCGAACCTCCGAGCGCCTCCTGACCGGTTCTGCCCACGGACGCCGGTTCGCTCCGGCAGCGGCCCCGACCGGTTCTGGGCACGGATGCGGGTTCGCTCCGGCAGCGGACCAGCCGGACCTCGGTCAACCGGGTCACGGGACACCGGGATCCACGCCTGGCCGGCGGGTGGGTGCGCTCACCCGTACCAGCACAGGTCCTTCCGGCACGGCGATGCTCGCACCGCCGCACCCACCCGGACCCGCCGGGCAGATCGCGGCCCACCCCGCTGCCGCGCCGCACCCTCCGCGCCCACCACCGGAGACCACTGCGGGGGTACGAGTCAGCAAGAGTCCCCGAGTGTCACCGCGATCCTTCTGCCACCCCGGGCCGCAGCGCGGCCTCCGGGCTGAAGCGGTGGTCCGGCCGGCAACCCGGCGCTGTCCCGTCCGTCGTGAGACAACGCCGCGAGCCGGCCGGCCGCCACACCCGCCGTTGCTTCCACTCGCCCCCGCCTTCGCTTCGCGCCCGCCTGCGCCTCCCGCCCGCCTGGGCCTCCCGCCCGCCTGCGCTTCCCGCCCGCCTGTGCCTCCCGCCCGCCTGCGCTTCTCACCCGCCTGTGCCTCCCGCCCGCCGCTCGCCGCAGTGAGATCTGCCGCTCTGCCGACGTTGAGGTAGGAAGACGGGCCCCGCCGGGTATGGATAGAGCGTCGCGCGCCGCCGCCGGCCACCGTCGGTGTGATCAGGCGCGCCCGATCGCACCGGAGGCACCCGCATGGCCGGCATTCCGAACGTCACCCTGAACAACGGCATCACCATGCCGCAGATCGGCTTCGGCGTCTTCCAGATCCCCGAGGCCGACACCGCGGCCGCTGTCAGCACCGCCCTCGAGGCGGGGTACCGCAGCATCGACACCGCCTCCGCCTACGGCAACGAGACCGGGGTCGGCGCCGCACTGAAGGCCAGCGGCATCCCCCGCGACGAGCTGTTCATCACCACCAAGCTGTGGAACTCCGACCAGGGATACGACGAGACCCTGCAGGCGTTCGAGGCCAGCATGTCCCGGCTCGGCCTGGACCGGCTCGACCTCTACCTGATCCACTGGCCGACCCCCAAGCACGGCCGTTACCTGGACACCTGGCGTGCCATGGAACAGCTCCTGGAGCAGGGCCGGATCCGCGCGATCGGCGTCTCCAACTTCCTCCCCGAGCACCTGCGGGCCGTCGCCGGCCTCGGTGGCACGGTGCCGGCGGTCAACCAGATCGAGGTGCACCCGGCCCTCCAGCAGCGCGACGCGCAGGCCGTGAACACCGAACTCGGCGTGATCACCGAGGCGTGGAGCCCGCTCGCCCAGGCCGCGGTCCTGCGCGATCCGGCGGTGACCGGCATCGCCACCACGCACGACCGCACCCCGGCGCAGGTGGTGCTCCGCTGGCACGTCCAGCAGGGCCGGGTCGTCATCCCGAAGTCGGTCACGCCGGCCCGCATCCAGGAGAACCTGCGGATCTTCGACTTCGAGCTGACCGCCGACGAGATGGCCGCTGTCGACGCGCTGGAGAGCGACGGCCGCACCGGGCCGCACCCGGACCACTTCAACTAAGCCCGGCGCCCTCTCAGCCGACGTTTAGGGAACCCACAGCCGGCCGCCGCATAGTGGGAGCACATCCCTTGACGGAGGTACTTGATGGGTCTTCTTCGCCTGGTCGATCTGATTCTGCTGGTGGTGCAGATTCTGCTGATCGCCCGTGCCGTGCTCGACTGGAGCGTGGTGTTCGCCGGCCCGGCCGTGCCGGGATCGTTCCGGTCGCGCGCGATGGACGGGGTGCAGCGGATCACCGAGCCGATCCTGGCGCCGGTCCGGCGCGTGCTGCCTCCGCTGCGCGCCGGTGGCGTCGGGATCGACCTGGCGTTCCTCGTGGTCTTCCTGGGCATCAGCGTCATCCGCATGTTCATCTGACCCGTCACGCGCCGCACCCGGACCGGCCTGATCCCCCCGTGTGATCAGGCCCGTCCGCTTCTATGCCGGGTGTTGAGCGACCACCGCCGGCGCCGTGGTGCCGGGCGCCGGTTCCGGGGCGGGGCCCGGCTGCCCGGCGGGGGCCGGGGCGCCGCCCTCCCGGGCGGTGGCCAGCAGTCCTAGCGGGACCAGCAGCACTGCCACCCCGGGGACGACGGAGAGCCCGTCGGCCGGGTAACTCGACCCGTCGACCAGGAAGAGCATCGACGGCACCGCCATCAGCAGCGAGAACGAGGCGAAGATCAACGGGACGGTCGCCACAGCGCCGGCCACCGTCAGCCCGGTCCAGACCAGGGCGGTGCGCCCGCGCCGTCGTGGCCGGTGCCGGCGCAGCACCGCGGCGACGAGCACCGCGAGCGGCAGGCCCAGAAATGTCGCCAGGCCCGCGACCGTGTCGCTGCGCCCGTTGCCGAGGTAGGGCCCGGTCACCGCGAGCACCACGAGCGGCACCCCGATCAGGGCGCCCGCCGCCACCGGGTGCAGCCGCCGCCCGGTCGCCACAGCGGTCACCGTCCCGAGCAGCACGCCGAGGACGGCCAGCAGCGCGGTGGTCAGCGGCAGGCCGAGCGGCATGTACGCGTGGTTCTCCGGCGGGGTGCTCTGGAAGTAGAGCAACGGCCCGCAGGCGCTCGCGGCCACCGCCGCGGTCACGGTCCGCCGGCGGACGACAACCCGTGTGCCGACCGGCAGCGCCCGCCCGGCCAGGACCCAGCCGGCCACGATGACGACGGCCGCGACGAGCAGCGCGACCCGCAGACCCGGCCCGCCGGACGTCTGCCCGCCCAGCAGCACCGCCTCGGCGGCCAGCAGCCCGGCGCCGAGGACCAGTGCGCCCCGGACCGCGGACCGGCGGTTGGCGGTGGCCACCACCAGGCCGAGCGCGGCGAGCAGGATCGCCGACCAGCGCAGCTCCGCGGCCCACAGGTAGATCTCGCCGTCCCCGCCGGGCATCGGCGCGTTCGCCGACCAGACCGGCAGGTCCGGCGTCAGCACGGTCACCGTGTAGGCCCAGGCGACCGCTCCCCCGGCGACCGCGAGCACCCCGGCCAGCACGGCGGCGAGCGGGAGCGTGGGAGGTTCGCCGCCCGCCTCCGGGGCCACGGCCGGCCGCGGTTTACGCTCGGCGCCCGCGGCGCGCAGGCCGTAGACGACGGCGAGCCACCCGTACGCGGTGTAGAGGCAGACCGAGCCGCCGACCATGGCGAACGAGAGGATCCCGTCCGGCATGACGATGGCGTCGCTGTCCATCAGCAGCGACCACGACGCGGCTTCGAGCCCGCCGGCGAGACCGGTCGGCCAGGTCAGCACCATCGGCAGCGTGGACACGGTGACCGCGATGGCCGCGACCAGCGGCACGCCGGCGATGGCCAGCGCGCCTGCTCGCCGCCGGGACCTCCCGGCGGCCCGGACCGCGGCACGGCCCAGCACCGCCGTCCCGATCGCCCAGACCAGCACGGCGATCAGCAGGGCGACATCCGGTTCGAAGGCGCCCTGCGACAGCACGGCCGGCAGCAGCGCGACCGGGGCCAGCACCGCCGGGGTGGCGACGCCGAACCGGCCGTCCCGCGACATCGGCATCCGCCGGCCGAGCCACCAGCCCAGCGGCACGCAGCAGAGCGCCACGACCAGGCCGTTGACCAGCGAGCGGCCCCAGCCGAAGGCGATCGGCTCGAAGAGGAACGAACTGACGAGCCGTTCGGCCAGACCCCAGACCAGCGTGCCGAGCAGCGCCACCGCCATCAGCGCGGCGCCCGCGCCGGCGCCGGATTCCGGGCGCGCGCCGCCCCAGCCCTGCGGCACACCGGCGGCGTCCCGCACGGGCGGGGAAGTGAGCAGGCTGAACGCGTACCCGAGGCGGCGCGGGGCGGTGCCCGGCCGGCTCTCCAGGTCGGCCAGCTCGGCGTGCCACTCGCGGGACATCTCGTCGCGGACGTCCGCCGGCCAGCGCCGGGCCGCCGCACGCAACGCCCATCGAGTGATTCGGGTCAGCGCGATCATGCCGACACCGTAGCCGACCCCACTATCTTTTCTCTACATAGCCCCGAGCGCGACCCGATCCCGAACCCAGTGTGTGAAGTTCGGGTGCGAATCGGACCGCAACTTCACACGCTGAAAGCGCGCGCCAAGTGTGTGAAGTTGGGGTGCGGATCGGACCGCAACTTCACACGCTGAAAGCGCGCGCCAAGTGTGTGAAGTTGGGGTGCGGATCGAACCGCAACTTCACACGCTGGTGAGGTGGTCGGCTACGAACTGCAGGGCGGTGGTGTCGAAGAACGAGCGGCCGCCGTCGTGGCCGTCCCACTCGAACACCTCGATCTGCTTGGGGCCGGCGAGCGCGTTGTACGCCCCGAACACCCCGGACGGCGGGCACACGTCGTCCATCAGCGCCACCGACACGATGGCCGGCGCGGTGACCCGCTTCGCGAAGTGCACCACGTCCACGAAGTCGAGGGTCTCCAGCGTCGGGGTCGCGAGGTGCGGGTTCGCCCGCAGGAAGCGCACCACCTCGGCGAACGGATAGCTGTCGGTGATCGTCACGGCCCGGCGGATGTCGCAGAGGAACGGCACGCCCGACACCACCGCCGACACCCGGTCCGGCACCAGCCCGGCCGCCGCGATCGCCAGCCCGCCACCCTGGCTCTTGCCGGTGACCACCAGGCGGGACGCGTCGACGCCCGGCAGCTCCGCGGCGACCTCGACGGCCCGGGCCGCGTCGGTGAACAGCCGCCGGTAGTAGAACGTCTCCGGCGTCTGCACACCCCGGGTCAGAAAACCGGGGGTGGACGGGCCGGCGCCCGACTCGTCCACGTCCGGGGTGTCCCCGCCCCGCCAGTTGCCGCCCTGGCCACGGGTGTCCATCACCAGGTGGGCGTACCCGGCACTGGACCACAGCAGCCAGTCGATCGGCAGGCCGCGCCCGCCGCCGTACCCGATGAACTCGACGACGACCGGGAGCGGTCCGGTGGCGCCGGCCGGCCGGTTCAGCCAGGCCCTGACCGGCTGACCTGCGTACCCGATGAACGTGACGTCGTGGGTGGTGACACCGCGCAGCGGGGTGTCGACGGGAGTGAGCGTCGGCGGGAGGGCGGCTCCGCGCGCGGTGGCGAGGGTGTCGGACCAGAAGTCGTCGAACCGCTTCGGCTCGGGAGCGGAGGAACGGTACGAGCGGAGTTCCGCGAGCGGGAGGTCGAAGTGCGCCATGAGGGATCACGTTAGTTAGCGTGTGGTCCGTGTCCAACAGCCCTCCCAAGGCCCAGCACGTGCTCGAGGCGGTGCTGGAGCGGCTGACGTACGTCAACGAGGAAACCGGTTACACGGTCGCCCGGGTCGCCACCGGCCGTGGCTCCGATCTGCTCACCGTGGTCGGGGCGCTGCTCGGCGCGCAGCCCGGGGAGAGCCTGCGGCTGTCCGGCTGGTGGTCGTCACATCCGCAGTACGGGCGGCAGTTCGAGGTCCTGTCGTACACCACAGTGCTGCCGGCGACCATTCAGGGCATCCGCCGCTATCTCGGGTCCGGCCTGGTCAAGGGCATCGGCCCGGTCTTCGCCGAGCGGATCGTCGACCACTTCGGACTGGACACGCTGCAGATCATCGAGGAATCGCCGGAGCGGCTGATCGAGGTCGCCGGGCTGGGCCCGAAACGCACCAAGAAGATCACCGCGGCGTGGGCCGAGCAGAAGGCGATCAAGGAGGTGATGGTCTTCCTCCAGGGTGTCGGGGTGTCCACCTCGATCGCGGTCCGGATCTTCAAGAAGTACGGCGACGCCAGCATCAGCGTGGTGAAGAACAGCCCGTACAAGCTGGCCGCCGACGTCTGGGGCATCGGGTTCAAGACCGCCGACACGATCGCGCAGGCGGTCGGCATCCCGCACGACAGCCCCGAACGGGTGAAGGCCGGCCTGCAGTACACGCTGTCGCAGGCCACCGACAACGGCCACTGCTTCCTGCCGGTCGACGAACTGACCGCGGAAGCCGCCAAGATCCTCGATGTGCCCGGCGGCCTGATCCCGGCCTGCCTGGACGAGCTGGTCACCGAGGAGGGCGTGGTCCGCGAGCAGGACGCGGTCTATCTGGTCCCGTTCCACCGCGCCGAGCAGTCCCTGGCGTCCACGCTGGTCCGGCAGCTGCGGGACCGGGCCGACCGGATGCCGCACTTCCACGACGTCGACTGGACGCGAGCCCTGACCTGGCTGCACAAGCGCACCGGCTCCACGCTGGCGAAGGAGCAGGAGCAGGCGGTACGGCTGGCGCTCACCGAGAAGGTCGCGGTGCTGACCGGCGGACCCGGCTGCGGCAAGAGCTTCACCGTACGATCAATCGTCGAACTCGCCGCCGCCAAACAGGCGAAGATCCAGCTCGTCGCGCCCACCGGCCGCGCCGCGAAGCGGCTCGCCGAGCTGACCGGCCACCCGGCCGCCACCGTGCACCGCCTGCTCAAGCTGCAGCCCGGCGGCGAGGCCAGCTATGACCGGGACAACCCCCTGGACGCCGACCTGATCGTCGTCGACGAGGCTTCGATGCTCGACCTGATCCTGGCGAACAAGCTGGTGAAGGCCATCCCGGCGGGCGCGCACCTGCTGCTCGTCGGCGACGTCGACCAGCTGCCGTCGGTGGGCGCCGGCGAGGTGCTGCGCGATCTGCTCGCCGCCGGCGTGATCCCCCGCGTGCGCCTCACCCAGATCTTCCGGCAGGCCGCCGAGAGCGGTGTGGTCACCAACGCGCACCGGGTCAATCAGGGCCGGCCGCCACTGCTCGACGGCATGCGTGACTTCTTCCTCTTCCCGAGCGACGACACCGAGGCCACCGCCGCGCTCACCGTGGACGTCGCGTGCAACCGCATCCCCCGCCGGTTCGGCCTCGACCCGCGCCGCGACGTGCAGATCCTCACCCCGATGCACCGCGGGCCGGCCGGCGCGGGCGCCCTCAACACGCTGCTCCAGCAGCAACTCACCCCGGCCCGGGAGGGCCTGCCGGAGCGGCGGCTCGGCGGGCGGGTGTTCCGGGTGGGCGACAAGGTCACCCAGATCCGGAACAACTACGACAAGGGCGCGGCGGGCGTCTTCAACGGCACGGTCGGCGTGATCACCGGGCTTTCGCCCGAGGAGCAGTCCTTGACGGTACGCACGGACGAGGACGAATCGATCGACTACGACTTCGACGAGCTGGACGAGCTGGCACACGCGTACGCGATCACCATCCACCGGTCGCAGGGTTCCGAGTACCCGGCGGTGGTGATCCCGCTGACCACCAGCGCATGGATGATGCTGCAGCGCAATCTGCTCTACACCGCGATCACCCGGGCCAAGAAGCTCGTGGTGCTGGTCGGGTCGCGCCGGGCCCTGGCCGCCGCCGTCCGCACCGTCGGCGCGGGCCGCCGCCACACCGCCCTTACCGCCCGCCTCACCCCCTGACCACCCGCGTGTGAAGTTGAGGCTCGGATCGAACCGCAACTCCACACGCAGGTGGGGTGCACGCGGGTGGGCGGGACGAAGCGTGTGAACTTGAGGCTCCGATCGAACCGCAACTCCACACGCAGGTGGGGTGCACGCGGGTGGACGGGACGAAGCGTGTGAAGTTGAGGCCCGGATCGAGCCCGAAGTTCACACGCTGAAGTGTGAGACGGGAGTCGCAGATCCTGGTGGGGGTGTTCCCGCGTAGTGCGTGCCAGATGTCGGCAACCGACGGAAGGAACGTCAACATGCGCAAGAGCAGGATGGTGACACTCGTGGCGGCGGGTGCGGTGACCATCGGCGGATTGGCCGTCGCACCCCTGACCTTCGCCGCGACGGCACCTCGCAACGGATGCCCCGATGTGGAGGTGCTCGGGGCGCGCGGCACGACCGAGCGGCCCGGCCTGGGCGTGCTGCTCACCCCGCTCGCCCAGCGGATCACCCGGGACGTGCCGCAGACGGTACGCACCACCGCGGTGGACTACCCGGCCTCCTTCAACTACACCTCGAGCGTGCGGCAGGGCGTGGCGGACCTGACCGCGAAGGTCCAGCGCACCGCCGCGGCGTGCCCCGGGACCAAGTTCGTGCTGACCGGGTACTCCCAGGGCGCGGACGTGGTCGGCGATGCGGTGACCGGGCCGCTCGCCGGTGACCTGGACCAGGTCGCCGCGGTGCTGTTGTTCGGCGATCCGAGCTTCACCGCCGGTGAGCCGTTCAACGCCGGCGACGGCAACCGGTCCGGGATCTTCCCGCGCCGGCGTGGCACGCTGAGCGCCGTCGCTGACCGGACCCAGTCGTACTGCAACCGCAACGACCGGTTCTGCCAGGGCGGCGCGAGCCTCGCGGCGCACCTGGACTACTCGAAGTTCATCGGTGACGCGACCGCGTTCACCGCGGAGCGCGTCGGATAGCACAATCCGCGCCGCGGCGGGCGGCCGTTCGCCGAATTCGGGACGAATGGCCGCCTTTGCCCAAACTTCCGTTCTGCTGTTTCCGGCACTCCGCACCCCGTTCGCGGAAATCACTATGGTGAGCAACGGAAACGATGCCGAATTCTCTTTTCCGAACCATTCTCGGATCGGCTGGGAATTCATCGGACAGACGGAGGTATTTCTCATGTTGCGCACTCTCACCACCGCGGCGGCAATGCTTTCGACGCTGGGCGTGGCGGCGCCGGTCAACGCGGGGCCGCCGCCGGTGCCCGACGAGATGATGATCATCGACGTGGTCAAGGCGAACGGCTCGGGCTGCCCGGGCGACAGCGCGGCGATCACGGTGTCCGAGGACAACAAGGCCTTCACGGTCACCTACTCCGAGTACACCGCGCAGGTCGGGCCGGAGTCCGGGCCGCTGGACTTCCGGAAGAACTGTCAGCTCGCCCTGGACATCAAGGTGCCGTCCGGATTCACTTTCGCGATCGCCACCGCCGACTACCGGGGATTCGCCAGCCTGCGCAGTGGCGCCTGGGCCGAGCAGAACGCGAACTACTACTTCCAGGGCTATTCGCAGACGACGCGCACCAAGCACAGTTTCAAGGGCCCGATGGAGGACGGCTGGCAGCGTACCGACCAGGTCGGAATCGCTTCGCTCAACTACCTCAGGTGCGGTGACCGGCGCTTCCTGAACATCAACACCGAATTGCGGGTGAACCGCGGCTCGTCGGACGCCAAGAAGCACACCAGCTTCATCTCCATGGACTCCACCGACGCTTCCATCAACACCCTTTACCGGGTGGTCTGGAAGAAGTGCTGACCTAGCTCACCGATCTACGAAGGCCGCCCACGGGTCTTCCGGCGGACGCTGCGCCCCACCCCCGGCGGGCGCGGCGCCGCCGGTCGGCCGAGTGTGGTCCGCCTGCGCGGGCTGAGCGGGCCGGACCGAGCGGGCGGCCAGATACGCGGCCAGCGCCGTGGTGATCGGCACCGCGGCGACCAGGCCGATCGTGCCGACCGCGCTGCGCACCAGCTCCTGGGCGATCAGCTGCGAGGTGAGCAGCTCGCCGACCGGGGTGTTGCCGGCCGCGAAGAGCAGCATCAACGGCAGCGACGCGCCCGCGTACGCCAGCACGATCGTGTTGATCACCGAGGCGATGTGTGCCCGGCCGATCCGGGTCGCGGCGCCGTAGAGCCGCCGGAAGCCGTACGCCGGGTTGGCCACGGCCAGCTCGGTCACCGTGGCGGACTGGGTGACCGTCACGTCGTCGAGCACGCCGAGCGATCCGATCACGATGCCGGCCAGCAGCAGGCCGCGCATGTTGACCTCGCCCTGGGTGATGGTCAGGAAGTTCGAGGTCTCGTCGGCCACCCCGGTCAGATGCACCACGCTCGTCGCCACCGCCGCCAGCACCGCCGTGATCGCCAGGCTGGCCAGGGTGCCGGCCACCGCGATCGTGGTGGTGAGCGAGAAGCCGTGGGTCAGGTAGAGCACGATCAGCATGATCGCGGCGGCCCCCACCACCGCCACCGCGACCGGGGAGCGGCCGTCCAGGATGGCCGGGACGATGAACCAGAGCAGGATGCCGAAGGTGACGGCCAGCCCGGCGAGCGCGGTGAGCCCGCGCCACCGGCCGAACGCGATCACCGCGAGCGCGAATGCCGCGCCGAGCAGCCAGAGCTGGCTGTCCCGCTGGTGGTCGATCACCGAGTAACCGACGCTGCCGTCCTCCTCGTTCAGCGCGAGCAGGACCACGTCGTCGCCGGCGCTCACCTCGGGGGCGCCCGGACCGGACGGCAGGTCGGTGGTGATCTCGGCGCCGTCGTCCAGTTTCACCGTCACGGTCCCGCAGCCGGTCAGCGGCGTCTCACCCTCCGGCACCGCCGGGCACTCCACCGGCGCTACCGAGGTGATCTGGCCGAAGACGCGTACCGGCCCGTCCGGGCCGCCGGCCTGCGGGGTGTCCCGCGGCCAGAGCAACGCCATCCCGACGATCGTGATCAGCACCGCCGGGATCAGCAGGAACAGCGTGAGCCGCCGGGCGCCGGGCAGGACCGGGTGCTCCTCGCCGGGGGCATGGTGACGGTGGTCGTGGCCGGCCGGGTTCATCTCGCTCCTCGTCGCAGGTCGGCGGTACGTGCCTGGGGCGAACCGTACCTTCGACGAGAAGACGGGGTGACGACGACTAGGGTCGGGCGGCGCGGGCGCGGTCTGCGGCGGAGCGGCCGAACACCAGCCAGAAATCGGTGACCGCCAGACTGAGCACGGGACGGCGTCCGGCCAGGTGACCGAGCGGTCCGCCCGGCTCCGGGCGCCAGGCCGCATCGGCCGTACGCAAACCGGCGCGGCCTCGCACCGGTGTGCGCCGGACGGCCTCGCCGAGAGCTTGGGCGACAGTCATGCGCACCGGGAAACGGCCCGGCAGCTGTCCTTTCAGCCGGACGAGGGCCGAGCTGATCGTCGCCCCGGAGGGCGCCGGCAGCGTGGCCGTCGCGTCCACCAGCGGCTCGGTCCCGGTGTCGATCCGCAAGTCGGCCATCTCCTTGGGGATGCCCCAGAGCCGCCGGCCGCCCTCGCGCGAGGCGACGCTGTCCACCCAGATGTCGGTGATGCTCACCCGGGGCCGGCCCCGCTCATGCATCAGCACCGCGCTGAGCAGCTCCTGGTAATGCAGGACGCCGCCGGGCTCGTAACGAACCCAGGCGGCGCCGACCACGACCCGCCCGCCGATCGTGACCGGGCGCAGGCTCGCGTGCAGAACCGGGGGCAGCTGCGGGAGCCGCCCCCGGGGAATCAGGAAGACCGACAGGAACATCTGACCGCGCAGGTGCCAGGGCTCGGGCGGGTACATGCCCTCCACATTGGCACCTGTCGACGTGTCGCACCAGACACCGCGACCTCAGTAGCGGAAGCGGGACACCACCGACTGCAGCTGGGCGGCCGTCGCGGTCACGTCGTCGGCGGCGTGCCGGGTGTCGCCGACCGTGTCGGTGGTCCGGCGGGCCGCCTCGGAGACCGAGCCGATGGTGGCGGCGATGTCGCCGGCGCCGCTGGCCGCCTCGGTGAGCGTGCGGTTCATCTCCTGCGTGGTGGCGGTCTGCTCCTCCACCGCGGAGGCGATGGTGAGCTGGATGCCGTTGATCCGCTCGATGATCTCGGAGATCTCGCCGATCGCGCTGACCGCGCCGCTGGTGTCGGCCTGGATGGCCTGCACCCGCTGGGAGATGTCCTCGGTCGCCTTGGCGGTCTCCTGGGCCAGGTCCTTGACCTCGCCGGCCACCACCGCGAAGCCCTTGCCCAGCTCACCGGCGCGGGCCGCCTCGATGGTCGCGTTCAGCGCGAGCAGGTTGGTCTGCTCGGCGATGCTGGTGATCACCTTGACCACGGTGGCGATCTCCGCCGAGGAGTCGCCGAGCCGGGCCACGATCGCGTTGGTGGCCGAGGCGACCTGCACCGCCTGTGCCGCCACCTCGGTGGCCTCCGAGGTGGAGACGCTGATGTCGCGGATCGCCGAGCCCATCTCCTGCGAGCCGGCCGAGACGATCTGCAGGTTGTTGGAGACCACGTCGGCCGCGGCGGCGACCGTGCCGGCCTGCGCGGAGGCCTGGTTGGCGGCGCTGTCGACGGCGACCGAGACCGAGCTGAGCTGCCCGGCGGCGGTCTGCAGGGTGCTCACGCTGCCGGCCAGCTGCACGACGTCCTCACGAAGGCGGGCGATGCCGCGGTCCAGCGCGCCGGCCATCCGGCCGATCTCGTCCTGGCCGGTGACCCCGGAGGTGCGGGTGAGGTCACCGTCGGCGAGGCGCTCGGCGAGGTCGGAGACGCTGCGGACGGTCTGCCCGACGCGGGACGCGACCCGGAAGCCGATCAGCAGGCTGAGCAGCACACCAGCGGCGAGCACCAGACCGATCGTCCAGGTCGCGGTGGTGCCGGCCTCCTCGGCGTCGGTGATGCTCTGCTCCGCGAGCTGCACCGCGTGCTTCTGCAGGGCGGCCTGGTCGGCGGCGAGTGCGGCGCGCAGCTTCTGGTACTTCTTGAGGGACTCGCCCGAGTCGGCGTTCGCGCTCGGCGGCGCCGTGATGAACTCGAGGTACGCCGCCCAGTCCTTCTCGGCCTTGGCGACCGTGGCGTCCCCGGGCAGGTTCTTCTCGAGGATGGCGAACGCCTCGGTGAGGGCCTTCTGGTTGCCCGCCATCCCCTCCTTGATCATGGCGTCGAGGCTGGGGTAGAGCTGCATCGCCGAGACGTTGCCGCTGAACGCCTCGACGTTGGTGCTGAACGACCCGACCGCCGTCGTGATCGCCAGGGACTGGCGCTGCGCCGTGGCGGCGTCGGTGTTCAGGTCGTGCACCGTCTTGACGGCCACGCCGCCGACCAGCAGGCCGCTGACCGTCGCGGTCAGCGCGGCCGCGCTGATCTTCGTCCGCAGGGAGCGGTTGTCGAACAATCCGCCGATACCCATGTCCATGTCCTCCTCAGCCGATTGCCCGTTACAGCGGGCAAGTTCGGCTCCACCGGTGTGCGGTTGAGGAGCTGTCGGTAGCGGTTGAGGAGCGGTGCGTCAGGCCCCGGTCACCTGGGCCAGGGCGCGGAAGATCAGGGCGGTGGAGGTGGCCCCCGGATCCCGGTGGCCGACGCTGCGCTCGCCGAGATAGGAGGCGCGGCCCTTGCGCGCCTGCATGCCGGTCGTCGCCTCGGCACCCTCCTCCGCCGCCCGGGCCGCCGCCGCGGCCGCCGTGGCCAGGTCGCCGCCGCCTGCCACCGCCTCCTCGAAGGCGTCCAGGGCCGGCCGGTACGCGTCCACGATGGTCTTGTCCCCCGGCTGCGCCCCGCCCAGCTTGCGCACCGCCTCCAGCCCGGCGTCGAGACCGGCCACCAGGGCGGCGAGATCGACCTCCGGCCCGGGCGGGAGCGCCTTGCCGAGGGCGCGCAGGGCGCTGCCGTAGAGCGGGCCGGACGCGCCGCCCACCTTCGAGATCAGGGTCGCGCCGGCCTTGACGAAGACCGCGCCGACGGCCTCCGGCGGCGTCCCGTCCAGGGCGGTGACCACGGCGGCGAACCCCCGGTTCAGGTTCACCCCATGGTCGCCGTCGCCGATCGCCGAGTCCAGCCGGGTGAGCCGGTCGGACTCGGCGGCGACGGCGCCGGCGGTGGCACGCAGCCAGGCGAGGGCGGTGGCGACGTCCACTTCTCACGCACCCCAGCGCAGGCCGGGGGTACGCACCGGGGCGTCCCAGAGGCGGAGCATCTCGTCGGTGGCCCGGGTCAGCGTCAGCGACAGGCCCGCCATGTCGAGGCTGGTCACGTAGTTGCCGACCAGCTGGCGGGCGATCCGGATGCCACGGTCGGCCAGCACCGTGGCGACCTCCCCGAAGACCAGGTAGAGCTCGAGCAGCGGGGTGCCGCCGAGCCCGTTCACCAGCACGATCACCTGGTCGCCCCGGTCCACCGGCTTGGCCTCCAGGATCGCGTCGAGCGCTTCCCGCACCAGGTCCCTGGCGGGGCGGAGCTTCTCGCGGCGGCGGCCCGGCTCGCCGTGGATGCCGACGCCGACCTCGATCTCGTCGTCCGGCAGGTCGAACCCGGGACGGCCGGCCGCGGGAGTGGTGCCGGCCGTCAACGCGTACGCGAAAGAGGCGGACGCGGCATTGACCTCGCGGCCGACGGCCGCCACCTCCGCCAGCTTGCCGCCCTCCTCGGCGCGGGCGCCGGCGATCTTCTCCACCAGCAGGGTGGCGCCGGTGCCGCGCCGCCCGGCCGTCCACGTCGAGTCCTGCACCGCGACGTCGTCGTCGACCAGCACCGTCTCCACCGTGATGCCCTCGTCGGCGGCGAGTTCCGCGGCCATCTGGAAGTTCATCACGTCGCCGGTGTAGTTCTTCACCACGTGCACCACGCCGGCCCCGCCGTCGACCGCCTTGGTGGCGGCGAGGATCTGGTCCGGCACCGGGGAGGTGAAGACCTCGCCGGGGCAGGCGGCGTCGAGCATGCCGGGCCCCACGAAACCGCCGTGCAGCGGCTCGTGCCCGGAGCCGCCGCCGGAGACCAGCGCGACCTTGCCGGGCCGCGGCGCGCCGGCCCGGACCACATAGTTGTCGGTGGTGTCGACGCGCAGGTCGCCGGGGTGGGCGGCGGCCAGCCCGGCGAGTGCCTCGGCGACCACGTCGGCGGGGTCGTTGATGAACTTCTTCACGGCCGGCTCCTTCCTCGAGGGCTCGACCCTCAGCATGGTCGCGCTGGGCGATTCGGCCAAGACCTTGAGTAACATCCACGGACATGGCGCTCGTCGGGATCGTGCTCGTGTCACACAGCGACAAGCTGGCCCAAGGCCTGCGGGACCTGCTGCGGCAGGTCGCACAGGAGGGGGTACGCGTAGAGCTCGCGGCCGGGACCTCCGACGGTGACCTCGGCACCAGCTCGGACCTGATCGAGGCGGCCGTCGCCCGGGCCGGCACCGGGGCCGGCGTGGTCGTGCTGGCGGACCTGGGTAGCGCGGTGCTGACCGCCCGGACCGTGCTGGAGGATCTCCCCCCCGGTCCGGTGCTGGTGGACGCGCCGTTCGTCGAGGGCGCGGTGGCCGCGGCGGTGCTCGCCTCGACCGGCGCCGATCTGGCCACCGTCGCCGAGGCCGCCCGGGAGGCGCGCGATGTCCCGAAGCTCTGAGATGTCGGTCGTCCTGCCGGCCGCCCTGCACGCCCGCCCGGCCGGCGCCGTGGTGCGGGCGGTCGCCGTCTTCACCGCCGAGGTCGAGGTGCGGCACGGCGAGCGGTCGGCGAGCGCGCGCAGCGCCCTGCGGTTGATGTCGCTGGGCGCCCCGGCCGGGACCGCGGTCCTCGTGCACGGCGTGGGCGACGATGCCGAGGCCGCGGTGGCGGCGGTGGCGTCAGCCCTGGCGTCCGCGACGTGAGCCACCGAAACTTTCGGTCCCGCCGATGGCCATGGGCACGCTCCCATCCTCATCATTACCGGCAAGAACGGACATGTTGACCTAGGTGAATGCGCGGTGGGATCACTAAAGTTTCGGCCGTCGATGTCCCCGGCATCGACAGTCGTTCCCGCCTACCCGAAGGCAGATCCCCATGTCCCGTCCCCGCACCACCGTCGTCGCGCTAGCTGCCGGGCTCTTAGCGGCAGCCGGCACGTTCGTCGTCCTCTCCCCCGCCGCGAACGCCGCCACCACGCTCGGCTCGGCGGCAGCCGCACAGGGCCGTTACTTCGGCACGGCGGTGGCCGCCTACAAACTGTCCGACTCCGTCTACTCCGGAATCCTGGACCGGGAGTTCACCTCGGTCACCCCGGAGAACGAGATGAAGTGGGACGCCACCGAGCCGACCCAGGGCACCTTCACCTTCAGCAGCGCCGACACGATCGTCAACCGGGCCATCGCGAACGGGCAGGCCGTCCGCGGGCACGCGCTGGCCTGGCACTCGCAGCAGCCGGGCTGGGCGCAGAACATGAGCGGCACCGCGCTGCGCACCGCCATGCTCAACCACGTCACCCGGGTCGCCACCCACTACCGCGGGAAGATCGACTCGTGGGACGTGGTGAACGAGGCGTTCGCCGACGGCGGCAGCGGCGCCCGGCGCGACTCCAACCTCCAGCGCACCGGCAACGACTGGATCGAGGCGGCGTTCCGCGCCGCGCGGGCGGCCGATCCGGACGCCAAGCTCTGCTACAACGACTACAACACCGACGGGCAGAACGCGAAGAGCAACGCGGTGTACGCCATGGTCCAGGACTTCAAGGCGCGGGGCGTGCCGATCGACTGCGTGGGCTTCCAGTCACACTTCAACGCGCAGTCGCCACTGCCCTCGGACTACCAGGCCAACCTGCAGCGGTTCGCGAACCTGGGCGTCGACGTGCAGATCACCGAGCTGGACATCGAGGGCTCCGGCACCACGCAGGCGAACACCTACGCCGCGGCCGTGCGCGCGTGCCTCGCGGTGACCCGCTGCAACGGCATCACCGTGTGGGGCATCCGGGACACCGACTCGTGGCGGGCCAGCGGCACCCCGCTGCTCTTCGACGGCAGCGGCAACCCGAAGCCGGCGTACCAGGCAGTGATCAACGCCCTCGGCGGCAGCGTCGACCCGACCAGCTCACCGACCATCTCGCCGTCGAGTTCGCCCTCCAACCCGAACCCGGGCACCGGCGGCTGCGCGGCGACCGTGTCGGTGAACGCCTGGAACGGCGGCTTCGTGGCCACCGTGAAGGTCACCGCCGGGCCGGCCCGGATCACCGGCTGGTCGGTCGGCGTCACCCTGCCGTCCGGCTCGTCGGTCGCCAACACCTGGAACGCGAGCGCCTCCGGCAGCGGCGGCGCGGTCTCCTTCACGAACGTCGGCTACAACGGCGGCGTGAACGCGGGCGCCAGCACCGAGTTCGGCTTCCAGGGCACAGGCGGCGCGCCCACCGGCACCCCCACCTGCACCACCCGCTGACCCTGGCAAGCCCGAGCGTGTGAAGTTCGGGTGCGTACCGCACCCGAACTTCACACACAGCACTGTGCGCGCGAGGTCAGCGTGTGAAGTTCGGGTGCGTATCGCGCCTGAACTTCACACGCGGGGTTTGCGCGGGGTCAGCGTTCCAGGATGGCGACGACGCCCTGGCCGCCGGCGGCGCAGATGGAGATCAGGCCGCGGCCGGAACCCTTGCGCGCGAGCAGCTTGGCCAGGGTGGCGACGATCCGCCCGCCGGTCGCGGCGAACGGGTGACCGGCCGCCAGCGACGACCCGTTGACGTTCAGCTTCGCGCGGTCGATCGAGCCGAGCGGGGCGTCCAGGCCCAGCTTCTCCTTGCAGAACTCCGGCGACTCCCACGCCGCCAGAGTGGCCAGCACCTGCGATGCGAACGCCTCGTGGATCTCGTAGTGGTCGAAGTCCTGCAACGTCAGCCCGTTACGCGCCAGCATCCGCGGCACCGCGTAGGCCGGCGCCATCAGCAGACCCTCGTCGCCGTGCACATAATCCACCGCGGCGACCTCGGAGTCCGCGAAATAGGCCAGCACCGGCAGCGAGTGCGCGGCCGCCCACTCCTCCGACGCCAGCAGCACGGTCGACGCGCCGTCGGTGAGCGGCGTCGAGTTGCCCGCCGTCATCGTCGCGTCCTGGCTGCCGTACACCGGCTTCAGCGAGGCGAGCTTCTCCGGAGTGGAGTCGGGACGCAGATTCTGATCACGGGTCAGCCCCAGATAGGGCGTCAGAAGATCATCGAAGAACCCGCTGTCGTACGCCGAGGCGAGCCGCTGATGCGACGTCAGCGCCAGTTCGTCCTGCGCGGCCCGGTCGACGTTCCAGCGCCGGGCGGTGATCGCCGCGTGCTCGCCCATCGACAGCCCGGTCCGCGGCTCCGCGTTGCGCGGCAGCTCCGGCTTCAGCGCCTGCTGCGGGCGGAGCTTCGCCACCGCCTTCAGCCGGTCCCCGAGCGACCGGGCCCTGTTCAGCTCGAGCAGCGCCCGCCGCATGTCCTCGTTGAGCTGCAGCGGCGCGTCCGAAGTGGTGTCCACACCGCCCGCGACGCCGGAGTCGATCTGCCCCAGGGCGATCTTGTTGGCCACCAGGATCGCGGCCTCCAGGCCGGTCCCGCAGGCCTGCTGGATGTCGTACGCCGGGGTGCGCGGGTCCAGCCGCGAGCCGAGCACCACCTCACGCGTCAGGTTGAAGTCCCGGGAGTGCTTGAGCACGGCGCCCGCGACCACCTCGCCCAACTGCTCGCCGGCCAGGCCGAACCGGGCGATCAGGCCGTCCAGCGCGGCGGTCAGCATGTCCTGGTTCGACGCGCGGGCGTACCTGCTGTTGGAACGGGCGAACGGGATCCGGTTCCCGCCCAGGACGGCGACGCGGCGCACGGTGGGCACGACTATCCTCCACATCGACGGCAAGCAAGCTACTCACCGGTAGGCTACTCGCATGGCTGACAGGTACGCGAACTTTGCCAACTCCGGCGTCGGCCGGACCGTGGTCAAGCGACTCGGGCTGCCTGATCCGCCCCGGCTGCGGCGCCACCGGCCCGGCGACCCCCTCACCGACGGGCCCGTCCTGCTCGGCGCGGCCCCCGGCGGACGCCTCGCCGAACCGGTTCGCAAACTCCTCGAGAGCGCCGGCACCGAGGTGGTCGAGGACGGCGCCGACGGGGTACGACACGCGGCGCTGATCTTCGACGCGACCGGGATCGGGGAGTCCACCGGACTCCGCAGTCTCTTCGAGTTCTTCCACCCGTACGCCCGAAGTCTGAAGTCCTCCGGCCGCGTCATCGTGCTCGGCACCCCACCGGAAGCCACCGCCGGGCCCGGCGAGGCGACCGCGCAGCGGAGCCTGGAAGGTCTCACCCGCAGCATCGGCAAGGAGTTCGGCCGCGGCGTCACCGCCCAACTGGTCCACGTCGCCCCCGGCGGTGAGGCGGCCGTCGAGTCCACCCTGCGGTTCCTGCTCAGCGGACGATCCGCCTATGTCTCCGGGCAGGTGATCGGGATCGGTCCCGGTACCCCGCCCGTGCCGGCCGACTGGGAACGGCCCCTCGACGGCAGACTCGCACTGGTCACCGGCGCGGCCCGGGGCATCGGCGCGGCCATCGCCCGCACCCTGGCCCGCGACGGCGCCGACGTGATCGCCCTGGACGTGCCGGCCGCCGGCGATGCCCTCGCCGACGTGGCCAACGAGACCCGCGGGCGCGCGCTGCAACTGGACCTGACGGCCCCGGACGCGGCGGCGCGGCTCGCCGGATATCTGGCCGCCGGGCCGCATGCCGGGGTCGACATCGTCGTGCACAACGCCGGCATCACCCGGGACAAGACGATCGCGCGGATGGACGCCGCGCAGTGGGACTCGGTGCTCGCGGTCAACCTGATCGCGCCGGAACGGGTCAACGACGTGCTGCTCGCCCGCGACCTGATCCCTTCCGGCGGGCGGATCATCGGGGTGGCGTCGATCGCCGGCATCGCCGGGAACCGCGGGCAGACCAACTACGCGACCAGCAAGGCCGGGGTGATCGGCATGGTCCGGTCCCGCTCCGGTGAGCTGCTGGGCCGCGGCATCACGATCAACGCGGTGGCGCCCGGGTTCATCGAGACGGCGATGACCGCCAAGATGCCGCTCGGACTGCGCGAGGCCGGTCGGCGGCTGAACAGCATGTCGCAGGGCGGCCTGCCGATCGACGTGGCGGAGACTATCGCGTGGATGGCGTCACCCGGATCGGCGACCATCACCGGCAACGTGGTCCGGGTCTGCGGCCAGAGCCTGCTGGGGGCGTGACATGGTCGCGGTCGTCGAGGTGAGCGACGGTCCGGGGACGGGGGCGTCGTACGCGCGGGCGGCACTCGGCATGCTGCCCGGGACGCGGCGCGGCTCCACACTGCCCGACGTGGAGATCCGGCATCGGGGGGTGGCGGTGGACCGGGAGCACCTGGCGTCGTACGACCGGGTGTGCGGATTCCGCCTCAGCGACACCCTGCCGGCGACCTATCCGCACGTGCTCGCGTTCCCGCTGGCCATGCGCCTGATGACGGCGGCGGACTTCCCGCTCCCGCTGATCGGCCTGGTGCACGTGGCCAACCGGATCACAGTGTTCCGGGCGGTGTCCGCCACGGAGCGCCTGGACCTGGCGGTGCGGGCTGTCGACCTGCGGGAACACGCGCGTGGGCGGCAGTTCGACGTGGTGGCGACGGCCTCGGTGGAGGGTGTCGAGGTGTGGCGGGGCGTGTCCACCTACCTGCGCATCACGTCCTCGCGCCCGGCCGCCGACAGCCCCACAGGCCGCACCCCCACAAACGCCGGCGCGCCTGTCGGCGGGCCCTCTACAGGCAGGCCCTCTGCAGGTGGCATCCCCTCCACCGGCGGCGGCCCCTCCGCCGGCGACACTTCGGACGGTGGCTCCTCGGTCAACGGCTCGTCGGACGGTGGCTCCCGAGGCGGCCCGGCCGGCGGGCCGGGGCGGTCGGCAGGCGGTGCGGTGTGGCGGGTGCCTGCCGGGGTGGGCAGCGAATATGCCGCCGTCTCCGGTGATCGCAACCCGATCCACACGTCCCGCCTCGGCGCCCGGCTGTTCGGGTTCCCGCGCCCGATCGCCCACGGCATGTGGACCAAGGCACGCGCCCTGGCCGCGCTGGAAGGCCGGCTCCCCGACGCCTATACCGTCGACGCCACCTTCAAGGCGCCGGTGCTCCTCCCGGCCCGCGCGACCTTCACCACGACGCCCACTCCGGACGGCTGGGAGTTCGCCCTCGCCTCCCAGCGCCCCCACCTCCTCGGCACCGTCACCCCCGTCCCGGCATCCGGCCCCGCCTCCACCCTCGCCTGAGCCCGGCTGGCATTCCGGCATGATCCCGCGCTGTTTTACCTGCGTGAGAGCCGGCCGAGCAGCTGGGCCGGCGCTCACCCACGCTTCGCCGCCATGATTACGTGGACGGCCGCCGGCCGGGCACGCTGGGCCGGCGCCCATCCACGCTCCGGGCCATGATCACGTGGATGGGCGCCGGCCGTCGCACTCGGCCGACGCGGGACGGAACGCGGCGCGCACCGCCATCGCGGCGCAGGCAGGCAGGCGCGGCGTGGCGGGCGGGCGTGACGCGGGCGGGCGGCGCGGGCGTGGCGCGGGCGGGCGTGCGTGGCGCGGGCGGTGTGGCGCGGGCAGGGCGCGTGGAGCGCCGGCGGCGCGTGATGGCCGAGGTGGCGGCTGATGGGGCCTTGCCTGTGAGGTGGAGCACTCTTAAAGTTACCGGCGAGTTAACCACCGCTGCCGAAGGATTGATCCGCCGTGGAGTTCTGGCTCGACCTGAACGAGGAGCAACAAGAGCTGCGGGAGTGGGTGCACGGGTTCGCCGAGTCGGTGATCCGGCCCGCCGCCCCGGAGTGGGACGAGCGTGAGGAGACGCCGTGGCCCGTTCTGCAGGAGGCGGCGAAGATCGGGCTGTACGGCTTCGAGTTCCTGGTCAACACGTGGTCGGACACGACCGGCCTGAGTCTGCCGGTGGCCAACGAGGAGCTGTTCTGGGGTGACGGCGGGATCGGCATGGCGATTTCCGGCACGTCGCTGGCGGTCGCCGCGATCTACGGCTCGGGCACGCCGGAGCAGCTCGTCGAGTGGGTGCCGCAGTGTTTCGGCGACGCGAGCGACCCCAAGGTGGCGGCGTTCTGCAGCACCGAGCCGGAGGCCGGGTCGGATGTGGCGTCGATGCGCAGCCGGGCGGTCTATCACGAGGCTTCCGACGAGTGGGTGCTGAGTGGGCAGAAGGCCTATGCCACCAACGGCGGCATCGCCAACGTGCATGTGGTCACCGCCAGCGTGGACCCGTCGCTGGGTTCGCGCGGCCAGGCGGCCTTCGTGGTGCCGCCGGGGACGAAGGGCCTGGCCGGCACGCGGAAGCTCAAGAAGCTGGGTCTGCGCGCCTCGCACACCGCTGACGTGTTCCTCGATGACGTGCGGGTGCCGGGCAGCTGCCTGCTGGGCGGCAAGGAGGCCCTGGACAAGCGCCTGGCCCGAGCGCGTGAGGCCCAGCAGGCGCAGGAGCGGGGTGAGCGGGCGCCGGGCCGGTCGCGGTCGGGGCAGGCCGCGATGCGTACGTTCGAGTTGTCCCGTCCGGCGGTGGGTGCGCAGGCGATCGGTATCGCCCGCGGCGCGTACGAGTACGCCCTGGAGTACGCGAAGACCCGGGTGCAGTTCGGCCGCCCGATCATCGAGAACCAGGCCGTGGCGTTCGCGCTGGCGGACATGCGGATGGAGATCGACGCCGCCCGGCTGCTGGTGTGGCGGGCCGCCTGGATGGGCCGCAACGAGCGCCCGTTCGCGGCCGGTGAGGGCTCGATGTCGAAGTTGAAGGCCGGTGAGGTGGCTGTCGCGGTGACCGAGAAGGCGGTGCAGATTCTCGGCGGCGCCGGTTATCTGCGCGAGCACCCGGTGGAGCGGATGTTCCGCGACGCCAAGATCTACACGATCTTCGAGGGCACCTCGGAGATCCAGCGCCTGGTGATCGCCCGCGCCATCTCCGGGGTGCAGATCAGATAGAGGAGGGCGTCACCGTGGATCTGCCGTTCATCGCCGCGACCATGGCCAGGCGCGGGCTGCTCACCCCGGGGCATCCCGGCCGCGTCGTCCGGCAGTTCGGCGCGCTCGGCCGGTGGGGTTTCGGTCTGGCCGGCGAGGTGCGGCAGGCCGCCGCCCGCAGCCCGCGGCGGGTCGCCGTGGTCGACGACGAGCGGCGTGTCACGTACGCCGAGCTGCTCTCCCGTTCGGAGCGCCTGGCCCGGTCCTTGCCGGTGTCTCCCGGTGACCGGGTGGGTCTGCTCTGCCGCAACTCGGCCCGGATGGTGGAGGCCCTGGTCGGCGTGGCCACGCTCGGCGCCGACCCGGTGCTGATCAATACCGGTCTGTCGGCGACGCAGTTGAAGACCGTCGCGGAGGATCAGGGCCTCGCGGCGCTGATCCACGACGACGAGTTCGGGCCGCAGCTGGCGCTGGTGCAGGGCGTCGAGATGCTCACCGAGCGGCGGATCGCCGAGCTGATCAGCGCGACGCCGCCGGGTCCGGCGCAGCCGCCGGAGCGTCCCGGCCGCACCATCGTGCTCACCTCCGGCACGACCGGGATCCCCAAGGGCGCCCGCCGGCCCACGCCGGGCGGTTTCCGGCCGCTCTGCTCGGTGATCGACCGGATTCCGCTGCGGGCCGGCGACCGGATCATGATCGCCGCGCCGCTCTTCCACACCTGGGGGTTCGCCGGCCTGCAGATCGCGCTGGCGCTGCGCGCGACGATCGTGCTGCACCGGCGGTTCGATCCGGCGGCCGTGCAGGCCACTCTGACCGGACGCGACTGTGCCGCGCTCATCGCCGTACCCGTCATGCTGCAGCAGATGATGGAGCTCCCACCGCGGGCGAAGGCACCCGGCCTGCGGGTCGTCGCGGTCAGCGGCTCGGCTCTGCCGGGTGGCCTGGCCACCCGCTTCATGGACCGGTACGGCGACGTCCTCTACAACCTGTACGGCTCGACCGAGGCCTCCTGGGTCTCCATCGCCACCCCGGCCGACCTGCGTGCCGCACCGGCCACCGCCGGGCGGCCGCCGCACGGCACCCGGGTCGCGGTGCTCGACGACGAGGGCGGGCCGGTGCCGGCCGGGCGGGTGGGCCGGCTGTTCGTGGTCAACGAGATGCTGTTCGAGGGCTACACCAATGACGCCGCCACCCGCATGTCGGACGGCCTGCTCGGCGTCGGCGACCTGGGGCACCTCGACGAGCGGGGCCGGGTCTACGTGGACGGCCGGGAGGACGACATGATCGTCTCCGGCGGGGAGAACGTCTATCCGGGTGAGGTCGCCGACCTGCTCGCCGGCCTGCCGCAGGTGCGCGACGTCGCGGTGATCGGCGTTCCGGACCCGGAGTACGGCCGGCGGCTGGCCGCGTACCTGGTGGTGCGGGACGGCGAGAAACTGGACGAGGAGGCGGTGCGCGAGCACGTGCGGCGTCATCGGGCCCGGTTCTGCGTGCCGCGCGACGTGATCTTCGTGGACGAACTGCCGCGCAACGCCACCGGCAAGATTCTGACCAGGGAGTTACCGCGCGGCTGAGCCGGGTACCCGGGCGGCATGCCTGAACGTTTTGACAGCTATGACCGGGTAGCGGTGGTGACCGGAGGGGACTCCGGTATCGGTGCGGCCAGTGCCGTCGCGCTGGCCGGGGCGGGTTTCGACGTCGGCGTGACCTATCGGTCCGACCGGGACGGCGCCGAGAGGACCGCGGCGGAGGTACGCGCACTGGGGCGCCGCTGCGAAACCCGGCAGATCGACCTGTCCGAGCTGCCGGGCGCGGCCGACGTCATCGACGACCTCGCCGACGCGCTGGGCGGCCTCGGCGTGCTGGTCAACTGCGCCGGCACCGGCATCTCGACCCCCGTGGTGGACACCGGTTACGACCAGTGGCGTGAGGTCCTGGCCGTGGATCTGGACGGCCCGTTCCTCTGCGCCCAGCGCGCCGCCCGCCGCATGATCGCTGCCCGCCGCGGTGGCCGGATCATCAACATCACCAGCGTGCACGAGCACGCGCCCCGGGTCGGCTCGGGGGCGTACTGCGCGGCGAAGGGCGGGCTGGGCCTGCTCACCAAGGTGATGGCGCAGGAGCTGGCGGCCGACGGGATCACCGTCAACGCGGTGGCGCCGGGCGAGATCGCCACGCCGATGACCGGCAACGAGGACGTCGACCCGTTCACGGTGGACCGGCCGGGCGTGCCGGTGGGCCGTCCCGGCGACGCCCGCGAGGTGGCCGCGGTGGTGGCGATGCTGGCGTCGCCCCAGGCGGCCTACGTCACGGGCGCGTCGTGGGTGGTCGACGGCGGCATGCTGCTGATGGGCCCGCAGGCGGGTTCCCACCTGCAGAGCAGCGAGTGGCGCAACGGCTGATCGGAGATTTTCTGCAAGTTGCACAAACGACGCTCCCCACTGGACCTTGAGCACCCATCGTGACCATCGTGATACGCAGTGTCATCGATGGGTTCGGGAGGGTCCGGCATGCGACTGCTGCTCCAGGGCGCGTTCGACGATCTGTCCGGACGTTCGACCGATCGGCGTTCCATCTGGAGGTGGCCGACGTCTATCACACCGCGGAGGAGTCCGAGCCGATCCGCCGCTTCCTGGACGGGGAGCCGGACGACTTCGCCTGGCAGCAGCCGTGGCTGGACCTGATCCGGTCGGCCACGGCCGCCGGGCGCGCCGTGCAGCGGCTGCGGGTGATCACCGTCCCGCACGTGGAGTACACCCGGTGGCTGCTGACCATCTCGCATCTCAACGCCGAAGCCGGCGAGGAGATCCGCTGGCTCCCCCGGCACCAGGTCAACGGGCTGCCGATCACCACCGACGACTTCTGGCTGTTCGACGACGACCGGGTGGTGTTCACGCTGGCCGCGCCGGACGGGTCGTACGGCGGCGCGGAGACCGTCGACCCGGTGATCGTGCGGCACTGCGCCCGGATCCGCGCCGCGCTGTGGCCGGCCGCGATCCCGCACGCCGATTACGTCAGACTCTGACCACGCCGCCGCCGGCCCGGTGATGCGGCAGGGTCGCCACGTCCGGCAGGTCGAGCAGGTCGTCCGCGGGCGCGGCGATCAGCCCGTTGCGGTGCGCGATCAGCCGGCCCACCTCGACCAGCTCGTCGAGCATCAGGCCGAGCCGCGCGGTGGCCGTCTCGTCGCCGCCCCAGCCGAACAGCCGCCCGGCCGCGGCCAGCAGGTCGTCCCGCTCGACCAGCCCGGCGTCCAGCACCAGATATTCCAGACCCAGCTGGAGCTCCGGGTCGGCGACCTGATCCGGTGTGCGCTCCACGCCGTCGCCGGGCACCCGTACCGCCGGGATGGGCGGGTCGGCGGCAGTGACGAAGGCGCCGTCGAACCCCGCACCCGAGGCGCGGACGGCCGACTCGATCGCCTTGCGCAGCGCCGGGGTGACCCGGGCGATCGCCCACGCCTCCCGCAGCCGGTCGATCAGCGTGGACAGGTGCACCGGGCCCTCCACCTCGGCGATCCGCTCGACCGCGGGAACGAGCAGGGCCTGATCGTCGGCCCGGGCGCCGGCGGGCAGGGGCGCCAGGCCGGCCCGCTCGTAGGGCAGCGCCCACTCCGGCGCCTGGGCCGGGCGGGCGGAGAGCAACTCCTCGTCCGGTGCGGCGAAGACGTCCGGTGTGGCCAGCGCGTTCTCGATGGCCACCCGCAGCCGGGCGGCCTCCTCGTCGCGATGCTGGTGCCACGCGACGCTCCAGATCCGGTGCAGGTGCCAGCCCCGGGCGTGCAGGAGCTGGTCGTGCACCCGGTCCCGGTCGCGGGCTGACGGCGCCAGCCGGTACCCGGGTCCGTCGAAGCGGATGCCCAGCACGTACCGGTCGTTCGCGCGTACCCCCACCTCGACGCGGCAGGGACCGACGCCCACCTGGGGCGTCACGTCGTATCCCCAGCCCGCGACGGTTGCGAGGACGGAGTCCTCGAGGGCAGTGGACCGGTGCTCCGGCGCCGGGCCGCCGCGCTCCGCGTGGTCGAGGTACTCGGCCAGCCGGCGCTCGCCCTCCCCCGCGGACTCGTCCCGCGCCCCGGCCGGGATGGCGGTGACCACCTCGACCCGCTGCCGGGCCCGGGTGATCGCCACGTTGAGGCGCCGCGCACCGGTCGGCCCGCCGGCCGCGCCCAGGTCGGCACCGGTGCACACGATGATCACGTCGCGCTCGTCGCCCTGCGCGGCGTCGGCGCACTTGACGAAGAGGTCCGGCAACCGCCGGCCGGCCAGCGCGGCCTCGACCGCGTCGGCGACCTCGTCCACCTGCCCGGCGGTCAGGGTGACCACGCCGAGCGACAGGCCGGGCCGGGTGGTGAGGTGGTGCAGCACCCGGGCGGCGACGTCCCCGTCGGCGAACAACTCCACACCGACGTCCGCGCCGGACGGGATCGCGGCCGGGAAACTGATCAGCCGCCCGTGATAGAAGGCCTGGTTGGCGAACTCGATGAGGCTCTCGTGCCGGCTGCGGTAATGCCAGTCCAGGCCGAGCCGGGTGAACGCGCCGCAGTCGTTCGCCACCACCAGCACCGAGGTCCGGTCCGGCGCCGGCGGCAGCTGGGCGTCGTCGCCCACCACGATCAGCGACGTCCCGCGGTACGCGCACGCGACCGCCGCCGCCGGGGTCATCCGGGACGCCTCGTCGATGATCACCACATCGAACCGGGTCTCGGCGGGCAGGAGCCGGCTGACCGCGGCGGGCGGCATCAGCACGCACCGCTCGGAGACGGCCGCCTCGAGCACGGTGCCCGCCGCGTCGGCGAGCAGGGCGGCGTCGAGCCGGCGGAACTCCTCGACCAGCTCGGCGCGGGCCGCGCTCCCCAGCGGCTCCAGACGCTCGTCGCCGGCCACCACCTCGTCGATCCAGGCCCGGTACGCCGTCCGCTCGATCACCCGCACCACCCGGGCCGCCTCGACACCGTGGTCGGCGCAGTAGTCGGCGACCGTGTCCAGGCCGTACTCGGCCAGCACCTCCCGCGCGGCCAGGTAGTCGAACCACTCGCGCTGCCCGTCCGGGTCGTCGCGCAGCTCCCGCAGCAGGTCCCGGGCGGTCTCCAGACGGTCCAGCGCGGTGCCGAGGCGGACCTGGCGGGCCGGCCCGAACGCCTCGATGATCCGCTCGCGGGCGTCCTGCCAGGCCTCGATGAGCGGGGTAAGGTCGGTTGCGCTCACCTCGGCGGTGAGGGCGTGCGCCTGGTCACCGGTGAGCGGGGCGTCGACGCCGGTGCGCAGCGTGCGGGCCCGCGCGGCCCACTCGATCGCCTCGCCCAGCGCGCGCTGATCGGTCTCCCGGCCCCGGTACGCGCCACCGAGCGCCGTCTGGTGCCCGGGCCCCGCGGCGGCGAACGCGGCCTCGGCGTCCAGCACCCGCTGCCGGGCCTCGATCACGGTGGTCGCCTCCGCGACGTTCAGGTCCCGGCCGACCGCGTCGCCCAGTCGCCCGAGCAGCGCCGCCACCTCCCGCAGCGGCCCGACCTGCGCGCGCATCCAGGCGATCGCCGCCTGCACGCTGCCCTGGCCCAGCACCGGGCGGGCGGCCGGCTCGGGCTCCGCGGCGAGCGTGCCCCGCCAGTGCCGGAACACATCCCGGGCCTCGGTGACCGTGCGCAGCAACGTGTCGTCCGGGCGCTCGGCGCTCACGTGGTCGACCACGGCGGCCAGCGCCTCCGGCGGGGTCACCCGCAGCGCCTCGTCGGCGGTCTGCAGAGCCCGGCCGATCGCCCGGAAGTCGGTGTCCAGCCGACGCCAGTACCGCCCGAGCAGCCCGGCGTGCTGCCGCTCGGCGGCGAGCAGGCCCTCGTACGCGCGCCGCCAGGCCACGGCCAGCTCCAGCTCGGCGACGGCGTCCTCCACCGCGACGCCCGGCGCGGCGAGCCCGGCCACCGTCTCCTTGTCCCGCCGGTGCGGGGCGAGCAGCTTGCGGGCGCCCCGGTGCACGGTGGCGAACCGCTCGGCCAGCTCCTCGACCGGCGCGGTGAGCACCTCGTCGGTGAAGAACTCCCGCGCCGGCGCCCGGGCGGCGGCCACCGCCTCCACGTGCCGGCGCAGCGACGCCGCGGCGTTGTGCACCGCGCTCTGCGCGCCGGGCGCGAACCACGCCCGGTCCGGCTTGTCCGGGCGCCCGGACAGCTCGGCGAGCAGGTGCACCAGCTCCACGTCGGAGAAGGTCACCACGTCGGGCAGCCTGAGGCGGCCGGTCACCCGGTCCAGGTCACGCTGCTGGTGCTCCAGCTCGTCGGCGTCCGCGGCGAACCGGCCGGCCAGCGTCTTCGCGTCGGCGGCGGTGAGCGGCTCCAGGCGCACGGCGGGCGGGTCGAGCCGGGGCGGTTCCGGGATCCGGCCGTCGAGCGGGGCGGCCAGGTCCGCCCACCGCAGGCCGAGCCGGGACTCGACCTGCTCGGTGGCCTGCCGCAGCGCCTCGATCTGCTCGGCCAGATCGTCGGCGGCCTGCCGGACCGGGCGCAGCGCGGCCACGGTGAGCCACTGGTCGGGAACGTCCGGCGGGCGTTGCGCGGCGTGTGCGGCGATCTCCGAGAGCACCGCGGCGTCGGCCGGCAGGCGCAGGTGGAACGCGGCGGCCAGGGCGGCGTCCGGCGCGGTGGCCTCGGCGAGATCCTCCAGGGTGAGCTGGGCCAGGAACAGCGCGTCGTCGACCGGCTCTCGCTCGATCACCTCACGCCAGCGGAAGCCACCGCGCTCGGTGGCCGGGCGCCAGGCGGTGGCCAGGAGGGTGGCGGCCTCGCGGATCCGGTCCAGCGCGGCGCCGGTCAGGGCGGCGGCCTGGAAGCCGGGCGCGGGCGCCTCCGGCTCGCCCGCGAGGCGGTCGAATTCGCCGATCACATCGTGCAGGCTGCGGCCCAGCGGTTGGCGCGCTTCGTTCACGGCCCGGGCGTACGCGGTGAGCTGGTCCCGCCGCTCGCGGAGCAGGGCCCGGCCGGTCTCGTCCGGGCCCGGTTCCGGCTGCGCGGCCGTCGCCTCGGCGCCGTCCCGCTGCTCCCCGGCGCCCCATCGGTCGAGCAGGTGGTCGCCCAGCCCGACGGCGGCCAGCCGGGTCTGCACAGTGTCGAGCGCGGCGGCCTTCTCGGAGACGAACAGCACCCGCTTCCCGGCGTGCGCCAGCGCGGCGATCATGTTGGCGATCGTCTGCGACTTGCCGGTGCCGGGCGGCCCGTCGACGACGAAGCTGTGCCCCCGCAGGGCGGCGGACACGCAGGCGCGCTGGCCGGCGTCGGCGTCGAGGACCAGCGGCACCTCGTCCGGCAGGGTGTCTATCTCATCCTCGTCCGGGGCGATCGGGTCGAAGACGAAGGCTCCGGCGGTGCCGTCGGCAGCGGCCAGCGCCCGGACGACCGGGTGCGCGACGACGGTGTCCTCGTTGTCGATCAGGTCGCGGCGGATCTCCTCGGCGGCCGGGTCGAGGCGGGCGAGCACCACCGTGTCGGCGGTCCGCCATCCGGCGCGACCGGCGATCACGGCGTCGACCTGTGCCTTCATCGCCGCGGGGTCGAGCTCGGCCGCGGGCAGGGTCACGCCCATCGGCTCGAGCCGGGTCGCCAGCGCCGGGTTGACGCACGGGTCCCCGGCGCCGGCCCGCAGCTTCGGCATGTCGTCCGGGCTGTCGGCGACCAGCTCCACCGGGACCAGCAGCAGCGGGCTGGCGTGGCCGGCGCCGTCGCCGTCCTCCCAGTGCAGCAGGCCGACCGCGAGATGCAGCACCGGGACGCCGCGGTCCTGCTGCTCCTGCCGGGTGTGGCGGTGAAGGCGGCGCAACAGCGGGTGCAGCACGTCGGCGGGCAGCTCGGTGCGGAGCACGTCCCGCTGCTTCGCCCCGCCGGCGTTCTGTCTCGTCCGGTCCGCGCCCGTCTTCGTCCGGTCCGCGCCCGTCTTCGCCGTGTCCGCGCCCGTCTTCGTCCGGTCCGCGCCCGTCATCGTCGTGTCCGCGCCCGTCAGGAGGCAGTCGCCGCCCGACTGCAGCGCCTGCACCACGCCGGTCGCATCCGGGGTGACGATCTCCACCAGGTCGGCACCGCCGCGGGGCAGGTTGACGAGGCGGTTGGCCGCGCCCGGCTCGACGATCCCGTCGCGCCAGGCCGCGAGCGCCGCCCGGGCGTCGTCACCCGGGCCGGGCTGTTCTTCAGCATCATCCGGCCGCATGTGCTCATTCCAGCAAGGCGACGGCCGCTGTGGTGCCGATTTGCCCGGTTAGCCGGAAACGGTTACCCTGCCCCGCTCTCCTCCGAGCTGTTTCGGCCCCCTCCGGCGGACCGGTCAGCCTCGGCGGCGAGCCACCAGGACCGCGTCGTGGATCGTGATCGGGCGGCCGGCCGGATCCGTGAACGGCCGCGGGCGGGTGTCCGCCGCGACGACGTCCCACTGCTCCGGGCCCAGACCGGCGGCGATCTCCTCGGCCGTGAACAGCATGTCCGGGAAGTGCATCCGGCCGACGGAGGTGGCCAGGTCGGACGGGTGGTGCCCGACGACCAGCAGGGTGCCACCGGGAGCCACGGCGCGGGCCAGCCCGGCGTACAGCTCCTGCCGCGCCTGCGGCGGAAGGTGCATGAACTGTGCGGAAACCAGATCGTACGACCCATCAGCGGCCGGCTCCCGGCGCAGATCCACGTGGCTGAAGGTGATCCGCTCGGCCACCCCGGCGTCGGCGGCGTGCCCGGCCGCCCGTTCGAGCGCGACGGTCGAGATGTCCACCGCGGTCACCTCCCAGCCCCGGCCGGCCAGCCACACCGCGTCGGCGCCCTCACCGCAGCCGACGTCCAGGGCCCGGCCCGGCTTCAGCCCGTCGGCCTCGGCCACCAGCTGCGGGTTCGGGCGGCCGCTCCACACCGCCGGCCGGCTGCGGTACCGCTGTTCCCAGGCCTCCTCGGTGAACATCGTGGAGATCCGCTCCCGATAGCCGGCCACCGCGTTCCGGGTGTCCTCGGCGATCAGATCCAGGTTGATCGCGGCGGCCGCGGTCTGCCCACCGGCCGCGGCGACGGCGACGGTCGCCGAGAGGTTGGTGACGTTGCCGGCCGCCCAGACCCCCGGCACCGAGGTGGCGCCCTGCTCGTCCGCGACGATCCGGCTGCCCATCACGTGCCCGTGCATCTCCACGTCGGCCGGCTTCAGCCCGAGCGACTCGAGCAGCTCCGACCGTGCGACGAACCGCGGGCCGACGACCAGCGCGTCCACCGCCACCTCGGCGCCGGACTCCAGGCGCACCCCGGTCAACCGGTCCGCGGTCACCTGCACCGCGGCGATCGGGCCGGGCACCAGCGCGATGCCCCGGGCCGCCAGCTGCTCGGCCTGCTCCCCGGCCGGCTCCGGGTGACCGTTGAGCAGGAGCAGCACGTGCGGGCTCAGCTGACGCCACATCTGCGCCTGAAGGCTGCTCAGCGGCCCGCTCGTGATCACGCCGATCCGCTGGTCGCGCAGTTCCCAGCCGTGGCAGTACGGGCAGTGCGCCACGTCCCGGCCCCACCGCTCGCGGAGCCCGTCGATCTCCGGCAGCTCGTCGGCGAGTCCCGTGGTGACCAGCAGCCGCCGGCCGCGCACCTCCCGGCCGCCCGCCAGGCTCACCCGGAAAGCGTCACCGTCTCGCACCGCCGACTCGGCCCGCCCGTCGAGGATCTCCGCGCCGTAGCCGGTGATCTCCGCCCGCCCCGCGGCGAGCAGCTCGGACGGCGACTTGCCGTCGTGCCCGAGAACGTTCTGCATGTGCGCGGCCGGGGCGTTGCGCGGCTCACCGCTGTCGACCACCAGCACCGACCGCCGCGACCGGGCGAGCGCGAGAGCTCCACCCAGTCCGGCCGCGCCGCCGCCGACCACCACCACGTCGTAGGTCTGCTGTTCCACAGGTCTCCCCTTCCGTACCGTCTCCGCGTTCTCGCCCACCGTGCTCCACAGTTCGGCGAAACAGCAACTAATGTTGCCGGTATGGCAAAAGAACCCGAGGACGTGACCGCCGATCTGGAGACCGCCCTCAACGGCGTCGGACCACGACTGAGGGAGCTGCGGCAACGCCGCGAGATCACCCTCCACCGGCTCAGCGAGAGCACCGGCATCTCGGTCAGCACGCTGTCCCGCCTCGAGTCCGGCGCGCGCAAACCCACCCTGGAACTGCTGCTGCCGCTGGCCCGCGCCTATCAGGTGTCACTCGACGAATTGGTGGACGCGCCCGAGACCGGCGACCCGCGGGTGCGCGCCCGGCCGATCGAACGCAACGGCCGCACGTACATCCCGCTGACCCGCCGGCCGGGCGGCCTGCAGGCCTTCAAGCAGATCCTGCCGCCGGACGCCCCGGACTGCGACCGGGAACAGAAGACCCACGAGGGGTACGAATGGCTCTACGTCCTCTCCGGCCGGGTCCGCCTGATCCTCGGCGACCATGACATCACGCTCACGCCGGGCGAGGCCGCCGAGTTCGACACCCGGCTGCCGCATCTGGTGCTGAACCCCGGCCCCGAGCACGCCGAGATCCTCAACATCTTCGGCCCGCAGGGCGAACGCCTCCACGTCCGTGCCCGCACCACGCCCCGCTGACCCCGCACCACCGCCTGTGTGTGAAGTTCGGGTTCGCTGCGCACCCGAACTTCACACACCGCCCGGTGCAGCAGGTTGCGTGTGAAGTTGCGGTTCGGTACGCACCCGAACTTCACACACTGCCGGAGGGCGGGTGGGTCAGGTGACGACGTTGCGCAGGGGGCGGCCGGCGGTGAAGGCGGCGAGGTTGTCGGTGAGCAGGGCCGACGCGCCCAGCGGCCGTCCGCCCGCGGCGTGCGGGGTCACGATGACGCCGGGCTCGTCCCAGAGCGGGGAGTCCGGCGGCAGCGGCTCGGTCTCGAAGACGTCCAGGGCGGCGCCCGCGATGCGGCCGGCGCGCAGGGCGCCGAGGAGGGCGGCCTCGTCCACGGTGGCGCCCCGGCCGACGTTGACGACCCAGGCGTGCGCCGGCAGCAGGGCGAGGACGCCGGCGTCGAGGGCCCGGGTGGTGGCGGGCGTCGCGGGCAGGATCGAGATCAGGACGTCGGTGCGCGGGAGCAGGTCGGCGAAGGCGTCCCGCGTGACCACCGGGAAGCCGTGCCGGGTGCCGGGCGTGCGGGCGATGCCGGTGACGTCGGCACCGAGCGCGGCCAGCAGCGGGGCGAGGGTGGCGGCGATACTCCCGAAGCCCCAGACGGCCACGTTCGCGTCGCGCAGGGTACGGAAGTTGGCCGTCTCGTGGACCGGCTGCAGACCGCCCAGCTCGGTGGCCCAGCGGTGGCCGATCTGGGCACGGATCGACAGGTTGAGCCGGCGGGCGGCGGCCAGGACGAGGGCGAGGGTGTGTTCGGCGACGGTGCGGTCGTGCAGTCCCAGACCGGCCGTGACCAGCACGTCCGGGGCGAAGCCGGCCTCCAGGACCTGGTCCGGGCCGGCGGCGAGGGTCTGCACCCAGCGCAGGCTCTTCAGGCGGCGGGCGGCGTCGGCGAGGGTGTCCGGCGGGGTGCCCCACACCACCAGCACCTCGGCGTCGGTGTGCTCGGAGGGGATGGGCCGCCGCACGTCGTAGACGGCGGTCACGGCGCCCGCGGGCAGATCCGGGTCGAGTTCGATGGTGTCGGGCAGCAGGACCTTCATGGCGCAAGAATGCCACCGCCCGGGCCGCACGGCGCGCCGGGGAAGGCAGCGCGACGGGCCGGAGGGCGGCGGTCAGCCGCGCCGGACGTAGAGGGCCACCGTCGCCCGTTTCGGCTGCCAGAAACCGGCGCGTTCATAGCCGGCGAAGAAGGACCGCAGCTCGCGCCGCGTCGCGACCGGATCGGCGCGCTGGTCCCCGACCACGAACCAGATGCGGCGGGCCCCGGCCAGATGAGCCGCGGCGTCCGCGTGTTCGGTGGCGATCAGCCGGCCGGTACGCGCCGCCGGCACGGCCACCAGCGGGTCCGCCGGGCGGGACGGGAGCCGGTTCAGGTAGTGATCCATGCCGGCCCGGATGGCCCGGTTCCGCGGCTGGTAGACGACCACGTCCCCCGGCCGCTGCCGGTCGGCGATGAGCGACGCAGCCGTACGATAATCGGGTCCGTTCTTGGCCGTCGGGGTTCGCACCGCTTTCTGTCCCGGCACCGCCGCGGCCGCGAGCAGCAGCAGGACGGCCACCACGCGCACCGCGCCGAACCGGTTCCAGCCGTCCCGGCCGCCGGCCAGCGCGATCGCCGCCAGCAGGGCGAGCGGGGCCAGGACGATCAGCAGATAACGGGCCACCCACATCGGCGAGGCCAGCGCCGACACGACGGCCAGCACCACGACGGGAGCGGCGGCGAGCACCACGATCGGCGCGAGTCGGCGCATCGGCCGCCAGGTGGCGAGCACGGCGAGGCCGATCAGCAGCCCGGCCACCGGCGTGGAGCCGACGAGTTCACCCGGCATCTCGGCGATCCGGCTGAGCGAGATGGGTCGTACCCAATGCAGCTGGGTGTCGTCCTGGCGGGTGCCGAGCCAGGCGAGCGGGAGCAGCGGAACCATCGCGGCGGTCACTGTGCCGGCCCAGACGCCCGCGGTGCGCCGACGGCGGCTGCGCCAGGCGTGCAGGCCGATCAGCGTGGCGTGTGCGGCGAGGGTGGTCAGGGCCACCAGGTGGAAGAGGCCGAGGAGGGTGACGCTCAGGCCGTAGAGGATCCAGCGGTACACCCGGCCTCGGCGGGCCGCGCCGATCAGCAACAGCAGGGCGAGGACCGAGAAGAAGCAGGCGAAGGCGTACGGCCGGACCTCGGCCGCGTATCGCGAGGTGTTCGGCACGACGCACAGCACGAGCCCGGCGGTCAGCCCGATCATCGGGGTGAACAGGCGCCGTCCCAGCTCGGCGGCGAGCGCCACGGCGCCGGCCATCGCGATGATCGACGGAAGGCGGAGCTGCAGCTCGGAGGTGCCGGCCAGGTCGATCCAGTAGTGCAGCAGGGCGTAATAGAGGCCGAACACCGCGTCCAGGTTCTGGACCAGGTCCCAGATCTGCGGGAGCGACCGCTGGGCGACTTCGGCGGAGGTCACCTCGTCCCAGCTGAGCGCGGGGCGCCCGGCCTGCACGAGGCCGAGGGCGAGCATGAGCGCCCCGGGGATCAGTGCGGGCAGGAGGCGGGTGGCAGCCGGGCGCCGGCGAGCGGGGACGGGGGCCGGGCGTAACCGTGAGGTGGGCGGCGTCCTCGTCGGCGTCGGCGTCACGGTCACCCCCGCGGCCTGTAAAGATCTCATCGATCCGATTCACGGCTGAGCCTGCCGCGGAGTTCATCAGATCCTGGGGCGCGGCCGGGATTCCCTGACATCGTTCCGCGAAACACACGAAAGCGGGCCGCGGCGTACGCCGCGGCCCGCGATGTGCCAAAAGGGGTCAGCTGCCGATCGGGCCGCCGTCGGGACGCCAGGTCACCACGACCGCCGGCTTGGCGTAGTCGCCGTCCGGCCAGGTCGAGGCGGGCTTGTCGACGGTCGCGCCGCTGATCTCGCCCGGGTGCTGCACGGCGACGAAGACCGAGCGGTCGTCGCCGGTGATGAACGGGCCGCAGGTCTCGGCGCCCTTGGGCACGGTCAGGAACTGCTTGAGGTGACCGCGCTCCTTCCCCTCGATCGGGGTGGCGAACAGGCCGTCGTTGCTGCCCAGCGCGTTGCCGTCGGTGGAGATCCACAGGTTGCCGGCGCTGTCGAACGCGACGTTGTCGGGGCAGGAGATCGGCGAGACGGCGTCCTTGTCGTACCCGCCGAAGTAGGTCGACGCGTCGGCCGGGTCGCCGCAGACGATCGGCAGCGACCACCGGAAGGTGAGGCCGGTGTGGTCGCCGCGGTCCTCGACGAGCTCGAAGATGTGCCCGTGCTTGTTGGCGTTGCGCGGGTTGGCCTCGTCCGCGGCCGGGTTCGTGCCGACGCCCCGGTTGCTGTTGTTGGTCATCGCCGCGTAGATCTTGCCGGTGCGCAGGCTGGGCTGGACGTCCTCGGGACGGTCCATCTTGGTCGCGCCGACCGCGTCGCCGGCCAGCCGGGTGAAGGTCAGCACCTCGTCGGCGGTCATGCCGGGCACGAACGACCGGTTGCCGGAAACCAGCTTGATCCAGACGCCCTTGCCGTCGAACTTGCCGTCGGTGGGCAGCTTGCCGGTGCCGTCGATCTCGGTGGCCGGGCTGTCGCCGGTGACCTTGGCGACGTACAGGGTGCCCGACTCCAGCAGGGTCAGGTTGTGCCGGCGGGCGAGGTGCGAGCTGCCCTTCATGAACTTCTTGTCCGACACGAACTTGTACAGGTAGTCGAACCGCTCGTCGTCACCCATGTACGCGACGACCTTGCCGTTGTCCGCGACGATGACGTTCGCGCCCTCGTGCTTGAACCGGCCGAGCGCGGTGTGCTTGCGCGGCGGGGCGTCCGGGTCGAACGGGTCGACCTCGACGATCCAGCCGAAGCGGTTCGCCTCGTTGGGGTGCTTGGCGAGGTCGAAGCGCTCCTGCGCGCGGTCCCACTTGCGCGAGCCGCTGGGGTACCGGGCGGTGGTGGAGATGCCGTACCGGGCGAGCCTCGGCTTGGCCTCGGCCGCCACGGCGTCGCCGCCGACGAAGTACTGGTTGAAGTTCTCCTCGCCGGAGAGCACCGTGCCCCACGGGGTGACGCCGCCGGCGCAGTTGTTCAGCGTGCCGATGACCGTGCGGCCGGCCGGGTCTGCCGCGGTGCGCAGGTGCACCGAGCCGGCCGCCGGGCCGGTGACCTTGAACGTGGTCTCCAGCGCGGTGATCCGCCGGTTGAAGGGCAGGCGACGGCTCTTGACCGGCTTCCACTGGCCGCTGCGGCCGACCCGCTCCAGCTCGACCACGGACAGGCCGTGGGCGGCGATCGCGACCTTCAGCTGTTCCACGGTGAGGGCGTCCAGGCTGGTGAAGCCGGGGAACATGAGCTCCTCGTTGGTGTACTCGTGGTTGACCACGAGCAGTGCGCGCCGGTTGTCGGTGCCCGGGATCGGGAGCACGCCGACGAAGTCGTTGTTGTAGCCGAACTGCTTCGACTGGGCGGCCGCGGTCTGGTTGCCCAGGTTGAACGCGGGGGCGCCGGCCTCGACCGGGTCACCCCAGCGCATCACGATCGAGCTGCGGTAGCCCGGCGGGATGGTGACCTGGTCGAGGGTGTTCGGGGCGACCTTCTCGAAGGTCAGCTTGCCGGCCCGGACCGGGTGGTGGTGGCCACCGCCGTGCAGCAGGGCGCCGGCCGCGGTTCCCTCGACGGGAGCGGCGGCAGCCGGCGCCGCGGCGGCGCCGCCGAAGCCGAGCACCATGGCGCCGACCGCACCGGCGCGGACCACGCCGCGCCGGCTCATCTCGGTGTTGACTATGTCGCCCAGGTACGGGTTCGCGGACTCGTTCGGCACGGGGTGGTCACAGGCGTTGCCACAGCGGTACAGACAGGTCATCGCGTCCCGGCTGCCACCACTGTGCCCCAGCAGTGGAAGCAGACGGCGAATCTTGTCGGGCATCGAATCTCCTCGGTTTCACGTCGTCACCACATTCCGGTGACGACGGGCTGCCCGGACGCTAAGAAGCACAGGTGTACGGCAACCCCCGGGTCCCGGTGTGCACCCGGTGAACGAGACGTGAACGTCCGGGACAGGCCCCGCCGCCGGATCCGCCCAGGTGAACGTTAACAAAGGGTTCCTTACTGGTCCTGACATCGACACATGCCTCTTGACAGGGCTATCGATGTTTGCGTACACATTGCTGAGCTTCGTCCACCGGAAACATCCCTGAAACCGATGCCGTCGCACCGGAGGACCTCTCATGCCCCGTTCCCCCTATCGCCTCGCGGGCGTGGCCGCCGTGCTGGTCTCGCTGCCGCTGGCGGTGGCACCACCGGTCGCCGCCTCCGCGGTGGAGCCGGACTACACCATCACGGCCGACCCCGCAGCCACCGGCGCCACCATCGGAGAATCGATGTACGGCGTCTTCTTCGAGGACATCAACTACGCGGCCGACGGCGGGCTCTACGCCGAGCTGGTCCGCAACCGCTCCTTCGAGTTCAACGCCACCGACGCCGCCGGCTGGAACGGCCTGACCGCCTGGACCGCCACCGGCGCCGGCACGGCCACCGTCGTCGACGACGATCAGCGGCTGAACGAGCGCAACCGCAACTATCTGCGGCTGGCGCTGAACGGCGAGCACAGCCTGGTCAACTCCGGCTACAACACCGGGCTCGCCGTCCGCAAGGGCGACCGCTACGACTTCTCGGTGTGGGCCCGCGCCGACGCCGGGGTCCCGCTCAGCGTCACCCTGCAGACCGCCGGTGGCACCGCGCTCGCCGCGCCGGTCACCGTCGCGGTCGGCGGCGACACCTGGAAGAAGTACACCGGCACGCTGCGCGCGACCGCCACCAGTGACGTGGCCCGGCTGTCGGTGCGCGCGTCCGGCACCGCGACGCTCCGCCTCGACGAGGTCTCGCTCTTCCCACGGGACACCTTCAAGGGCCGCAAGAACGGCCTGCGCAAGGACCTGGCGGAGAAGATCGCGGCGCTGGAGCCCGGCTTCGTGCGCTTCCCCGGCGGCTGCCTGGTCAACACCGGCAGCATGTACCCGTACGACGCGGCCAACAATTACCCGCGGGCCCGGGCGTACCAGTGGAAGGACACCGTCGGCCCGGTCGAGACGCGGGCCACGAACAAGAACTTCTGGGGCTACAACCAGACCTACGGCCTCGGCTACTTCGAGTACTTCCAGTTCTCCGAGGACGTCGGCGCGATGCCGCTGCCGGTGGTGCCGGCCCTGGTCACCGGCTGCGGCCAGAACCGCGCCACCAATGACGAGGCGCTGCTGCGCAAGCACATCCAGGACACCCTCGACCTGATCGAGTTCGCGAACGGCGCGACCACCACCACCTGGGGCCGGTTGCGCGCCGAGATGGGGCACCCGAAGCCGTTCGGCCTGACCCACATCGGCGTCGGCAACGAGGAGAACCTGCCGGACGAGTTCTTCCCGAACTTCCTGCGGTTCGAAGAGGCGATCAAGGCGAAGCACCCGGAGATCACGGTGATCAGCAACTCCGGGCCGGACGACACCGGCGCCACGTTCGACAACCTGTGGGCCAAGAACCGCGCCGCCGGCGTCGACATGGTCGACGAGCACTACTACAACAGCCCGTCGTGGTTCCTGCAGAACAACGCGCGCTACGACTCCTACGACCGCAACGGGCCGAAGGTGTTCCTCGGCGAGTACGCGTCACAGGACAACAAGCTGTTCAACTCGCTCGCCGAGGCGGCCTACATGACCGGGCTGGAGCGCAATGCCGACGTCGTGAAGCTGGCCTCGTACGCCCCGCTGCTGGCCAACATCGACCATGTGCAGTGGCGGCCGGACATGATCTGGTTCGACAACGACGAGTCCTGGGGCTCCACGAGCTACCAGGTGCAGAAGCTGTTCATGAACAACGTCGGCGACCGGGTGGTGCCGAGCACGGCCACCGGCGCGGTGGTGCAGCCCCGGCCGATCACCGGCGCGGTCGGCCTCTCCACCTGGCGCACGGCCGCGACGTACGACGACGTGAAGGTCACCCGGCCGGACGGCACCGTGCTGTTCGGCGACGACTTCAACGACGGTGACGCCGACGGCTGGACCGCTGTGCAACCGCGCGGCAGTTGGAGCGTGACCGACGGGGCTTACGCCCAGACCGACACCACGGCCGAGGACACCATGGTCAAGGCGGCCGCCATCGGGGAGACCGAGTACGACATCTCGGTGAAAGCCACGAAGACCGCCGGGGCGGAGGGTTTCCTGGTCGCTTTCGGCGTGCAGGAGACCGGTCAGTTCTACTGGTGGAACCTGGGCGGCTGGAACAACACCCAGGGCGCCGTCGAGAAGGGTTTCACCAGCGCCAAGGAGCAGCTGCTCACCAAGCCGAACTCGGTGGAGACCGGCCGTACCTACGACCTCCGGATCCAGGTACGCGGCACGAAGGTCACCCTGCTGCTGGACGGCGAGGAGTGGGGCAGCTTCGACGACAACAGGGTCACCGAGCCGTTCGCCCAGGTGATCACCGAGGACCTCGAGGCCCGCGAACTGATCGTCAAGGTGGTCAACGCGCAGGACAAGCCCGCCGTCACGAAGGTCGACCTGGGGCGCCGGGTCGCGCGGACCGCGCGGATGACCGTGATCACCGGTGACCCGGCTGAGCAGAACACCCGCTCCGCCGAACCGATCCAGCCGGTCACCAGCACGGTCGGCGGCATCGCGCCGGTCTTCACCCGGGAGTTCCCGGCGAACTCCGTCACGTTCCTGCGGATCAAGACCCGATAAGGGGGAAGTCATGAATCGTCGTACCCTCTTGCGAGGTTCTCTCGGGGTGACCACTGCCGGAGCGTTCGGTGGCCTGGTGGCAAGCGGCGCCGAAGGGGCCCCGACATTGCGCAGCGACGCCGAGATCTACGGGGTCCCCACCGTCGACCCGCTGATCTCCCAGCGCGCCGACCCGTTCATCACCCGGCCGATCGGCGGGATGTACTACTTCACCGGCTCGGTGCCCGAGTACGACCGCTTGGTCGTGCGCGGCGCGAGCACCATCGCCGGCCTGGCCGCCGCCGAGGAGACGGTGATCTGGCGCCGTCCCGCGAGCGGCACCATGGGCGGGCACATCTGGGCGCCCGAGCTGCACCGGATCGGCGGCCGGTGGTACATCTACTTCGCCGCCGGCGACTCGGACGACGTGTTCCGGATCCGCACCTACGTGCTGGAGTCGGCACTCGACGACCCGCGCGACCCGGCCGGCTGGACCCTCAGGGGCAAGCTGGTCACCGAGTGGGAGGGCTTCACGCTGGACGCCACCAGCTTCACCCACCGCGGGAGGCACTATCTGGCGTGGGCGCAGAGCGAACCGGAGATCGCGGTCAACACCAGCCTGTACATCGCCGAGATGGCGAACCCGTGGACGTTGCGCAGCAAGCCCACCCGGATCGCCACGCCCACCCGGAGCTGGGAGATCCAGGGCTTCAAGGTGAACGAGGGACCGGCGGTGCTGATCCGCAACGGGCGGGTCTTCATGACCTTCTCGGCCAGCGCCACCGACGCCCGCTACGCGATGGGCCTGCTCACCGCGGACGCGGACGCCGACCTGCTGAAGCGGGAGAGCTGGGTGAAGACCCCGGACCCGGTGTTCGTCACCAACGAGGCGACGAACCGCTGGGGCCCGGGGCACAACTCGTTCACGGTCGCCGAGGACGGGAAGACCGACGTGCTGGTCTACCACGCCCGCGATTACCGGGACATCACCGGCGACCCGCTCTACGACCCCAACCGGCACACCCGCGTGCAGAAGCTGTACTGGCACGAGGACGGCACGCCGCTGTTCGGGATCCCGGTCGGCGAGGGCGGCCCGATCGTGCGGCTGTCACCGGCCGACCGGTACTTCGTGCGCCACGCCGGTGACGAGTTCCGGGTGGAGCGGTCGCCGCGGGCGCTGGAGCAGACCCAGTTCCGCTTCGTCCGGGCCGCCGACGGCATCGAGACGGTGCAGTCGGTGGACCAGCCCACGAAGTTCCTCACCGTCAGCGGCACCACCGTGTCGCTGAGCGCCACCGGCACGCCGGTGACGCGGATCGCCACCCGGAACGGGGTGACGGTCCGGGTGGCTCCCGGCCGCTTCCTGAGGTCCGCGGGCGGTGTGGTCACGGTCTCGGAGAAGGCCACCGTCTTCAAGCTGAGCTGACCCACCCCTGAGCGTGTGGACTTCGGGCTCGATTCGAGCCCGAAGTTCACACGCCGGGCTTGCCGGACGTGCTCAAGTACGGCGACGAGACGACGATAAAGCCTGAGTGTTCACCGCCCACGCCCCCCAGATGAGCGCCACGCCGGCGGCCCGGATCCGGGACCGCGCCGTGGACGCCACCGCGCTCGCCTTCGTGCACGTCGACCGGGCCGGCCGGATCCGGGACTGGAACCCGGCCGCGGAGCGCCTGTTCGGCTGGAGCCGCGCCGAGGTGCTCGGGCAGCCGCTCGCCGACACCATCGTGCCCGAGCACCTGCGCTCGGCGCACAGCGCCGGCTTCGCCCGGCGGCTGGTGACCAGTGAGGGTGACACGCTGGGGCATCGCGTGGAGGTGCCGGCGGTCCACCGCGACGGCCGTGACCTGCAAGTGTCGATGATCGTCGACGAGCTCGGCCCGGACGGCTTCGCCGCGTTCGTCTCCGACCAGACCGAGTGGTACCAGGCGCAACAGGAGCTCCAGCGCAGCAACACGCTGATCAGCGCGATCCTGCAGCACACCACCGCGGTGATCTCGGCCAAGGACCTGGACGGCCGCTACCTGTTCGTCAACGGCGAGTACGAGCGGGTCTTCCAGGTCACCGCCGCCGACGTGGTGGGCCGCCGGGAGACCGAGATGCTGTCCGCCTCGGTGGCGGCGGTCGGCCGCGCCCACGACGTCGAGGTGGCCGGCACCGGCACGGCCCGGACCGTGCTGGAGGAGATTCCGTTCTCCGACGACATCCGTCAGTACGTGGTGACCCGGGTGCCGCTCACCGACCCGGACGGATCGGTGTACGGCGTCTGCACGATCTCCATCGACGACACCGCCCGCCGCCGGGACGCGGACGCGCTCCAAGCCGGCGAGAAGCGGTTCTGGAACACCGTCAACAACGCCCCCGGCATGCTCTACCAGTACCGGATGGAGGCCGACGGCGCCGCGTCGTTCAGCTTCGTCTCCGACGGTTGCCGGGACATCTTCCAGCTCGAACCGGAGCAGGTGGTGGGCGACGCGACCCGGGTGCTGGACACCATCACCGCGGAGGACCAGGAGGGTTTCGCGGCCAGCGTCCTGCTGTCGCGCGACACCCTGGAGCCGTGGGACTGGCGCGGCAGCGTGATCCGCAAGGACGGCAGCCGCCGCTGGCTGTACGGCGTCTCCCGCCCGCACCGGGAGGCGGACGGCGCCACCGTCTGGGACGGCATGCTGCTGGACCGCACCCGCGAACGGGACACCGAACTGGACCTCGCCGCCGTCCGGAGCGACCTGGAGAGCCTGGTCGACCGGCTGGCCACCGCGTCGTTCGCCGCGGCCGTCGGCCCGGAGCGCACGGTGGCCGCGGAGCCGGTCGCCGCGCTGGAGTCGCTGATCGTCGCCGGGGAGCACGCCGGACTGGCCGAGCTGTGGCACGCCGCCCTGCGCGGTGAGCGGGTGGACGCCGTGCGTACCGGCGCCGCCGGGCCGGTGCACATCCGGATGCGCACGCGCCGCGACGGCGGCCGGATCGTGATCGGAGTGGCCTGCTTCGCGCTCGGACGCGCCCGATGACCGGGTACGGCAGCAGCCCGCGCCTCCCCCGGAAACTGGGCGAGATCGCCATCCCGATGACACCGCTGCCCGCGTGCACCCCGGTCAGCGACATCGAGGCGGCCCTCGCCGCGGACCCGCTCGCCCCGGGCGTCATCGTCGAGTCGGACGAGGCGCACCGGGTGTACAGCCGCGCCATGATCGAACGCGGCCGGCCGTACCCGGCGGGTTCGGTGGCCGGCGGCCTGCCCGGCGCCGACGCGCTGGAGTTCCTGGCCGGCACCGAGATCGACGTGGCCGCCGAGACGGCACTGGCCCGTACCGGCGCCGACCGTGAGGAGCCGGTGCTGGTCAACTGGCCGGACGGCCGGTTCGGTATCGCGCCCATGATCGAAGTGCTGGCCGCGATGGCCGGCCGGTTCGCGCGGCTGTCGCGCACCGACCCGCTCACCGGGCTGCCCAACCGGGCCAAGGTGCAGGCCGAAGGGCAGCGCCGGCTGGACACCGGCGACCTGGTGGCGGTCATCCACCTCGGGCTGGACCGGTTCCAGGACGCCAACGACGTGCTCGGCCACCACGGCGCGGACACCCTGCTGCACCTGGTCGCCACCGCGCTGGGTGAGAGCCGCGGCGCCGGCAACCTGGCCGCCCGGCTCGACGGCGACCAGTTCGTCGTGCTCGTCTCCGAGCTGCCCCCGGGCCAGTCGGCGCAGGCGGTCGGCCGGCGGCTCGCGGCCGGGCTGCGCGGCCCGCACCGGGTGGACGGCTTGCCGATCAGCGTCGAGGCCAGCGTCGGCATCAGCCTCGCCGACCACCACGACGTCACGGTGCTGATGCGCCGGGCGGCGGCCGCGATGCGCCGGGCCAAGCACGAGCGGACCGGCGTGGTCGAGTGGTCACCCGGGCTGGACACCAACCAGCGCGTCGACCTGCGGCAGCTCACCGAGCTGCGCACCGGCCTGCGGTCGGGTCACCTGCGGCTGCACTACCAGCCGCTGCACGACGCGTGGACCCGGCGGATGCACGGCGTGGAGGCGCTGGTGCGCTGGCAGCACCCGCAGCGCGGCCTGCTGGCGCCCGGGGTGTTCCTGCCGGACGCGGAACGCTCCGACGTCATCGTCGAGCTGACCGACTGGGTGCTCGCCGAGGCGCTGCACCAGTCGCTGCTCTGGCACCGCGCCGGGCACGACGTCCCGGTCTCGGTGAACCTGCCGGCCGCCTATCTGGCCCAGGAGCGCGCCGTGCCGACCATCCTGACCCTGCTGGAGCTGGAGCGCCTGCCGGCCTCGCTGCTCACCGTGGAGATCACCGAGACGGCCGTGCTGACCCGGCCGGACCAGGTCGCGGCGCAGCTCGCCCAGTTGCGGGCCGCCGGCATCCGGGTCGCCATCGACGACTTCGGCACCGGGTACACGTCGCTGGGCCTGCTGCCCCGGCTGCCGATCGACGAGCTGAAGATAGACCAGTCGTTCGTGGTACGCGTGCACGACTCCCCCGTGCACGCCACCATCATCGACTCGGTGATCGCGATCGCCCGGTCCCTCGGGCTGACCGTGGTGGCGGAAGGCGTCGAGGACGAGCCGACCGCGGCCGACCTGGCCGGTGCCGGGGTGGACCTGTTGCAGGGCTATCACCTCAACCGGCCGCGGCCGGCCGAGGCGATGACCGCTCTGCTGGCGGCCGGGATTCCGGGCGCGCTGCCGCAGGCGGCGTAGCGACCCGGAAGTCCGCCCGGTCCAGGCGCGCGGTCCGCCGGCGGTACTCGGCGGCCGTGCCCGGCCAGTTGGTGACGATGCGGCCGGCGGCGGTCCGGTACCAGCTCCGGCACCCGGTCCAGACGCTGCCGGCCAGCCGCCCCTGGATCTCCTCGTCGTAGGCGGTCGCGCGCTCCGGTCGTACCTCCAAGGGTTGGCGGGAAAGAGCGACCACCCGCGCGGCCTGCGCGATGTACCGCGCCTGAGCCTCGTGAAAGAAGATCACCGAGGTGTTGCCGGTGTTGGTGTTCGGGCCGTAGACCAGGAACATGTTCGGGAAGCCGGGCACGGTGACGCCGAGGTACGCGTGCGCGCCGTCCCGCCACACGTCGTCCAGGCGCACCCCGTCCCGCCCGGTGATCCGCATCGGCGCCAGGAACTCGGTCGCCGCGAACCCGGTGCCGTAGACGAGCACGTCACAGGGATGCTCGGCGCCGTCCGCGGTCCGTACCCCGGTCGCGGTGATCTCCACGATCTTGTCGGTGACGAGGTCGACGTCGGGCCGGGTGAGGGCGGGCAGCCAGGCGTTGGTGAACAGCACCCGCTTGCAGCCGAGCGGCTCGTCCGGCGTGACCTTGGCACGCAGCTCCGGGTCGCGCACCTGCCAGTGGCGCTGCGCCAGCGAATAGCCGCGGATCAGCGGGTTGACGACCGGGTGACCGGCCACCGCGGCGCCCTGGACCAGCGTGAGCACCCAGGTCGCGCCCCGGGAGGCCCGCATCAGCACCGGGAACCGGCGGTACGCGGCGCGGCGCAGGCGGCCGTAACGGCGGTCCGGCTTCGGCAGGGTCCACGGGGCGGTGCGCTGGAAGACCGTGACGTGCGCGGCCCTCCCGGCGAGCTCCGGGACCAGTTGGATCGCGCTGGCGCCGGTGCCGATGACGGCGACCCGCCGGCCCTCGACGGGGATGCCCGGATCCCAGTGGGCGGTGTGCATCGCGTCGCCGCGGAACGCCGGGGCACCCGGGATCAGCGGGATGCTCGGCCGGGACAGCTGCCCCACCGCGGGGATCAGCACGTCGGCGGTGATCTCCTCGCCACCGGCCAGGACCAGCCGCCAGGCGGCGCCGTCCCAGTCGGCGGAGATCACCTCGGCGCCGCAGCGGATCAGGCCGGTGACCCCGAGGTCGCGGGCGCAACGGTCCACATAGGCCAAGATCTCCCGGTGCGGCGGATAGCGCCGGGACCAGTCCGGGTTCAGCGCGAACGAGAAGGAGTACAGCGGCGCCGGGACGTCGCACGCGCACCCGGGGTAGACGTTGTCCCGCCACACGCCGCCGAGCCGGCCCGCCTTCTCCAGCACCACGATGTCCCGGAAGCCCTGCCGGAGCAGCTCGGCCGCGGCCGCCACCCCGCCGACCCCGGCGCCGATGATCACGATCCGGGTCACGGCCGGTCCCCCTCGGCACGCACCCTGATCAACCGCAACGCCGCCGGGGCGCTCGCCGGAACCACCGGGCGGCGCGGCGGCACCGGGTCCAGCGGCGCGTAGGCCGAGCCGGCGGCCGGCCGCGGATCGGTCTCGCCCGCGTTGGGCCACAACGCGATCGCCCGCTCGGCCAGCGCCGTGATCGTCAGCGACGGGTTCACCCCGAGGTTCGCCGCGATCACCGAGCCGTCGATCACGTGCAGCCCGTCGTACCCGAACAGCCGCTGGTACGGATCGACCACCCCGCTGCCCGGATCGCCCCCGATCGCGCAGCCGCCGATGAAGTGCCCGGTGACCGGCCGGCCCGCCAGCTCGGTGTAGGCGCCCAGCGGCACCCCGTCGATCTTTTCCGCGGTGCGCCGCGCCACGTCGTGCGCCGCCGGGTTCCACACCGGGTTGGGCTCGCCGATCCCCGGCCGGCTCGTCAGCCGCCCCCGGCGCCGGTACAGCGTGATCGAGTTGTCCAGCGGCTGCATGGCCAGCAGCACCATCGTCTGCCGCGACCAGTCCCTCGGCGACACGTACAGCCGCAGGTCCCGGCCCGCCCGCAGCAGCGTCCGCGCGGCCACCGTCCACCGGGAGCGGCCACCCGTCTCCCCGACCAGCGCGGTGGCGAGCAGGGCCAGCAGGTTGCTGCCCGGCCCGTACCGGACCGGTTCGACGTGCGTCACCGGATCCGGGTGGATCGACGACGTCACCGCGACGCCGTGGCTGTAGTCCCGGTCCCGGCGCCGGGTGCGCGCTCCCAGGATCGATTCGGAGTTGGTCCGGCTCAGCTCGCCGAGCCGCGCCGAGACGCGTGGCAGCGTCCCCCGGTCCCGCAGCCGGTGCAGCAGCCGCTGGGTGCCCAGCGCGCCGGCCGCGAAGATCACCTGCTGCGCGGTGAACCGCTTCCGCCGCAGCCCGCCGGTGCGCCGCGTCTCCACCGCGTACCCGCCGCCCGGCAACGGCGTGACCGTGCGGACCGTCGTGAGGGGATGGACCACCGCGCCGGCCCGCTCCGCCAGATAGAGGTAGTTCTTCACCGTCGTGTTCTTCGCCCCGACCCGGCAGCCGGTCATGCAGGCGCCGCACAACGTGCAGCTGCGCCGTGCTGGTCCGGCGCCGCCGAAGAACGGGTCCGGCGACTCGGCGCCGGCCACGTCCGAGAAAAGGACGCCCACGGGGGTACGCCGGAACGACTCACCCACCCCGAGATCGTCCGCGACGCTGCGCAGCGCCACGTCGGCCACCGTCTCCACGGGATTGACCACGACCCCGAGCATCCGGTTGGCCTGCGCGTAGTACGGCGCCAGCTCGGACTTCCAGTCGGTGATGCCGGCCCACTGCGGGTCGGCGTAGAACGCGTCGGGTGGCTCGTACAGCGTGTTCGCATAACCCAGCGACCCGCCGCCCACTCCCGCGCCGGAGAGCACCAGCACGTCCTTGAGCAGTGTCATGCGCAGGATGCCGTAGCAGCCGAGCGCCGGCGCGTACACATAGTCACGCAGCCGCCAAGAGGTCTTGGCGAACTGGTCGTCGGCGAACCGGCGGCCCGCCTCCAGCACGCCGACCCGATAGCCCTTCTCGGTCAGACGTAACGCGGACACGCTCCCGCCGAACCCGGAACCGATGACGAGAACGTCGTAGTCGTACGACATCGCCGTACCATCACACCGCTATTGGCAACATGTCAACAACGGATTCCCGGTTATCACCCGCTCCGCGGATTCCCCCGAACGCGTCACTGCCATTCAGGTCCGGCGATGGAAGGGTGGAGCGATGACGGAGCTGTCCTACGCCCGCCGGGGATACGGCCCACCGCTCGTGCTCCTGCACGGCCTCGGCAGCCATTGGCGCGTGTGGTCACCCATCCTCGACCGGGTCAGCCGGCATCGCGACGTGATCGCCCTGGACCTGCCCGGTTTCGGCGACTCGCCGTACTGGCACGACCCCGCCCCCGGCGGCCCCGAACCCGGCTCGGTGGCCCACCTCGCCGACCAGGTCACCGGCTTCCTCGACGAACTCGGCATCCACCACCCCGACGTCGCCGGCAACTCGCTCGGCGGCGGCATCGCCCTCGAACTCGGCCGCCGCGGCCACGCCCGCTCCGTCACCGCCTTCGCCCCGATCGGCTTCTGGCGCGTCACCGGCCGCCGCTGGTGCCAGGCCGTCGTCGCCGCCGCCCGCGCCGGCGCCGTCACCCTCTCCCCCGCCCTGCCCCGCATCATGGACACCCGGGCCGGGCGGGCCGCCTTCTGCTCCGTCTTCTACGCCCACCCCGTCCGGCTCCCCGCCGGCGACTGCCTGGCCGCGGCCCGGGCCCTGGCCGCCGCCTCCGGCTTCAGCCAGGCCCGCCGCTGTTTCGCCGGCCTCGCCCCGTGGTCACCGACCTCGCTCGGGGACCTCACCCGCATCCCGGTCACCATCGCCTGGGGCACCCGCGACGCCGTGCTCCCCTACCGCCCACAGGCGCGCCGGGCGCGGGTCGCGCTGCCGACCGCCCGCCACATCCGGCTGCCGGGGTGCGGCCACCTGCCGTTCGCCGACAACCCCACCGCCTGCGCCGGCCTGCTGCTCCGCTCCCGCTGACCCCCTCACCCGGCGCGGCCTCTCCCGCCACGGCATCCCCCGGCGTGGCCGCTCACCCGGCGCGGTCCCTGAACAGCACCACACAGCATTTGATACGGCCACGACTCCCCAACCGCAGCGTCCGCGCCCCGTGGCCAAACCGCGACCATTTGCCACGCAAGCCTTTGCCGCGTCCGCCGGGCTGAGCTCATCAGCCCACTGTGGTGACTTGCGGTTCGCTCCGCACCCGAAGTCCCCACACACGTCCTGGCGCTTCGGGGTCGCCGCCGGCTGGCAGTCACGCAGCAAGAACGGGCCGGGATCATGTCCCGTTGCCGGCTCGACGCGCCCGGCCGGCACTCACGCAGCAAGAACCGGCCGGGATCATGCGCCACTGCCAGCCGGCCCCACGGCTGGTTGTCCGCCCGCGGCGTGTGCGGTCAGCCTGTCGGCGGGTGCGGCGGCTGGTGCGGGCGGCCCGTCGGCGGGTGCGGGCGGTGGGTGGTCAGCGGGTCAGCCAGGTGATCAGCATGATCAGGAGGAAGGCCACGCCCGCCACCGCGGTGACTGCGGCGACCAGGGTGCTGACGTGTTCGTCGGAACGGGCCGGACGGTCCACCGGGGTGGCGAGGTTGCCCACGGCGGAGAGCACCCGGGAACCGGTCTTGCGCACGCGGCTCTTCCAGGCCCCGGTCATCAGCCGTCCACTCCGGACACTAAACGACTCCTCCGCACACCGCCTCACTCGACCGGTCAACGACCCATGGGCGCAACAGTGATGCGGCGGCGCGGGTGACGCTGCCAGACTCATGCGTGCCGGGTACGCGTTCACGGCGGGAGGGGTTCGGATGGAGCACCTGACTGAGGCGGCGAAACTGCTGGCCCAGGCGCAGCGGGTGGTCGTGTTCACCGGCGCCGGGATCTCGGCGGAGAGCGGTGTGCCTACTTTTCGGGATGCCCTGACCGGGTTGTGGGAGCGGTTCGACGCGCAGTCGCTGGCCACCCCGCGCGCCTTTCAGGACGACCCCGATCTGGCGTGGGGGTGGTACGAATGGCGCCGCCACAAGGTCAGCAGCGTGCAGCCCAATCCGGGGCACGAGGCGGTGGCCGCGATCGAGGCGCACGCCCCGCACACCGACGTGATCACCCAGAACGTCGACGACCTGCATGAACGTGCCGGCTCGGCGCGGCCGGCACACCTGCACGGCAGCCTGTTCGCGCCCCGGTGCTCGGTGTGCTCGCAGCCGGCGCCGCTGCCCGACTCCGACGGCGAGCCGGAGGACGGCCGCCGGTTGCCGCCTCCGCGGTGCACGGTGTGCGGCGGTGCGGTACGCCCGGGGGTGGTGTGGTTCGGTGAGTCGCTGCCCGAGTCGGCGCTCGAAAGTGCGGTGCGGGCGGCGGGCGGCTGCGACGTGCTGCTGACCGTCGGCACTTCCGGACTGGTGTACCCGGCCGCCGAGATCCCCCGCCTGGCCGCTCGATCGGGCGCCGCGGTCATCCAGGTGAACCCGCAGCCGACGCCGCTCGACCCGGTCGCCCGGGTGAATCTGCACGGCTCGGCCGCGCGCGTGCTGCCCGACCTGGTGACCGCCGCCTGGCCGTGAACCCATCTGCGTGGGGACTTCGGGTGCGAAGCGAACCGCAAGTCACCACGGTGGGCGCGGCGCGGAGGGCGGCGGCAAGGGCGGGGCGGAGCGGACGGCGTCGGCGGGTGGGGATTTTCGGTGGTACGCGGTAACCGGCGATTTTCGCGGTGACCGGGACGGGTGCGCCGTGGCACGGTGATCTCTCACCGTCGTCGAAGGAGTCGCCATGACCACCACCGTGCAGGGGCTCGAAGGTCTCAAGTCGCTCGTCGGGAAGGACCTCGGGTCGTCCGAGTGGTTGGAGATCACCCAGGAGCGGGTGAACACGTTCGCCGACGCGACCGGGGACCACCAGTGGATCCACGTGGACGTCGAGCGGGCCAAGGCCGGCCCGTTCGGTGCGCCGATCGCGCACGGCTATCTGACGCTTTCCCTGGTCATCCCGCTGTTCTCGTCGTTGCTGACGGTGCAGGGCATCAGGATGGGCGTGAACTACGGGCTGGAGAAGGTGCGGTTCCCGAGCCCGGTCCGGGTGGGTGCCAAGATCCGTCTGAACGCCACGGTGGTCAGTGTCGAGGACGTGGCGGGTAACGGGGTGCAGAGCACGTTCGACTTCACCGTGGAGGTGGACGGGTCGTCGAAGCCGGCCTGCGTGGCGCGCCCGGTGTACCGGCACTACGCCTAGGAGCGGCACAGCCGCGGGAGTCGGCCACGCGCCGGTCGTACCCGCTCAGGGCCTTGAAGATCTGGGCGGCAGTGACCGGCAGCACAATTCGATACGAGACCGTTCCGTTTTCCCGACCGTAGGCCTACGGTGCCCTAGGGATACGGAACCGTTCCGTATCGAAACCGGGGGTAGCGACATGGACACACCTCAGACCGGGCATCCCCGGCGCTGGGCGATTCTCGGCGTGCTGGTCGTCAGCCTGCTCGTCGTGGTGCTCGACAACACCGTGCTGAACGTCGCGATGAGCACGATCGCCAACCCGGAGCAGGGTCTCGGCGCCACTCAGAGCGAGCTGGAGTGGGCGATCAACTCGTACACCCTGGTCTTCGCCGGGCTGCTCTTCACCGCCGGCATCCTGGCCGACCGGCTGGGCCGCCGGATCACCCTGATCACCGGCCTGGTGATCTTCGGCGTGGCGTCGTTGATCTCGGCCTACGCCAGTTCGCCGGACCAGCTGATCGCGGCCCGCGCCGTGATGGGTCTCGGTGCCGCGGCCGTCATGCCGTCCACGCTGTCGATCATCGCCAACGTCTTCGACCCGAGGGAGCGCGCCCGCGCGATCGGGGTGTGGGCCGGTGCCGTGGGCCTCGCCGTGGCGATCGGGCCGGTCATCGGTGGCCTGCTGCTGGAGAACTTCTGGTGGGGCTCGGTCTTCCTGATCAACGTGCCGATCGTGATCATCGGCGTCGTGCTGGTGCTGGTGCTGGTGCCGGAGTCGCGTGACCCCAAGCCGAACCGCGTCGACGTGCCCGGCGTGCTGCTGTCGATCGTCGGCCTGACGCTGCTGACCTACGGCGTGATCAAGGGCGGCGAGGACGGCTTCGGTGAGATCGCGGCCTGGAGCACGATCGCCGGCGGCCTGGTGGTGCTGACCGGCTTCGTGATCTTCCAGAGCCGGATCGAGTTCCCCTCGCTGGACGTGAAGCTCTTCCGCAACAGGCAGTTCTCCGCGTCGGTCGGCATCATCGGCCTGATCTTCTTCGCCGCGATGGGCTCGATGTTCTTCGGCGCGTTCTACCTGCAGCTGGTCCGCGGGTACGGCCCGCTGATGTCCGGCGCCCTGTTCGTCCCGTTCGCCGTCGGTCAGATGATCTTCGCGCCGCTCAGCGCCGGGATGGTCAAGCGGTTCGGCCCGAAGGTGGTCAGCACGGTGGGCCTGCTGCTGGTCTCGGCCGGGCTGTCGACCTGGCTGCTGATCGGTGCGGAGACCCCGATCTGGGTGGTCGGCGCGGCGTTCTTCCTGATGGGCGTCGGCATGGCCAACGTGATGCCGCCGGCCACCGAGGCGATCATGGCTGCCCTCCCCCGGGAGAAGGCCGGCGTCGGCTCGGCGGTCAGCAACACGATCCGGCAGCTGGGCGGCGCGCTCGGTGTCGCCGTGCTCGGCGCGGTCGTCTCGTCCGTCTATCGCGGGCACCTCGGCAGCGCCACCGAGGCCCTGCCCGCGGCCGCCGAGGAGGCGGCCCGGGAGTCCGTCGCCGGGGCGTACGCGGTGGCCGCGCAGGCCGGCCCGGCCGGCGCCGAGCTGATCGACCAGGCGAACGCGGCGTTCATCACCGCGATGCACTACGCGGCGGTGGGCACCACGGTGTTCGCCCTGCTCGGCACCCTGGTCGCGGTGCTCTGGCTGCCCGGTAAGCGCCCCGCGCCCGGACCCGACGCGGCCACGACCGAGCCACCCGCCCTGGCGTTGGCCGACGCGTAAACCTGTCGGTAACAATGAACGCCATGACCACGGCCGACGCAGCACCCGAGACCGGCCAGGAGCGCAAGGCTCCTGGCCGGCCCCGCAACGCCCAGGCCGACGAGGCCATTCTCGAAGCGGTGCTGGCGCTGCTCGCCGACGGCCAGAGCGCGGCCGCCATCTCCGTCGAGGCGGTGGCGGCCCGGGCCGGCGTGGGCAAGGCGACGATCTATCGGCGGTGGCCCAACAAGGAGGCCCTGCTCGTCGACGCTGTCCGCGCGATGAAGGGCCCGCTGCCCGAGCTTGCCGGCGAGTCGGTCCGCGACGACCTGGTCACGTTGATCGCCGCGAACCGGGGGGCCCGCGCGAAGCGGTACGGCCGGGTCACCGCCTGCCTGCTCCCGGAGCTGATCCGCGACGACGAGCTGGCCCGGATGTACCGGGCGGTGATCGAACCCCGGCGGGACGTGATGCGGCAGGTGCTGCGCCGTGGTGTCGAGTCCGGGGAGCTGCGGGCCGACCTCGACGTCGAGCTCACGCTGCTGATGCTCAACGGTCCGTCGATGATGCGGTCGATGGTGCCGGGTGCGTTCACCGTGCCGGGCGAGGGCTTCGCGGAGAAGCTGGTGGACGCGGTCCTGCGCGGCGCGGCCGCCTGAGAGGGCGCGCCACCGTCCGCCGGCGATCACATCCGTGGATGCTCCCGGCCCGGCAGGCCGATCGCCCGTTTCCCGCACGATCGGCCCGCATCACGATTCGCCAGCAAAAAGATGGCCTCTTTGGTGCAATCGGGACATGAGACACCCTTCGGGAAAAGCGCTGGTGCCGGCCCGGACCGAGGTGCGCGCGGCCCTGCACGCCTGGCGGGACAGCCTTGTCGATCTGGGCGACACCAATCGGCTGATCAACTTCCCGACCGACCATCCCGACCTCGTGGAGATCGTCGGCCCCGAGCCGGAAGTCGTGATGGGTGCCCTGCACCAGGGATCGGAGTGCGGTCTCGTCGGCACCGGCGCGGACCCGGACCGGTACGCCTCCGCCGACCACGTCCTGCGCACCGAGATGCCCGACCCGGCCCTCGACGCGGTGCTGCGCCGGATGCTCAAGAAGGCCCGGCAGGAATACCTGGACCGCGGCGTCTCGGTGCTGCACCTGGTGTTCGGCCTGCTGCGGTGGCGCGACGAGGCCGGCAACGCGTACGCCAGCCCGATCGTGCTGCTGCCGGTCGAGCTGGTCACCACCGGTGCCGGCGACCCGCCCCGGCTGCGGATGCGCGACGAGGAGGCGGTGCTGAACCCGGCGCTCGCCATCCGGTTGCGCCGGCTGGGACTGGAGCCACCGGCCGCCGGTCCGGACGTCGAGGTGGGCCGGATCTGGTCCGAGCTGCGCAGCGCGGTGTCCCGCCGGCGCGGCTGGCACGTCGAGCAGACCCTCTTCCTGTCCTATCTGACCTTCCACAAGGAGGCGATCTACCGGGACCTGCTGGTCAACGAGGACCGGATCATCGGGCACCCGGTGATCCAGGCGCTCGCCACCACCGGCACCGGCCGGCAGACCGACGCCTTCCGCTTCCACCCGATCCCGGCCGACGAGATCGACCGGGTCGCCGCCCCCGAGCACGTGCCGCTGGTGCTCGACGCCGACGCGTCCCAGCGGGCCTGCATCGCGGCCGCGGTGGCCGGCCACAGCTTCGTGATGGACGGCCCACCCGGCACCGGCAAGTCGCAGACGATCGCGAACATGATCGGCTGCCTGCTGCACGCCGGCAAACGGGTGCTGTTCGTCTCGGAGAAGGCCGCGGCGCTCGACGTCGTGCACCATCGGCTGGTCGAGGCGGGCATCGACCGCTACGTCCTGGAGCTGCACGGGCACAAGGCCGGCCGCAAAGAGGTGGCGACAGCGCTGGCCGCGGCCCTCGACGACGGTCCGGCGCCGCGGGGCGCCACCGCTCAGGCCGACCGCAGGGGTACGCGCGAACGGCGCGAACAGCTCAGCACGTACGCCGAGGCGATGAACGAGGTCCGGCAGCCGCTCGACCGTAGCCTGCACGACGTGCTCGGGCTGTGCGCCCAGCTCGCTGACGCGCCGGCCGCCCCGGTGCCGGTGATCCCGCCCGCGACCATGACACCGGAGTCGATCCGCCGGGTCCGCGAGGCCGCCGATCGGCTCGCCGCGGCCTGGCGCACCGCGGTGCAGCGCGACGACCTGCCGTGGCGGGACGTGGCGAAGCGCGAGCCCCTCGACCCGGTCCTGTCCCGGGCCGAACGCGCCCTGGCCGGGCTCACCCGGGCGATGCGCGGCGACCGGGCGTCGGCGTCCGCCTTCGGGCTGGACAGCCCGGACGACGCGGGCACCCTTGCCGAGCTGGCCGCGCATGCCGGCCGCCGGCCCGACCAGGCCCGCGACGACTGGCTGACCGCGCCCACGCTCGATCCGGTCCGGCGGGCGGCGCAGGCCCTGGGCCGGGAGCTGACCGCGATCAGGGCCGCCCGCGAGTCGGCGACCCGCCGGGCCGGCGCCTCCTGGTCCGCTCTGCCCGCGCCCGCCGAGCTGCCCGCCGTACCGGATCTGGGTGGTCTGGTCCCGGCGGCGGTGGATCTCGTGTCGCTGACCGCCACGGAGGCGGACCGGCAGGCGAAGACCTGCACCGAGGCCGCCGACGAGCTGGAGCGGCACCGCGCCGCGGTGGACCGGGTGACCGCCAAGCTGGGCCTGCCGAAGGCGGTGACGGTGGCCGACATCGGGCGGGTCGCCGACATCGCCGAGCTGGGCACGCGCCGGCACAAGCCGGAGCCGTTCTGGTTCGGCCCGGGCGCGGCGGCAACCGTCGCGACCGGCGCGCAGGCGCTGCGGCGCGCGCTGGAGAACCTGGTCGCCGCCGAGGTGCGGGCCCGGCCGTTCTTCTCCGAGGCGATCCTCACCCAGCCGGTCGAGGAGCTGGCCGACCGGTTCACCCGGGTGCACCGCGGCCTGCGCAAGCTGTTCGGCGCGTACCGGCGGGACCGCCGCGTCGTCGCGGCCTTCGTGCTGCCCACGGCCGCGGTGCGTGACGCACTGCCCCGGCTGGAGACGGCGGTGGCCTGGCAGCGTGCGCGCCACGATCTGGCCGCGGCGGAGCAGACGTACGGGCCCGCGCTCGGCCGGTACTGGCAGGGGCGGGGCACCGACTTCGGTTCGATCGACGAGGCGTTGCAGGTCGTCGAGCAGGCTCTCCGCTCGGCGCCGCCGGCAGCGGTGCAGGCGGTCGCCGCGTACGTCTGCGCGCCGTCGTCCGATCAGGAGATCATCCGGCTCGCCACCGCCGCCCGGGACGCGGTGCTGGCCGGGCGGCCCGGGCCGTACGCCGCGGACCGCCCGGAGCTGGTCTCCGGCCCGATCGACGGCGCGATCGACTGGCTGCGGCAGCACGCGACGGCCCTGGGGACGGTGGCCGCCGTGGTGCACGCGTACGACGTGGCGACCGGGCGGACGCTGGACTTCGCCGAGGTGAGCCTGCTGGGCCGGCTCCGGCAGGAGGTGGCCGGCGCCGAGGCGGCACTGTCCGCGCACACCACCGAGTTCACCGGCGTGTTCGGGGACGCCTACCGGGGAGCGGACACCGACGAGGCGGCGCTGACCGCCGCGGTGGAGTGGACGGCTGCCGCCCGGGCCCTGGTCACCGGGTCCGACGCGCCGCTGAGCCCGGCGCAGGCCACCGCGTTGCGCAAGCTGCGGCCCGTCTCCGGGCTCGCCGAGCTCGCCGGCCAGTGGGCTACGGCCCGGCAGGGCGTGCTCCAGGCGTTCGCCCCGGCCCGCCGCGCCGACCTCGCCCAACGGCTCGCCGACCCGGAGCAGGCGCGGGTGTTCCTGCAGCAGATCCGGTCCGAGCCCGGCGGTCAGGAGGAGTGGTTCGCCGCCCAGGACGCCCGCGCGGTCCTCAGCGGGTACGGCCTGGAAGGCGTCGTCGACTTCTGCGCCGACCGGCAGCTCTCCGCCGACCAGGTGCGACCGGCCGTGGAACGGGCCGTGTACCACGCCTGGGCGGACGCGGTGATCCAGAGTGACCAGCGCCTGCGCCCGTGGCGGGCGGCCGACCGGGACCGGCTCGTCGCCGAGTTCCGTGGTCTGGACAGCAGATTGGCCGCCACCGCGGTCAGCGACATCGCCGAGGCCGTGGCGGCCCGCCGCCCGGCGGCCGACAGCCCGGCCGCCGACCTGGTGCGCCGGGAGGCGATGAAGGCCAGCCGGCATCTGCCGGTCCGGGAGCTGATCGCGCAGACCCGGGATCTGGCGCTCGGCCTGCGCCCGTGTTTCCTGATGTCGCCGCTGACGGTGTCCCAGTCGCTGCCGCCGGACATCCGGTTCGACGTGGTGATCTTCGACGAGGCGTCCCAGGTCACCCCGGCCGACGCGATCAACTGCATCTACCGCGGCGCCGCGCTGATCACCGCGGGCGACGACCGCCAGCTGCCGCCGACCTCGTTCTTCGACCGGGCGCTCGGCGCCGCCGACGAGCTCGAGCACGAGCTGCCGGTGCTGGATTTCGAGTCGGTGCTGGAGCTGGCGAAGGGCTGCGGCGCGTTCGCCAGCCTGGGCCTGAACTGGCATTACCGCAGCCGGCACGAGGCGCTGATCGCGTTCTCCAACCACGAGTTCTACCAGGGTCGGCTCAGCGTCTTCCCGAGCGCGAACACGGGTGGGCCGGACAGCGGCGTGGTGCTGATCCCGACCGACGGGGTCTATCGGCGCAGCAGCAGCCGGGACAACCCGGTCGAGGCGGAGCGGGTGGCCGAGCGGATCGTGCACCACTTCACCACGCGGCCCGGCCTGTCGCTGGGCGTGGTGACGTTCTCGGTGGCCCAGGCCGAGGCGATCGAGCTGGCCGTCGAGCGGGTCGCCGCCGACCGGCCGGAACTCACCCGGATCCTCGACGACGATCGGCTGCACGGCTTCTTCGTGAAGAGCCTGGAGGCGGTGCAGGGTGACGAGCGGGACGTGATGATCTTCTCGATCGGGTACGGCTTCGACGAGACCGGGAAGATCAGTTCGAACTTCGGGGCGCTCAACCGGCCCAACGGCTGGCGCCGCCTCAACGTGGCGATCACCCGGGCCCGCTACCGGGTGGAGATCGTCACCTCGGTCTCGGCCCGGGACGTCCCGGAGAACGACAACGAGGGTGTGCGGCTGCTGGCCCGCTATCTCGACTACGCCGAGCGGGGACCGTCGGCCCTGGAGGTCTCGGTCCCGGAGCGGGCGGCCGGCGAGCCGGAGGGACCGTTCCAGGAGTCGGTGCTGGCCACGATCCGGTCCTGGGGCTACCCGGCCAGCCCGGCCCTGGGCTGGGCCGGCGGCCGGGTCGACCTGGGCGTGCGGCTGCCGGGGCAGCCGGAGGCGGGGTATGCGCTCGGCATCCGGTGCGACGGAGCGGCGTACGGGGAGTGCTCGGCGGCCCGCGACCGGGACCGGCTCAGCGAGCAGGTGCTGCTCGGCCTGGGCTGGAACCTGCACCGGATCTGGTCCATCGCCTGGTACCGGGACCGCGACGGCGAGGAGGCCCGGCTCCGGGCGGCCCTGGAGCGGGCGGCCGGCGGCCGGATGACGCTGCCCGAGCGGCACGCCGGAGCCCTTCCGGTCGCCGACACGGTCTGAGAAGTCGCGCGGGACGGCGCCGCTCTCAGCGGCCCGGGGAGAGCACCGGGTGCCCGGTGGGGTCCTCGGCGGTGCAGAGGGCGGCCAGCTCGGCGGTGACGGTGGCCGGATCCGCGTCCGGGTGCAGGCGCCCCAGCAGCGCGGCGTCCAGCGGTGGCACCTCGACGTGCGAGATCAGCGGATGGAACGGGCGCCGGTCCACCTCGCCGGCTCCGAAGAGCGTCTCGGCGAGCTTCTCCCCCGCGCGCAGGCCGGTGTACTGGATGGTGACCGGGGCCGGCGCGAGCTGGGCCATCTGCCGGGCCACCTCGGCGATCCGCACCGGCTCACCCATCTCCAGCACGAGCGCCTCGCCGTCGCGGCCGATCGCGGCCGCCTGGATGACCAGGTGCACCGCCTCCTGGGTGGTCATGAAATACCGGGTGACGTCGGGGTGGGTGACGGTGACCGGCCCGCCGTCGGCGATCTGGGCGCTGAACGTGGTGAAGACCGAGCCCCGGCTGCCGAGCACGTTGCCGAAGCGGACGCTGAGGAAGGTGCCGGGGCGGCGACCGGCGACCCAGGCGGTGAGGCGCTCGGTGGCGCGCTTGGCGTACCCGAGGACGCTGCTCGGGTCGGCGGCCTTGTCGGTGGAGATGTTGACGAACCGTTCCACGTGCTCGGCGGCTGCCAGCACGTTGAGGGTGCCCAGCACGTTGGTCTTGACGGCCTCGCCGGGATGGCGCTGGAGCAGCGCGAGATGTTTGAGCGCTGCGGCGTGGAAAACCACCTCCGGGCGGCGGTCACGGAAGATGGCCTTGATCTGCTCGGCGTCCCGCAGGTCGGCCAGGATCACCGACGGGTCGTCGAGCCGGCCGCGCGCGTCCAGGGAGAGCTGCACCGCCTGCAGCGCGGTCTCGTCGCGGTCCAGCATCATCAGCTCGGCCGGGTGGAAGTGCTGGATCTGCCGGCACAACTCGGAGCCGATCGAGCCGCCGGCCCCGGTGACCAGCACCCGCTTGCCGGTCAGGTAACCGGCGATGGCCCGCAGGTCGGTCTCGATCTGGTGCCGGCCGAGCAGGTCGGTGACCTGCACGTCGCGGATGTCCTCGACGGCCACCGGGTGGTCCATCAGCTCGCTGACCGAGGGCACCACCTTGAACGTCGCGCCGGCCGCGACAGCCCGGTCCCGGACGTCGCGGACCAGCTCGGCCTCGGCGTTGGCGACCGCGAAGACCAGCGTGGTCGCGCCGGTCGCGGCCAGCACGGCGGCGATGTCCTGGCGGGAGCCCAGCACCGGCACGCCGAGCACGTGCAGGCGCCGCTTGTGCGGGTCGTCGTCGAGCAGCCCGACCGGCAGGTAACGGCTGCCGGGGTCGTGCAGCATGGAGCGCAGCAGCAGGGCGCCGGCCTCCCCGGCGCCGAAGAGCACCACCGGGGTCGCGGTCTGCCCGTCCGGGCGCCGGCTGCGGGAGCGGCGCGCGCGCCAGAGATAGCGGACCGCGAGCATGAGCAGCAGCGCGACGGCCCCGCCGACGGCCGGCACGACGCCCGGCACCGGTTGCCGGGGCAGCAGCAGGCCGATGACGAGCAGGCCGGCCGCGGTGGCGACGGTGGTGGCGGCGACCGCACGGACCTCGTCGAGGCTCGCGTACCGGTAACGGCCGCGGTAGAGGTGCCAGATGTGGCCGACAGCGGCGTGCAGAACCACGGCGAGCACGGTGGCAGCGGACAGGCCGGAAAGCCGGTCGCGGGTCAGGTCGGTGCCGTACCGGGTGAGGACGGCGGCCAGCAGGCCGGCGGCCCAGGCGACAGCGTCCACGGCCAGCCGGAGCAGGCAGCGGTGGCGCATCAAGCGAGCGCGTACGTCGTTTGCGAAGACCAAGCCGACCTCCAGCACGCTCGAGTCGGTACCAACCACCTTATCTAGGTTTTTCACGTTAAAGGTGACTTCTCGTTTTGCTGCACTGGCGACCGGTAAGCGCCATATCGTGGCAGTGACCACGAAACGGGGAGGTCTGCATGGGCCTACGCGATTATCTCCGGGTCGCCAAGCGGCACTGGTGGCTGGTCGTGACCTCTGTTCTCCTCGCTCTCGGAGTGGCTCAGGCGGTGAACATGCGGACCACAACGGTGTACGCGGCCCACGTCACGTTCATCTTCACCACGCCCTCGGAGATGGCCGCCGACCTCTACCCCGGCACGATGTTCTCCACCAGCCGGATGGCCACCTATGCCGAGCTGCTGGACAGCGACGAGATCGTGCTGCCGCTCGCTGCCTCGGCCGGTGTCGGCATCGGCGCCACCGAGCTGCGCGAGCGGATCAGCGCGGAGGCCATCGCCGACACCGTGATGCTGGAGCTGATCGTCGAGGACCCGTCGCCGGTCAAGGCGGTGGCGCTGGCCACGAAGGTCGCCGCCCGGTTCATGACCGTCGTCGAGACCCTGGAGGCAAGCGCCGACGACGACGGCCCGGCGGTACGCGCGAAGATCGTCAACGGGCCTCACCTGGCCGAGGACCCGGTCGCGCCGCAGCCGCTCAACAACTTCGCTCTCGCGCTGATGGCCGGCCTGATCGTCGGCGCCGGGTCGGCAGTGCTCCGGGAGGTCTCCGACGCCACCGTCCGCAACGGCGAGTCGTTGCAGGCCCTCGCGTGCGCGCCGGTGCTGGCCCGGGTGCCGGCCGACCGCCGGGCGCCGACCGGGCCCGGACCGTTCGTGTCGGAGAGCCGCTCGGCCCGCACCGAGGCGCTGCGCCAGGTGCGTACGCTGCTGCAGTCCGCCGCGGCCGGGACCTCGCTGAAGACCCTCGCCGTCACCAGCGCGGTCCCCGGCGAGGGCCGCTCGGCGACCGCCTGCAGCCTGGCCATGCTGTTCGCCGAGACCGGCCAGCGGGTGCTGGTCGTCGACGCCGAGCTGCGGCACCCGCGGCTGGCCCAGTTCCTCGGCCGCGACGACGCCGCCGGGCTGAGCACCGTGCTGACCGGCGGCGCCACCGTGGACCAGGCGATCCAGCCGTGGGGCGCCGGTCTGTGGCTGCTGGCCGGCGGACACCCGCCGCCCAACCCGAGCGAGCTGCTCAGCTCGCCGCGGATGACCGAGGTGGTGGACGAGGTCCGCCGGCGCTTCGACGTGGTGATCTTCGACTGCCCACCGCTGCTGCCGGTGACCGACGGCGAGGTGGTCGCCGCCCGCGCCGACGGCACGCTGCTCGTGGTCCGGTTCAGCCGGACCACCGGCGCCCAGGTCACCGCCGCGGTCCGGGCCCTGAACGGGGTCAACGCCACCCTGCTCGGCTGCGTGCTGAACATGGTGCCGGGCAAGGGGCCGGAGGCGTTCCCCAACTTCGACGAGTACGTCTCCCCGCGGACCCCGGCCCAGCGGCGCCCCGGCTTCAAACCGAAGTGGTGGTCCCGCGAGCTGATCGGAGTGACACCATGACCACGCCCGGCGGGCTGCAGAACGAGGTCGAGCGGCAGGTGCCCGGCGCCATCGCCGAGGTCTTCGCCGCCAGCCCCGACGACCTGCCCACCCGGCTGGCGAACATGGCCCGGTACGCCCGCCGCGCCCAGGTGACCCGGTTCGCCGCCCTCTACGAGCTGTTCAAGCTGGCGTTGCCGGTCAAGGGCTCGATCGTCGAGTGCGGGGTGTTCCGGGGTGCCAGCTTCATGACGTTCGCCCAGCTCAGCGCGGCGCTGGAGCCCACCAACCTGACCCGGCGGATCTACGGGTTCGACTCGTTCGGCGGCTTCCCCGCAGTTTCTGAACAGGACCGCCCGGAGGCCACCCGGGTCCGCGCCGGCGACCTGGCCTCGGACAGCTACGACGAACTCAGCCGACTGCTGGAGATCTACGACACCGACCGGTTCCTCGGTCACCTCCCCAAGGCCCGGCTGATCCGCGGCGACGTCACCGAGACCGTCCCGAAGTTCGTCGCCGACCACCCGCACCTGGTGATCAGCCTGCTCTTCCTCGACCTGGACCTGTACGAACCGACGGCGGTGGCGCTGCGCCATCTGCTGCCCCGGCTGCCCCGCGGCGCGGTGCTCGCCTTCGACGAGCTGGACAACCCGCTCTGGCCCGGTGAGACGGCCGCCGTCCTGGACGAGGTCGGGCTGAACAACTTGCAGCTGCGCCGGTTCGAGTTCGACCCGTACATCGGGTACGCGGTGCTCTGATGGAGCTCGCCTCGGAGTCCACCGCCCGCGCCGTCCGCGGCCACGTCCTGCGGATGACCAGCAGCGGCCGCAGCTCGCACGTCGGCTCGGCGCTGTCCTGCGCGGACGTGCTGGCCGTGCTCTACACCGACATCCTTCGGGTGGACCCGGCGAACCCGGGATGGCCCGGCCGGGACCGGTTCATCATGAGCAAGGGCCACGCCGGCGCCGCGTTGTACGCCGTTCTCGCCGAGCGCGGCTTCTTCGATCCGGCCGTGCTGCACCGGCACTACCAGAACGGCTCGTACCTGTCCGGGCATGTCAGCCACGTCGGCATCCCGGGCGTCGAGCTCTCCACCGGCTCGCTCGGGCACGGCCTGCCGGTGGGCGCCGGGCTGGCCTGGCGTGCCCGGCAGACCGGCCGGTCGTGGCGCACCTTCGTGCTGCTCGGCGACGGCGAGTGCGACGAGGGCAGCGTCTGGGAGGCGGCCATGTTCGCCGGCCACCACGAGCTGTCGCACCTGACCGCGATCGTCGACCGGAACAACATGCAGTCCCTCGGCACCTGCGAGGAGACGTTGCGACTGGAGCCGTTCGCGGACAAGTGGCGCTCCTTCGGCTGGGCCGTGACCGAGGTCGACGGCCACGACCACGGGGCGCTGGCCGCCGCGCTGCGGATGCCGGACCGGAGCCGGCCGCGATGCGTGCTGGCGCACACGGTCAAGGGCAAGGGCGTCTCGTTCATGGAGGACCAGGTGCTCTGGCATTACCGGCCACCGTCCGCCGAGGAGCTGGCCAGGGCGCTGGCCGAGGTGGGCGCCGGATGAGGAACCGCTTCTTCGCCGGGCTGCTGGCCGCCGCCCTGGTCGACCCGGACCTGGTGCTGATCACCGCCGACCTCGGCTTCGGAGCGGTGGACGAGTTCGCCGCGGCCCGGCCCGGTCAGTTCGTCAACGCCGGGGTGGCCGAGCAGAACATGGCCGGGCTGGCCGCCGGGATCGCGCTCGGCGGGGCCCGGGTCTTCACCTATTCGATCGCGAACTTCCCGACCCTGCGATGTCTGGAGCAGATCCGCAACGACATCTGTTATCACCAGGCGGACGTGACGGTGGTGGCGGTCGGCGGCGGGCTGGCGTACGGGGCGCTCGGCATGTCCCACCACGCCACCGAGGACCTGGCGATCATGCGGGCGCTGCCCGGGATGGCGGTCGCGGCGCCCGGTGACCCGGCCGAGGTGGACGCGGTGCTCACCGACCTGTTGGCCGGCGGCGGCCCGGCGTACCTGCGGCTGGGCAAGACCGGTGAGCCGGCCGTGCACACCGGCGCCGTGCACGCTCCGCGCGGCAGCTCGATCGCGCTCGGCAGCGGCGGCGAGGTGCTGCTCTGCAGCACCGGCGCGATCCTCGACGTGACCTGCCGGGCGGCCGAGCTGCTGAGCCGGCAGGGGATCAGCGCGGACGTCCGGTCGTTCCCCTGGCTGGACCCGTTCGACGCCGCCGCGGTCCGGTCGGCGGCGACCGGGTACGCGGCCGTCGTCACGGTCGAGGAGCACTCGATCGTCGGCGGGCTGGGCAGCGCGGTGGCCGAGGTCCTCGCCGAGACGGCGGCCGCGGTCCCGCTGATCCGGATCGCGCTGCCGCATCAGTCGTCCTCCGTCGTCGGAGACCAGGAGTTCCTGCGCGGCGCGTACGGCCTCGACCCGGAGTCGATCAGCCACCGCGTCCGCACCCATCTGGAGGCGCACCATGGACTGGCGAGTCAGGTTCGTTGACTACCCGGAGCAGTGGCGGCGGCAGCGTGCGGAGCTGCTGCCGATCATCGAGGACACCATCGCCCGCGGTGACCTCATGCTGCGTCAGCAGCTGCGCGACTTCGAGCAGCATCTGGCCGCATTCACCGGTTCGGCCCGGGCCGTCGGCGTGAGCAACTGCACCGACGGGCTCCGGCTGCTGGCGCACGCGCTCGACGTCGGGCCGGGCGACGAGGTGGTGACCGTGGCGCACACCTTCATCGCCACGATCTCGCCGTTCGTGCTGCGCGGCGCCACGCCGGTGTTCGTGGACATCGGCCCGGACCACCTGATGGACACCGGGCAGCTCGCCGAGCGGGTCACCGAACGCACCAAGGTGATCATCCCGGTGCATCTGAACGGCCGGACCGTCGACATGGCCGAGGTGACCAAGGTGGCCGGCCACGTCGGCGCGGTGGTCCTGGAGGACGCGGCGCAGGCCCTCGGCGCGACCGTCGACGGGCAGACCGCCGGCACCTTCGGGCTGGCCAGCACGTACTCCTTCTATCCGGCGAAGCTGCTCGGCGCGCTCGGCGACGCGGGCGCGGTGCTCACCGACGACGAGGAGCTGGCCGAGGATCTGCTGCGGCTGCGCGACCACGGGCGGGTCGGCAAGGCGGAGATCGACGGCTGGGGTTACAACTGCCGGCTCGACAACCTGCAGGCCGCGATCCTCGATTACCGGCTGGCCCGGCTGCCCGGCTGGATCGAGCGCCGGCGCGAGCTGGCCCGCCGGTACGACGAGCAGCTCCACGACGTGCCCGGCCTGCGGATCCCGGTCGGCCCGGACGCCGACAGCCGCCGCCGTGACGTGTTCCAGAACTACCCGGTCACCACCGACGCCCGGGACCGGCTCGTCGAGCACCTCGCCGCGGACGGCATCGAGACCCTGATCTCCTGGCCGGTCCCCCTGCACCGGCAGCGCGGGCTCGGCCTGGAGCACTGGAGCCTGCCGCACACCGAGCGGCTCTGCCGTCAGGTGGTCTCCCTGCCGATGCACCCGGAGCTGGCGGACTGGCAGGTCGATCACGTGGCCGGCAGCATCCGCCGGTTCTTCGGCGCCGGGTAGGCCACCATGGAGCTGCCTTTCCTCACCGTCGTCATCCCGTGCTGGAACGAGGCCCGGTTCGTGGCCGCCTTCCTCGACTCGGTGCTCGGCACCACCTATCCGGCGGACCGGATGGAGGTGCTGCTGATCGACGGGATGAGTGACGACGGCACCCGGGAGATCGCCCGCCGGTACGCCCTCCGCGACCCCCGCATGCGCCTGATCGACAATCCGGGGCGCAGCAAGCCGGCCGCGCTGAACCGGGGCGTGCGGGCCGCCCGCGGTGACGTCGTCGTCCGGCTCGACGTGCACGCCGAATACCCGCCGGACTACCTGGAACGGTGCGTACGGGCGCTGCTGGAGAACCCCGGCGCGGACAACGTGGGCGGCGTGCGGCTCTCCCGGGCCCGTGACGACACCCTGCTCGGGCGGGCCATCGCGCTCTCCACCACGAGCGTCTTCGGCGCCGGGAACTCGAAGTACCGGACCGGCGCGGAGGGGCCGCAGTGGGTGGACACCGTGTTCGGCGGCTGTTACCGGCGGTCGGTGTTCGACCGGATCGGCCTGTTCGACGAGAAGCTCACCCGGGCCCAGGACCGCGAGTTCAACCAGCGGCTGCGTGCTGCCGGCGGGCAGATCCTGCTGCTGCCGGAGATCACCTGCACCTACTACGCGCGCAGCGACTTCCGGGAGTTCTGCGGGTGGACGATCGAGGCCGGGTACTGGCCGTTCAAGGCGAGCCGGGCGGTGGGCCGGTGGATCGGGTCGTGGCGCAACGTGGTGCCGCTCGGCTTCGTCCTCGGCGTGGCGGCGGGCACCGCCCTGTCGCCGGTGAGCCGGACCGCACGACGGGCCACCGGGACGGTGCTCTGCGCGTACGCCCTCAGTGCTCTTGCCGTCGCGGCACGTCTGGCGCGGCAGCACCGTGACCCCCGGCTGGTGGCCGCGTTGCCGGCCGTCTTCCTGACCACCCACGTGCTGTACGGCGCCGGCTCGGTCAAGGCTCTCCTGGAGCGTGGGCGATGACCGAGGTCCTGCACTACTACCGAGGGCGGGTGGCACTGCACGAGATCCTCAGCGGGCTCGGGGTGAGGCCCGGCGACGAGGTGCTGGTGCAGGCGTACACCTGCGCGGCGGTGATCGAACCCCTGCTGCGGCTGGGGGCGCGGCCGGTCTATGTGGATGTCGAGCGCGCGACCTTCGGCATGGACCCGCAGCTCGCACGGGAGGCCGTCACACCGCGCACGCGGGCGGTGATCGTGCAGCACACCTTCGGGATCCCGGTGGCGCTGGACCGGATGCCGGCGGGCGTGCCGATCGTGGAGGACCGCTGCCACGTCACTCCGGGGATCGACGCGGACCAGCGCAGTGTGGCGGCGTTCTACTCCTACGAGTGGGGTAAGCCGGTGGTGGCCGGGGTCGGCGGCAGCGCGCTGGTGCACGACCCGGGACTGGCCGCGGAGATGCGGGCACGGTACGCGCGGCTCGGCCTGCCGCCGCTGAAACGGGAGTTGTTGATGACCGCGGAGTACCTCGCTCATCAGGTGGCGGCCGGCTCCGGGATGGTGTGGCGGCTCCGATCGCTCTACCGGCGGCTCGCGGGAGCGGGCCTGGTGGTCGGCTCGTACGCGCCGGACCCGCTGGTCAGCCCCGAGTACGGGTGGCGGATGAGCCGCGGGGTTCAGCGGCGGCTGCCGGGCCGGCTGGCGACCGGCCGGGGGCGCGCCGAGCGGCGGCGCCGGGTGGCGGCCGCCTATCGGGCCGAGCTGTCCCGCCGGGGGATCCCGCACGTGGCGGCCGAGCTGCCGCTGCGGATCCCGGTCGTGGTCGCGGACAAGCAGCGGGTGCTCGGCGACGCGACGGCAGCCGGGATCGAGTTGGGTGACTGGTTCAGCTCGCCGGTCCATCCGCTGTCGGGGGACGCGCTGACCGCCGCCGGGTACACCCCGGGGTCCTGCCCGCACGCGGAATGGGCGGCGGAACATGTCGTCACGCTGCCCGTCCGGGCCGACATCACGCTGCCCCGGCTTCTCCGGCACGTCAGCTTCCTGGCCGGGAGGCAGGCGGTGGCGGCCCATGCCTGAGCAGTTCCGCATCGTCAGCCGCCCGCTGACCGCCCGGCAGATCGGCTGCATCGCCGACCTGCACGTGCTCGGCGTCTCGGAGGGCTTCCTCACCTCCCTCGGCCGGCCGGTGCTGAGGCTCCTCTACCGCCACCTGGCCGGCAGCCGGCACGGCGCCCTCTTCCTCGCCGAGCACGTCCCCACCGGCCGGCCGCTCGGATACATCTGCGGATCGACGGACACCTCGGCGTTGTTCCGCGAGTTCGCCCGGCGCCGCTGGGCCACCGCGATCCCGCTGCTGGTGCCCCGTCTGCTCGACCCCCGGCGCGCGGTCCGCCTCCTGGAGACCCTGGCCTATCCCGGGTCCACCGACCCCACCCTCCCCCGCGCCGAGATCATCAACTTCGTCGTGGTGCCCGAGATGCGCGGCCACGGCGTCGCAGGCCGACTCTACGAGCATCTGATGACCTGGTTCGCCGAGCGCGGCGAGACCGCCGTCAAGGTGGTGACCGGCGAGCACCAGCGGCGGGCGCACAGCTTCTACGAGAAGTCCGGCGCCGTGCTGCACGGCTGGACCTCGGTGCACCGGGGGGCCAGGTCCCGCGTCTACGTATATCCGATCAGCCCACCCCGACGATCTTCACTGGCTAGGCTGCGATCATGACCAGCCGCTACGAGCTGCTGAAACGCGCGATCGACATCCTGGTGGCGGGCGTCGCGATCACCGCGACGACGCCGGTCGCCGCGGTCCTGGCGTGGCGGATCAAGCGGGAGGACGGCGGGCCGGTGCTCTACCGCGGCACCCGGGTCGGCCGGTACGGGCGGCCCTTCCCGATGCTCAAGTTCCGCAGCATGGTGGTGGACGCCGCCCGGCTCGGCGGCCCGTCCACCGCCGACGACGACCCCCGCCTGACCCGGACCGGGCGGCTGCTGCGCCGCTGGAAGCTGGACGAGCTGCCGCAGCTGGTCAACGTGTTGATCGGCGACATGAGCCTGGTCGGGCCGCGGCCCCAGGTCGCCTCGGACGTGCAGCGGTACACCCCGGACGAGATGCGGCTGCTGGACGTGCGGCCGGGCGTCACCGACTGGGCGTCCATCGTGTTCCACGACGAGGGGGCGATCCTGGCCGGGCACCAGGACGTGGACCGGGCGTACGACGAGCTGATCCGGCCCGGCAAGATCGCGCTCGGCCTCGCCTACGTGGAGCGCGTGAGCCTGCGGACCGACCTGGAGATCCTCGCCCTCACCGCGCTGGCCGTGCTCGGTTATCGGCGCACCCCCGAGCTGCTGCAACGTGTGGTGCCGCTCGACCTGGCGAATGTCCGGCGGTGACGGCCGCTCGCTCGGGTCGCTGCTGAGCACCGTTCCGGCCGCCGTCCGGCGCGACTACGCCGGCACGCTGCTGGCGCAGTGGTTCGTGATCGGCGCCGGGCTCCTGCTGTTCCACCTCGTCGCCCGGCGCGGGAGTGTGGAGGGCTTCGCTTACTACCAGATCGCCCGCGGGGTGGTGAGCAGCTTCCAGCCCCTGGTCACGGTGGGCCTGGGACCGGCTCTGCAGCGCTTCCTCCCGCGCACCCACGCGGGCGCCGAGCGACTGGCGCGCCAGATCTTCCTGGCCGACGCCGTGCTGGCGATCGCGTTCGCGCTCGTCGGGCTCGCCGTCAGTCCGTGGCTCGCCCGCATGCTGGGTCTCGGTGGCGGCGCCGGGGCCGTCGGCGCCGTTCTGGTCATGCTGACCGGCAACTGCCTCTGCACCCTCGCGGTCGCCGCGCTGCGCGGCGCCCATCAGGTCGCCCGCTCCAACGCGATCTCGGCCGTCGGCCTCGGCCTCATCCCGATCATCGCGTTGTCCGTCACCGAGCGGATCGACGACTTCCTGATTCTGCAGGGCGCGGGCATGGTGCTGGTCGCGGCCTGGGGCGCGGCGACGGTCCGCCAGCACCACCCCGCGCCGCCGGCGCCACACCCGATCGCCGACCCCACCCCCAAGACCCTCTTCGGGTACGGCCTGCGCAGGCTCCCCGGCGATCTGGCCCTGCCCGCGTTCCTCACCTATCCCACCTTCGCCGTGGCAGCCGCGCTCCCCGGCGGTCCCGAGGCGGGCTACATCGGCTTCGCCACCTCCGCCGTCACGCTCATCTGCTCGTTCTTCGGCATGCTCACCCCGGTGCTGCTGCCCCGGCTGAGCCGCCTGTTCCACCACGCCGGCGACCGCGGCGCGACCAGGCACGTGCTCACCCTGCTGCCGTTGCTCGCGGCCGGCCTCGCCACCGCGGCCGCCGCCGTGTTCGCGCTGGTCGCCCCGGCGCTGGTGCGCGGCTTCCTGGGCCCGGAGTTCGCCGAGGCGACCGGGGTGCTGCGCGCCGGGGTGCTGGCCGCGATCCCGCTGGCAGTCTTCTACGCCGGCCGGCCCACCCTGGACGCGCTGCTCGAACCCCGGATAGTCAGCCGGGTGCTGCTCGGCTGCCTGGCCGTGCAGGTGCTGCTCACCCACGTCCTGTCGGTCGTCTTCGTCCCGCCGTACGCCGCCGCGCTCGCCCTGTGCACCGCCGCCACGATCCTCGGCATCTGCACGGAACGCCTGGTCGTCCGGGCTCTGCGATGACCGGTCCGGTGCTGCGGGCCGAGCCGCCGCGGCCCGGCCTCGTCATCGTCATCGCCTTCCTCGCCGCGCTCGCCGGCCGCTTCGTGCTGACCCGCCTCGGGCTGGACGTGCCGCTGCTCAACGACGTCCGTGTCGTGCTGTACCTGGTGGTGATCCTGTGCCTGCTGCTGGAGGCGCACCGGATCGGGCCCCGGGCCGCGCTGGGCGGTTACTGCGTGCTCCCGATCGTGGGCCTGCACGGATATCAGGTGCTCTCGGCCACCTGGGTGCCGCCCGGCGCGATCGTCGGGCCGATGATCGGTGACCTCTGCGCGGTCGTCTTCCTGATCGCCGTCTACTACACGCTGGCCAAATGGGACCGCGACCACGTCACCCGGGTCACCCTCGTCTGCTTCCACATCGCGGCCTGGGTGTACTTCCTGGCCGCCTCGACCGGGCGCGGCCACGACCCCAGCGGCCGGTGGGCCGCGCTCGGCGGCGGCTCCAACGTCTTCGTCCGGATCATGATCCTCGGGGTCTTCACCTCGATGTACCTGTACGCCCGCAGCGGCGCGAAGCTGCGCTGGCTGGCGCCGATCCCGTTCTTCCTGTTCGGTGCGCTAGCCTCCGGCTCCCGAGGCGGCTTCGCGGCACTCGGCATCACCGCGTTCATCGCGCTGATCGCGATCCGGCCCAAACCCCGGTGGGACCAGCTCGCCAAGCCGCTGGCCACCCTGGTCGTGCTGTCGATCATCCTGGGCCTCACCGCCGGGCACGTGATCGCCGGGTTCGTCCAGACCCGGTTCATCGACGCCACCGTCGGGCAGGGCTACACCTCGGACCGGGACGTGTTGTTCGCCTGGGCCCTGCGGCTGTTCTGGCAGCGGCCGCTGTTCGGCACCGGCATCAACGGTTTCCACGCCATCGCCAACCTGGGCGAGGGCGAGCGTTACGTGCACAACCTGCCGTTGTCGATCGCCGCCGAAGGCGGCTTCGTCGGCCTCACCCTGCTCGGCCTGGCCTGGTTCACCCTCTGGCACGCGTACGCCCGGACGCCCCGCGACCAGCGTGGACCGGAGGCGCGGACGGCCGCCTACTGCGGCATCTTCATCGGCGCGAGCTGCCTGTTCTCCGGCGACTACTTCGACGCCCGCCTGATGTGGATCCTGCTGGTCCTCGCCGCGGTGCGCCCGGCCCCGCCCACCGTCCACCCCGCCGGTACGATCGCTTACCCGTGGAGCCGAGTCTCGTCCTGATCACCGTCCCGGCCGGGACGGTGACGCTGCACGACCGCCGCTCCGGCCGCCGGTGGGACGCCGAGGTCGCCGCGTTCCGGCTCGCCGCCACCCCGGTCCTCGACGACCGGGGCCGGCCGGTCGTCGACACCTCGTGGTGGGACGCGCTCCGGCACTGCAACGCGCTTTCCGAGCGGGACGGGCTGACACCCGCGTACCAGTTCCGGCCGGCCGGCACGGCCGCGCCCGGCAGCGCGCCGCCCGCCCACGGGCGGTTCTCGGCCGGCGGCCGGGTGGACACCGAGGGCCGCCTGCTGGAGGACGGCAGCCTGCTGCCCGCCGCCGGTGAACCCGGCGTGCGGTGGGACCGTGCCGCGGACGGGTACCGGCTGCCGACCGAGGCCGAGTGGGAACACGCGTGCCGGGCGGGCAGCACCGGCCCGCGACACGGGCCGCTCGACGAGATCGCGTGGTACCGCGGGAACTCGGGCGCGGAGCTGCGCGAGGCGGGCCGCAGGCAGCCGAACGCGTGGGGGCTGTACGACATGCTCGGCAACGCGTGGGACTGGTGCTGGGACGTGTACGACGCCGAGGCGTACGGCGCTTATCGGGTGCTGCGTGGCGGCGGGTGGTTCGACGAGCACTGGAGCTGCCGGGCCTCGGTCCGCCGGCGCAGCCACCCGTCGCTGCGCATCGACGACGTCAGCTTCCGCGTGGCGCGGTCGTTGCCGGGCTGAGCCGCTGCCCGCTGGGCTCGCCGCTCCCACACGGGCTCGCCACCGCACGGGCTCGCCACCGCACGGGCTCGCCACCGCACGGGCTCACCACCCCGTGCGGGCGTCGTCAACACCGCCGGCCGGCCCCCTACCCCGCGGGCTCGCCCCCCCGCGGGCTCGCCACCCCCCCGCGGGCTCGCCACCGTCGCGGGCTCGCCACCGTCGCGGGCTCGCCACCGTCGCGGGCTCGCCACCGTCGCGGGCTCGCCGCCGCCGCGAGGCCGGTCGCTGTCCGGGTCAGAGGCGGCGCATCACGCAGACCACCTTGCCCAGCACGATCGCGTCGTCGCCCGGGATGATCTGGTAGATCGGGTTGCGCGGGACCAGCTCGACCCGGCCGGCGCGGCGGCGGAGCACCTTGACGGTGGCCTCGTCGCCGATCAGGGCGGCGACGATGTCACCGTTCTCCGCGACCGGCTGGCGGCGCACCACCACGACGTCGCCGTCGCAGATCGCCGCGTCGATCATCGAGTCGCCCTTGACGTTGAGCGCGAAGAACGTGCCGTGGCCGACCATGTCCCGGGACACGGTGATGTGGTCGGTCACGTGCTCCTCGGCGAGGATCGGCGCGCCCGCCGCGATGTCGCCCAGCACCGGCACGGTGATCGAGGGGTCGGCGACCGGCCGCCGCACATCGACCGCACGGGACTCGTTGGGGCGGCGGCGCAACAGGCCGTGCCGCTCCAGCGCCTTGAGGTGGTGCGAGACCGAGGAGGGCGAGACGAGACCGACGGCCGCGCCGATCTCCCGGACGGTCGGAGGGTAGCCGCGGTCGCGGACCGAATCGCGAATCACGGCGAGGATGCGCTCCTGCCTCGCGGTGATGGGACGGGACGGTCCCTCACCGCTGTCGATACTCATGTCCCGCACCCTACCGCACGATTAGATCACGTGTACTAATGGCGACCGAAACCGCACGTTCGAGCCACTTGGGTCGTACCCTTGAGAAGATTCCTTTGCATTGATATCTTTTCATCATGCCGCCGGACCGCACACCGCGCCACCTCACCGACGTCGACGCCCTCAAGGCGCTCGCACACCCGCTCCGCCAGCAGATGCTGTCCCGCCTCCAGCGCCGCGGCCCGGCCACCTCCGCCGACCTGGCCGCCGAGTTCTCCGCCGACCGCGGCGCCACCAGTTACCACCTGCGGCAGCTGGAGCGGTACGGCTTCATCGAAGAGGACCGCTCGGCCGGCCGCCGCCGTTACTGGCGTGCCGTCCCGCAGGACCTTCGCCTGCCACGCGGCTCCGGCGATCCCGACGTGGCGGCGGCCGCCGACGCGATCGGCAAACAGTGGCTCGAACGCTCCGAACGCGACCTGCGCGAATACCTGACGGATCGGCCCGCCTACGGCGACTTCGCGCCGGCCGCCATGCACAGTTTCGGCATCACCACGCTCACCGCCGAGGAGCTCGCCCGGTTCGGCGAGGAATACATGGCCCTCCTCAAACGCTGGGACCGCGACCCCGGCACGGCACCCGCCGGCGCACGGCAGATCACCGTGGTCTTCCACGCCTTCCCCACCCCCGACGAACCCGCCACGTCCGGCGAGGTCACCGGCCCCGGTGAGCAATGACCGCCACCGCCGCGCCCGCCGGCCTGTGGCGCAACCGCGACTTCACCGTCCTCTGGAGCGGCCAGGTCGTCTCCAACCTGGGCGCCGCGATCAGCGGCACCGCCATGCCGCTGCTGGTGCTCGCCACCACCGGCTCACCCGCCGACGCCGGCCTGGTCGGGGCCGCCGGCACGCTGCCCCACCTGATCGCCAACCTGCCCGCCGGCCCCCTCGTCGACCGGTGGAACCGCCGCCGCATCCTGATCGTCGCCGAGATCGTGGCGGGCCTGACGGTGCTCACCATCCCGATCGCCCTCTGGACCGGCGCGCTCACCGTCGCCCAGCTCTGCCTGGCCGCCTTCGTCCAGGGCCTCTGCTTCACCTTCTTCGGCCTCGCCGAACGCGCCGCGCTCCCCCGGATCGTGTCCACCGCGGCCCTGCCCACCGCGATCGCCCACAACGAGGCCCGTTCCCGCGGCGCCGCGCTCGCCGGGCCACCCCTGGGCGGCCTGCTCTTCGGCGTGGACCGGGCGCTGCCGTTCCTCGCCGACGGCCTGTCCTATCTGCTGGCCGGCGTCGCGCTGCTCCTCCTGCGCAAAGACCTCCAGGACCGGCCGGCCGAGGCGGAACCGCTGTGGAAGGCCGCCGCCACCGGACTCCGATGGGTCTGGCGCAACCCGTTCGTCCGGACCGCGGTGCTGCTCCTGGCCGTCAGCAACCTCGTCTTCCAGGCCCTGATCCTGGCCATCGTCGTCCTCGCCGGCGACCAGGGCGCCGGGGCCGCGACGATCGGCGTAATGCTCGGCCTCTACAGCGCCGGCGGCCTGCTCGGCGCGCTCGCCGCCACCCGCCTGCACAGCCTGCTCTCCGCCAAGACGATCATCATCGGGACCAACTGGGTCTGGGCCGCCCTGCTACCCCTGCTGATCCTCACCAGCAGCCCCTTCCAGATCGCCGCGATCGGGGCCGCGTGCGCCTTCGTCGGTCCCCTCTGGAACGTGGTGATCTTCACCCACGCCAGCCTGATCGTCCCGAACGACCTCCTCGGCCGCGTGATGAGCGCCGGGGCGACGGTGACGTGGGGCGTCATGCCGGTGGCCTCCCTGGGGGCCGGCCTTCTGCTGACGGGGATCGGGGCCCGGGGCACCATCGGGGTGCTTGCGGTGCTGATGGTGAGCGCGGCGCTGGCCGGGAGCCTGAGTTCGGCCATCCGTAAGGCTCCCGCTCCGCGGTGAGCGGCCTGCTCACTGCCTCGCCGTGACGCCGCTGAGGTCAACCGGCGGTCCCTGCCACTCCTGTCGTCCGGCCCCCGCCCCGCCGCTCCTGTCGCCCGACCCCGCCTCCGCCGCTGAGGTCGCCCGACCCCCCGCCCGCCGCTCAGATCGCCCGACCCGTCCCCGCCGCTCGGGTCGCCCGACCCCCGCCCCGCCGCTCGGGTCGCCCGACCCCCGCCCCGCCGCTCGGGTCGCCCGACCCCCGCCCCGCCGCTCCTGCAGCGGGTTTGTCAGCGCACGAAGAGCAGGAAGAGGCCGGCCCAGGTACAGGCGATCATGAACAGAACCATCGGAAGCTCGTCCGCGAGCACCACCATCAGCGGCCGCCCCGGGTCAGCGGCGAGGGCCCGGTCATGGGCGACCACCACCCCGATGACGTGTCCGATCAGGATCAGAGCGATCTGGGCACCGGCGACGATCTGCGGTGCCGGCGTGACGTCCCAGCTCGCCTCGGCCGCCAGACCCCACTGCTGGATCAGGAGAAGGAATCCGCGCGGCGCCTCCACCAGAAGCAGCGAAAGATAGTGGGCGAGCGTGTACCCGACCGCGATCGGAATCAGCGACGCCGTGACGTCGAGCTTTCCCGCGGTGCCCCGCACCGCGAACCACACCAGCGCACACAGCACGACAAGTCCCAGGGTGCCGAACAGCATCGTGGACCCGCCGCGGTCTACGAAGCCCGTCCACCGGGGTGAGGCGGAGGCGCTGTCGAAGACTGTGGAACCCCACCAGACCGCGAGAAAGGCAGCCATACCGGCACCCACGGAGCGTACGACCTGGCGTGCTGGATCGGCGTTCGACCGGTCAGCGGGTGACGTGGTGACGGACGAAGTTCGGGCAGCGAGCGCGTCGTCGGGAGACGCCTGGAGGTGGTGCGTTCCGACGGGTGAGGGCAGGCGCGGGGCGGTGGGTGACACAGCGGGTGAGCCGGTGGGCGACAAAGCGGGCGAGCCGGTGGGTGACGCGGGATGCGAGTCGGTTGACGGCGCGGCGGCGGGTAAGGGCGCCACCAGGCCGGAGAACGGGGTGCGCCAGCGGAGCGGGCTGAGGCGGCCGGCCAGTTCGGAGTAGACCTCGAAGCAGTCGCCCCGGGCGAACCACTCCTGTCCACGGAGGGTGGCCAGGACGAGTTGACATAGCGCGTACCCCAGGATCCACAAACCGACCGTGACCGGGTCGCCGTGATGGGGGACCACCAGCTCGAACCAGACGAAGCCCAGCAGGAACGCCGCCGCCGGCCAACTCCCCGCGCCCCGGCCGGGTGGCAGCGGGCGCAGCCCGCGCGGCGGCAGGCCGAGCAGGCCGAAAATTGTCCGCAGCGGGTTGACCACCCGCCAGACCGGCCCGAGGAGCACGCTGATCGGGATCAGTCCCACCCAGAGCCAGACGAATAGCGCGTGCGCCGCCGGGTTGCCCGGTCCGCGCGGCCCGGCGATGGCGTTGCCGACCAGGTAGAGCGCGAGCGCGAGCACGACGAGACGCACCCACGCCGGTATCGCGAGATGGCGCGGGTCGGTCGCGGTAAGCCGGGGTTTCCGCCACCAGAACGCCGAGATGAGGAAGGAGAGGACTACGGTCGCGGCGCCCGCCTGCAAAATCAGGTCCAGTGGCAGCGGCAGGTTCGCGGAGCTCCCTACGCCGTGGGCAAGCGAGGCGCCCGGCTGATCGATTCCAGTCACCGCGCCTGATCCGGGGTGTTCCGAGTCGCCGCACCTTCCATCAACGCGTTCTCAGCCGGGGCGCTCTCTGTTGTGGCGCTCGGGGTTGCGGCGCTCCCGGTTGCGACGCTCGGGGTTGCGGCGCTCCCGGTTGCGGCGCTCGGGGTTGCGGCGCTCCCGGTTGCGACGCTCGGGGTTGCGGCGCTCCCGGTTGCGACGCCCGGGGTTGCGGTGCTCCCGGTTGCGGCGTGGGCCAGCTGGCGCAGGACGCCCGCGCCGGCGATGGCGACTGCTGTGCCGAGGCCGAGCGCCAGCACGACGAGAACGCGTTCGGCGACGGCCGGGCCGGCGAAGGGCACCACCGCGCGGTGGAAGGAGGTCACGTCGGGAAGTACGAAGATCGCGGTGAGCGCCGCGCCGGCGCACACGGCGAGGACGCCGGCCGCCTTTCCGCGCAGCGCCGTGACCGCGCCGCCGATCAGCAGTGGCCAGGCCAGCAGGTTGATCCCGGCCGCGCTCAGGAAGGTGCCGGCCAACGGGGCGGACTCCACCGCCAGCGCCGACCCGGCGACATGCGCGATCGACGCTGCCGCGGCGACCGCTCCGGCACCCGCCAGCAGGAGATCCGCCCGGCGTAGCCGCCGGGAGAGCGCCACCAGCAGCACTCCGACGGCCCCACTCGCCACCCACCACATTGCCGCGGCCGGCGGTTTCTCACCGGTCAGCGTGCCGGCGACGGTGACCGGCGTCCCGTTCACCTCGAGCCGAACCGTCCACTCCACCGTCCGGCCCGCCGCGACCCGCCGCCCGTCCGGCGTGGCCCGCTCGTCGATCCAGATCAGCTCCTTGCCGGGCGCCACCACAGCCGGAGTGGCCGCCCCTCCGCCACCGCTCACGGTGATCGGCCCCGGCGTACCGTTACGCAGCCGCAGCCGGGCACCGTTCTCGATGGTGACGACGTCCAGTCCGGGAACCGCCGGACTCACCGCGACCACCCGGCCCCGCGAATCCGTAGCCGTCAGCCCACCCGCGTGCGCGATCGCCGGGGCGGCCGTCACGGCAAGCATCCCGCCGAGGATCGACAGCAGGACGGCGAACCGCTGCAGCAGGCGTCTCCCGCGCCGCGCCGGCGCCGTTCGGTGGATCGCCCGCTGCGCCGGCGCCGTTCGGCGGATCGCCCGCTGCGGCGGGCTCTCGTGCGGCGTCACTCCGGCAGGTGCTCGGCGCTGCGGGATCCCGGCAGGTGCTGCACGCCGTCCGGCTTGGGCAGATGCTGGACGCTGCGGGCGACGAGCACCGTCGCGGCCCCGGTCAGGGCGGTCAGCGTCAGCAGACCGGTCACCATGTGGATGTTGAAGCCGGTGCTGCCCGTCTCGATCTTGCCGACCAGCAGCACCGAGCCCCACAGCGCGGGCGGGGCGAGCAGGCCGAACAGGATCCAGCGGGCGTTCGTGGAGATCCTGAGCAGCGGCGTGACGGCCCGCGCCACGACCTCGATCGCGATCGCCGCGGCGGCCACCGTGAGGGCCGGCCACCACGAGTCCTCGGAGTCGAACATCAGGTGCATGAGCACGGCGATGATCGCCACCAGGACACCGGCCAGGCCGATCGGCAGCGGCCAGCGCCGTCCGATGACGACGAACGGCAGGAGCAGCAGGATGGTGCTGAACACGTACCCGTGGATCAGCTGCGCGTCCGGCGAGAAGATCGGCACCGGGTCGTTGCCGCTGCCCAGATGGCGGAACCCGATCGCCGAGGCGTGCAGCGAGTAGATGTGCACCGGCAGCACGGCGAAGAGCGTGGAGACGGCGACCAGGAACGCGCCGCCGGCGCCGAGCCGGCGGTCCGGGCCGGTGGCGAGCATCAGCGCCGGGCCCATCGCCACCAGCACCATGCCGAGGATGATGAACTCGTGGCTGGGGCTGACGAAGATCTCCATGTCCCGCTCGATGCCGAACACGTTGTGCCACAGCGTGTCGACACCGCCGCCGACCAGCAGGAACGCCATGCCGGCCAGCGGGATGCGCAAGGCGTTGGGCAGGGCCAGCAGCGACTGGTACGTCGGGATGCCGGGCAGCCGGGACCGCATGATCCAGAGCAGCGTGAACCCGGACGCCGCGATGCCCGAGTAGAGCACGCCGTGCCAGGGCGTCCAGAAGGTCTCCAGCTCCGGTGTGGTGGCATGCGCGTACGCGTCCAGCTGCAATCCGATGACCAGCCAGGCGGCGGCGACCAGCAACACCCAGCGCTCGCGCGCGGTGAACGGCACGGCCGCTGCCTCGGCGGGCTGTGTCCGCTCCATGGACGTCGTCACGATCGCCACCCCTCTGTTCTTCCGGCGATCGGTAACCTACATCGTCGGTGTCACATCATTCGATCCCGCTCGCTGACCGCGATGCCGGAATGAGGCTGATCGCTCCTCATCGACGACGGATTGACGCTTGTCCCGCGGAAGCCGCGGTTCGGCGAAAAACTGTCGCACCCCGGGCCTAAGGTCGGGGGCATGACTGAGCCGGTGACCACCACCCTGGACGTTCCCGGTGCCGTCCTGCGCTATGACGTGCGCTCGCCGGCACAACAATCCCGTGACCGACATTCCGGCAAACCCCCGCTGGTGCTGATCGGCTCGCCGATGGACGCGAGCGGCTTCGTCACCCTGGCCGGGCATTTCCCCGACCGCACCGTGGTCACCTACGACCCGCGCGGCACCGGCCGCAGCGAGCGCACCGACCCGGCGCCCGAGTCGACCCCCGAGCAGCACGCCGACGACGTCCGCCGGGTCGTCGAGGCGGTCGGCGGCGGCCCGGTCGACCTCTTCGCCAGCAGCGGCGGCGCGGTCAACGCCCTGGCCCTGGTCGCCGCACACCCCGACCTGATCCGGGTGCTGGTGGCCCACGAGCCGCCCACCGTCGCCCTGCTCCCCGACCACGAGCACGCGGTCGCCGCCGTCCGGGGCATCCGCGGCCTCTACGAGCGTGCGGGCATGGGCCCCGCCATGGTCAAGTTCATCGAGATGACCTCGCTGAAAGGCCTGGTCCCCGCCGGGTTCGCCGACCAGCCCGGCCCCGACCCCGCCACGTTCGGCCTTCCCGCCGGCGACGACGGCTCCCGTGACGACGTCCTGCTCGGGCAGAACCTCGTCACCTGCTGCCTCTACCAGCCCGACTTCGCCGCCCTGCGCGCCGCCTCCACCCGCATCGTGATCGCCGTCGGCGCCGAGTCGGAGAACGAGGTGGCCCACCGCGGCGGCCGGGCGGTCGCCGACCGGCTGGGCCTGCCCGCCACCGTCTACCCCAGCCACCACGCCGGCTTCCTCGGCGGCGAATACGGTCAGAAAGGCCAGCCAGACGCCTTCGCCGCGGCCCTGCGCGCCTCCCTCGACGACTGACCGGGAGCGCGACCCAGCCGCCAGGGGCTCCCGCCGGCACACGTGCCCGCGACCGCACGCCGGCACCGCGCGCCCGTGGCCCGTGGCCCGTGGCCCGTGGCCCGTGACCCGTGACCCGTGACCCGTGACCCGTGACCCGTGACCCGTGACTCGTGGCCCGTGGCCCGTGGCCCGTGACTCGTGGCCCGTGACTCGTGGCCCGTGGCCCGTGGCCCGTGGCCCGTGGCCCGTGGCCCGTGACTCGTGGCCCGTGGCCCGTGACTCGTGGCCCGTGGCCCGTGACTCGTGGCCCGCGCCGGGGCGCGGACCGCGTGCTGGGACCCCCCGAACGCGACTCGTGGCCCACGCCGGGCGCGGACCCACCCTGACGCCGTCGGGGTGGCGCGGCAGCGGGGGCCGCACCGCGCCGTGGGACCGTGCGGCCGCGCGCGCGGGGCCCGCGCGGGCGACGGAAAGCCGCACCAGCAACGTGGCCCGGGCGGCGGAAAGCCGCACCAGCAACGTGGCCCGGGCGGCGGAAAGCCGTGCCGGCGACGTGGGACCGTGCGGCGGCGCACGTCGGGGCCGCGCGGGCGGCGGAAAGCCGTGCCGGCAACGTGGGTCTGTGCGGCGGCGCACGTCGGGGTCACGCGTCGGTGGCGCGGGCTGTCAGGGGGCGGCGAGTTGTTCTTCCAGGTGGAAGACCTGGTCGAGGACGACCATGCCCTGGTCCGGGCGGGCCTCGCCGAGCGAGGGGAAGAACTCGGCCATCGCCGCCTGCCAGCGGGCGTTCACCTCGGTCCGGGCCATCGCCTCCTGAGCGGCGGCGAAGTCGTCGGTCTCGAGCGTGCCGACGAGCAGGCCGTCGGGACGCAGGAACAGCCGATAATCACGCCAGCCGGTGGCGGCCAGCGCCTCCAGCATCTCCGGCCAGACCGCGGCGTGTGCATCGCGGTATGCGTCCAGCTTGTTCGGGTCGACCTGCAGGGTGAAACAGACGTGGGTCAACGGGGAGCCTTCCTCGATGGCTGACGGTTGCGACGGGCTGACGGTGCGGGCACCGAACGGGGCAGCGGGCCAGAAGCGTGATGGCCGCTCAGCACGTGGAGTGGAACAGGCCGCCAACCGCCTCCGACCCGGCGAGCTCGTTGTAGAGGCGCACCGCCTCCGTGGTCTCCGCCTCGTGCACAGCCACCCCCCGCTCTCGCAGCAGTTCCAGGCTGGCCGGATCCACCTCCAGCCGGTTCTCCATTCCCCGGGACAGCACGACGACAGTCGCCCCGTGGTCGATCAGGTCGGCGACGTCCGCGGGCTGGATGCCGGGGCTGTGGCGGGTGCCGGTCTCGTTCCAGTCCCACTCGCCGCCGCCGCCCGGGTACAGCTTGAAGTCCTTGCCCACGGGCAGGTCCTCGACCTCCATCCGCCCCCAGGAGACCGACACGATGCGCGGTGAACGGTTCACGGTTCTGTCCTCCTCGTGGTCCACAGGTCACCCTAGTCACATGCCGGTTCCCGAGTTCATCCTCCGACTACGCGCCAAGATCGGACATGACCCGCTGCCCATCTCCGGGGTGACCGCGGTGGTCCGGGACGACGCCGGCCGGGTCCTGCTGGTACGCAGCGTGGACAGCGGCCGCTGGACGTTGATCACCGGCTGTCTGGATCCGGGTGAGCAGCCGGCCGCCGGGGCTGTCCGCGAGGCAGAGGAGGAGGCCGGCGTGGTGGTGGCCGTGGACCGGCTGCTCTCGGTGGAGGCGCTGGACCGGTCGACGCTGCCGAACGGCGACCAGGTGTTCATCCTGAACATCGGCTTTCTGTGCCGCCATGTGGCCGGCGAGGCCCGGGTCAACGACGACGAGTCGTCGGAGGTCGGCTGGTTCGATCCGGCCGGCGTGCCGGTGCTGCCGCCGCATCAGGCGCGGTGTCTGGAGTTGGCGTTGGGCGGTGACGGGCCGGTCTGGTTCGCGCGGTGAGCCGCCGCTAGATTAGTTCGCATGCGAACTAGCAAGATCAGCATTCTGGTGGACGGCGGCGGCACCATCGCCGGGACTCTTCGGGAGCCCGCGGGCGCTCCCGGCGCCGCGCTCGTGATCCACCCCGCGACCGCGACCCCGGAGCGCTTCTACGCCGGCTTCGCCACGTTCCTCGCCGGGAACGGGATCGCCACCATCACCTACGACTACCGCGGCACCGGCAATTCCGGCGCGCCCCGGACGCATCGGCACCTGGGCATGCGCGAGTGGATGGAGGGCGACGTCCCGGCGGTCGCCGGCTGGGCGGCCGGCCGCTATCCCACGCTGCCGCACCTGGCGATCGGGCACAGCCTCGGCGGGCATGCCCTCACGCTCGGCAACGGCACCGCCGGGCTGGCCGCCTTCGCGCTGCTGGCCTCGCACGCCGGCGCCGTCCGGGCGATCCCCGACCCCGTCGAGCGGTTCCGGGTCCGGTTACTGCTGCACCTGCTCGGGCCGGCGCTCGGTGCCGCCCTCGGCTATGTCCCGGCGCGCCGGCTCGGCCTGGGTGAGGACATCCCGGCGGCCGCGATGACCCAGTGGGGTGGCTGGGCGCGGCTGCCGCGCTATTTCTTCGACGATCCGTCGATGCGGGCCGGCGAGCGGGCCGCCGCCGTCACCCAGCCGGTCCTGGCGCTCGGCTTCACCGACGACCCGTGGGCCACTCCGGGTCAGATCGACCTGCTCACCGGCCATCTCACGGCGGCGACGGTGGAACGCCGCACCTATTCGCCGGCTGACGGAGGCGTACCCCGGATCGGTCATCATGGTTTTCTGCGCCGCGGCCTGCAGCAGACGCTCTGGCCGGAGGTGGCCGCCTGGCTGAAGCGACAGGCTGAGGCCGAAGGGGTGAGGCCGAAGGCTGAAGCGGGAGACGGCACGAGGCAGGAGACCGCATGAGGAGGAAGGCGGCATGAGGCTCGTCTTCGGGTTGATGGGCGCGGAGCGCGCGATCCGGCGCTGGATCGACGCCCGGGCGGGCGACTCGGGGATCGGCGCCGCCGGCGCCGGCGTCCTCTTCCATCTGGCCGCGCACGACAACGCGCTGGTCGGCGACGTGACCGCGGCGCTGGGCGCCTCCGCCTCGGGGATGAGCGGCCTGCTCAGCCGCCTGGAGAGGGGCGGCTTCGTCGTCAAGTCGCCGGACCCGGCCGACGCCCGCGCGGTGCGGCTCAGACTGACGACGGCCGGCCACGAGGCAGTCGCCACCGCCCGCGTGGTGGTCCGCGATCTCAACGCCCACCTGACCGACGGTTTCACCGAGGACGAGGTGCGGATCGTCGGGCGCTGGCTGGCACACGCGGCGACCATCTGATTCCCCACACTCCGCCGGGTGTTCTTCCCTTACGGCGCTGGGCATACCAGTGTGGTTCGTGGGTGCCCGGAACACTGAGGAGTTGACATGCGTCATCGTGTGGTCGTCGTGGGGGCCGGATTCGGCGGCCTCTTCGCCATCAAGGCTCTGCGCCGGGCGGAGGTCGACATCACCCTCATCAACGGGACCGCCTATCACCTGTTCCAGCCGCTGCTCTATCAGGTCGCCACGGGCATCCTGTCCGAGGGCGAGGTGGCGCCGCCCATCCGGGAGGTGCTGAAGCGGCAGAAGAACGTGGATGTCCGCCTGGGCTGGGTGCAGGACGTCGACGTGGAGGCGAAGACGGTCTCGGTGGCCGGGCCGGGCCTCGACTACACGGTGGAGTACGACACGCTGATCGTCGCGGCCGGCGCCTCCCAGTCGTATTTCGGCAACGACGACTTCGCCGAGTACGCGCCCGGCATGAAGAGCGTCGACGACGCCCTGGAGCTGCGCGCCCGGATCTTCGGCGCGTTCGAGGTCGCCGACCTGCAGACCGACGCGGAGGCGGTGGAGCGCTGGCTCACCTTCGTGGTGGTGGGCGCCGGGCCGACCGGCACCGAGATGGCCGGTCAGATCGCCGAGTTGGCGCACCGCACGCTGCCGGGACAATACCGGCGGATCGACCCGCACAAGACCCGGATCCTGCTGGTCGACGCGGTCGGCGCGGTGCTCAACACGTTCGGTGACCGGCTCTCGTCGCGGGCTCAGCAGCAGCTGGCGAAGATCGGGGTCGAGGTCAAGCTGAACACCAAGGTGGTCGGCGTCGACGCGACCGGCATCGAGGTGGAGTCGCCGCAGGGCCGCGAGCGCATCCCGTCGATGACCAAGGTGTGGGCGGCCGGTGTCGCCGCTCCCGCGCTGGCCACCCGGCTCGCCGAGCGGACCGGCACGAAGACCGACCGGGCCGGCCGGATACAGGTGGAGAAGGACACCACGCTGCCCGGTCACCCGGAGATCTTCGTGCTGGGCGACATGATGAACCTGGCCGGCGAGGACGGCCGGCCGCTGCCCGGGGTGGCGCAGGTGGCGATCCAGAGCGGGCGGCACGCCGCCGGCCAGATCAAGCGCCGGCTCGCGGGCAAGCCGGCCGGTCAGCCGTTCAAGTACTTCGACAAGGGCAGTCTGGCCACCATCTCGCGATTCTCGGCGGTGGCGAGCATCGGCAAGGTGCGCCTGTCCGGTTTCCCGGCCTGGGTGGTGTGGGTCGCGGTGCACCTGTTCTATCTGGTCGGCTTCAAGAACCGGGTGACCGCGGTGCTGCACTGGGCGGTCAGCTTCCTGGGCCGCGGCCGGTCCGAGCGGGTGGCCACCCAGCAGCAGGCGTTCGCGCGGCGGGCCCTGCGCGCCTACGGCGACCCGTTCCGGCGCGACGCCGAGGCGGCACCGGCGGCACCGGCCGCCAGCGCCGTGGAGACCGACAGCAAGGTCGATCGGAGCATCGGCGCGGACCCGGCGGACACCAAGATCAACCCGACCAGCGACACGGGTACGACGTCCGTACGGTGATCGCAGCTCGGAAGTACCGGCCCGGCCACGGCGTGGAAGCAGCCGTGACCGGGCCGGGTAGCGTGTAGCGGCCGCAGTCGGTTCCGAGAGAGGCTCGCTTTGCTTCCGGTCACTAGCCCTGTCATCCCGCGTGCAAGGACGATGGCGCCGGTCTTCCACGAGCTGACGCTGTTCCACGGCAGCATGGGCGCCGGGAAGTCGACGCTGGCCCTGCAGAACGCGTACAACCGGCGGCAGGCGGGACGGCCCGGTGTCCTGTTGACGAGCATGGACCGGGCCGGCGCCGGGGTGCTGTCGTCGCGGCTGGGGGTGATGGCCGACGCGATCGAGGTGATCGAGTCGACCGACCTGGTGTCGCTGATCTCCGACGAGGTCCCGGCGGGCGGGTTCGTGATCGTCGACGAGGCGCAGTTCCTGCACGTGGAGCAGGTGGAGCAGCTGGCCTGGGCGGTGGACGAGCTCTGCGTGGACGTGGACTGCTACGCGATCGCCACCGACTTCCGTTCGCAGCTCTTCCCCGGCTCGCGGCGGCTGTTCGAGCTGGCCGACCACACGATCGCCCTGCAGGTGGAGGTGACCTGCTGGTGCGGTCGCCCGGGGCGGCAGAACGCGCGGATCGAGGGCGGCCGGGTGGCGCGGATCGGCGCGCAGGTCGCGGTCGGCGACATCGACGACGCCGCCGAGGTCACCTACCGGGTGCTGTGCCGCCGCCACTGGCGTGACGGCGACCCCGGCCCGGCGGCGGATTAGGGGCAGCGGGCGGAGCCCCAGGCCACGCAGGTGACGGTCCACTGGTCGGCGGTCTGCAGGGCGACGCTGTCGCCGGCGTCGTCGAGGACGTTGCCGGAGCCGAGCTTCACCTCCAGCGCCTGCCCGGGCGCCAGCTTCGTGCTCGTCTCGATGGCGTACGAGTAGGGCTTGCTCACCACCACGTGCCCGGCGAGGTCCACCGTCCGGTCACCGGTGTTCACCACCTCCACCTTCTCCGGGCTGCGGTGCTGCACCCGGAGCCCGATCCGGCCCTGCACCGGGCTGCCACAGCCGGCCAGGCAGGGGTAGATCATCCAGGCGCGCAGGTCGCCCTGCGGGTCGAACAGATAGCCGCCGTCGCCGTACCCGTGGTTGGCCGGGTCGGTGTTGGTGAAGATCGGTGCGGTCAGGCCCCAGTACTTGTGCGTCGCGGTGTCGCGGCCCTTCCCCACGTGCACGTGGACCGCGCCGCCCGCCGGCACCACCGTCCCGGCCGGCAGCGTGTAACGCCGCAGCCCGGAGTCCCGCACCCACCAGCCCGCGACGGACACCGGCCGGGCCGACGGGTTCGCGATCCGGAACCATTCGCCGTTGAGGTTCTGTTCGTCGACGCCGTCCGGGTCCGAGTTGACCCGCAGGGTGAGGCCGGCGTCCTGTGCCGGACCGGCGCCGCAGCTGTCGGTGTCGTACAGGTTGCGGCGCTCGGCGGCGGCCTGCTGGGCGGCGAGCCGGTACGCCTGGTCCCACGCCCATTCGCCGCCGAACGGCAGCCAGAGAGCGTGGCCGCGGCGCACCAGGTCGAGGCCGATGTCCTGCCACTTCCCGTTGATCTGCACGGCCGCCGAGCGCAACGGCCGGTCGCCGCTGCGGCTGGCGGCGCGCAGGGAGGTCAGGCGTACGACGCCGCCGCCGGCCCGGACCAGCTGCTCGACCCGGGCGGTGGCCGCCAGCGCGTGGCAGTCACCGCGCCGGTTCGCCGGTTTCGGCGAGTACCTGGACTGCTCCATGGCCTGGATGCCGAGGAGCCGGATGGACTTGAGCGCCGTGGTGCCGTCGCCCGCGAGGTCGACCCGCAGGGTGTCGCCGTCCGCGACCCAGGACACCTTGCCGGTCCAGACCTGGCAGCGCGGGCTGCCGGCGGCCGTGGTGCAGACGGCCGTCGCCGCCTGCGCCGGGGCGGGCAGCGCTGCCAGGGTCATAGTCACGGTGGCGGCCAGGGCGGCGAGGCGGCGAAGCATGCCGCTCTCATCGGCAGTGAGCAGGGCGGACATTAGCTCTCCTGGCATCGATTCCGGCCCATGACAACTTCGTAAAACCTATAAACCCGATAGGCAATGTATATTCCCCATAGGGACACACGGTCAACCCGAGAACACCGTCAGTAGGGGCCTTCATGACAAGTCCGATCATCCACCGCCGAACGCTGCTCGCCGGTCTGCTCGGCGTCACCACCGTCGCTCTGGCCGGTTGCGCCGACGACGGCCTGGCCGGCGCGGAACTGGCCGCCGGTGACGCGCTGCCCACCACGGTCGACCCGAACACCGAGCTGGTGCTCGCCGTCCACACCACCCACGTGGCCCTGCAGGCCGCCGGTGAGCTGGGCAAGCTGCCGTTCAAGGTCCGGGACTGGCCGAACATCACCGCCGGCCCCGACGTGATCCAGGGCTTCCGGGCGCGCTCGATCGACCTGGCCTCGAACGCCGGCATCCCGCCGATCCAGGCCGCGGCGATCAACGTCCCGGCCAAGATCGTCGCGGTGCAGACCAAGGACGAACCGATCTACACGTACGCCACCGCGCCCGGCACACCGGTGCGGGACCTCACCGGCCTGCGCGGCAAGAAGATCGGCTTCTCGCAGGGGCAGGCACAGGGCCTGGTCGTGCTGCGCACGCTCAAGGAGCAGGGCCTCACCCCGAAGGACGTCGAGCTGGTCACCCTGCCGAGCACCAAGTTCCTGGTCGCGCTGCAGAGCAAACAGATCGACATCGCGCCGCTGGGCGAGCCGGTGCTCACCAAGTACCTCACCGAGTACGGCAAGGACGGCGCGATCGCCATCCCGATGACCGCGGTCGACTACCTGACCGTCCTCTGGGCGCCCGGTGAGGTGCTCGCCGACTCGGCCAAGGTCGCGGCGATCCGCTCGTTCATCCCGTTCTGGGCCCGGTCGCTGGTCTGGCGCTGGGAGAACCAGGAGAAGTGGATCGACGCCTACCACGTGCGCGACCAGGGCGTCACCGTCGCCGACGGCAGGCGGATCGTCGCCGTCGACGAGAAGCCGGCCTTCCCCCGCAACTGGGACAAGGCGGCGGCCTGGCAACGGGAGTCCGCCGACCTGCTCGTCGCCGGCGGCTTCATCAAGCAGATCGACGCCGAGGAGCTGTTCGACCGGCGGTTCGAGACCATCGCCGCCGACGCGGTGCCCGCCGAGTACCAGGAGTAGAGCATGGCGACCGAGACCCTCTCCGTACCCGCCCGGCCGAAGGCACAGGCCCCACCCGCGCGGCGCAGACGCCGGCTGGGGCCGGGACGACCCGTGCCGTACGGGCGACTGATCGGCCCGGCCCTGGTCATCGGCGCCTGGGCGGCCGCGTCGGCGTCCGGCGCGCTCGACCCGAGGATGCTGTCCGCCCCGTGGACCGTGCTCGCCACCGCGGGCGACCTGCTCGCCACCGGTGACCTCCAGGCGCACGTGCTCGCGTCGCTGCAACGGGCGCTGTTCGGCTTCCTGATCGGCGGCACGATCGGCACCGTGCTCGCCCTCGCGGCCGGGGTCAGCCGGATCGGCGAGGCGCTGATCGACGGGCCGGTGCAGATCAAGCGGGCCATCCCGACGATCGGCCTGATCCCGCTGCTGATCCTCTGGCTCGGCATCAACGAGAGCTTCAAGATCGTGCTGATCGCGATCGGGACCGCGGTCACCATGTACATCCAGACGTACGCCGGGCTGACCGGCATCGACAAACGGTACGTCGAGCTGGCCGAGGTGCAGAACTACAGCCGCTGGCAGTTCCTGCGGCACGTGGTCTTCCCCGGCGCGCTGCCCGGCTTCTTCGTCGGCCTGCGGCTTGCCGTCACCGGGTCCTGGCTGATCCTGATCACCGTCGAGCAGATCAACGCGCTCTCCGGCATCGGCTACATGATGTCCCAGGCCCAGCTCTACGCGCAGACCGACGTGATCGTCGTCGGCCTCGTGGTCTACGGCGTCTTCGGCTACACCTCCGACGCCGTGATTCGCCTCGTGGAGAGGAGGGTCCTCTCGTGGCGACGCACGTTGACGAGCTGACCGGCGTACGCATCGACAGGCTGACCCGCCGCTTCGGCGACCACCTCGTGCTGGACGGCGTGGACCTGGACATCGCCCCGGGCGAGTTCGTCGCCCTGCTGGGCCGCAGCGGCTCCGGGAAGAGCACGCTGTTGCGCGCGCTCGCCGGCCTCGACCACGAGGTGTCCGGAACCGGTGAGCTGCGCATCCCGCACCGGGTGTCGGTGGTCTTCCAGGACTCGCGGCTACTCCCCTGGCGGCGGGTCCTGGACAACGTCATCCTCGGCCGGCGGGAGCCGGACGCCCGGGACCGCGGCCTCGCGGCGCTCGCCGAGGTGGGCCTGGCCGGGCGCGAACGGGCCTGGCCCAACGAGCTCTCCGGCGGCGAGCAGCAGCGGGTGGCGCTGGCCCGGTCCCTGGTCGGCGAGCCCCAGCTGCTGCTGGCCGACGAGCCGTTCGGCGCGCTGGACGCGCTCACCCGGATCCGCATGCACGACCTGCTGCGGGCGCTGTGCAGGCGGCACCGGCCGGCCGTCCTGCTGGTCACCCACGATGTGGACGAGGCCGTGCTGCTCGCCGACCGGATCGTCGTCCTGGAGGGCGGCCGGATCGCCGTCGACCTGCGCCCCGGCCTGCCGGCGGACCGCACCCACCGCGACCCCGGTTTCCAACAGGCCCGTGACCTGCTCCTCCAAGCACTGGGAGTCTGAAGAGTGACACGACAGCTGCACCTGAACGCGTTCCTGATGACGGTCGGCCACCACGAGGCGGCCTGGCGCCTGCCGGAGAGCGACCCGTTCGCGCACCTCGACGTGCGGCACTACGTCGAGCTGGCCCGGATCGCCGAGCGCGGCCGGCTCGACTCGCTCTTCCTCGCCGACAGCCCGGTGCTGTGGAACAGCATCGGCCGCCGCCCGGCCGGTGGCCTGGAGCCGACCGTGCTGCTGACCGCGCTGGCCACGGCGACCGAGCACATCGGGCTGATCGCCACCGCGTCGACCACCTACAACGAGCCGTTCAACCTGGCCCGCCGCTTCGCCTCGCTGGACCACGTCAGCGGCGGCCGCGCCGGGTGGAACGTGGTCACCACGGCCGGTGCCGACGCGGCCCGCAACTTCAACCTGGACGATCTGCCCGCCCATCGCGACCGGTACGAGCGGGCCGCCGAGTTCATCGACGTGTCCCGCAAGCTCTGGGACAGCTGGGAGGACGACGCCGCGATCGGTGACAAGGAGAACGGCGTCTGGGGCGACGACGCCAAGATCCACCCGGCCGGGCACGTGGGCCGCTTCTTCAAGGTGGCCGGGGCGCTCAACGTGCCGCGCCCGCCGCAGGGGCATCCGCTGCTCGTGCAGGCCGGCTCCTCCGAGGACGGCAAGGAGCTGGCCGCCCGGTACGCCGACGCGGTCTTCACCGCCCAGCAGACCCTCGAGGACGCGCAGGCCTTCTACGCCGACCTCAAGCGCCGCACCCTCGCCGATGGCCGCGACCCGGACACCATCAAGATCCTGCCCGGGATCGTCCCGGCGATCGGCGCCACCGAGCGGGAGGCCCTCGCGCTCGAGGAGGAGCTGGACCGGCTGATCCGACCCGAGTACGCACTCCGCCAGCTGGCCCAGACACTCCGCGTCGACCCGGCCGACCTGCACCTGGACCGGGAGCTGCCGGCCGACCTGCCGAGCGAGGACGAGATCGAGGGCGCGAAGAGCAGGTACACGCTGATCGTGGAGCTCGCCCGCCGGGAGCGGCTCACGGTGCGGCAGCTGATCGGCCGGCTCGGCGGCGGCCGCGGGCACCGCACCTTCGCCGGCACCCCCGAGCAGGTCGCCGACGCGATCCAGCACTGGTTCGACAACGGCGCGGCGGACGGCTTCAACATCATGGCGCCGGTCCTGCCGTCCGGCCTGCAGCTCTTCGTCGACCACGTGGTCCCGATCCTGCAGCGGCGCGGCCTGTTCCGCACCGAGTACACCACCCGCACCCTGCGCGAGCACTACGGCCTCGCCCGCCCCGCAGCAGTCCTCGAAGGAGCCTGACATGGTGGAATACCGTCCGTTCGGCCGCACCGGCGTGCAGGTCAGCAACCTCACGCTGGGCGCGATGAACTTCGGCGCCCGCGGCAACCCGGACCACGCCGACGGCATCCGGATCATCCACCGGGCCCTGGACGAGGGCATCAACGTGGTCGACACCGCCGACGTGTACTCCCAGGGCGAGAGCGAGGAGATCGTCGGCAAGGCCCTCGCCGGCCGCCGTGACGACGTCTTCCTCGCTACCAAGGTGCACGGGCAGATCGGCGCCGGCCGCAACACCCGGGGCAACTCCCGCCGCTGGATCGTCACCGCGGTGGAGAACAGCCTGCGCCACCTGCGCACCGACTGGATCGACCTCTACCAGGTGCACCGGCCCGAACCGGACACCGACTTCGACGAGACCCTGGGCACGCTCAGTGACCTGGTCCGGGCCGGGAAGATCCGCTACATCGGCACGTCCACGTTCGAGCCGTCGGCCATCGTGGAGGGCCAGTGGCTCGCGGAGCGCCGCGCCCGGGAACGCGTGGTGGCCGAGCAGCCGCCGTACTCGATCCTGGTCCGCGGCATCGAACGTGAGGTGCTGCCGGTCGCCCAGCGTTACGGCCTGGCCGTGCTCCCATGGAGCCCGCTGGCCGGCGGCTATCTCTCCGGTCCGGGCTGGAAGTCGCAGCGCGCCGACCGTCTCCCGGCCCGGTACGACGCCGGCCTGCCGGCCAACGCGCCGAAGGTCGAGGCCGTCCGCCGGTTGCAGGCTCTCGCCGACGAGGCCGGGCTCTCCCTGATCCACCTGGCCCTGGCGTTCGTCCTGCAGCACCCGGCGATCACTTCGGCGATCATCGGCCCGCGCACCCTGGAGCACCTGGAGTCCCAGCTCGGCGCCGCCAAGGTGTCGTTGCCGGCCGACGTCCTGGACCGGATCGACGAGATCGTCCCACCCGGCGTGAACCTGAACCCGGCCGACGGCGGGTACCAACCCCCATCGATCGCGGACAGCGCGGCCCGGCGCCGCTGACCCGAGGAGGCCCCGGCACCCGCCGGGGCTTCTTCTCGGCCCAGATCGTTAGCTAAGCTAAACAGCCCGGACCGTGAGGACCCGCATGCGCAGAGCCCCGAAGGCCGGGATCGACCCGGATCCCGCGCAGAGCTGGCTGCGGCGTGCCTGGCCGATCGTCCGCGCCCACCGCGCCCTGCTGATCACCTCGCTGACGCTCAGCTTCATCGGCCTGATCGTGCAGGTGCAGATCCCCGACCTGGTCCGCGTCGCCATCGACCGGGCCCTGGTGGACCGCACCGGCGACCTCACGAAGTACGTCTGGCTGATCGCCGTCCTGGCCGTCGTCCAGGGCGCCATCAACTTCTTGGCCCGGCTCTACCTGCTGCGGACGGCCTACGAGATGGAGTACGACCTCCGCAACACCGTCTTCGCCCACCTGATGCGGATGTCGTACGCCTTCTACGACCGGGTCCAGTCCGGCGAGCTGATGTCCCGTGCCACCGCCGACATCCGCGCCGTCCAGATGTACCTGGCGTTCGGCCCCTCGATCGTGGTCCAGTGCACGATCGCCGGCATCGCGTTCGCCCTGATGCTCTCGATCAACGCGCCGCTCGCCGTCGTGGCGATGGCCACCATGCCGGTGATCGCCGCCCTCGGCGTCCGGATGCGCAAGGCCGTCTTCCCAGTCTCATGGCTGCTCCAGTCCCGCCTCGCCGGCGTGGCCACCGTCGTCGACGAGAACATCCAGGGCGTCCGCGTCGTCAAGTCCTTCGCCGCCGAGCAACGCCAGGTGGACGCGCTGGCCAGGGCCGCCGACGAGGTCCGCTGGGCGTACCACACCGACGCCCGGATCCGCAGCCGGTGGCTCCCGGTGATGGACAACCTGCCGCGCCTCGGGCTGGCGCTGGTGCTGCTCCTCGGCGGCCTGATGGTCCTCGACGGCGATTCCACCGTCGGCACCATCGTGGCGTTCAACTCGTACGTCCTGATGCTGCAGCCGCCGTTCCGGATGCTCGGCATGATCATCATGATGGGCCAGCGCGCGGCGGCCTCGGCGCAGCGCATCTACGACATCCTGGACACCCCGGCCGACCTGCACGACCCGGCCACGCCGCGAACGCCCGCGCCACGAGGAGAGCTGCGGTTCACCGGGGTGCGCTTCGCGTACCCCGACGGCACGCCCGCCCTGGACGGCCTCGACCTGCACGTCCGCCCCGGCGAGACGGTCGCGCTGGTCGGCGCGACCGGCAGCGGCAAATCCACCGTCGCACGGCTGGCCGCCCGCTTCTACGACGTGGACGCCGGCCGGGTGCTCCTCGACGGCACCGACGTCCGCGACTATCCCCTCGCGACGCTGCGCGACCGGGTCGGCATCGTCCCCGACGAGCCGTTCCTCTTCTCCGTCCCGCTGCACGACAACATCGCTTTCGGCCGGCCCTCGGCGACCCGCGACGAGGTGATCGCCGCGGCGAGGGCCGCCGGCGCGCACGACTTCGTCCAGAGCCTCCCGCAGGGGTACGACACGACGGTCGGCGAACGTGGCTACACCCTCTCCGGCGGTCAGCGGCAGCGCGTCGCGATCGCCCGGGCCCTGCTGGTCAACCCGCCCGTGCTGATCCTCGACGACGCCACCAGCGCGGTCGACGTACGCGTCGAACACGAGATCCACGAGGCGCTGCGCGGCCTGATGCGCGGCCGCACCACGATCATGGTGGCGCACCGGCTGGCCACCATCGGCCTCGCCGACCGGGTCGTGCTGATCGAGCACGGCCGGGTGGTCGCCGACGGCACCCACGCCGAGCTGCTGGAGTCCGAACCGCGGTACGCGAAGGTCCTGGCAGCGGAGGTGCACGCGTGAGCATGTTCGGCGGCGGGTTCGGCGGCCCCGGCGGCGGTCCCGGATCCGGGGCGGTCGGCGGCCTGGGCGGCACCGGCACCGGCGGGCGGGACCGCCGCACCGGCACCGCGACGCCGTTCGCGGGCATCCCGCCCGAGCTGGCCGCCGGCGTGGCCCGGCTGGAGGCCACCGAGCCCGCCCACCCGGCCGCGGGTGAGCGGTTCACCCAGCAGCCGGACACCGCGCGGCTCACCATCACCTCGCTGCTCTCCGGCCGTCCCGGGCTGCTGGTCACCGCCGCGATCGCCGTCCTGGTGGAGGCCCTGCTGCTGCAGTCCGGCCCCTACCTGGTGCAGGTCGGCATCGACCACGGGATCGTGGCGCGCGACGTCACCGTCCTGGTCACCGCCGCGGGCGCCTTCCTCGCATCGGTGGCGCTGACCGCGCTGGCCTCCGGCGTCCGGATCCGGCAGAGCGGCCGGCTGGCCGGTTACGCCACCCGTGACCTGCGGGTCCGCGTCTTCGCCCACCTGCAACGGCTGAGCCTGGACTTCTACACCTCGGAGAAGGCCGGCGTCACGATGACCCGGATGACCTCCGACGTGGAGGCCCTCCAGCACCTGCTCCAGGAGGGCTTCGCCCAGTTCCTCATCCACGGCATCACGATGATCGTGGTCACCGCCGTCCTGTTCCACTACAGCGCCGGCCTGGCCGCCCTCACCCTGCTGCTGGTGATCCCGCCGCTGCTGCTGCTCACCCTCTGGTTCCGGCGGGCCGCCGACGTCGGCTACAACCGGCAGCGCGACACCATCGCCGCGCTCTTCTCGCACCTCACCGAGAGCCTCTCCGGTGTCCGTGTCATCACCGCGCACAACCAGCAGGACCGCAACGTCGCCGAACACCGCGAGGTGGTCGGCGCCTACCGCGACGCCAACGACCACACCGGGCGGATCAACGCCGTCTACGGCCCCGGCACGTCGGTGATCGGCCTGCTCGGCCTGGCCGCGCTCCTGCTGATCGGCGGCCGGATGGTGCTGCGCGGCACCCTCACCATCGGTGAGCTGACCGCGTTCGTGCTCTACCTCAACGCCTTCTTCCAGCCCGTCCAGCAGCTGGTCCAGCTCTACACCAACTATCAGCAGGCCCGCGCCGCGCTCGGCAAGCTGCGCGGCCTGCTGCGCACCACCCCCGCGGTCCGCGAGGCCCCCGACGCCGTCACCCTGCCGCCGGCCGAGGGCGCCATCCACCTTCAGAAGATCACCTTCGGGTACGACCCACAGCGCCCGGTCCTGCGCGACGTCACGCTGACCATCCGCCCCGGCGAAATCGTCGCGTGCGTCGGCCCGACCGGCGCCGGCAAGTCCACCCTGGCCAAGCTCATCGCCCGCCTCTACGACCCGGACCACGGCAGCGTCTCGATCGACGGCTACGACCTGCGCGCCGTCACCCTCGACTCGCTGCACCGCCAGGTCGGCGTCGTCCCCCAGGAGCCGTTCCTGTTCGCCGGCACGCTGCGCGACAACATCGCCTTCGCCCGCCCCGACGCCCCCACCCGCGACATCGACGCCGCCGTCGACGCCGTCGGCCTGCGCGACCTGGTGGACCGCTCCCCCGACGGCCTCGACACCGTCCTGCACGAGCGCGGCCAGTCCGTCTCCTCCGGCGAACGCCAGCTGATCGCCCTGGCCCGCGTCTTCGTGGCCGAGCCCCGCGTGGTCGTCCTGGACGAAGCCACCTCCAGCCTCGACCTCCGCTCCGAACTGCGGGTGGAAGCCGCGATCCAGCGCCTGCTGGAGGGCCGCACCGCGATCCTGGTCGCCCACCGCCTCTCCACCGCCCGCCGGGCCGACCGCGTGATCGTCGTCGACGGCGGCGGCATCGCCGAACACGGCTCCCACGACGAACTCATCGCAGCCGGCGGGCGCTACGCCACCATGTACGCCACCTGGGGATCCCACACACCCGACGGGTGGTACGGCGGCACCGAGGTGGACCGGCGTCACTAGTACCTTGCTTCCATGCTCACGGTCCTCTTGGCGGCAGCCGCCGATGAACCCGCGGACTGGTCCTCCAACAAGCTGGTTCTCGCCGCCGTCGCTGCGCTCTTCGGTTTCCTCAGCGGTTACGCACTCGAACTGGTCAAGAAGAAGCGTGGCGCGCGCACCGAGCTGTCGTGGAGCCTCCGGATCGAGGAACCGAGACTGAGCTACGGAAAGGCGGAGTCCGAACAGCTCAAGATCAGTTATCGAGGGCAGGAGGTCGACCACCTGGTCAGTGTCCGGTGCACGATCGAGAACACCGGCACCACGGCCGTCAAGAACCAGTTCATCCGCTTCAAGGTTCCTGCCGACGCTCGCTTGTTGCACCGTGATCTGGAGCCCAAGCCGGAGCCCGAGATGGGCGTCAAGGATGTCACCGACTCCGAACTTGAATTCGCCGGCCCGAGATACAAGGTGGATCACCTCGACCCCCGCGAGTCGGTCTCCTTCCTGCTGGCCGCGGACGGCGGGAACTGGCGCGACTGGAACGACATCGTTTTCCGGAACGAGGATGCCGACGTCTCCTACCAGCGGCGCGATGTGTCACAGACCCGCGATGACGAGGAGCATGTCGCATCTTTTCTCTTCTCGATCACGGCGGCTCTCATCGTGGCGCTCTTGACGGGCGCTGCCTCGTTGGTGATTTCGGCCCTGGGACGCTTCGCCATCGAAGAGATCCCGTTCGTCATCACGACCATCACGCTGACGTCGCTGCTGGCAGCGGCCGGCGCCTACCTCATCTCGCGAGCCCGCGAAGCGACCCGGTCGCTGGTGCGGCTCTGGTCGGGACGCGACCGCAGCCAACAGTCGATCACGGCCAGGCACAGCTGGGTGGCGTACGCGCCGCAGGGCGTCATCCACGTCGAGGGCAACGCCTCGACACTGGAGCCGCCACCGTGACGACAGGCCGTCAGCCGCGGCGGGTGCGGTGAAGAAGCCGCCGTGCGCGCCATCGGGGACTTTCACCGGAAGGCACAGTGGGCAAGGCCCGTTTCCAGTTGTCGAGAGGTCGACGTTCGCCTGTGACCGCGCTGCTCCGCCCATGATGATCGCGGCATGACGCGATTGTTGAGAGCACTACTCGCCGCCACCGCGGCGACGATCCTGTCGATCAGTCTGGGAGCCGTGCCGGCGCAGGCCGGCGCGCCGACGACCCTGCTCACCTTGACCAACCAGAGCGGCAAGCGGGAACAGTTCAAGGTGGTCAGGAACATCGTCGAGCACCGCTGGGAGAACACCGCGGGCAGTGGCTCCTACAGCGGCTGGGTGCCGCTCAAGGCAAGCGGCAACCCGTTCGTCTACCCCATGCTGAGCGGCGCCCGGAACCTCGACGGCCGATTGGAGATCTTCGCGCACCGGCAGGCCTACGACGACGTGCAGCACATCTGGCAGAACAGCCCGGGCAGCGGGTGGAGCAACTGGGCGACCCTCGACGGCGAGATCAGCGACAACGAGAGGGGCGTGTCGACCTACGTCGAGCGCGACCGGATCCACATCGTCGTCCGCGGCACCGACGGCCACCGGCACTCCCGGATCCAGCAGCAGCCGGGCTGCTGTTGGACCTGGTGGCAGCCCACCGTCACCTGACAGCGACGGTGGTGGGCCGACCGGCCCGCCACCTAGCGCGGCAGAGCTCCGATTGGCTCGAACAGCGCGTCCGGCTGAGGGATCCGGCGCAGCGCTCTGACCGCGTCCTGCCGGTCGCCGGCGGTGACGTCCGGATTCCGGGCCAGGCGCCGCAACGCCGTGGCCAGACCGCGGGTGCCCAGTCTCTCACCGGTGCACACGGCGGCCACCTGGAGCAGCTCGCCCGGCGTGAGATCGTCCAGCGCGAGACCGGTCAAGCTGTCGCGAGCGGCCGGGCGCACCGTGGCGTCCCAGCCGGCAACGGCGCCGAGGGCGAGAACGCGCACCATCGGATCCGGTGCGGCGAACAGTTCACGGGCCACCCCGAGGCCGAGCCGGCGTGCCTCGACGCTGAGACCGACCAGCCCCGAAGCCGCCCTCTGCCGGTCCGCGACCGGCCACTCGCCGTCCTGTGCCACTTGACAGAGCGCCTCGGCGGCCCGTGGCTTCTCCCTGGCGTCCATGTCGGCAAGACCGGCGTGCAGGAACGCTCGATCCGGTAGAGGCCGGCCCGGATCGCCGAGCAATTCGCCGTACACTTCCCGGCCGAGCACGGCGTCTCCGCCGCCCGACTGCATCAGCAGTGCCGCGGCATCAGCGCGCACAAAGACGCCCGCCTCGGGATGCCGGGCGATCCGGAGTAGTGCATCCACAGCGGCGGGCCGCACCACGGGTCCGTAGGACATCAGCCGCGTGGCCGCATGGCAGGCCTGCCCGGGGTCGTGCAGATCTCGGGCGAGCGTGTCCAGGATCCGCACGCAGCTGGCGACCTCCTCGTCGTCCAACGCCGCCCGCATCTCGGCGCAGGCGATCACCTCCCAGGGATCAGCCGCGGCTTCAGCGGCCAGTGCGCCGAGCAGGCGCGCCGCCTCGGTCCGGTGCGCCACACCGAGACGGGCGAGCAGCCCGGCCGCGGTCCGCCGCTCCCAGACCCGCGCCCCGTCGTCCCCGGCGAGCTCGTGCAGCAGTCGGACCACCGCCGCACGGTGCGGCTCGCCGAGGCGGACCAACTCGTACACGGCGCGCAGCCGCTCCTCCGCCGATTGGCCGGCGCGGTCGGCGGCGACCTCCGCGAGCAGTCGCGCGGCGAGACCGTCGTGCCGGAGGTCGAGCTGAACCAGCGCCGCGGCGGCGAGGGCACGGTGCAGCGGCGAGCCGGTCTCCGTGATCCGCTCCCACTGATCGGCGGCGACGAGGCGGGCTTGTGGTCCCAGCCTTCTCATCTCGGTGAGGGCGTCGAGCCGCTCGGCCGTCTCCAGACGGTTCAGCTGCGCGTCCAGAGAACGCAGAGCCGTCTCCCTGCCGCGGCCCTCGAAGAACTCGACGGTGGACGCCACGGTGCGCGTCGCTCCGGGCTCGGTGAGGAGTACCTGCAGCAGCGCCAGCGCGCGATCGGCGGAGGCGTCGAGCTCACCCAACCGGCAGGCGGCGCTGACCCGGTCGTCGACCTCCAGACCGCGGTCGCCGGCGAGGGCGGCCAGAAGGCCGGCAGCGCTCTCCCGGTGCCGGGCGCCTTGCCGGAAGAGCGCGGCGGCAGCCTCGACCCTGTGCTGGCAGGCCAGGGCCGGGTCGCCCGCCATCCCGGTCAGCAGCACCGCGACCTCGCCGCCGGCGTTGCCGAGCGTGGAGAGCAGTTCGAGCACCCGCAGTCGCCGGGCGGGCGCCACACACGGGTCCGCGGCAGCACTCCGGAGCGCCGCGGCGGCCTCGTCGCGATATCCACGATGGATCTGCGCCAGCGTCGCCAGAGCTTCGGCGCCATCGTCGCGGTCCGGCGTCGGCTGGTTCGTGATCCCGGCCAGCAGCTCCGCTGCATTTCTCCGGTGTGCCAGCCCGAGGCCCAACAGGCTCACGACTGCCGCGTGTCGCGAGCTCACCGGCAGGGCATCAGTTGCTGCCCAGGCGGTCAGCAAGCCGGCGGCACCCGTGTCGTGGTCCTCGTCCATCGCGTGGAGCGCCTCTGCCGCGTCGGCCCGAGCCCACAGGGGCTGAGTTGGGTCGTCCGCGAGCGCGCGCAGCGCCACGGCGATGTCCGGCCGGCGGTGTCGATCGACCCGCGCCAGGTGGCGATAAGCGGCCAGCCGGTCGTGGACGCCCACCTGTGCCGACTCCGCGATGCGGCTCACCACCCCGATCGCCGCAACCTGCGCCGCGGTGCCAGCCGGAGCTTGGAGGACGGCGAGACGGATCCGGCTCTCCGGCTCGATGCTGCCATCGAAGATCACATCCCCGATCGCGGCGAGCGCCTGGTCCCGCTCGCTACGCCCCAGGCGCAACCACGCCTCGGCGGCTGCGATCCGGTCACTGTCCGGCAGCGACAGATCGGCGACCTGGGCAGCCAGCACACGTCCGGCGTCGGCCCTGTCACCGCCCAGTGCGACGAGGTGCTGGGCGAGGTGGACCCGATCGTCCATCGGTCCCGCGGACACGAACGAGGCGACCACCCGCCGGGCCGCGGCCCGGGCTTCGGGTCGCAACCAGGCCAGGAGAGCGGCCCCGGTAATCTGATCGACCGGGCTCGTGCCCGCATCGTTCAGCAGGCCCTCGGCCACCTCCGCGGTCCGCGCCGCGTGCTCGGCACCGAGTTCGGCAAGGCTGCGACCGGCACTCAGACGCGTTTTCGGCGCCATCGACGCATCAGTCAGAAACCGCGTGAGGGCACCGGCGTAGTCCATAGGGAACTGATGACCACGGCCCGGGAACGGTTGCACCAGCCGCTGCCTCTCCCATTCGGGAATGAACGGGTTCACGCATCTCTGCATGAGCTCGGCCAGCAACGCGTGGCCTCGCGGGTCACTCATCGACAACAGTCGCGTCGCCGCATCGAGGCGGGTCGTCTCCATGGCGTCCGGCCCTGTGGCGACTTCATGGTGGAGGTCTGCCGAGCGCGCCGGGTCCAACCCTTCGAGAGCCCTGCCAACCCACGAACGCGTGCCGGCATCCAGCCGTGAATCAGCGCCGACTCGCCGATATGCCTCCACGACGGCGGCGTTGTGGTCCGGGCCTTCCGTCGCCAACCAATCCGCGGCTTCGGTTCGCAACGACGGGACGATGTCGCCGTCGAGAGTGAAGGCACCGAGTGCCGCCACGAAGATCCGCCGATCGGATTCCCGCATGGCCTCGGCCAGCGCGTCGACCAGCATACGGCCTCGATCGCCGGCTGTCAGATCGCCGCCGACCTGTTCGAGAGTGCGGATGACATGCTGCCGATAGTCCTCGCTCAATGCCGCGAGCGCCGTGGCCGCACGGCACCGATGCACCACCGATGCCGCCGGGTCCTGCTGCACGCGGTCGTGCAACCGCACGGCCAGGCCCGGGAGCAGCCGTTCGAGAGCGCCGAAGTCCGAGTAATCGTATCCGCCGTACGGATTCGTCAGGTCCTTCGTCCGGTCCTCGCCTGCGCTCCGCATCCAGCGGACCACGGCGCTGCTGGACAGCGTCTCCAGGTCGGAGAGGAGACCTCGGTAGTAGACGTCTTCCGACCAGGGATCCTCCAGAGCCGCCAGCAGCATTTCTGTGGCAGCTTCTCTGCGGGCATCACCGAAATCCTGAGGGTACGAAAGCAGACCGGCCCGGTCCTGCGGGCTCCACTCCAGGTCGGCGAGGATGTCGTCGAACATCGCCCAGGCCTCGGCCCGGCAGTCGTCTTCCTGAGCCGCCAGCTTGTGGATCGCATTGCGACGTTCATAGGGGTTCAGCGCCTGGTCGGCGGCCATCGCACGCAGCAGGTCGCGCGCCAGGTGCCGGCTCGGGGCGGGAAGCACAGCGAGCGCGTCGACAGCCCGGTTCTGCGCGTCGGCATACGCACCGGACATGACGGCCAACCGGTACAGCGTCTCCGCCAGCGCCGCTCCGGACGTCGGCCGCAACGTCACCAGGACCGCCGCGGCGACGATCCGGCTGACCGGGGCCACCCGCGGATCGTCGAGCGTCGCCTGGAACAGGGCCACCATGGCCCGATGGTTGTCGTCACCGAATTTGGCCAGCTGCAAGGCGGCCTCCGCACGATCGCCGGCAGCATGCTCGCTCGTGGCCATGCGCAGCATCACGCGCGCCGCGGACGAGCGCGCGTCGGGACCGAGCAGAGCGAGACGACCCGCCGCGTTGAGCCGCTGACCCGGCGGGACGAGGGGATTCTCGGCCAGGGCAGTCAGCGCGTCGATCGCCAGCTCGCGGCAGCGCGGGAGATCCGCGAGCCGGTCCGCCGCGGAAAAGCTCCGGAAAACGCCCGCCTCGATCGGTTTCTTGGCCATGTCGTGCAAAATCCGGGCGGCCCGGTCGAGGTCGCGGCCGCCGAGCTTCGACAGCTCGTCGGCCGCGTTGTACCGGCCCCAGTAGGTGTTCCACGGATCGGTGGCCGCGTCGTACAGGATCTGCGCCGCCCGGTCACGGCCGTCCGGTTCGAGCAACGCCGCCGCTGCCCGAGCCAGCGGTATCTCGTCGGCGTCGGCCGGTTGGAGAGCCTCGAGCTGCCGGAGGGCGCTGATGGCACGGGTCCGGCTGTCACCTCCGAGCGCGCTGAGGCTCTCCGCGGCGGCACGGCGATCACTCACGCTCGCGGTGGTGTCATCGGCGAACTCGCCGAGCAGGCTCGCCGCCCGGGTCCGCTGCTCCGGCCCGAGCCTCGCGAGCGCCTCGACGGCGGAGATCTGGTCGGTCCGATCCACCGTCGCGTCGGCTGCGAGCTGGTACAACAGCGTTTCCGCCTCGGTGCGGAATTCGGTGCCGATTGCGGCGAGCGCCTCTGCCGCCCCGAACCTGTCGTCGCCCGGTGCGTCCGTGTCGGCGGCGATGGCGCGCAACGTGTCAGCCGCTACGGAGGTGTAGCGGCCGCCGAGGCGGGCGAGCACCTCCGCCACGTCGATCCGGACGCTCCCGGGGCGACCAGATTCGCGGAGCAGCCGCTCCAGGGTGCCGGCGCCCTCCTGGACCACCCGTGGGTCGTGCTCGCGCAGCACGTCGACGACCGCGGCTCTGGCGGTCGGCGGCGTACGGTTGTCATGGAGCCATCCCCACAACCGCTCTCGCACCACGAGGTGCCGGCACAGTCCGGCCGCCTTCCGCAACTCCGCGACGTACGAACCGGCCAGGATCTGCGCTTCGGCCATGTCCAGCATCGCGACGAGCTCCGCGTCGGTACACGGGGTGCCCTGGGCGATGAGCCGCCCGGCGTGCTCCCGTTCGCTCTGGCTGCGGTCCTGTAGGTGGGTGAGCACTCCGTGGCCCGCCGCATGCATGTGCAGGTAGTGGACCAGCGTCAGCTCCGCGGCCTCGTCGTCGAACAGGAAGCGGCTGATCAGATCGCGCCACACCGGCCCGGACGGCGTGAAGGTCTCCGGCAGGTCGCGCGCCCGGGCGTCGGCCGCCAGGTGCTCGGCGAACGTCTGGTGCAGGAAGCGCAGCCGGACCCCGTGCCGTCCCAGCAGGCCGGTCCGGGCCAGCCAGTGACCCACGGTGTTCTGCCACCCGGCTGGTAACGCTGCCGGCAGGGGCGCCCGTTCGCGCAGGTACTCGTCGGCCACCACGGCGAGCGGGGTCTCGCTCTGCGTGTACCGGATGGCGAGGTGCTCGAGCAGCGACGTCCTGTTCTTCTCCAGCCAGGCGTGCAGGCGGTCGTCACCGATCCCGGCGAACGCCTGGGCGGCTGGGATGCTGCGACCGGCGAACTCGGCCATGTACTCCTGGTACAGCTCGTAGCGGCTGGACGGCAGCGGCTGGTCCCGGCGGCGGGAGGCGAAAACCTTCGCGGCCACCGTGGCGAGCAGCGGCACGGTGAGCACCTGTTCGAGACCAGCACGACGGATCTGCGCCAGGAACTCGGCGGCGTCCGCCGCGCCGGCCGTGGTCTGGAACGGGTCGAACCGTCGCGCGGCGAACCTCTCCAGCGCCGCGGTGTCGAACGGCTGCAGCTCGAAGAAGCCCACCCGCGGGCCCTGCAGCTGGGCGGTCTCGCCGGGGGCGAGCGGACGGCTGGTCACCAGGAAGCGCGCGGCGCCGGGCGATGCCATCCGCATGTAGAGGGCCTTGAGCAGGCGGTCGCGGTCGACCGGATTCGGGATCTCGTCAAGGGCGTCGATCACGATGAACCACCGGCGGCCACCGACCGGACGGGTGAAGGTCTCCGCCGACACCACGTCGCTGCCGAAGAACCCGTACTCGTCGGTGACAGCGGCCGCGAGGGCCTCGCCCCACAAGCGCCCGGAGTGCGCGGCGAGGATACGAGCCGGCAGCATCAGCGGCACCAGGCCCTCGCTCGCGCCGTTCGTCACCAGGCGGTCGGTGAGATCACCGACCAGGAACCGGCCCAGCGTCGACTTGCCGAGACCCGCGGCGCCCTGCACGACGAAGTGGTCGTACTGGTCGAACACCTCCTCGAACGGCTGGGCGAGACGAGTGACCCGGCGGTCCTCCTCCACCATGGCCGGCTCGTCCAGGTCGGGATCCCAGACCTGCTGCCGCACGCCGACCGGACTGGCGACGTTCTGCCGCACGTAGACGCTGGAGAGGGCCTGCCGGTACTGACCCGGCGTGGAGTCCGGGAGTTCCTCCGCGTATTGGCGCATGAACTGCAGCAACTCCGCCAGCGCGGGCGGCACGGCGGCCGGGTGCGGAGGCGGAGTTCCGGCTGGCGGGTTCCGGGGGCGACCACCGCGATTCGCCCGGCGGGCCGCCTTGGCCTGCCGGTGCAGGATGAGCCATTCCTGGATCGGCATCGTCGGTGGGAACCCCCGGCGCTGAGCCTGCTGTTGCAACGAGGCGACCAGGAATCGGACCGCAACCTGGCTCGACGGCACGGCCTTGCCGCCGAACCACTCGCTGAGGCTGCTGTCAGAGAGGTCGATCCGCTGCGGTTGCCGGGCCGCCTGCTGAATCAGCTGAGGGTAGGGCGGTCTCCCGGCCGCGTCGTACAGCCGGCGCAGCTCCTGGGCGAAGCGGCCGACGGCGGCGGCGTCCGTCACCAAAGCGGCCGGCCGTTCCGTCTCCGGATCCGGACAGGGAGGCGTCGTGCCCGCATATCGGCACAGTAGACCGGCGGGACGTCGCCGGAAACTGTCCGGACGGGCCGAATGGGGACACCGAACCTTTCACGGCAGGAGTCGCCGATGTCTACCTTTCTTGCTCTCTTTCCTGACGCCGCGGTGACTGCCGGGATCGCGGCGCTGGTCTACACCGGAACGATCACTGGCACCGCGCTCACGGCGATGCTCGCCCGTTCTCCGGCCCGCCGCCGGGCGGCGCGCGAGGTCCTGGCCCTACTGGTGCGCCGGGGCGGGCCGGAGCGGTGAGAGAGCTGCTGGTGGCGGGCCGGGTGGCCCGCCACCGCTCACTTTGTGGTTACGAGGCGGACCAGAACAGCGCCCTGGCGTACTGCGCGTACAGGCCCTTCGGGTGGGCACGGAACAGCGGCTCGGTGCCGAACAGGACCGCGTTGCCGCCGCCGGCCGTCGTGCCGGAGACCACCGCGGCCTGGCCGGCCGCCTGGGCCGGGCCGTTGGTGCCGGCGTCGTTGGGCAGCCAGTGGCCGGCGACCAGCGGGTCCGCGCCGTAACGCTGCTCCACCGTGAAACCGGTGCCGGTGAACCAGATCGGCGAGTAGACGAACGAGTGCGGCAGCGACCCGGCACCCACGACCGGGCCGGTGTTGACCACGTTGACCACGCCGTTCGCGTCGCCGCGGCCGGCGACCGCGGTGGCCGGGAGCACCCGGGCCGCCGCGTTGAAGGCGGCGCCGGTGGCGCCGCGGGTCACCACGCCGCCGCCCCTGGCCAGGTACGCGTCGACCGCGGCCCGGGCCGTGGCGTTCAGCGCGGTGTAGGAGAGGCCGGACGAGACGAGCAGCGTGTCGACGTCCGACAGGTCGACGGTGCCGGCGTTCAGCGTCGCCGTCGACACGGTGCGGACCTGGAAGCCCATCTCGGTGAGCGCGAACAGCTCGTCGGCGGAGACCGCCCCGGCGATCACCGGCGGGGAGATCGGCGTGCCCCGGGGGCCACGAGGCGCGGTCGTGAATCGTACGCCCAGACTCTTGGCGATCGACGCGGCCTCGCGCCGCGCCTCGGCCGGCACCACGACCGTGCCCGCGCCGGTCTGCCGGACCTTGATGCCCAGCGTGAGCAGCTCGTTGACCGCACGCACGTCGGTGCCGTCGCGCAGGGTGAGCGCCAGATCCTTGCCGCGAGGCGCGTCGACCTCGCCGGTCGCCGCGGCCCGGGAGACCTTGGCGACCGCCACCCTCGGCGCGGCGTAACGGCTGATGTCGACCGGGGCGCCCCAGAGCAGGCGGTGGCTCCAGCCCGAGATGTCGTACATCTGCGGCACCAGGTCGGAGATGTCCCGGCCGGCCTCGAGGAGCACGTTGGCCAGGCCGCGCTTCGGCTGGTGCATGTCGACGAGGTAGGTGCCGGCGGCGTACCGCTTGCCGTTCATCCGGAAGTCGTGCTTGGCGCGGGTGACCCGCACGTCGTGGTCGACCAGGTGGTTGACCAGGCGCGCGGCGGCAGCGGTGCCTTCCGGGATGACGTAGGCGCGCGGGAACGTCGTGGAGTACCGGTCCTCCGCCCCGAAGCCGGGCACGAAACCGTCCGGGATCGTCGGCGAGGGCGCACCGGCCCAGCCGCGGCGGAACTGCTCGATCTGGTCGGCGAGCAGGCTCGCCCGGTTGGTGTCGGAGTACGTCAGCGCGGCCTCGATGGTGGCCTCCGCGACGTCGGTGTTGATCGCCGAGCGGCGGCGCAGTTCCTCGACCGGCAGGCCGGTGTAGTCGGCGTTGTTGACCCGCAGCGGGATCTCCACGGTGTGCCCGACGGTGCCCTGGTACATCGCGTACATCGGGGTGAAGATCGGCGGCCAGTCGTCCCAGTCACCGGGCGCGTAATCCCGGAACGGGATGTCCGCGCGCGTGGTCTCGGCGTACCCGAGCTTCTGGATCGCCGCCTCCATGCCCTCCGCGTTCGGCAGGGCGTGCTTGATGTAGAGGTCGTACTCGTAGTTCTGCCCGTGCGGCGGGGTGGCCGGCTCGATCAGCGTGGTGCCGGTGTAGCCGTGCTCGTCGAGCATCACGAACGGCTGCGTGCCGATCACCACGTCCCGCACCGCCCGCGACTCGGGCTGCGAGCTGGTGGCGTGGTCGCGGTTGATGTCGAAGCCGGCGCCGTTGGCCCGGGTGCCGGCGACCCGGCCGTCCGGGTTGTTGGTGACTGTCACATAGACCCGGCTGCGCCGCAGGAAGTCCTTCGTCGCCGTGTCGGTCGCGGTGGCCAGGCGCTCGATGACGCGCAGCGCGCCGTCGGTGCCCTCCCACTCGTTGCCGTGGATGTTCGCGTTGATCCAGACCGGCGTCTTGTAGCCGCTGCGCAGCGACCGGTCCCGCTTGGCGGCGACCGGATCGTCCTCGATCAGAGCGCGCCAGCGGTCCTGCCGGGCCGCCTCGGCGGCCGATTCCGGCGCGGTCAGGGTGACGAGATAGAGGTCGCGGCCGCCGGCCGACTTACCGATGATCTCCGCGGAGACCCGGTCGGAGGCCTTCTGCAGCGCGTTGATCTTGGGTGCGATCTCGTGGTACGGGATGAGCCCGAGCTTGATGCTCCGGTCGTCCGGATCGACGGGCCACACCGGCAGCGTCGTCTGCCGGGGATAGCCGCGGTGTTTCGGCGTCCAGCGGCCGGCGGCGCCGGCCTGGCCGACGGCCTGCTGGGCGGTCCGCAGGGACAGCGTCTCGGCCGCGACGGCGGCCACCTCGTTGCGCTCCGGCCCGTTGCCGAAGTCCCGCGTCGACGGCCCGCCGCCGACCGGCGCCGCCCCCGCGGGCCCGGTCAGCAGGGCGGTGGCCAGCAGCGCGGTGCCTAATCCGGCCAACGTTCGTGACAACTCCACAAAGCACCTCCGTTGGGATCCTTCGACCCTCCCCGGACCACCCGGCCATGCGCAATGATCTATCTGGTCGATTGACCATACCGATCAGGTCATTCGCCCGCCGTGGCTTCGCCCTCTTTCGACACATCGTGCGCGGCCGGCGACATCCCGGCCCGGTCCAGGATCCGGCTCAGGCCGCTGTCGAAAAGCTCGTCGTCGGTCCAGCGTGACTCGTCGAGGTGGCCGGAGTCCCGCAGCGTCGGGTACTCCGCGATCCGCTTCCGCGCCTCCGCCCGGCCGCCGGCGTCCGCGGTGCGGCGCCAGGTCGCCTCGGTGAGGGCGGTGCCGATCACGAAGTTCGCCAACAGCCGGGTGGTCACCGCCAGGTCGGTGCCGGTGAGGCCGCCGCGTGTCAGGGCGGCCTGGAGGAACTCGGTGCGGGCGAGCACGTTGGGGCCGAGCGCCGGCCGCCCGATCAGGGCCGGTGCCCAGGGATGGTCCAGCATGGTGGCCCGCCAGCCGCACAACAGCGCGCGCACGTCGGTGCGCCAGTCGCCGCCGGGCGGGATCGGCACCTCGCCGAAGACATGGTCGACAGCCAGATCGAGGACGTCGTCCCGGGTCTTGACGTGCCAGTAGAGCGCCGTGGAGGTGACGTCGAGCCGCCGGGCGAGCCGTCGCATCGTCAGACCCTCGACGCCGTCCGCGTCGAGCAACGCCACCGCCGCGCCCACGATGCGCTCCTGGGTCAGGGGCTGTCGTGGCGGCGCCTGCCGGGGCTTGCGGTCGTCGTCGCGCAGCCAGACCGAATCGCTCATGCCCTCACTCTATTACAGTGTTCACTGCCCTTAACACTGATAAGGAGGCGGCCCCATGACGCACCTGCGCATCCAGCTGGACACCGACCGCGGCACCGCCCGCAAGGTGATGGAGCTGCACCGGGCCGGGCGCGTGCACAAGGACTCGCGGGACGCGGCACGCGACGAGGTGTGGCGGCAGGGCCGGACCCCGGCCGGGGAGCCGGTCTTCGTCGGCGTGACCAACGGCGAACCGGTGCGCCTGCTCTACGACGTGGAGGTCTATCTGGAGGCGGGCAGCTGAGAGGCGCCCACATGAGCGTCCAGCCAGTCGCGCAGCGGGCGGCTGGCGCGCAGGAAACCGACGATCCGGGTCTTCGCGGCCGGCGTGCCCATCCAGGCGGCCGGCGGCCACTCGGCCCAGGTGGTCAGGCCCTTGTGGCGCAGCAACGCGATCCGCGGATGATCCTTCGGGTACCCGCGGGGCGCGGTCTTCAGGCTGCCGTGGCCGTGCACCTCGATGCCGGCCTTCCTGATCGAGTCGAGCACCCCGGTCAGCTCGGTGCCGGAACTCTCCGCGGCGACCGCCCGGCGATAGCGCTCCAACTGGTCCGAAGCCATCTGGTAATAACCGGACCCGGCCGCCAGCCCGTCCGCCGACAGCTGGATGTAACCGCCGGACTCCAGCCACGCCCCGCAGTGCGTCTTGTACGGCGTCTTGTCGGTGCTGAACCGCACGTCCCGGTACGGCCGGAAAATCTTCCCCGGCCCGAACTCGCCCTCCAGCGCGGCGAGAAGCTCCCGCATCGGTTCCCGCACCCGCTCCTCGTAGACGGGCAGATGTGCAGTCCAGTACGTCTTCGAATTGTCGGCGCTCAGCCCGTCGTAGAACTCGAGGGCCTCGCTCGTCCACCCACGGAAGGTCACGCCCCGCAGTGTCCCACCACCGGGCCTCCCGGCGTGCCGATCGCCCGGCCCGAACCGTGATCGAGATCCGCGCGTCGTACCCAGCGGGAAACGGGTTCGCGTTGCACACTCAATCATGACCGCCACTGCCTTCCGGGCGCTGCTCGCCGCCCCCAGCGTCACCCATGTGCCCGGCGTCTACGACCCGGTGACCGCCGCGCTCGCCGTGCGTGCCGGGCATCAGGCCGTGCATCTGTCCGGCGCGGCGGTCTCGGCGATCGCGGCGGGGCGCCCGGAGCTCGGTCATGGCCGGCCCACCCAGATCGCCGACCGCGCGTCCACTTTGATGCCGGCGCTGGACGGGGTGCCGTTGCTCGCCGATGCCGGCGCCGGTTACACCGAGCCGTCGCACGCGGTCTGGACCGCTCTGGCCTACACCCGTGCCGGGGTGTCCGCGCTGCACCTGGACGACCGGATCGGCCCGCAGCGCGGCGGGCCGGTGAGCGGCCAGGAGATCGTCGACATCAGCCTGGCGGCGGCCCGGATCTCGGCGCTGGCCGAGCAGGTGCCGGACCTTGCGCTCATTGCACGGACCGAGGTGTACGCGCTACGCGGGCTGGAAACCACGATCCAGCGGTGCCGGGCCTACGCGGAGTCGGGGGCCGACGCGGTGCTGCCGGCGGGTGTCGAATCCCTGGACGAGCTGGCCGTCCTGCATCGGGAGCTGCCCGGCGTACCTCTGGTGATCCTCCGGTCGGAGGCCACCGGCAATCGTCCGGCCGGCACCGACGCGGAGCTGGCCGAGGCCGGCGTCCGACTGGTGCTGCACCCGGTCGCCGCGCTGCTCGCGGCGATGCGCGCGGCCTCGCTGACCTACCGGGCGATCGCCGAGGGCGGCACCGCGGACCCGGTCGACCGGATGCCGTGGGCCGCGTTCACCGCGCTCGGCGACCACGACGAGGCCCGCGGCCCCGACGACCGGTACGTGCCCGGCGTGTTGGAGACGTGACCCGGACCACAGCGGTTCACGTCCGATGAGGATCGCCCCGTCCCGTGTCTGTCGACGCACGAGACGAGGGAGCGGGACGATGCACGAGATCGTGATTCTGGGTGCCGGCTATGCGGGGCTGGCCACGGCGACGAGCCTGGCCGGCCGGCTGCGGGGGCGCGACGACGTCCGGGTCACCGTGGTCACCGCGAGTGAGCGGTTCACCGAGCGGCTCCGGCTGCACCAGACAGCGACCGGGCAGGAGCTGGCCGATCTGCGCCTGCCGGAGCTGCTCGCCGGCACCGGGGTGGAGCTGGTCACCGGGTGGGTGACCGGGATCGACCGGGGCGGGCGGACGGTGCGGGTGGACGACGAGCGGGAGGTCGGCTACGACACGCTCGTCGTCGCGCTGGGCGGTACGGCCGACACCGCGGCAGTCCCGGGCGCGGACGAATACGCGTACCACCTGGACAGTCTGACCGGCGCGGAAGCGCTCGCGCGGCGCCTGGCCGGAGTGGGCAGCGGCGCCGTCGCGATCTGTGGCGCCGGCCTGACCGGCGTCGAGGCCGCCGCCGAGCTCGCCGAGCGGCACCCGCGACTCGCGGTCACGCTGATCGGCGGCAGCGAACCGGGCGCGGCGATGAGCCCGCGGGCCCGGCGTCACCTGCGGGCGGCGCTGGACCGGCTCGGTGTGCGGGTCCGCAGCGGGGTGAAGATCGTCGAGGTGCTTCCGGGCGCGGTCCGGCTGGCCGGCGGAGACAGTGTGCCGGCCGACGTGGTGGTGTGGACCGGCGGCGTGCGGGCGACCGGGCTGGCGGCGGCCGCGGGGCTGGCGGTGGACGAGCAGGGGCGGATCGTCACGGACGACACCCTGCGGTCGGTGAGCGACCCGGCGGTGTACGCGGTCGGGGACGCCGCGGCAATCCGGCAGGCGTTCGGCGTGCTGCACGGCACCTGCCAGAGCGGCATGCCGACCGGGGTGCACGCCGCCCGGTCGATCGCGCGGGAGCTGACCGGGCGGGCACCGGGACGGTTCCGGTTCGGATATCTGCACACGCCGGTCAGCCTCGGCCGCGGTGACGCGGTCGTCGGGTTCACCCGGCCGGACGGCAGCCCGCGATCCGCGGTGCTGACCGGGCGGGCGGCGGTCTGGTACAAGGAGACGGTGAGTGCAGCGCCGTGGCCGTCGTTCCGGCGGCTGGTCCGGATGCCCGTCACCGGGGTGTTCGCGTGGCGGCGTGGCGGGCGGTTCACGCGATGACCGCCGCCTTCGACGACCACCGCAACCTGCTGTTCTCGGTGGCGTACCGCATCCTGGGCAGCGTCGCCGACGCCGACGACGCGGTGCAGGACACCTGGGTGCGATGGTCGGCGGCGGATCGCGACCGGGTGGCCGAGCCGAAGGCCTATCTGGTGCGGATCGTGACGAACGTGGCGATGGATCGGCTCCGCGCGGCGCGGGCGCGGCGCGAGACCTACGTCGGGCCGTGGCTGCCGGAACCGGTGCTGACCAGCAGCGACGCGGGCGACGACGCGGTCGTCGCCGACTCGGTGTCGTCCGGGCTGCTGATGCTGCTGGAAAGCCTCAGCCCGCTCGAACGGGCGGTTTTCGTGCTGCGGGAGGCGTTCGGGTACTCCTACGGCGAGATCGCCGAGGCGGTGGAACGCTCCGAGGAGACCGTGCGGCAGGCGGCGCACCGGGCGCGTGGGCACGTGCGGGACCGGCGGCCCCGGTTCCCGGCCACCCGCGCCCGGCACCGGCAGGTCGCCGAGCGCTTCTTCGCCGCCGCCGGTGGCGGCGACATCAACGCGCTGATGGAGCTGCTGGCGCCGGACGTCACCCTCTGGACCGACGGCGGCGGGCGGGTCCGGCAGGCGATGCGCCCGGTCAGCGGCGCGCGGCGGGTGGCGGCCTGGCTGGCCGGGGTCGGAAGCCGGTCGTACGAGGGGGTCGCGCCGGCCGACATGAGCGTGCGGATCGTGGAGCTGAACGGTGCGGCCGGGCTGGTCTTCGACGGGGCGGGGCGGGTGCTCGCCACGCTCAGCCTGGACCTGGACGAGCAGGGCCGCATCGTCATCCTGCACAACGTGGCGAACCCGGAGAAGCTGACAGCGGTCGCCTCCGGGCGCCCCCATCCCCTTCCGGTTCTGTGACACGCTGCCGGTATGTCCACAGTCTCGCGCCGTACCGTCCTGGCCGCCTTCGGTGTGGCAGCGGTCCCGCCCGCCGTCACAGCCGGCGGCACCCCGGCCCACGCCGCCCCGCTCACCACGTCAGCCCGCGTGGCGGACGAGTTCCAGTGGAACTCGGAGCTCTACGCCGACCCGCGGTTCGCCGAGGGGACCGACTGGGCCCGGCGCTTCCGGCGGCACGCCGCGCAGGACGACGAAGACGGCCCCGGTGACCCCTTCCCCGACACGGCCATCCTCGCGGTGCATGGCGGCGGCATCGAGTTCGGCACGTCCGAGCTGTGCGTCGCGATCGCCGGTTACGACCCGGAAAGCGGCGCGGCCACCGGCGGCCCGGTCTACGACTACTGGATGTTCGAAGGCATCATGTCCAACGGCAACGGGATCCTGCACGTCACGTCCGCGCGTTGCGACGACCCGGTCGCGCTGGCCACCGTCGCCGCCAGCCGCCGCACCGTGTCCCTGCACGGCTGCACCGCCGAGGCCGCGAAGTTCACCGATCCGAACCATGCCGCGGTGTTGGTCGGCGGCCGGGACATCACGCTCAAGGCTGCCGTGATCGCGGCCCTCCGGGCCAAGTCCATCGATGCGCGGGACGCGGTGGCGGTGCCGGAACTCAACGGCGACGACCCGAACAACATCGTCAATCTGAACCAGCGAAAAGCCGGGGTGCAGCTGGAGATCACCACCGGGCTGCGCAAGCTGATGTTCGACAAGCACACCCGCCTCGAACGCAAGAAGACCACGACTCAGGTCTTCCGGGACTTCGTGGCGGGAACCCGCGCGGCCCTCACCGGCTGACCCGGGGCCATCCGGCGGCCATCCGGACTTCCCGCGGACGCCGCCTGGCGCCGTTAGGGTCGGCCGTGCTCCGTCTCGGGTTGCTGGCCGAACATCTGCTGCTGTTCTACGGGCTGGTCGGGCTGATCATCCTGCTCGACGTGCCGGGCGGGCCGATCCCGGTGCTCCTGGTCGCGGCGGCGGCCGTCTGGGCGTACCTCCGCCGTTTCGATCGCACCGGCCTGTGGCATGCCGGCGCCCTGCGCGCCGCGCTCCCCGGCATGCTCACCCGCTGGGCGTTGTTCTCGGTGCTCGCGGTCGCCGGTGTCGCCGTCCTCGACCGCGGGCACCTCTTCGACATGCCGCGTGCACAGCCGTGGCTGTGGCTGGCCATCGTCGTGTTCTATCCGCTGCTTTCGGTCTATCCGCAGGAGCTGCTGTTCCGGGCGTTCCTGCTGCGGCGGTACGCCCCGGTCTTCGGCACCGGCGCGGGCGCCGCCGTGGCGAGCGCGGTGGCCTTCGGCTTCGCCCACCTGATGTTCGGCAACGTGCTCGCGGTGGTGCTGACGGTGGGCGGCGGGTGGCTCTTCGCCCGCCGGTTCCAGCGGACCGGATCGCTGTTCACCGTCGCGGTGGAGCACGCGCTCTACGGCCTCACGATCTTCACGGTCGGCCTGGGACGGCTCTTCTACCACGCGGCGTAGCAGTCTGCGGAACAACTCAGGACTGTGCTGATCGATGACGGACCAGCGGCAGGAAGACCTCGTCGACGATCTCGACCAGGACGTCGTCCGGTGCGGTCGGCGCGCCCCTCGTGACGAACTCGTTGCGGAGCAGCACGATCGCCACCGTCGCGACCCGCGGGTGCAGGGCCTCCGGCGAGGCCTCCCCGCGGGCGACGGCCCGGCCCACCACCAGTAGCCACATGGCCGTCATCGCGTCGCCGGACTGGTCCGGCAGCTGACCGAGGAGTCGCTGCGCCCCGCCGGCCGCCGCCAGCAGCTCACGCAGGATCGCGCCGAGCGGCGAACTCCAGTGGCGGTTGGCGCGGCGCAGCAGTTCCAGGGCGTCGTCCCGCAGCCTGCCGGTGTCCGGCGGCTGGATCGTGGTGGCCAGCAGCTTGTACGCCGCGACACCGAGGGCGATCCGGTCCGGCCAGCGCCGGTAGATGGCGTTCTTGTTGGTGCCGGCCCGGCGGGCGACCCGGTCCATGGTCAGTCCCGCGAACCCGTTCTCGGTCAGTTCCTCGGCGGCGGCACCAAGGATCGCCTCCTCCAGCGCGGCCCCGCGCCGCCGTGTCTTCCCCTCGGTCACCCGGCCACGCTACCCTGACCGCAATAGGGTACGGTCCGTACCCAATCGAGAGAGGGGCGGGCACATGCGCGGCAAGGGCATCACCTATGACACCGGTCTCGCTCCGCATGGGGCGCATGATCGGGACCGGCTCGACCCTGTGCGGGTCGAACACGACCTGCGCACCATCAGGGACGAGCTGCACTGCACCGCCGTCCGGGTGATCGGTGGGGACGCCGGGCGGATCGACCTCGCAGCCGGCATCGCGGTCGATCTCGGCCTGGAGGTGTGGTTCTCGCCGTACCCTCTGGAGCTGTCCAAGCCGCAGATGCTGGCGCTGTTCGCCGACTGCGCCGAACGCGCGGAGCGGCTCCGGCGCCGGGGCGGCGAGATCGTCTTCGTCACCGGCGCCGAGCTGAGCGTGATGAACCCCGGCTTCCTTCCCGGCGGCACCCACGACGAGCGGATGGCGCTGCTGAGCCGGCCCGACCTGGTACGCGAGATGATCGGCCGGGTCGGCGCCCGGGTCAACGGCTTCCTGGCCCGGGCGGTGGCCGTCGTCCGCGAACGTTTCGGGGGCCGGGTCACCTATGCCTCGGTGCCGCTCGACCGGGTCGACTGGACGCCCTTCGACATCGTGTCGATGGACGTCTACCGGTCCGCCGAGATGGCCGGCCGTTTCGCCGAGCTGGTCACCGCGGGCGTCCGCGACCTGCTCGCCGGGGGCAAGCCGGTGGCCGTCACCGAGTTCGGCTCGGCCACCTATCGTGGCGCCGGCGACCGGGGCGCGCACGGGCTCGACGCCGTCGAGTTCGAGCCGGGCACGCGCCGCCCGGTGCGGCTGAACGATGTCTACGAACGTGACGAGGACGGGCAGGGCGCGTACGTCCGGGAGCTGCTGGAGATCTTCGACGCCGCCGGCGTGGACAGCGCGTTCGTGTTCCTCTTCGCGCTGTCCGACTTCCCACACCGGCCCGGCGGCGATCCGCGCGACGACCTGGACCTGGCCAGTTACGGCATCGTGAAGGTGTTCGACGACGCCGGCCGGCCGTGGGAGCCCAAGGCGGCCTTCACGGCCGTCGCCCGCTGTTACGCCTGAGCGCGCACCGCCTCGTCCTCCTTGGCCATCGCCTCCTGACGGTCGTCCTCCTCGCGCAGGATCGCGCAGTTCAGCCACTCCTCCGGCACCGCGAACGCGTCCACCAGCGTCCGCATGTGCGGCCGCAGCTCGCGGAGCAGGTCGTTCACGACCGCGGTGACCGCCTTGGAGCGGGCCGGCGTCAGCCGCCCGTGCTCCATGAACCAGCCCTTGTCGGCCTCGATCACCGACAGCGCGTACAGGTCGCACACCTTGGCCAGCAGCGCGCGGGCGGCCGGGTCCGGGGACCGCTCGACGCCGGCCACGAAGGCCTCCAGGGTGATCCGGTCGATGTGCGCCGCGGCGGCCTTGAGGACGTGGTCCTGGACGTCGTTGAAGATCTCGAAGGGACGGTCCTTCTTGGCCGCCGCGCCGCCGCGCAGCCGGCGGATCGCGCCCTCGAGGATGTGCTTCTCGCGGTCCTCGAACATGGTCAGGTGCCAGCCGCGGTCGGTGACGGCGACCTCCTCGTCGCGGCCGGGCACCGCCGCGACCAGGCGCTGGATGACCGACCGCGCGGCGGTGCGCTCCAGCACCATCTCGCGGACCTGCTCGGCCACGAACGTCGCCCGGCCCCACCCGTCGAGCGAGCCGAACGCGTCGCGGTACCCGGTGAGCAGCCCCTTCGCGACCAGCTGCATCAGCACCGTGTTGTCACCCTCGAACGTGGTGAAGACGTCGGTGTCGGCCTTCAGCCCGGGCAGCCGGTTCTCGGCCAGATAGCCGGCGCCGCCGCAGGCCTCCCGGCACATCTGGATGGTCCGGGTGGCGTGCCACGTCTGCGCCGCTTTCAGACCGGCGGCGCGCGACTCCAGCTCACGCCGGCCGCGTTCGTCGTTCGCGGGCAGCGAGGCCAGCGTCGACACCAGCTCCTCCTGGGCGAAGGCATAGGCGTACGACGTAGCCAGCGCCGGCAGCAGTTTGCGCTGATGCGCCAGGTAGTCGTTGAGGAGCACCTCGCGCGGAGCGCCGGGGCTGGTGAACTGGCGCCGCAGATCGCCGTACCGGACCGCGATGGTCAGGGCGCTGCGGGTCGCCGCGGCAGCCGCCCCGCCGACCGTGATCCGCCCGCGGACCAGGGTGCCGAGCATCGTGAAGAACCGCCGGCTGTCGTTCTCGATCGAGCTGGAGTACGTGCCGTCCGGCGCGACCTGCCCGTACCGGTCGAGCAGCATGTCCCGCGGCACGGTCACGTGGTCGAACGAGATCCGCCCGTTGTCCACACCGAGCAGCCCGGCCTTCGCGCCCGCGTCGCTGAGCGTGACACCCGGCATCGGGTTGCCTCGCTCGTCACGGATCGGCACCAGCCACGCGTGCACCCCGTAACTTCGCCCACCGGTGATCAATTGCGCGAACACCACCGCCATCCGGCCGTCGCGAGCCGCGTTGCCGATGTAGTCCTTGCGTGCGGCCTCGTGCGGCGTGTGCAGATCGAACGTCTGCGTGACCGGGTCGTACACGCAGGTGGTCCGCAGTTGTTGCACGTCCGAACCGTGACCGGTCTCGGTCATCGCGAAGCAGCCCATCAGGTTCGCCGAGATGATGTCCCGCAGGTAGGCGTCGTGGTGCCGGGCCGTGCCGAGCGCCACCACCGCGCCCCCGAACAGGCCCCACTGCACGCCTGCCTTGACCATCAACGACAGATCAACCTGCGCCAGCATCTCGGCGGCGACGGCGGAGCCACCCGGGTCGTCCGACCCGCCGTACTCCGCCGGGAACGCCGCCGCGACCCCCACACCGGTCGGCAGCGCGCGGATCAGCCGGCTGATCCGCTCCCGCGCCTGCGGCCCGGTCTCGCCGGGCACCGTGACGAATTCCGGGCCGAGTCCCTCGCGCACCGCCTGGCGGATGTGCGCCCATCGGCCGTCGAGCACCGCCTGGATCTCCTGGCTGATCATGACTCAATATTACCCGTCGGTAACCTGGGATACCGCCGCTCCGGGAGGAGATGGGTCACAGCCTCCGGCGCACCCGGGATCATCGGGTCCCGGCGGTCGGGCAGACTGACGACCATGGGGTTGTTCACGGTGGCGGAGGCGCGGGCCGAACTCGTCAGACTACGGCCGGTCCTCGACGAGATCGTCACGGTCCGGGCCGACATGGTGGAGCTGTCCGCCGCGCTCATTCCCGGCGGCACGCCGACCGACCTGGGCGGGCTGCCCGAACGCAAGGCGGCCGAGGCCCGGCTCAACGAGCTGATGACCCAGGTGCAGGAGACCGGCGCCGAACTCAAGGGCGTCGCGCCGCTGCTCGTCGACTTCCCGGCCGACCTCGACGGTGTACCCGTGCTGCTCTGCTGGCTGGAAGGCGACGCCGAACTCGGCTGGTACCACCGCGCCGACCTGGGTTTCGCCGGCCGCCGCCCGCTGCCCGCGGAATGACGGCGGCCACCGGTGGGCTGACCCTGCGCCAGCTCGGGCCGAGCGTCTACCTGCCGTCCGCGGTGTACTCCACCGCGACCGGCGCCATCGCCCCCGTGGTGGTGCTCTCCGCGACCGAGCTCGGCGCCTCACCGGCCACCGCCGCGGTCGTCGCCGGCATGGTGGGTCTGGGCCAGATCGCCGGATCGTTGCCGGCCGGGGTGCTGATCGCGCGGATCGGCGAGCAGCGCACCATGGTCGCCGCGACCGGCCTGGCGCTGCCCGCGCTGATCGCCTGCCTGTTGGCGTCCAGTGTGCTGCTGCTCGGCGCCGCGGTGGCGTTGCTCGGCGTGGCCGGGGCGGCCTGGATCGTGGCACGTCACGCGTACCTGACCGAGGCGGTGCGCCCGGCCCTGCGCGCCCGGGCGATGTCCACCCTCGGCGGAGTCGGGCGGATCGGCCTGTTCATCGGGCCGTTCCTCGGCGCCGGCGCCATGCACTTCGCCGGGCTGGCCGGCGCCTACCTGGTCGCCATCGCCGGCGTGACCGTCGCGACCGCCCTGCTCGCGCTGCTGCCCCCGGTGCCGCACGACCGCCCGGCGCACCGGGCCGGGGACTCCCCGCTGTCACTGTGGACGGTGATCCGCGACAACGCGCGGATCCTGCGCACCCTCGGGCTGGGCATCCTGCTGGTCGGCGCGCTGCGCGCGTCCCGGCAGACCATCGTCCCGCTGTGGGGCGCCTCGCTCCACCTCGACCCGGCCACGATCGGCCTGATCTACGGGTGCTCCGGCGCGGTCGACATGCTGCTGTTCTATCCGGCCGGCAAGCTGATGGACCGGTACGGCCGGCGCGCGGCCGCGGTGCCGGCCATGGCGCTGCTCGGTCTCGCCCACGGGCTGCTGCCGCTGGCCACCGACGCGACCGGCCTGACGCTCGCCGCCATGCTGATGGGCCTGGGCAACGGCCTGAGCGCGGGGCTGGTGCTGACCATCGGCGCCGACGTCTCCCCCACCGAGGGCCGAGCCCAGTTCCTCGGCGCCTGGCGGCTCTGCGCGGACGTCGGCAACGGCGGCGGTCCCCTGCTGATCGGCGCGGTCACAGCCGTGGCCTCGTTGTCGGCGGCCGCCCTCACCGTCGCGGGGGCCGGGCTGCTCGCCGCCGTCGTCCTCCACCGCTGGGTCCCCACCCCACCGAGCGTGTGAAGTTGCGGCTCGCAGGTGGGCCGAACTCCACACACAAGCTCGCACCCCACCGAACGTGTGAAGTTGCGGCTCGCAGGCGGGCCGAACTCCACACACAAGCTCGCACCCCACGGAGCGGGAGTCAGGACGCGGGTGGGGCGGGGTCCACGAAGGTGGAGTGACGGGAAACGACACGTTGCCGACTGAGCGGACAACCCCGGCGAGCGCGACAATCGACTCAGTGGCCGCGACGACCGCCCCGGCCGCCGCAGGAGGTGGCGACATGACCCGTGCGCTGATCGCCGGCGGTCTCCTGGTCGACGCCCCGGGCCGCCCCGCCCCCCGCTTCCCGCAGAGCCGGGTCCCGTGGGTGGCCCTGCGGGTCCGCGAGACCCTCGAGGAGTGGCACGTCGGTCCCGGCACGACCGTCTACACCGGCGGCGCGCGTGGTGCTGACGTGATCGTGGCCGAGGAGGCGTACGAACGGGGCGCCACCGTGCATCTCTGCCTCGCGCAGCCGCCGGACCGGTTCGAGCAGGCGTCGGTGGTGCTGCCCGGGACCACCTGGGCCGCCCGCTTCCGGCGGCTGCTGCGGCTGGCCGGCACGGTCGCGGTGCTTCCGGCGGGACGGTTCGACAAGGCGGGACGCGCCGGCCAAGCGCCAGGTGCCGACGATGCGGGACGCGCCGGCCAAGCGCCAGGTGCCGACGAGGCAGGACGCGCCGGCAACCTCTACACCAGGACGAACGCCTGGATCGTACGGCTGGCCCGGGATCATGATCCGACCCCGTACGCCATCGTGGTCTGGAACGGCCGTCCCGGCGACGGCCCGGGCGGCACCGCGGACCTGGTGGCCCGCATCGGCTATCCGCCCGGTGACCCGCGCCTGCGGGTCATCGACCCCACCCCACCGCGCCGCGACCCGCCCGCGCAGCGGCCCTGACGGCCGGGGCCGAGCCAGGACGAAGGCCAGGAATGCAGCCCGGCGCCCGTGGGGAAACGGGCGCCGGGCTGATCCGGCGACGGGGACCGAGGTGGAGGGCTCAGTCCTCGTGCCAGGGCACCACCAGCGGGTGCCGCTCCTCGTCACGTGCCGCGATCCCGGCCATGGACCGCAGGTACTGACGACGGGTGATGTCGCCGTCCATCAACTGGGCGCAGAGCACGCCTTCCAGGCTCTCCGGACCGAAGAGGGCCTCGGGGACGGTGAGCGGCTCCGACTCGGCCCGCGCGTCCGCCCGCACCCCGCGTACCGCGAGCACGCAGGCGGCAGCCAGGACCAGGATGAGCAGGGTCAGGATCAGCATTGCCACCGCCTTGTCGGTCACTGCGGGACCGGTCGTGCCCCGCCTGACCTAGAGAACGGATCATAGGCCGTGTCGGTTCGACGCTCTGCGTCACTGTCTGCTACCACATTTGCGATCAGCCGAGGCCGACGAGGGCGACCATCAGCGGGAGCAGCAGCAGGATCAGCAGCCCGCCGAGGATGTCGAAGGAGATGCCGGACCGGATCATCGTGGTGATCGGGACGACGCCGGAGCCGTAGACCACCGCGTTCTGTGGTGTGGAGACCGGCAGCATGAACCCGAACGACGCGGCGAACGTGGCCGCCAGCGCGGGCACCAGCGGGTTGATCCCGGCCGCCACCGCGATCGGGATGATGATCGGTACGACCACGGCTGCCGAGGCGGTGTTGCTGGTCGTCTCCGAGATGATGATGGCCAGCAGCACGGCGAACGCGGTGATCGCCACGGTGCTGCTGAGCCCGAGCGCCTCGGCGCTGGAGGTGCCGATGGTCTCGGCCAGCCCGGTGGAGGCGAGCAGCGAGCCGAAGATGATGCCGGTGCCGAACAGCACGATGGTGCCCCAGTCGATGCGGGCCGCGTCGCTCCAGTTGAGGGTGAACTCGCGGTCCGGCCAGGAGACCGGCAGCAGGAAGAGCAGGGAGGCGCCGAGCACCGCCACGGTGCCTTCGTTGAGGCGGCCGCTGACCAGGTCGTACACCTGCGATCCGTCGCCGGCGACGACAGCGACGACGCCCGGCGTGATCCAGAGGATCACCGTGGTCACGAACGCGATCAGGGTGTTCCGTTCGGCCTTCGAGAACGGCCCGAGCTTGGCGCGTTCGGCGGCCACGTACTCCTCGACGCCTTCGATCTTGCGGACCTCGGGCTTGTTGAGCAGCAGCAGGACGACGGCCAGGATGACGAACATGCCGAGGCAGATCGGCGCGGCCACGGCCATCCATTCGGCGAACGAGATCCGCTCCCCGGTCGCCTCCTCGATCAGCCCGCGCCCGATCAGGTTGGGCGGGGAGCCCACCGGGGTGAGCAGGCCGCCGACGCTCGCCCCGTACGCCAGCATCAGCATCAGCGCCGCGCCGACCCGCAGCCGCGTCGGGTCGAAGTCCGCGGGGGCGAGGCCACGGTCCTGCATCATCTTCGCGATCACCGAGAGGATGCCGAGCGCGGTGGGCAGCAGCATCGCGACCGTCGCGGTGTTCGAGACGAACGCGGACAGCAGAGCGGTGATCACGCCGAAAGCAATGATCACCCGGGCCGCGGAGCGGCCGACGCCCGGTACGGAGAGCAACCGGAACGCGAACCGGCGGGCCAGGCCGTGTTTGAGCATCGCCTGGGCCAGGATGAACGCCCCGATGAACGTGAACACTGTGGAGGAGCCGAACGGCTGGAGCACGTCGGCGGCCGGGGCGACGCCGAAGAGCACGATGAGGGCGACGCCGATCAGGCCGCCGATCGGGATCGGGACCGGCTCGGTCACCCACAGCACGATCACGCCGAGCAGCAGGCCGGCCAGGACCTGCTGGCTGGGCGGGATGGTCAACGGCAGGGCCAGGAAGATCAGGGTGACGACCGGCGCCAGGAACAGGCCTACGGTGCGCCGGCCCTTCTCGAAGCGCTCCTCGGCCGGGGAGAGTCGCTGCTCCCCCATGCTTCGGTAGGTACTCCCACCCAATAGTCGTTGTTCGACGTCGGTACGCGGCCCCTCGGTGGTGGACATGGGTCACCCTCCTGTGATCGCGATCACTGATCTACACGCCTCGATGCTAAGGCAGTGACACGATCGGGTACGAGGTATGTCCAGAGTTTACCTTTTTTGGATATTGTTCCACTGTGACCGGTAAAGATGCTAAATACCCTGCGCCGTATTTGCTGCGTTATTCCCGAGGCATCTGAACCTTCGAGACATCGCCGATGCAGGGAGCCCGATGACACGCCAGCACCTCGCGGAGCGGGTCGATCCGTCCGCGAGATACGACTACACCGGTTTCAGCCTCCTCGCCGGGGAGCCGGAGCCCGTCCCGGACGACGGCGACTACCGGGTCCGGCTGAGACCCCTGTCCCGGCGGCGCCCGATCCGGACTCTGCTGATCGCCGCCTTCGCGTTCTGCTTCGAGGCGACGTTCTTCGGCTGGCTGGTCGCCGAGGTCACGCTTCCGGACCGCCGGATGCACACCGGCCTCTTCGCCACCACCGTTTTCATGATCGTCGCGACCGCGCTGATCGAGCTGTTCCGCCTGGTCAACGTCGTGACGCTCTGCCTCGCCACGCTGCGGGCCCGCGACCCGATCCCGGTGCCGCCGCAACCCGGCCTGCGTGTCGCGTTCCTGACCACCATCGTGCCCGGCAAGGAGCCGATCGAGATGGTGGAGAAGACGCTGGCGGCGGCCTGCCGGATCCGGCACCCCGGCCGGTACGACGTCTGGCTGCTCGACGAGGGCGACGACCCCGAGGTGCGGGCGATGTGCGCCCGGGTCGGCGTGCGCCACTTCAGCCGCAAGGGCGTCGTCGAGTGGAACACCCCGGCCGGCGCCTTCAAGGCGAAGACCAAGCACGGCAACTACAACGCCTGGGTCGACCGGCACGGCGACTCCTACGACGCGTTCGTCTCGGTCGACCCGGACCACGTGCCGCTGCCCAACTTCTGCGAGCGGCTGCTCGGCTACTTCCGCGACCCGGACGTGGCGTTCGTGATCGGCCCGCAGATCTACGGCAACTACGACAACGTGATCACCCGCTGGGCCGAGTCGCAGCAGTACCTGTTCCACTCACTGCTCCAGCGGGCCGGCAACAAGCTGGGCATCCCGATGCTGGTCGGCACCAACAACGCGGTCCGGATCGCGGCGCTGAAGTCGATCGGCGGCCTCCAGGACTCGATCACCGAGGACATGGCGACGAGCCTGGCCGCGCACGCGGCGAAGAACCCGGCGACCGGCCGTCGCTGGCGCTCGGTCTACACCCCGGACGTGCTGGCCGTGGGTGAGGGCCCGTCGTCGTGGACCGACTATTTCAGTCAGCAGCACCGCTGGTCCCGCGGCACCGACGAGGTGTGCGTGGCCGGGTTCCTTCCGAAGATCCACAAGCTGGGGGTACGCCGGGCCCTGCACTACGCGCTGCTGATGGCGTACTACCCGCTGACGGCCGTCGCCTGGATGCTGGGCGCGGCCACCGCCGCCTGCCACATCGTGCTCGGCGTGAAGGGCGTGCAGGTCCCGCAGCAGGTGTGGCTGATGCTCTATGTGGACGCCGCGCTCTTCCAGGTCGGCCTCTACATCTGGAACCGCCGGCACAACGTCAGCCCGCACGAGGAGGCCGGCTCGTCGGGCCTGGTCGGCATGCTGCTCTCCACGCTCTGCGCGCCGATCTACGTCACCTCGTTCCTGCAGGCGGTGCTGCGCCGGCGGGCCGGGTTCGTGGTGACGCCGAAGGGCGACTCGGCGAGCCCGGACCGGCTGCTGACCTTCCGTACCCATCTGCGCTGGGCTGCCTTCTTCGCCGCCCTGCTGGTGATCGCCCTCTGGACCGGGCACGCGCACGGCTTCATGTGGCTCTGGCCGTCGCTCAACCTGGTGCTCTGCCTGACCCCACCGGCGATCTGGGCCGGCCAGACGATCACCCGTCCGCCCCAGCGACCGGAACATCCCGCTCTCGACAAGCGCGTGGAGATTCTCGTATGACGCCACGGACCAAGCCCACCGCCGCCCGCCGGCTGATCAGCCTGCTCGCCCTGCTGTCCACCCTCGCCACGCTGATCGTGGTCAACCGCCCGATCGTCGTCCTGGCCCGGGACCGTTACCACGAGTTCAGCATCAACCGGCAGTCCTACAAGCAGGAGCACGGTCACTGGTCGATGCTCGACGTCCCCGCGGACTTCCGGGTGAACGCCATCCACGCCGCCCTGCTGCGCACCGGCAAGGTGCTGATCGTGGCGGGTTCCGGCAACGACCGGGACAACTTCGAGGCGGGCAGCTTCCGGACCGTCCTGTGGGACCCGGCCACCGACGACTTCTCCGAGGTGCCGACGCCGACCGACCTGTTCTGCGCTGGACACACGTTCCTCGCCGACGGGAAGCTGCTGGTGGCCGGCGGTACCAAATCGTACGAGGTGCTCGAGGAGAACATCACCCACGCCGCCGGCGTCATGAAGATCAAGAACGAGTCGCCGGACTTCGGCCCGCGCCGCTTCGCCAAGGGCACCCGGTTCCGGTCGCCGGCCGGGCGGCTGTACCAGAGCCGGGCGGACGTCACCGTGCCCGCCGCCACCAAGCTGTGGCACGGCAACCACATCATGGTGCACGCCGGCGCCGCCGAGGTCCGGGTGGACGCGGTCGAGGCGGGCGACGGGCCGGTCGTCGCGAAGCCCGCGCAGTACGCCATCGCCGGCCTGACCGGGGACGACGCCCGCAACCTCTACGGCGTCGCCGACAAGATCACCCGGGAGAAGCAGGAGTACGGCGGGGACCGGACCTCGTACGAGTTCGACCCGCTCACCGAACGTTACGTGCGGACCGGGGACCTGGTGAAGCACCGCTGGTACCCGACGCTGGCCCCGCTGCCCGGCGGCGACGTGCTGGCCGTCTCCGGGCTCGACGAGTTCGGCCGGATGCTGCCCGGCATCAACGAGCGGTACGAGGCCGCCAAGCGCCGCTGGGTCCCCGCCCCGGGACTGCGCCGGGTCTTCCCCACCTATCCGGCGCTGTTCCTGACCAAGGACGAGCGGCTGTTCTTCTCCGGCTCCAACGCCGGGTACGGCTCGGACACCGAGGGGCGCACCCCCGGCCTGTGGGACGTCCGCACCAACCGCTTCCAGCCGGTGCCGGGCCTGCTCGATCCGAAGTTGACCGAGACCAGCGCCTCGGTGCTGCTGCCGCCCGCCCAGGACCAGAAGGTGATGATCCTCGGCGGCGGCGCGGTCGGTGACTCGCCCGACTCCACCGCCCGGACCGCGATCGTCGACCTGGACGAGCCGCGGCCCGCCTACCGCCGCGGCCCCGACCTGCCGCACCCGACGCGATATCTGAACACCGTGGTGCTGCCCGACGACACCGTCTTCACCAGCGGCGGCAGCTCCGGTTACCGGGGTGGGCCCTACCAGGGCCGCCGGCGCAGCGACCTGCTGACCGCGCAGATCTACGAGCCGGGCGGGCGACGTTTCCGAACGATGGCGGCGCCGGCCGTCGGGCGCAACTACCACTCCGAGGCGCTGCTGCTGCCGGACGGCCGGGTGGTGACGATGGGCAGCGACCCGGTCTACGACCGCACCGGGCGCAACCCGGGCACGTTCGAGCAACGGATCGAGATCTACAGCCCGCCGTACCTGTTCCGCGGCGACCGGCCGCGGATCCTCGGCGGTGCCGCCACGGTCAGCACCGGCAGCCGGGCGGTGTTCGCCACCCCGCACCCCGACCGGATCCGGGCCGCCCGGCTGGTCCGGCCCAGCGCGGTCACCCACGGCACCGACGTGGACCAGCGGTCGGTGGCGCTGGGCGTGCACCGGATCCCGGGCGGGCTCAGCCTGGCCGTCCCGAAGAGCCGGGGACTGGTGCCGGCCGGCTGGTACATGCTGTTCCTGATCGACGGCGGCGGCGTGCCCTCCCCGGCGCGCTGGGTCAAGGTCGAGGAGAAGCGCTAGTTGGTGGCGAGTCCGAGGGCGTACTCCGGCCACCACTGGCCGGCGGGCGGGGCGCCCACCCCGCACGCGCCGTCGGACTCGCCCGGCCGCTTCACCCACAGGTACGCGTCGACCAGCGGATGCCCGGTCTCGGTGGTCGGCGCCGGCCCGAGCGCGCGGCCGGGCGGGTTGCACCAGTGGCCCTCGGCGTCGCGGGCGTCCACCGCGGCCGGCCCGTTCCCGTTGCGGCTGGTGTCGATCACGAAGCGGGCGCCGCCGAGCCGCGACGAGATCTGCTCGCCGTACCCGATGTTCGCCTCGACAGTCTCGAAGTTGGCCACGTTGAGGCTGAAGCCGTCGGCCCGTTCCACCCCGGCCCGGCGCAGCGCGTCCGCGACCCGGTCCACGTCCTTCACCCAGCCCGGGTTGCCGCCGTCCAGATAGACGCGCACCCCCGGCTCCTGTTTCAACGCCCGGATCGCCTCGTCGAGCAGCGTGAACCGCTCGTCGGCGACGGCGCCGCCCACACACCCCTGGAGCACGTGGGTGACCGCGTCCGGCTCCAGCACCACCACGGCCGGCGCGCCGCGGATCGCCTCCGCCAGCCCGGCGATCCAGGCGCGGTACGCGTTCCCGTCGGCCGCCCCGCCGCCCGAATGACCGCCGCAGTCCCGCTGCGGCACGTGATAGGCCACCAGCACGGGGGTGCTCCGGGTCGCCGCGGCGGCGGTGACCAGCGCCCGGGCACGATCCGCGTAGCCGGGGGCGCCGTCGGCGAACCACACCGCGGTCGGGGCCTCGGCGATCCGGCGGATCGCCGCCGCGTCCGCCGTCCGCCCGGCCGCCTCCCACTGCACCACCTGCTCGACGGCGGGTGCGTCCGGCTCCACATAGAGCCCGCCGGGAGCCGAAGCCGACGGCGCGTAACGGGCCGGCGCCGGCGTGGATTCCGGCGCGGGAGTCCCGGTGCAGCCACCGAGAACGACGAGCACGGCGAAGCCACCGAGAGCGGGGAGTCTCTTCATCCGGACAAACTGTACTTTCAGCGTAGGGAGCGAGCCACCTCCGTCGCCTCTTCGAGTGTCCCGATTCCCTCCAACCGGTAGGTGATCGAGTCCGCCGTGGCCCAGATCAACGTCGGCCCGGCCAGTCGCGCGGTCTCGGTCCGCTGGACACCGTCACGTCCGACATAGGTCAGCGGGTGCGGGGCCGGCAGCCACAGCCCGTCGGTCCCGGCGGCGAGCGGCACCCATCGGGCGTTCGGCGCGGTCTTGAAGAACGCCGGCTCCGGCGAGCCGTCGAACTGGTCCAGCCGCACAGTGCCGCCACGGTAGGTCAGGGACACCACCCGGGGCGCACCACCCGGATCCGGATCGGACAGCAGGACCTCCTCGGGCTCCCCCAACGCCTCCGGCACGCGCACCTCGAACGCCGCGAGCCGATCAGCTTCGGTCAACGCTGCGGAGCGCTCGCTGGGCAGGGCGCTCGGCGCCTGCGGCAATGCCCCGGGTGTGGGCTCCACTCGTACCTCAATCCCGGCCACCCGCAAGAGGTCACCGACAACCTCGACCACCGCGGCGCGAGCCGGCGCGACCAGGGTGACCGTCGCGGCCAGCGCGGCCGCCGCGGCCGCCACCCAATGCCGCACGCGAGGCCGTCGCCGCGCAGGCCGGGCGAGGCGCGCCAGGATCGCGTCCTTCTGATCGACACCAGGGGGTACGCGCAAAGCACGCCCGAGGTCACGCAACTCCCCGATCAGCCGCTCGTGGTCAGGCATCGCTCGCCTCCCCCACCGGCAGCCGGCCGCGCAGCCTGGTCAGCGCCCGCGCGGTCCGCGACTTCACCGTGCCCCGCGGCACCTTGAGCATCACCGCCGTCTCCGCCTCCGACAGGTCCAGCAGATAGCGGCAGACCAGCACCTCCCGGTCCCGGGTGTCGAGCGCGCGCAACTGCTCGACCAGGAACCGGCGCCGCTCGGTGGCCTCCGCGGTCTCCGCCGGATCCGGCTCCAGCGGCAGCGGATCCTCGCGCACCGCGGCCCGCATCAGCAGCCCGGTCCGGCGGGTCCGTGACCGAATGAGATTGCGGGTCTCGTTCGCCACGATCGCGAGCAGCCACGCCTTGAACCCGGACTCGCCGCGATAGCGCCCGAGACCGCGGTACGCCTTCACGAACGCCTCCTGCACCACGTCGTCGGCGTCCGGACCCGCGCCGAGCAGCACGGCGGCCCGGTGTGCGGGCGCGCTGAAGCGCACGACCAGATGCTCGTACGCCTCCAGGTCGCCGTCGCGGGCCCGCGCCACCGCGGCCGCCTCGCCCGCGCCGGCTTCGCCCGCACCCGCTCCGTCCGCGGTCGCCTCGTCCGTCTCGATGGCCGCCCCCTTCGCCACACCCTAGAGACACCGCCCGCGGGGAACCGGTTCCCGCCGGGCGGTGTCATCAGGACATGACGACCCGGCGCACGTTCCTCCTCCTCGCGGGATCCGGCCTCACGCTGACCGCGGCCGGCTGCCGCGACGACCCCGGCCGGACGCCCGCGACAGCCGTGCCGGACGTGGTCCTCGCCGAGACCCGCGGCGGGATGTTCCGGTTCTCCCCCGGCGGCGCCGAGCAGCTCGGCACCTCGGCGGTGGCCGGCTTCGACGGCAGGCACCTCTACCGCATCACCTCCGAAGGCCTGACCCAGGTCGATCCGGCGACCGGGGCAGCCGTCCGGAGCACGGCGATCGGGGGCGGATGGCTGCCCCGGGCGATCTCCACCGACGGCCGGGCGTGCGCACTGGGCCGAACGCCGGCGACCGAGTCACCGGCGGCGCGCGCCCGGACCCCGCTCCTGGTCACCGGCCCGGCCGGCAGCCGCGAGTACGACCTGCCCGGCATCGTCGAGCCGGACGCCTTCACCTCGGACGGCTCCGGCCTGTTCGTGCTCGAATGGTTCCCGGCGACCGCACCGGACCGTTACCGGGTGCGCCGGCTGGACCTGGGCAGCGGCAGACTCGACCCGCTGTTCACGCGCAACAAGGTGCCGGTGCCGGGCGGCGCCGAGGAGGAGATGCGCGGCCAGGGGCGGCAGGCCGTGCTCTCCGCGGACGGCCAGATGCTGTTCACGCTCTACACCCACCAGCCGGGGCACGCGCACACCCGCGACCTGATCTCCGGGCGGCCCGGCAACGCGCACGCGTTCGTGCACGTCCTGCACCTCACCGAGGGCTGGGCGTTCTGCCTGGACCTGCCGCACCCGTTCGGCGAGGGCCCGGCCGCGGCGTGCGCGCTGGCCGCGACCGGACGGCACCTCGCGGTGGTGGACCTGGCCGCCGGCAAGCTGGCGTACGCGAGCGCGGCGTCGCTGTCCCTGGAACGCGTGATCGACGTGCCGGCGGCCGGCGCGGCCACCGCGTCGCTGCTGCTCACCCCGGACGGCCGCACCGTGATCGGCGGCGGCGACGTGATGACGGTCCTGGACACCGGCAGGGACGTCGAGACCGCCCGCTGGCAGGTCCGCGGGCCGCTGCGCGGGCTGGGCCTGAGCGGGGACGGCGCGCGGCTCTACGCCGGCGGTGAGCGGGAGGTGCTCTGGCTGGACGCCGCCACCGGCGAACGGCTCGGCCAGGTCGCCGCGCCGGGCCTGACCGCCCTGCGGCACGTGCGCTGACGCCCGGCCGTCAGTGGGTGGTGGCCCGCGCCTGAGGCGTCAGGCGGTGCGGCGGAGGACGTCGAGGAGGAACCACTCGTCCTCGTGGTGGACGACCCGCGTGAGGCCCGGCCGCGCGGCGAGGATCTCGTGGACGTGGAAGCCGTCGTAGTTGCCGCCGTTCTCCCGGTCCCGGAAGTGCAGCGAGACCAGGTCACCGTCCGGCACCAGCCGCTCCACCAGGCCGGTCAGGAAGATGTCGAGGTCCTCGGCGGACAGGTAGTAGAGCAGGTCCCCGATGACGATCAGGTCGAAGGTGCCGGCCGGCATCTCGGCCGGGACCATGGCCCGCTCGACGGTCACGTTCGGCAGGTCGGCGGTGTTCTCCCGGGCCTGCTGGACGGCCTCCTCGACGCTGTCGGTCGCGAGGACGGCGTCGCAGCGGGGCGCCAGCATCCGGGTGAACAGGCCGATCGAGGCGCCCGGCTCGTAACACCTGCGGTAGCGCTCCCGGGGCAGGCCGGCCAGAGTGACCGCGTACTTGCGCTGGTTGTGCCACTTGGTCGCGACGTCCCACGGATCGTCCTTCGCCAGGTAGAGCCCGGTGAAGTAGTCCAGGGAGACGGTGGTCTCCGGCGGCGCGGCGTCGCCCTCTGCTCGTGTCACGCCGGAATTGTGCCGAACGCGGGAGCGACGCCGTCAGCCGGGCCGGGTTCATCGATCCGTTCCACCGTCCGCCCCGGCCCCGGCTCCCGCGTCCCGTTCCGCCCGGCTCCCGCGTCCCGTTCCGCCCGGCGCGCGCGTCCCGTTCCGCCCGGCCCGCGCGTCCCGTTCCGCCCGGCCCCGCGCTCAGGTCTCGGCGACGGTCAGGGCGCCCACCCCGGCCTCCGCGTTGAGCTCGATACCGCCGGGCCCGGAGCCGCTGGTCAGCTCGGCCTCACGGGCGACACCCCGGTCCCGCTCGCCGTAGAGGTCCACGGCACCGGCGCCGCGCCGGAAGGCCGCCCGGACCGGGACCACGCCGTCCGTGGTGATCCGCCAGTTGTTGACGCCGCCGGCCATCACGATCGGGATGGCGGCGTCCTGCCGGGGCAGCGCGAGGCGCATCCGGGCCACGCCTCCGAACAGGTCGATCCTGGTGACCGTGCCCCGGGTCAGGTCGAAGGTCGCCTCCCGGAACCCGCCCTGCATCCGGACCGCCCAGGCGACGTCCTCGCTGAGCAGCACGTCGACCCGCGCCGAGCCTTTCGGCCCGGTGTCCTCGATGAGCACGCGCAGGGTGCCGTCCGCCACCACCGCCCGCGGGGTGATGCCGCTGTCCGCGGGGCTGGTGACCCGGAACCAGCCTTCGTCCACGGCGCCGATCGCGACGTTGATCTCGGTGCTTCCGTCCACCAGTTCGAAGGTCGCCGCGTCCGGTGCGGGTCCCGGTGCCGCGGCGGGCGGCGGTGCGGCACCGATGGAGACCGGCGGGTTGCCCGGCCGGGCCGCCGGCGGCGGTGCCGGGGAGGTGACCCGGTCGGCGAAGGTGGGCTGCCGGGGCTGGTCACCGGCGGGCCGGGCGATCAGCCAGGCCGCCGCGGCGCCGACACCGATCAGCGCGGCCAGGATCGCGGCCGTCCGCCGGCGGGAGTGGCCCGGGCGGACGCCGGCCGGGATCTCCACCGTGAGCCGGGTCGCACCGACGTTCACCTCTTCAGTGGGGCGCACGCCCGCCGGGTCCGAGGTGGGACCCACGCCCGCCGGGTCCGAGGTGGGACCCACGCCCGCCGGGTCCGAGGTGGGACCCACGCCCGCCGGGCCCGAGGTGGGACCCACGCCCGCCGGGCCCGCAGTCGTGCGGGTCTGCCATGCCGGGCTGGTCCGGGCGGGTTCCGCGCCGGGCAGCTCGTAGTGGTCGGCCTCCGGCCCGAGGCGTTGCGGCGCGTCGGGCCAGTACTCGGAGATGTTCGGCAGCGCCGGGGTCTCCGGCGCGGCCTTGTCGTCGGATTCGGCATCGGCAACAGCTGGACTGTCCACGGTGCGCTCGCCTTCGAGGATGCGGGGGCTGGTTCGCTACCAGATACGGACCAGCGGTCCGTCCGGTTCGACTGGGATCGCTCCCATGAGAATTGTTCTCATCCAACCCCTTGCTCTTCAGCGTCGATGCCGGTAGATCATTAACGGAACATTAAGTGGCTTTCCGTCGGATACCGCCGGCGCCGATTACCCCGAAGCCGATTACCCCCCAAGAGAGCGAATAGATGCCGGACGACGACGCCCAGGACGGACTCAGAGTCGGTGGCTGGGTCCCGCCGTATGCGCAGGGCGCCTCCGGCCCGGGTCCTCGGGTGCGGCCCGCCGCCCGGCCCGCGCTCCCGGCCGGCACCCGTCGCCGCGCGCTCGGACCGGGTGCCGGCCCCGCGACGCCGCTGCGCCCGAGGCTGATGCTGGCCGGTGCGATCGCCCTGGCGTGCGCCGCCACCACGGTCGTCGCCGTCGTCCTCGACGACGACCCGCCGCCGGCGCCGGTCGCCGCGCAGACCGAGGAGTTCCGGCGCCCCAACCTGCCGCTCGACCCGCTGCGCCCGACCGGGACGATCTCCCTGCTGCCCCCGCCGAGCGCCACGACCTCGTCTTTCACGGTTCCCACGACGGACACGGCCGCCACCGCGACACGCAGCCGCGCCGCGTCGCCGAGCCGGGCGAAGCCGTCACCGAGCCGCACCACGGCCCCGCCGCCGGCCGCGTTCGCCGTCGGCCGCCCGGCCGGCCTGGAGGTCGCCGACCGGCCGGGTCACCGGGTCCGGCATCGCGACTTCCGCGGGCGGATCGACCCGATCGGCGCCGGCAGCAGCGACCTCGACCGCGCCGACGCGCGGTTCACCGTCCGGCCCGGCCGGGCCGATGCGAACTGCTTCTCGTTCGAATCCGGAAACTTTCCCGGTCATTACTTACGGCACCGTAACTTCGAGATCCGGCTGGATCGTTCGGACCGCACAGAACTGTTCGATCAGGACTCCACTTTTTGTCCGGTGCCGATTCGCCGGGGCGCCGCCCTCGCGCTTCGTTCCCTCAATTATCCGGCGCAATACGTGGTCGCCGACGGCGACCGGCTGGTCCTGCGCGCGGCCACCGCCGACGGGGCGACCGCGTTCCGGCCGGGGCCGCCCCTGTGACGTGGCGCCCGGCCGGGGCCCCTCCGGCCGGGCGCCACCATGAGCTAGTTCCGGTGCAGAACGGCCACCGCGCGGGGCGCCAGCACGGCGGGCGCGCCGGGCAGGCCGGCCAGGTCGATCGGTCGGTCGGTGCGGTTGATCAGGAACTGGTGGTCGCCCCTGATCGTCAGCTCCACCTGGCCGCGCAGCGCGTCCGGAAGCTCACTGGCCACGCCGGCCGGGCCGAGCAGGGCGGGCAGCAGGGCGGTCAGGCCCGCCGGCCCGAGACGCGTGGACACGTACGCCGCCGAGCCCTCCCCCGCCGTGCGCCGGGTGACCGCCGCCCGTTCCGCCTGCTCGCCCGTCTTGTACCGGGCCAGCACCTCGACGTCGGCGCCGGTGACGTCGATCCGGTCGGTCCAGAGCGTGCCGGTGGTCCCGTTGTCGAGTTCGACGCTCTCGCCGTCGAGCAGCGGTGCGAACTCCTCGATCCGGATGCCGAGCAGATCGCGCAGCGCGCCCGGATAACCGCCGAGCCACACGTGGTCGTTGTCGTCCACGATCCCGGAGAAGTACGTGGTGACCAGGTGACCGCCGCCGGCCACGTACCCGCTGAGCCGCTCGGCCAGCGCGCCCGGCACGACGTGCAGGATCGGCGCGATCAGCACCCGGTACCGCTCCAGCGGGCCACCGGTCGGCACCACGTCCGCCCGGATCCCGCTGTCCAGCAGCGCGGTGTACCAGTCCAGCGCCTCCCGGTGGTACCGCAGCCGGTCGGTCGGGTGCGAGTCGTGCTCGGAGACCCACCAGGACTCCCAGTCGAAGACGATCGCGACGTCGGCCGGGGTGCGCTCCGACCCGGCGACCGGCGCCAGGTCGCGCAGCCGCGCCCCGAGATCGGCGACCGCGCGGAAGAGCGCGCTCCCGGTCCCGGCGTGCGGCAGCATCGCCGAGTGGTACTTCTCCGCGCCGGCCTTCGACTGCCGCCACTGGAAGAAGCAGACCGCGTCGGCGCCGTGCGCCACGTGGGTGAGCGAGTCCCGGGCCAGGTCCCCGGCCCGCTTCGCCAGGTTGATCGGCTGCCAGTTGACCGCGCTGGTCGAGTGCTCCATCAGGAACCAGGGCCGGCCGCCGGCGAGGTTGCCGGTCAGGTTGGCCGAGAAGGAGAGCTCGTCACGGGCCTGCGGACCGGGCACCACGTAGTGGTCGTTGGCGACGAAGTCGACCTCGCCGGCCCAGTCGGCGTAGTTCATCGGGTTCATCCCGCCCATCACCATGAAGTTGGTGGTGATCGGCACGTCCGGGGTGAGCTCCCGCAGGACCGCCTTCTCGGCGCGCAGGTGCTCCTTGAGGGCGTCCGACGAGAACCGGCGGAAGTCCAGCTGCTGGGTCGGGTTCGGGTGCGAGGCGGCGAGCCGCGGCGGGAGGATCTCGGACCAGTCGTCGTACCGCTGCGACCAGAACGCGGTGCCCCACGCGTCGTTGAGTGCCTCGACAGTGCCGTACCGGGCCCGCAGCCACGTGCGGAACGCGGCCGCCGCGTCGTCCGAGAAGTCGTAGACGTTGTGGCAGCCCAGCTCGTTGTTGACGTGCCAGGCGACCAGGGCCGGATGGTCGGCGTACCGGGTGGCCAGCGCGCGGACCAGGGCCAGCGCGTGCTCCCGGAAGACCGGTGAGGTGGGCCGCCAGTGTTGGCGGGCGCCCGGCCATACGGTGGCGCCCTCCCGGTTCACCGGCAGGATCTCCGGGTGTTTCGTGGTCAGCCACGGCGGCGGCGAGGCGGTCGCGGTGGCCAGGTCGACGGTGATGCCGCCGGCGTGCAGCAGGTCCATCACCTCGTCCAGCCACCCGAAGTCGTACTCGCCCTCGCGGGGTTGCAGGCGGGCCCAGGAGAAGATGGCCAGCGAGACGATCGTGACGCCGGCCTCGCGCATGGCCCGGACGTCGTCGTCCCAGACCTCGCGTGGCCACTGGTCGGGGTTGTAGTCCGCGCCGAACTCCAGACGCGCCGCCCCGGCGCGGCGGAGCCAGCGCCGGGGCGTGGTGTCGCTTTTCGAAGTCATTTAACCGTGAAGCCCTGTTCCTGGCCGTACTTGACCGATGCGTCCTGCCAGGACTTCAGCCCGTCCTGCAGGGTGCCCTGCCCGATGTACGCCTTGCCGACGGTGTCGCCGTAGACACTGTTGGCGTAGACCTGGAAGGGCAGGTACGACCAGCCGGGGACGACCTGCCCGGCGGACGCGGCGAGAACCTCGTTGACCTTCTGGCCGCCGAAGTACGGGAACTCCTTGCCCAGGAACTCCGGCGAGCCCAGCTCCTTGGTGGTGGCCGGGAAGGCGCCGTTCGCCGCGCGACCGGCGGCGCCCTCGTCGACAGTGGCGTACTTGAGGAACGCGTACGCGAGAGTCTTGTTGGCGGCCTTCTCCGGGATGGTGATGGAGCTGCCGCCGTTCTCCGAGGTGGCCTTGCCACCGGCCTCCCACTGCGGCATCGGGGCGACCCGCCACTTGCCGTTGCCGGCCTTCACGCCGGACTCCAGGTTCGCCGGCATCCAGGCGCCGATCACCAGCGAGGCGATGGTCCCGTCGGCGAGGCCCTGGTACCACCCGTCGCTCCAGCCGGGCACCGGGTTGAGCAGCTTCTTGTCGATCAGCGGCTGCCACGCCGAGGTGAACTTCTGGGTGCCGGGATCGGCGAAGTTCACGCTCACGTCGGTGCCGTTCACGGTGTACGGCTTGCCCCCGGCCTGCCAGATCATGCTGGTGGTGAAGCCGGCGTCGCCGCTGTCGCTGGTGATGTACGCCTTCGGGTCGGCCGCGTGCAGCTTCTCCGCGGCGGCCGCGTACTCCGCCCAGGTGGCCGGCACGCCCAGTTGGTGCTTGTCGAACACCTCTTTGTTGTAGAACAGCGCCATCGGGCCGGAATCCATCGGCAGCCCGTGGATGGCCTCGCCGGAGTGCACCGAGTTCCACGTGCCCGGGGTGAAGGTGCCGTTGAGCGACGCCGCGCCGTACGTGTTCAGGTCCACCACCGACTTGGCGAGGGCGAACTGCGGCAGCGCGAAGTACTCGATCTGCGCCACGTCCGGCACCCCGGTCCCGGCCGTGATCGCGTTCTGCAGCGCGGTGTACGCGTCGTTGCCGGTGCCCGAGTTGACCAGATCGACCTTGACCTTCGGGTACTTCTTCTGGAAGTCGGCGACGACCTGCTTGAGAGTCGGCTCCCACGCCCAGACCGTGATCGTGCCGCCGGCTTCGAGGGCGGCCTGGACGTCCGCCTCGGAGACCGTCGTGGCCGCCGCGTCACCACCGGTCTCGGGCTCGTCGGAGCCACCGCAACCGGCGGCCAGGAGGGTTATCGACAGGGCGGCGCCGAGGAGCGCGCGCCGGCGTGAGATCAACATGGCGCTTCCCTTCATGAGTTGGTGCACTGTGGGGGAATCACTGCTTGACGCTTCCGGCGGCCAGACCCGACTGCCAGTAACGCTGGAGGAGAAGGAACGCCGCGATCAGCGGCACGATGGTGAGCAGCGATCCGGTGATCACCAGGTTGTAGATCACGTCCCCGCCGACGGTGGTGGCCTGCTCGCCCCAGGCGTACAGGCCCAGGGTCAGCGGGAACAGGTCGGGATCCTTCAGCATGATCAGCGGCAGGAAGAAGTTGTTCCAGGTCGCGACCGTGTTGAACAGCAGGACGGTGACGATGCCGGGCGCCAGCAGCGGCAGCGCGAGGGAGAAGAACGACTTGAACTCACCGGCGCCGTCCACCCGGGCCGACTCCAGGATCTCGTCGGGCACCGCGTCCACCGAGTACGTCCACATCAGGTAGAGGCCGAACGGCGAGACCAGCGACGGGATGATGATCGCCCAGGGGGTGTCGGTCAGTCCCATCTTGGCGAACATCAAAAAAGTCGGCACGGCGAGCGCGGTGGGCGGCACCGCGATGCCCCCGAGCACGACGGCGAAGACCGCACGGCGGCCGGCGAAGCGGAACTTGGCCAGGCCGTACCCGGCCAGCGCGGCGAGCAGGGTGGCCCCGCCGGCGCCGACCGAGACGTACAGCAGCGTGTTGAGCAGCCAGCGGCCGAAGATGCCGTCCTGGTAGGCGAAGGTGTCGGCGATGTTGCCGAACAGCGCGAAATCGGCCGCGAACCAGAGGCCGAAGGAGCTGAACAGCCCGGCCTGCGTCTTGGTCGCGCTGATCGTCAGCCAGATCAGCGGCAGCAGGCTGTAGACCAGCGCCAGGGTGGTGATCACGGTGAGCGTGACGCTGCGGCGGCGGGCGGGCCGGCTCCGGCCGGCGGGACCCGGTGCGGCGCTGCGCGCCTTCGGGCGGATGGCGGGGGTCGCGGTCATCGGTCCGCCCCCCGCATGCCGCGCCGTTGGAAGAGGTACGCGACGAGCATCGTCACCACGCCCATGATCAGCGCGATGGTGGCGGAGTAGTTGACCTGCTGTCCCGCGAACGAGAGCTGGTAGGCGTACACGTTGGGGGTGAAGTATGTGGTGATCGAATTGGGCGCGATGGTGTCCAGGATCTGCGGCTCGTTGAAGAGCTGGAAGCTGCCGATGATCGAGAAGATGGTGGCCACGATCAGCGGCCCGCGCAGCGCCGGTAGCTTGATCGCCCGGATGATCCGGAACTGGCCGGCCCCGTCGATCGCGGCGGCCTCGTAGAGCGCGGTGTCCACCACCCGCAGCCCGGAGTACAGGATGATCATGTTGTACCCGACGAACTCCCAGGTCACGATGTTGCCGATGGCGGTGAGGATCAGGTCGGGCGCGAGCGGGTCGGGGATCGTGACGCCGAACGCCTCGTTGAGGTTGCCGACCAGGCCGATCCGCGAGCCGTAGATGAAGCCCCACATCAGGGTGGCCACCACCGCGGGCACCGCGTACGGCAGAAAGACCGAGATGCGGAAGAACGCCGCGCCGTAGAGCCGGCCGCTGTCGATCGCCAGCGCGATCAGCAACGCCAGGCCCAGCATGATCGGCACCTGGACGAGCAGGAAGAGCCCGACCCGGGTGAGCGCCTGGAAGAACTGCGGGTCGCTCAGCGCCTTGGCGTAGTTGTCGAGGCCGACGAAGGTGGTGCCGCCGACGAGTCGCGTGCGGAAGACGCTGAGGTACGCCGAGTAGCCGATCGGCGCCAGGAACACGAGGGTGAACACCGCGAGGAACGGGCCGGTGAACTGCCAGCCGATCCAGGAACGCCGGGTCATCGCCGCTCCCTCCACTCCGATGTTTACGTTAACAATTTCCGGCACGTGACGCGATGTTTACGTAAACGCGTGTGCCGTATAGTGGCACGCGTCACCAGGGCGGTCAAGGTTCTCAAGGGGCACCCATCGATACTCAGCGACTCCGCGCCGGTTCCGACGTCCCGGGCGGGCGCCGTAAACAGCGCGTCTCCATGGCCGACGTCGCCAAACTCGCCGGCGTCTCGTCGCAGACCGTCTCCCGCGTGGCCAACGGCCAGCCCGGGGTGGTCGAGGCCACCCGGGAACAGGTGCTGGCCGCGATGCGGGAGCTGGGGTACCGCCCGAACAGCGCCGCACGCTCCCTGCGATACGGACGGTTCAACACGATCGGGGTGATCCTCTTCGGTCTCTCGTCGACGGGCAACAGCCGCACCGTCGAGGCGATCGCCACCCACGCCGCCGCCGAGGGCTACGCGATAACCCTCATCCCGGTCGGCATGCCCACCCAGGACAACGTGCTCGGCGCGTTCACCAGGATGGGCGAGCTGGCCGTGGACGGCGTCATCGTGATCATCGAGGTGCATCTGCTGGACGCGACCGCGGTGGCGCTGCCGCCCGGCGTGCACGTGGTGGTGGTCGACTCGGACGCCGGCGACCGCTATCCGGTGGTCGACACCGATCAGGCCGACGGGGCGCGGCAGGCCGTCCGGCACCTGCTGGACCTCGGCCACCGCACGGTCTGGCACCTGGCCGGCCCGGCCGAGTCGTTCGCCGCCGAACGCCGGGCCGGCGCCTGGCGCGCCGTGCTGGAGGAAGCCGGCCGCCCGGTGCCGCCGGTCGAGCGCGGCGACTGGTCGGCCGACTCCGGTTACCGGGCCGGGCTGCGGCTCGCCGGCCGCCCGGACTGCACCGCGGTCTTCGTGGCCAACGACCAGATGGCGCTCGGCGTGCTGCGCGCGCTGCACGAGCGCGGGCGGCGGGTGCCGGACGACGTGAGCGTGGTCGGCTTCGACGACATCCCGGACGCCTCCGACTATCTGCCCCCGCTGACCACCGTGCACCAGGACTTCGCCGAGGTGGGCCGGCGGTGCGTGCGCTCGCTGCTCGACCAGATCCACGACGGCCCGTCCGGGCCCGGCACCGACCTGGTCCCCACCAGCCTGGTGATCCGCTCCAGCACCGCCCCCGCACCCGCGTGACAGTGTGTGAACTTCGGGTGCGAATCGAGCCCGAAGTTCACACACCTGGCCGGCAACCGAGCGGGGCTACTCTCCGGTGAAGCGAAAAATTCTCCGGAGAACCAGTGCACAAATCACGAGCGGGCCGCATCGAAGTGGGTGTGACCTTCGAGCAATTCGCGGTGGCCCGCCTTCCCAGCCTGTTGCGCTACGCGGTCGTCCTCACCGGCGACCGGGACCTCGCACAGGATTGCGTGCAGGAGGTGCTGGCCCGGGCACAGGTCAAATGGCGGCGGATCAGCGACGCCGACTCACCAGAGGCGTACGTGCGCAGGATGGTGCTCAACGAGTACCTCTCCTGGCGGCGGAGCTGGGCGGCGCGCAACGTGCACGCCGCCGGTGAGCGGCTGGCCGATCTCGACGACGCCCGGGGCGGGGTCCGTGACCACGCCGACGGTGTCGTCGAGGCGGACGCGCTGTGGAACCGTCTGACCCTGCTCGGCCGCAAACAACGGGCCGTCCTGGTGCTGCGCTATTACGAGCAGCTCGAGGACGACGCGATCGCCGATCTGCTCGGCTGCAGCCCGGCCACGGTACGCAGTCACGCGTCGAGGGCGCTGAAGACGCTCCGGCTCGACAACGAGCGGGAGCAGAGAAAATATGCTGAGGAGAGGTCGTGACTGAGCACGGAGACCGGCTTCGCGAAGCCTTCGAGTCGCACGAGAAGATGGCCCCGGACCCCGCCCTGGTCTACGCCAGGGTCGAGGAGATCGCCCGTAAGCACAAATGGCGGCGCCGGGGTGTCCAGGCCGCGGGGGGCGCGGTCCTGAGCGCCGGGCTCATCGCCGGCGTGGCCAACCTGCCCGCCATCCTTCCGGCCGGCCCGTCACAGACCGTGCCGGTGGCCGTCCTGCCGGCCGGCGCGGCGCCGTCGGCCTCCGCCACCGCACCCACCGAGGCCGAGCTTCAGCAGCGGTGGGACGCCTACTTCAACGCGGGGTACAACTACGCCACCGCGGTCGAGCTGGCCAAGCTGTGGCAGCTCGACGAGGACAACATCGGCCTGGTCAAGGCGGAGGCGGGCCGTCGCCTGCTGGCCGGCGAGACCCTGCCGCTCCAACCGCTCCCCGAGGCCGAGACCCCGGCGGACCCGGAGCTGACCGATAAGATGACCAAGCAGCTCAACGCGTTCTTCGGCGCCGGTTACAGCTGGGCCGAGGCCGAGCAGCTGGCCGAGATCTGGAAGCTCGACGACCCGTCGGACGCGAAGTACCAGGCCGGTCAGTGGATCCTCGACCGCAAGAAGCTGCCGCTCAAGCCCACCGCGGAGGGCGTGCGGGAGGCCAAGGAGAGCAGGCAGGTCGAGGCGTTCTTCAAGGCCGGGTACGAGATCGAGGACGCCGTGAAGCTCGCCAAGCTGTGGAAGCTCGACGAGGCGTGGGACGCCAAGGTCCTGGGCGGGAAGAAGCTGCTCGCCGGCGAAGAACTGCCGATCAAGCCGTGACCTCCCGCCTGCGCCGGCGTGTCGGCTTCGAGATCGAGCTGATGGCGCCGCCCGGCGTCAACCGGCGCACGCTCGCGTTCGACCTGGCCGGACGGTGTGGGGGCACCGTCCGGCCGGTCTGGCACCACGACAGCGAACCGTCCCTGGTCCCCGGCCTGGGACGGTTCCTGCACCTCACCCAGGCCTTCGAGGTACGACGTCCGGACGGCGCCCTGCTCTGCACGCTGGCCGACGACATCACGCTGCTCGCCGGGCTGGATCCGGCAGCGCCCGCGCTGCCCGGCTGGTTCCGCGTCCTCACCGACGACCGGCGCCTGCTGCGGCTGCTGGCGAACCAGTGCGATCCCGGCGGCAGCCTGACCGGCGTGCTCGACCCGGTGGCCCCGCTGTGGGGAACCGAGGTGCAGCGGCACGGGCTGTACCAGCGGCTGAACGACGCGGGCGGCGCGACGGTCGCCCTGGCGGCGCCGCTGACCGGGGAACGCGAGCGCCCCTGCGAGGTGATCACACCGCCGCTGGCCGCCGGCCACCGGGAGGCGCTCGAGGAGCTTCTGGCCCCGGCTCGCGAGCTGGGCTTCACGATCCCGCAGGAAGCCGCGGTGCACCTGCACGTGGACGGCGGGCCGTTCCGCCGCCCGGAAGCGCTGGCCAACCTGGTGCGGCTCTTCGCGTACTGGCGGGAGCCCCTGCGGGCGCTGCTGGCCACGAACCCGAACTGCCGCCGCCTCGCGCCGATGCCGGAACAGCTGGTGGCGGCCGTGGCCGGCACCCCGACGACGGAGCAGCTGCGCCAGGCCGCGGCGGACGGCAAGCTGGGCAAGTTCTTCGACGTGAACCTCACCCAGGTGCTGACCGACACCCCGCCGGTACGGGACACCGTGGAGATCCGCATCCTGCCGGGCGGCATCGAGGGCGGCGAGATCGTGGAGCGGGCCGCGCTGGTCGAGTTGCTGCTCGACCGCTGCGTCGATCCGGCCCCGATCCCTGCGGCGCCGGCCGACCCGGTGGACGCCATGAGCGCGTTGCTGGAACTGGCCGCCGAGGCGCTGGCCCAGCGCTGACAAAGCCGGCCGGCTCCCGGTGTTGCCCCAAGGCCCTCGGGACAGCCCCGGGAGCCGGCTCGCGGTTCGCAGCTCGGGCGCGTCCGGGCGGCTCCGGGAGCCGGCCAACCACCCCGTCGCTGCCTGCCGGAGCTGCTGCGGAACGCTCGGACGGCCGTAGGAGCGGAAAGGAACGCGGTCAGCTCGGGAAGGGACGCGGTCAGCTCAGGAACGTCAGCAGCTCGGCGGTGAAGGCGGGCGCCCGCACCGCACCCAGATGATCCCCGTCGATGACCGCCAGCCGGGCGCCGGTGATCGCCTTGGCCAGGACCTCCGGGCGGCCCGCCAGCGCGTCGTCACGGCCGGCGATCACCAGTGTGGGCGCGGTGATCGCGTCCAGCGGGATCGGCTCGGCGTGCATCCGGGCGGCCTGCGCGGCCAGCGCCGCCCGGTCCCCGCCGACTGCGTCGATGAACGCCCGGAACCCGGCCGCCGCCGGGTCGGTGATCGTCGCGGGGTCTGCCGCGCTCAGCGCCGCACGCAGCGGCTCCGGTCCCAGCACCCGGGTGTCCACGCCGCCCAGCTCCACCACCGCCGCGCCGATGCCACCGACGACAAGTCGCCGGACCCGGCGCTCCCCCGCCGCGACGATCAGCGAGACCACCGCGCCCATCGAGTACCCCACCAGATCGACCGCCGAGACGTCGAGCAGGTCGAGCAGCGTGACCACGTCCTCGGCCATCCGCTCCTCCCCGTAGAAAGCCGGGTCGTGCGGTTTGCCGGACTGCCCGTGTCCCCGCGCGTCGATGGCCACCACCGGCCGGCCCCCGGCGAGCAGCTCGTCCACCACGCCGGGCAGCACCCAGTTCGTCGTGCCGTTCGCGATGAACCCGTGGTGCAGCAGCACCGGCGGCAGATCCGAGTCCCGGTGCCAGCTCTGGTAATGGATCTCGACGCCGTCGGTGGCCTGGAACGTCGGCATGGGTGCGGTTCCCCTCTCGTCAGGTGCGGCAGACCCTATCCCCGCCGGCCGGCGTCGTGGATCGGCGAGATCGCCGGTGTCCCCATCGGGACCACGATCGCGATAGATTCGCGGTGAGCATCCGATTACTCCATAGGGGGATGGGCAGGCTGTGACCCCCACCCAGTTACGTGCGTACTCCGCGGTCGTCCGCCTCGGCTCGGTCAAGCAGGCCGCCGCCGAGCTGGAGGTCTCCGAGTCGGCGGTGTCGCTGCACATCGGGCAGCTGCGCCGCGAGCTGGGTGACCAGCTGTTCTCCCGGACCGCGGGCGGGCTGACGTTCACCCCGGGTGGCCTGCGCCTGGCCAGCCGGGCCACCGAGCTGCTCGGCCTGCAGGACATCACGGTGCTCGAGGTCAGCGCGGCCGGTCAGGGCCGCCGGCTGCTGCGGGTCGGCGCGTCCAGCCTGTTCGCCGAGCACGCGGCGCCCGGTCTGATCGAGCTGTTCGCCGGCCGGGCCGCCGACCTCGACCTGGAGCTCAGCGTCCGCGCCCCGGTCAGCTTCGTGGAGTCGCTGATCGAGCGGGCCATCGACATCGCCATCGGCCCGCCGCCGCCGCTGCCCGACCCGGCCGTGGTCTGCCGCCCGGTGATGTATTACCGGATCGTCACCGTCGCCGCTCCCGACCACCCGCTTGCCGGCACCCAGCCCACCGCGCGGCAGCTGCGCGAGCAGACCTGGCTGCTGGGGCCGTCCGCGGTCGCCGGCAGCGGCGCGATCCGCACGCTGGTCCGCCGCCTCGGCGTGCCCGACCACCGCCAGCAGATCTTCCAGAGCCACGCCGCCGCGATCGAGGAGGCCAAACGCGGCCGGGGCGTGGCCGCGGCGCTGTCGTTCACGGTGACGCCCGAGGTCCGCAAAGGACACCTCGTGCAGTTCTGCGGCCCGCAGACCAGCGTCGAGGAGGTCTGGCACTCGATCACCCTGGCCGAACCGGCCGGCCCTTCGGCGGCCGGTGAGCTGTCCCGGTTCGCCTCCACGCCCCGCGCCATCCAGGCGATGATGCGCGGCACCGGCGTCAACGTGGCCCGCTTCAAGCCGTCCGTGCACGTCACCCTCTGGAGCTGAGCCCGCCCTCTCTGGGCCCGCCCTCTCTGGGCCTGCGCTCGCTGACCCCGCCCTCGCTGAACCCGTCTTCACTGAGCCAGCCCTCACTGAGCCGGCCCTCACCGAGCCTGCCGCAGCTCAGCCGAGCGGGGTGAGCCGGCCCGAGCTGCGGCGGCGACCTCCCGACGGCGGGCCGCCGAGCTCCCGCAGGTCGTGGGCCACCTCGGCGAGATCGGCGAAGGTGGCGGCCGGCATCAGCCGGTCGCAGAAGGGCAGGGCCGCGGCCATCGCCGCCACCCGGGGACTGAAGCCGGGTGCGCCGGCGCGGGGATTCAACCAGACGATGCGGTACGCGCGACGCCGCGCCCGGGCCATCACCGCCGCCATCCTCGCCGGCGGATCGCTGTCCCACCCGTCCGAGGCGATCACCAGGATGCCGCCCCGCACCGCGTTGCCGTGGTACGAGTCGAGCAGCGCCCCGACGTTCGTGGCGATCCTGGTCCCGCCGAACCGGTCGGCCACCGCGGCGCTCGCCTGCTCGACAGCCTCCGCCGCCGACCGGTGCCGCAGCACAGTGGTCAGCCGGGTCAGCCGGATGGCGAAGGCGAACACCTCGGCGTCCGCCACCGTGGTGAACGCCCGCATCATCTGCAGGCAGGCCGCCGCCTGGGCCCGCATCGACTCGCTGACGTCGCAGAGCAGCACCACCCGGCGCGGGCGGCGGACCGGCTTCTCCCGGACCACCGCGATCGCCTCCCAGCCGGTGCGCCGGGCCCGCGCGATGGTCGGCCGCAGCGCCACCCGCCGGCCGGCCGGGTCGACCGCGTGCCGCCGGCTGCGGCGGTGCGGCCAGCGGGTGAGCGCCGACCGCAGCCGCTCCCCCAGCGCCTCGGTCTGCGCCGCGTCCAGCTCGTCGAAGGGCTGCCCCGCGAGCGCGGCCAGCGCACTGGGCCGCAACTCCGGCGCGCGCAGCCCGGAGTCGTCCGCCGTCTCGTCCACGCCGACCACGGGCGGCAGCGTCGCCCACGGCAGACCCCCGCCGGCCGCGGTGTCCTCGTTGCCGGTGCCCGGCACCGGGACGTGCACGCCGTCGTGACCGCGGGCCGGCCCGGACGAACGGTTCAGCGGCAGGGTGGACCCGTCGCCGAAGACCGACCCGAAGACCCGGTCGAAGACGGCCAGGTCGGCGTGCCGGCGGACCAGCGCTATCCGGGCTGTCCAGTACAACGTGTCCCGTCCCGACGGCGGGCTCGCCTCGAGCGCCCGCACCAGATCGTCGGTCTCGGTGATCCCGGCCGGCATCCCGGCGGCGCGCAACCGGGCCACGAACGCGACAGCGAACGCGGCCCGGTCGACGCCGCGCAGCAGAACCGGGGGGAGATCAGCGGCAGACATCGGCGCGCCGATCCGGGGTGAGGAGGCGGCTCAGCGGCGTCGCACCGCCCAGACGATCACCGCGGCGACCGCCGCCACGCCGACGACCACCGGGACGACTCGCCGGTAGATCGAGTTGCCGGCGATGCCGAGCAGGTCGATCGCCTCCGGCTCGGCGCTCTCGATCTTGTGATCGGTCCGGGCGGCGACTGCCGCCGGGCTGCCGGCCGCCTCGGCGAGCTTCGCCGGCGGGACGTTGAGCGGCGCGATCGGGTCCGGCGTTCCCGGTGCGGTGGCCAGCCGGCCGGCCGCGGGCTCGACCACGCCGGCGGAAGGATCGGGCACGACCGGCTCAGCGGTGGGTTCCGCGATGCCTGCCGAGGCGGAGACGGCCGAGGCGGAGGTGGAGCCGAAGACGGACGCGGGGGTCGAGGCGGGCGCGGAGACGGAGGTGGAAGCGGTGGGTGTGCCCGGGGCCGTGCCCTCGTTCTCGGCCGCCAGCTTGGCCTCCAGGTTCGTCACGAACTGGGCGAGCAGCTTCTCCGACACCTCTTTGATCATTCCGCTGCCGAACTGGGCCAGCTTCCCGCTGATCCTCAGGTCGGTGTCCACACTGACCGTCGTGCGGTCCGGGCCGGCCGCGGTGAGCGCCGCCGTGACGACCGCCGCCGCGTTGCCCGCCGACCGGGCGTCGCGGCCCTTGGCGTCGATCACCGCGCGGTAGGCGCCGTCGTCCTTCTCGGTGAACCGGGCAGTGCCGGTGAAATCGGAGATCACCGGCCCGACCTTCACCTTGACCTTGCCCTGGTAGACGTCGTCGGTCACCCCGGTGAGCCGGGCGCCGGGCATGCACGGGGCGATGCCCGGCAGGTCGGTCAGCACCTGCCAGGCCTGCTCGATCGGCGTGTGCACGGTGAACTCGTTGGTGATCTTCATGAGCGGCTCTCCTGAGAAACGGCCACCCGGTCGTCGGGTGTCTTGGCGATGGTGCCGAGAGTGCGCAGGACGTCGGAGGGGGCGAGTTCGCTGACGCCGAGCGCGGCCAGCGCGGACACCCAGTCGATGGTCTCGGCGAGCCCGGGCGCCTTGTCCAGGTCGAGGCCGCGCACCCGGCCGATGAACTCGCAGGCGTCGCGGATCAGCGGCGCACCGGCGCCGGGCACCGAACGGCGGACGATCTGCGCGGCCCGGGCCGGCTCGGGGAACTCGATCCAGTGATAGAGGCAGCGCCGCCGCAGGGCGTCGTGCAGGTCGCGGCTGCGGTTGGAGGTGAGCACCACGACCGGCGGCCGGGTGGCGGCGAACGTGCCCAGCTCGGGCACGGTGACGGCGGCCTCGCCGAGGAACTCGAAGAGCAGCGCCTCGAACTCGTCGTCGGCGCGGTCGATCTCGTCGATCAGCAGGACCGGCGGGGTGGGCCCGGCGTGCCGGACGGCCCGCAGGATGGGTCGCTCCTGAAGGAACGCGGCGGTGAACAGGTCGGCGTCGTCCAGGGCCACGCCACGGGCCTCGGCGAGCCGGATGTGCAGGAGCTGCTTCTGGTAGTTCCACTCGTACAGGGCTTCGCCGGCGGTCAGTCCCTCGTAACACTGGAGCCGGATGAACGGCGTGTCCAGGGCCCGGGCGAGGGCCTTGGCGGCGGCCGTCTTGCCGACGCCGGGCTCGCCCTCGAGCAGCAGCGGCCGGCCGAGCCGCAGGGCCAGGAAGATCGCCATCGCCAGCCCGTCGTCGACCAGGTAGTCGACGGCGTCGAGCCGCACGGCAACCTCAGCCGCGGAGGAGGCCACGGATGAGGCCGCGGCGGACGCCGAGGACGAGGCCGCCGAGGCGGCCGGAGCACCGGTCCCGCCCACCTAGGCCGCCGTGTACTTCTTCAGGCAGCCGGGACAACAGAACCAGTAGTCCTCGCCGTCCACCACACCGTGCGGGGTGTCCGGCCCGATCACCACGGTCATGCCGCACACCGGGTCGATCGCGGTGGCCGCGGCGGGGGTCGCGACCGGCCCGGCGGGCAGCGTCGGGCCGGCCACGAGCTCCGGTCCGGCCTGGGCGAGCGCTGCGGCCTCGCCATGGGTGGCGGCCTGCGAAGCTGCGGCCCGGTGCGCTTCGGCCTGGCCGGATCCGGCGGCCAGGCCACCGCGCCGGATCTCCCGGACGATTTCGGCCAGGACGGCCAGGGCGATCTCCTTGGGGGTACGGGCGCCGATGTCCAGGCCGGCGTGCGGCCGGATCCTGGCCCGCTCGTCCGTGGTCAGGCCCATCTCGTCGAGGACCACCGCCGACCGGGTGTGGCTGGCGACCAGCGCGATCAGCTCCACACCGGCGGCCAGCGCGGCCCGGATCGCCCGGTCCTCGTCACGGCCCAGCCCCGCCACCACCGCCGCGACCGCGCCCCGGGCGGATCCGGCCGGGGTCACCTCGAAGTCGAGGAACTCGGCCAGCTCGGCGACGGCCGCGCTGACCGGGGTGTTCCCGGCCACCACGAGCAGCGGCCTCGGCAGCACCGGGCGCAGGAAGATCTCGATGGCCCCGCCGGAGTGGCAGGGGTTGATCACGACCCGTGCGCCGGGCGTCTCCGGGAACGCGGCGGAGTCCTCCGGCAGCACCCGCAGCAGGACGCTGGTGCCGTCGCGCAGCGTGTCGAGGGCCGCGGCCCGCACCGAGGTCTCCGCGCAGACGCCGCCGACGAAGCCCTCGATCGACCCGTCCGGCAGGATCACCGCGTCGTCACCGGCCCGCGCCGAGGTGGGCTCCTGGGCCCGGACCACTGTCGCGTGCACGAACGGCCGGCGCGCGGCGGTCAGTTCCCGCGCCCGGTCCGCGGTGCTCGTCATGCGTACTCCTCCATGGTTGTGCCCTAGATCGGGGGTGTCGCCCGGCCGCGCATGGCGTCCCAGACCCGGGAGGGGGTGAGGGGCATGTCCGCGTGCCGGATGCCGAACGGCTTGAGCGCGTCCACCACCGCGTTGACGATGGCCGGCGGCGATCCGACCGTGGCCGACTCGCCCACGCCCTTCGCGCCGATCGGGTGGTGCGGCGACGGGGTGACCGTGAAGCCGGTCTCCCAGTCCGGCACCTCCAGCGCGGTCGGGATCAGGTAGTCCATCAGCGAGGCGCCGAGGCAGTTGCCGTCCTCGTCGAAGGCGATCATCTCCATCAGCGCCATGCCGACGCCGTCGGTGAGCCCGCCGTGCACCTGGCCCTCGATGATCATCGGGTTGATCCGGGTGCCGCAGTCGTCGACCGCGATGAACCGGCGGACCTTCACCTCGGCGGTGCCCGGGTCGATGTCGACAACGCAGATGTACGCCCCGTGCGGGTAGGTCAGGTTCGACGGGTTGTAGCAGATCTGCGCCTCGAGCGCGCCCTCCATGCCCTCCGGCAGGTCGCCCGCGCCGTGCGCCCGGAAGGCGATCTCCTGAATGGTGACCGACCGGCCGGGGTCGCCCTTCACCTGGAAGGCGCCCTTCACCCAGTCCAGGTCGGCCACCGACACCTCGAGCATCGCCGACGCGATCAGCTGCGCCTTGTCGCGGACCTTGCGGGCCACCAGGGCCGCCGCGGCGCCGGAGACCGGGGTGGACCGGCTGCCGTACGTGCCGAGCCCGAACGGGGTGTTGTCGGTGTCGCCGTGCAGCACGTCGATGTCGGCCGGCGGGATGCCCAGCTCCTCGGCGATGATCTGGGCGAACGTGGTCTCGTGGCCCTGGCCCTGTGTCTTCACCGAGAGCCGGACGACGGCTTTGCCGGTGGGGTGCACCCGCAGCTCGCAGCCGTCGGCCATGCCGAGGCCGAGGATGTCCATGTTCTTGCGGGGGCCGGCGCCGACCGCCTCGGTGAAGAACGCGATGCCGATGCCCATCAGCTCGCCGCGGGCCCGTTTGAGCGCCTGTTCCTCGCGCAGTTCCGCGTACCCGGCCATGTCCATCGCCAGCCGCATGGTGGGCTCGTAGTTCCCGGAGTCGTACACCCAGCCGGTCTTGGTGGTGTACGGGAACTGGTCGGGCTGGATGAAGTTCTTCAGCCGCAGCTCGGCCGGGTCCATGGCCAGCTCGTGGGCGAGGCAGTCGACGATCCGCTCGACCAGGTAGACCGCCTCGGTGATCCGGAACGAGCAGGCGTACGCCACCCCGCCGGGCGCCTTGTTGGTGTAGACGGCGGTCATCTTGCAGTGCGCCGCCCGCAGGTCGTAACTGCCGGTGAAGACGCCGAAGAAGCCGGCCGGGTACTTCACCGGCGCCGCCGTGCCGTTGAACGCGCCGTGGTCGGCGAGCACGTTGGTGCGGATCGCCAGGATCTTCCCCTCGCGGGTCGCGGCGATCTCGGCGCGCATGATGTAGTCGCGGGCGAAGCCGGTGCTGATCAGGTTCTCCGAGCGGTCCTCCATCCACTTCACCGGCTTGCCGGTGACGATGGAGCCGACGATGGAGTGCACGTACCCCGGATAGATCGGCACCTTGTTGCCGAAGCCGCCGCCGATGTCCGGGGCGATCACCTGGATCTTGTGCTCGGGGATGCCGGCGACGATGGCATAGAGCGTGCGGTGCGCGTGCGGGGCCTGGGTGGTCGACCAGAGCCGCAGCCGGCCCTCGACCGGGTCGAAGTCGGCGACCGAGCCGCAGGTCTCCATCGGCGCCGGGTGCACCCGCGGATAGACGATGTCCTCGCTGACGACCACGTCGGCGGCGGCGAAGACCCGGTCGGTCTCGTCGGCGTCGCCGGTCTCCCAGTCGAAGACGTGGTTGTTCGTCTTGCCGGTGAGATCGTCGCGGATCAGCGGGGCGTCCGGCTCCAGGGCCCGGCGGACGTCGACGACCGGCTCCAGCACGTCGTACTCGACGTCGATCAGCTCCAGGGCGTCACGCGCCTGGTAACGGTCCTCGGCGACGACGAACGCCACCTCCTGGCCCTGGAAGCGCACCTTGTCGGTGGCGAGCACGGCCTGCACGTCGTTGGAGAGGGTCGGCATCCAGGCGAGGCCGAGCCCCTTGAGGGTCTCGCCGGTCACCACGGCCTTGACGCCGGGTGAGGCCTCGGCGGCGCTGGTGTCGATGCTGACGATCCGCGCGTGCGCGAACGGCGAGCGCAGGATCGCCAGGTGCAGCATGCCGGGCAACTGCACGTCGTCGGTGAAGCGGCCGCGGCCGCGCAGCAGCCGGGGGTCCTCCTTGCGGAGCATCCGCCCGAAACCGACCGGCTTCTGGTCGTTGTCCTCGAACTCGGTGAGCTTGTTCTCCGACACCGTCGTCACTGCGCTTCCACCTTGCTCTCGTGCACGGCGGCCCAGCGGACCGAGCGAATGATCGACGAGTAACCCGTGCAGCGGCAGATCTGACCGGAGATCGCCTCGCGGATCTCCCCCTCGGTCGGGTCGGGGTTCTTGTCCAGCAGCGCCCGGCAGGTCATCAGCATGCCGGGCGTGCAGAACCCGCACTGCAGGCCGTGGCACTGCCGGAAACCCTCCTGGATCGGGTCCAGCTCGGCGCCGTTCGCCAGGCCCTCGACGGTGCGCACCTCGTGGCCGCCGGCCATCGCCGCGAGCACCGTGCACGACTTGACGGGCTCGCCGTCCAGCCACACCACGCACACACCGCAGTTGCTGGTGTCGCAGCCCCAGTGGGTGCCGGTCAGGCCGAGCACGTCGCGCAGGAAGTGCACCAGCAGCAGCCGGCCCTCGATCTCCCTGGTGTACTCGGCACCGTTGACAGTCATCGTGACCTGCATCGCGTCAGCTCCTCGCCCGCTCGACAGCCGCGCGCAGGGTGCGCCGCGTCAGTTCGTCCGCCAGGTGGCGCTTGTAGTCGGCGCTGCCGCGCTGATCGGTCACCGGGTCACAGCTGCGCGCCGCGATCGCGCCGGCCAGCTCGTACAGATCGTCGCCGGGCTGGTTGCCGCGCAGCGCGGCGGAGATCTCCGGGATGCCGGTGGTGTTCGGGCCGACCGCGGCCAGGCCCACCCGGGCGTCGGAGATCCGGCCGCCGTCGAGCCAGACGGCCGCGCCGGCCGAGACCACGGCCCAGTCGCCGGCGCGGCGCTCGACCTTCGCGTACGCGCTGCCGCCGCCCGCCCGGACCGGGATCCGGATCTCGGTGAGAATCTCGTTGTCCGCCACCGCCGTCTCGTACGGCCCGACGTGGAACTCCTCCATCGAGACGACCCGCTCGGCGCCGCCCGGCCCGCGGATCACGCAGCTCGCGTCGAGGGTTGTGCAGACCGCGGAGAGATCCTCGGACGGGTCGGCCTGGCACAGCGAGCCGCCGAGCGTGCCGCGGTTGCGCACGATCGGGTCGGCGATCACCCGCTCCGCGTCCCGGAAGATCGGGAAGACCTCGGCCAGCGGGTCGGACTCCAGCAGCTCGCGGTGCCGGGTCATCGCCCCGATCCGCACCTCGTCGCCGCCGAGACGGATGTATCCCAGCTCGCCGTGCAGGTCGTTGATGTCGATGAGATATTCGAAGTTGGCCAGCCGGAGCTTCATCATCGGCAGCAGACTGTGCCCGCCCGCCACCAGCCGGGCCGAGCTGCCCAGACGCTCCAGCAGTCCAATCGCTTGATCCACGCTCGTGGCACGCTCGTACTCGAACGGAGCCGGCACCTGCACCCTGCACCTCCCGGGAGGAATCCGCGCCGACCCTCGCGCGCCGTCCGTCCACTGTCAACAGCGACCTAAGCGTTCGCTTAACCAGTCGTTGACGGGGCTCCCACGATCACGGAAGGGTGCGGGGATGCGTGACATCGTTGACGGCCTGCTCACCTGGCGCGCCGCCGGCATCGGCTTCGCCGTGGCGACGGTGGTGAACACCTGGCGGTCGGCGCCCCGGCAGCCGGGCGCGGCGATGGCCGTCAGCGAGCACGGCGAGGTGCTCGGCAGCGTCTCCGGCGGGTGCGTGGAGGGCGCCGTCTACGCCGCCGCCGAGGAGGTCATCAGAACTGGAAAGGCACAGACGCAGACGTACGGGGTGAGCGACGGCGATGCTCTCCAGGTCGGTCTCACGTGCGGTGGCACCCTCGAGGTCCTGATCCAGCCGGCCACCGCGCTGACCGGCCTCGACGAGCTGCTGCAGGCGGTGCTGAAAGGCAGCCCGGTCGCCACCGTCTCGGTGCCGGACGCGCAGCTCGTGGTCCGGCCGGACCGGGTCGAGGGCACCCTCGGCGACGACGAGCTGGACCGGGCGGCCGCCCAGCTGGCGGCCGGGCTGCTCGCCCACGGCCGCAGCGCCGTCGTGACCGCCTGCGAGCGGGAGGTCTTCGTGCAGTCGTGGGCCGCGCCGGCCCGCATGATCGTCTTCGGCGCGATCGACTTCGCGGCGGCGGTGGCCCGGATCGGCAGGTTCCTCGGCTACCGGGTGACCGTCTGCGACGCCCGCGGCGTCTTCGCCACCGCGGCCCGGTTCCCGGAGGCCGACGAGGTCGTCGTCGAGTGGCCGCACCGCTACCTGGCGGGCACCGAGGTCGACGAGCGCACCGTGCTGTGCGTGCTCACCCACGACCCGAAGTTCGACGTCCCGCTGCTGGAGGTCGCACTGCACACCCCCGCCCGGTACATCGGGGCGATGGGCAGCCGGCGCACCTGCGAGGACCGGGTGCACCGCCTGCGTGCGGCAGGCGTCCCGGAGGCCGCGCTGTCCCGGCTGCGCGCCCCGATCGGCCTGGACCTGGGCGCCCGCACCCCGGAGGAGACCGCGGTGGCGATCGCCGCCGAGATCGTGGCGTCGTCCTGGGGCGGCTCGGGGGCGCCGCTGACCGGCCTCAGCGCGCCCATCCACCGCCCGGCGTGATCCGCCGGCACCGCGCTGATCGGCCGTTCCTGCCCGGCTGCCTGCGCCGCGGCGTCGATCAGGGCACGGCCGTCCACGGGCGGCTCGCTGTCAGCGGCGGCGGAGCGGTTGGTACCGGTGGCCGACGCCGAACTCCCAGCCGCGGCCGGCCGGGGTCCACGGGCGGCGCCGCCGGGTGAACGCGCCGCCGGGCCAGCCCCCGTCACGGCCGGGGCCGCCGCACGGGCGGCCGCGGGCGGCTCGGCGCCGGTCCCGGCGGTTGGCACAGCCGAGCAGCGCCGCATCGATGCCGGCCCGGATGCCCACGAGTGTCGATGTCATGTACGGATCATCGCCGCGGCAGGCGCCGTGAGCCAACCGGATTTCATGGGGTGGCGCCGGGCGACGGCCGGGGCGGACCGCCTGGCCGACCCGAGCCGAGCCCGGGACTCTTCCTGACGCGTACTATAAAGGGGTTTTCATCCGCGTTTCATCAGGCGGCCGACGGCAGCCATCAGTTCCGAGGCCATCTCGTCGGCGCGGCCTTCCTGCGCGCCCTCGTGCATGCAGTGGCGGGCGTGGCCGTCGAGCAGGCCCAGCGCGACCTTGTCGAGGGCGGCCTGGATGGCGGAGATCTGGGTGAGGATGTCGATGCAGTAGCGATCGTCCTCGACCATGCGGTCGATGCCGCGCACCTGCCCCTCGATCCGTCGCAGCCGCGACTGCAGGTTGTCCTTGGAAGCTGTGTAGCCGCGGGTAGGGGCAGGATTGGTCATGCCTGCCATGATACAACCCCCAGGGGGTATGACGAGCCGCACTTTGATACCCCTACCGGGTATGTGTAACGTAGGGGCATGAGGACTTCCGTGAAGCTGACTGCCTACGCCCTCGGGCTGGCCCTGACGTTCGGCGCCGCGGCCGGGGCGGGGCGGGTGCTCGGGCCGGACGAGGAGCCGGCACCGGCCGCGCCGGCCGCGCACACCGACACCCACGCCGCACCGGCGAGCGATCAGGCGCCGGCCGCCTCGCTGCCCGGCGGGCTGCAGGTCACGCAGGACGGATATCGCCTCGCGCCGGTCTCCACCCGGCTCGGCGACGGCACTTTCGCCTTCAAGATCCTGGGGCCGGACGGGCAGCCGGTCCGGCGATATGTGCGCAACCACGACAAGGATCTGCACCTGATCGTGGTCCGCCGCGACCTCTCCGGATTTCAGCACGTCCACCCGGCGCTCGGGGCGGACGGCACCTGGAGCATCCCGCTGGCGGTGACCGCCCCCGGGCAGTACAGGGTGTTCGCCGACTTCCAGCCGGAGGGTCACGACCAGCTCACCCTCGGCGTGGACGCCCCGGCCCCCGGCGACTACCGGCCCGCTCCTCTGCCGCCGGCGGCGGTCGTCGCGGAGGTGGACGGCTACTTCGTCACCGTCGGCGGCGGCCTGACACCCGGCGCGTCCTCGCAGCTCACCTTCACGGTGGCGAAGGACGGCGCGACGGTCACCGGCCTGGAGCCGTACCTCGGAGCGTTCGGGCACCTCGTCGCCCTGCGCGACGGGGATCTGGCCTATCTGCACGTGCACCCGGTCGACGAGAAAAGCCTGGCGTTCGCGGCGGAGGTCCCGTCCGCCGGGGTCTACCGTCTCTACCTGGACTTCAAGCACGACGGGAAGGTGCGCACCGCCGAGTTCACGATGGCGACCGCGGGCGTCGAGGCGCCCCGCGCCGTGGAGAAGCCGGCGCACGAGGCCGACGGCCACACCCACGACTAGGAGGACATCGTGCTCATCGAACTCGAGATCGGCGGGATGACCTGTGCCTCGTGTGCGGCCCGCATCGAGAAGAAGCTCAACCGCATGGACGGCGTGACCGCCACGGTCAACTACGCCACCGAGAAGGCGACCGCGACGGTCGAGGACGGCGTCACCGCCGCCGATCTGATCGCGACCGTGCAGAAGACCGGCTACACGGCCGCCGTCGAGGAGATCGTCGAGAAAGCGGATGAACCGGACTCCCTGCGGACCCGGCTGTGGATCTCGATCGTCCTGAGCGTTCCGGTGATCCTGCTGGCCATGGTCCCGGCCTGGCAGTTCACCTACTGGCAGTGGCTGTCGCTGACGCTGGCCGCGCCGGTGGTGGTCTACGGCGGCTGGCCGTTCCACCGCGCCGCCGCCGTCAACCTGCGCCACGGCGCCGCCACCATGGACACCCTGATCTCGCTCGGCACCCTCGCCGCCTTCGGCTGGTCCCTGTGGGCGCTCTTCTTCGGCACCGCCGGCGAGCCGGGCATGACACACCCCTTCACACTCGCTGTCACCCGCACCGACGGCGCCGGCAACATCTATCTGGAGGCGGCCGCCGGGGTCACCACGTTCCTGCTGGCCGGGCGCTACTTCGAGGCCCGCTCCAAGCGCCGTGCCGGCGCCGCGCTGAAGGCGCTGCTGGAGCTCGGCGCCAAGGACGTCGCGGTGCTGCGCGACGGATCCGAGGTGCGCGTGCCGACCGCCGAGCTGAGGGCCGGCGACCGCTTCGTGGTGCGCCCCGGTGAGAAGGTCGCCACCGACGGCGTCGTCGAGGACGGCAGCTCCGCGGTCGACCGCAGCATGATCACCGGCGAGAGCGTCCCGGTCGAGATCGGCCCGGGCGACCCGGTGACCGGCGCGACCGTCAACGCGGGCGGCCGCCTGATCGTGCGGGCCACCCGGGTCGGCGCCGACACCCAGCTCGCGCAGATGGCCCGGCTGGTCGAGCAGGCACAGGCCGGCAAGGCGGACGTGCAGCGGCTCGCCGACCGGATCTCCGGGGTGTTCGTGCCGATCGTGATCGGTCTCGCGGCGGCCACCCTCGGCTGGTGGTTCGGCACCGGCGCCGGCTGGACGGCCGCGTTCACCGCCGCGGTCGCCGTGCTGATCATCGCCTGCCCGTGCGCGCTCGGCCTGGCCACACCGACCGCGTTGCTGGTCGGCACCGGCCGCGGCGCCCAGCTGGGCATCCTGATCAAGGGCCCGGAGGTGCTGGAGTCGACCCGCCGGGTGGACACGGTCGTGCTGGACAAGACCGGCACCGTCACCACCGGCACGATGGTCCTCGCCGACGTCGTCCCCGCTCCCGGCGAGGACCGCGACGAGGTGCTCCGGCTGGCCGCGTCGGCCGAGGCCGGATCGGAACACCCGATCGCCAAGGCGATCGCCGCGGAGCTGAGCGAGCACCTTCCGGTGAGTGATTTCACCAGCTCGGCGGGCTTGGGGGTACGCGCGAAGCACGGCGACCGTCTGATCGTGGTCGGCCGCCCCGCCCTGCTGCGCGCGGAGGGTCTCGACATCCCGGCCGCCGTCCTCGCGGCGATGGAGGCCGAGGAGCGCGCCGGCCGGACGGCTGTCGTGGCCGGCTGGGACGGCGCCGCCCGCGGCGTCCTCTCGGTCGCCGACGCGGTCAAGCCCAGCAGCGCCGCCGCCGTCGCCGGGCTGCGCCGCCTGGGCCTGCACCCGGTGCTGCTGACCGGCGACAACGAGGCAGTGGCCCGGGCCGTGGCCGCCGAGGTCGGCATCGACGAGGTGATCGCGGAGGTGCTGCCCGCCGACAAGGTCGACGTGGTGAATCGGCTGCAGGCGGCCGGCAAGGTCGTGGCGATGGCCGGTGACGGCGTGAACGACGCGGCGGCGCTGGCACAGGCCGACCTGGGCCTGGCCATGGGCACCGGCGCCGACGTGGCGATCGAGGCCTCCGACCTGACGCTGGTCCGCGGCGACCTGACCGCGGCGGTGGACGCGATCCGGCTGTCCCGGCGCACCCTGCGGATCATCAAGGGCAACCTGTTCTGGGCGTTCGCCTACAACGTGGCCGCCCTGCCGCTGGCCGCCGCGGGCCTGCTGAGCCCGATGATCGCGGGCGCCGCGATGGCGTTCTCGTCGGTGTTCGTGGTCGCCAACAGCCTCCGCCTGCGCCGCTTCCGGCCCAGTTAACTCCACATTGGCCGGGTGTTCCGCCCGGCCCGGCACCGTGTCGGGTGCAAGATTCACTCGGCCCGTGGAGGAAACGTGGCTGCTAGACCCCTTCTCGCTTCGGCGGCCGCCGTGGCCGTGGTGCTCACGGCGGCCCCGGCGCCCGCGTCCGCTTCGTCGTTCCCGGCGGGCGGGCGCGACTGTTCGCCCACCGCGTCCCTGCTCGGCTTCTCGGACGCGCTGGACAAGACCACCTTCGCCGGAACCCCGGTCGCCGGGCTCTCCGCGCTCGCGCTGACCGGCCGGTCCCGCGGCCTGGCGCTGGTCGACAACATCGGCACGACGCCGGCCCGGCTCTACGACGTGGACCTGGCGCGCCCCGCGGTTCGCGGCGTCACGCTGCTCAAGCGGGCGGACGGCACCGCCTACACCGGTGCGGACTTCGACGGTGAGGGCCTGGTGGCCGAGGGCCGCACGGTCCTGGCCAGTTCGGAGCGGGAGCCGTCGATCCGCCGGTTCCGGCTCTCCGACGGCCGCGAGATCGGCTCGCTGCCGGTCCCGGCCCGGTTCCGGGTCGCCCCGGCCGGCGAGGCCGCGACCAACCAGACGTTCGAGGCGCTGACCACCACCCCCGACCACCGGGTGCTGTACGCCGGCATGGAGGGTTCGCTCGCCACCGACGGCGCCGGCAACAACCGGATCCTGCGGTATTCCGGCCGCGCCTACTCGCAGACCGCTCAGCACGCGTACCGCACCGACCCCGGGCTCAACCTGGTCGAGCTGGTCGCGCTCGGCGACGACCAGCTGCTGTCGGTGGAGCGCGGGTTCACCGCGGGCGCCGGCAACACGGTCCGCGTCTTCCAGGTCGACGCGACCGGCGCCCCGGACGTCTCCGGCGTCGCCTCGCTGTCCACCGTCACCGACCCGCGCGGGTGGCTCGGCAAGCAGCTTCTCGCCGACATCGCCGACTGCCCGCCGTCCGGCGCCACCGCGAAACAGCCGCAGCCGAACCCGCTGCTGGACAACATCGAGGGCGCGGCGCTGGGCGGGCCGCTGCCGGGCGGGCGCCGCCTGCTGTACCTGCTCTCCGACGACAACGGCAGCGCCACCCAGATCACCCGGCTCTACCGGCTCGCCGTCCGCATCGCGCCGAAGGTGACGCTGCGCGACCGGGCGATCCTGCCGGCCACCGCCTATCAGCCCGGCCCGGTCTCCGGCACCCAGCTGAGCACCACCCCGGTCAACGGCATCACCGCGCCGTTCCCGGGTCAGCCGATCCCCGGCTTCTCGGCGGTCATCCCGGCCCGGGCCGGCGACCTGTCCGGCAGGCGCCTGCTGGCCATGCCGGACAACGGCTTCGGCGCCAAGAACAACTCGGCGGACTTCCTGCTGCGTGCGTACGACATCGCGCCTGACCACCGCCGGCACACGGTGAAGGTCAACGGGTGGATCAGCTTCCGCGACCCGAACCGCAAGGTGCCGTTCCCGATCGTCAACGAGAACACCCCGGACCGGCTGCTGACCGGTGCGGACTTCGACATCGAGTCGCTGGCCCGGGACCATCGGGGCGATCTGTGGATCGGCGAGGAGTTCGGGCCGTACCTGGTGCGTACCGACCGGACCGGCAAGGTGCTCCAGGCGCCGATCCCGCTGCCGGACGGCGGGAAGTCGCCGCAGTCGCCGGACCTGGCCCCGGGTGAGACGGCCACCGTGCCGGGCAGCCGCGGCTTCGAGGCCATGGCGGTCAGCGCGGACGGCCGGACGCTGTACCCGATCCTGGAGGGCGCCCGCACCGACGACGCCGACCAGACCCGCCGCATCGTCTACGAGTTCGACGTCCGCGCGAACCGGTACACCGGCCGCACCTGGTCCTTCCACGTGTCCGACCCGTCACTGGTGATCGGTGACGCCGCGGTGCTCGACGGCCGCCGGCTGCTGCTGATCGAGCGGGACAACTTCATGGGCGCCCAGTCGCAGGTCAAGCGCCTGGTCGTCACCGATCTCGACACGGCGTCCGCCGACGGCCGGCTGTCCCGGCGCACTGCTGTCGACCTGATGCGGGTCGCCGATCCGCGGGGCGTCTCCACCCCGGCCCGTCCCGGCGAGTACGGCGTGGGCCCGCTGTTCTCGTTCCCGCTGCAGTCGGTCGAGTCGGTGCTGCCGCTCGGCGGCAGCCGGGTGCTGGTCGCCAACGACAACAATTTCCCGGGCAACGACGGCCGCGTCCCGGGCCGCGCCGACGACACCGAGCTGATCGTCATCGACGTCCCCGGCCTCCGCTGACCCTTCCCGCGGGGAGGGTTCGGCTTCCCGAACCCTCCCCGCGGCGCCTCTGGACGGGTCCCGGCCGCACCGCTAGCGTCCACCTCAGACAGATCACCGTTCCTGCAACGATCGGTCGGGTCGGATGAGTGCTGGCACCCTGCACGTACGCACGCTGAACGGTCGCGGCTCCGCCTTCGACGTCGCCCGGCTGGACAAGGCATGGGCCGGCATCGGCGCCGCCGGCTCCAGTCCGGTCGAGATCGATCTCCGCGGCGTCTGCTACATGGAGCACGAGACGCTGCTCTTCCTCGTCGGGGTGCTCAGCGAGCGGGTCCGCCGCGGCCACCCGACGTTTCTCGGCCTGCCGGACGACGCGCGAGTGCTCGACTACCTGCGGGCCTGGGCTTTCCCCGACGCCGTCACGCTCGCCACCGGCCTGCCGTTCGCGTCCTTCCTGACCGGCGAGTCCCGCATCAGGTTCGCTCGGATCAGCGGCTCACCGCCGCGTTATGTGGCGATGCTGGCAACCCCCGGCGGCGGGCGGGAGCAGCTGCTCCCCCGGACGTCGTTCGCGCTCACCGCCATTTCGCTGGCCGACAACCCGGCCGAGGCGGCCACCGTCGTCACCAGTCGCTGGCTCGACCGGCACATCGTCAGTGTCCTCGACCGTTACCTGGGGGGCTTCGGCAAGCGGATCGCGACCCAGGTGATCCGCGAAGCCGTGCTGAACGCGGCGAATCATCCGCAGGCCACCGTCGCGTTCACCTCGGCACAGGTGGTGAAGCGCCCCGACCGCCTCCGGCGGGATGTCGGCGACCAGGCCGAGATGGAGATCGCGATCTGGGACGACGGGAAGACGTACGCCGAGACGCTGGCCGGCGCGCTCCAGTCGGAGCGCACCGTGCGTTCGCCGGCCTTCGGCTTCGTCCGCGAGACCTTCGACATCACCGTGTCCGGCGAGGGGACGGCGAAGAAGGTCATCAAGCTCAGCTCCGAGGACCGGTCCACGGTCGCCAACCCCGAGCACCTGATGGTTTCCTCGTTCATGCTCGGTGTGACGTCCGTGCCCCGGCCGCGCCCGGACGGCGGGGCTCGCGGTGACACCTACGCCGACCTCGCGGAAGACCTGTTACCGGCCGGGGCGCGGGTGCACGGCGGACTCGGCCTCTATCTCATCCGCAAGACTGTCATCGATCAGTTCGGCGGGACCATCCGGTACGTGAGCGGTGACTATCGCCTGCGCCTGCGGCTCGACGACAGGCCCAACCGGTACATCGGTGAGATTCAGCGACTCGGTCCGCATGCCTGCCCCTTCCGAGGCAACCTGCTGATAGCGAGCGTCCCGCTGAGAAACGCGTGATGGCAGAGCCGCCGTACTCCATCCTCCGCATCCGTCCTCTGCCGATCATGGCAGAGGGCTTCACCCAGGACCGGCTCCACGCGATCGCCCGCTCGTTCGCCCGCCCATCGGCCGGGGACGGCCCGGGCGACGGGCCGTCGGAGACCTTTCCGGTAGCGCTCGACATCGAGGCGTTCGACGACGAGACGATCTCCGCCCTCACGGACCGCTTGACCGCCCTGACGCAACAGTCGTCCGTCGTGCTGATCGACATGGACTACGACCGCGCCGGCGGGCGGTACGCCCTCGTCGACATCCTGCTCTTCCAAGCCATGGGGAAGCTGCCCGACGCTTCGCTGCGCGGCAAACAGATCCTCATCATCGTGAAGGAGTCGCTGGCGCCGACCGACGACCTCACGCTGCTGGCCGAGGACGAACGCTTCCGCCAGTCGGTGATCATCGTCGACTCGGCCGGCCGGGTCTCGACCGCGGAGCCGCCGCAGTGGTTCGGGGAGGCCGAGAACCCGGAGTGGATCAGTCTTCGGGAACGCCGGAACATCTTCGCCGGCAAGCTCCTGCGCTCCCGCGGCGTGTTCGCCTCGAGCACCCGCACGACTGAGTACTCGGTGTACCGCTACTCGGCCGGCGGCTGCGCCACCGAGCTGCAGGAATTGCTGACGGCATACTTCGAGGACCGCCGGGTGGACTTCGTGGTGTACGACGACACCGGGTCGAAGTGGCTGACGTCGGCGGTCAACGCCGCCTGCTTCGAGGCCGGTGTCAAGGCGTACACCATCGACGACATCCGCGGCCGGACGGCGGACGACCAGGTGCTGGCCGCCGTCGCCGAGGTCGCGAAGCAGGACTTCGGGAATCCGGAGAAGCGGTTCGCGGTGGTCACACCTGCCTACAAGACCGGCCGGCGGATCTCCGAGCTGTGGCGGGAGTGCCGCGAACGCGGACGGGAGGACGCGAATCTGCTCGCGGTGCTCTGCGACCTCCCGCAGACGGCCGAGCCCGCGGACTCGGCCGTCTGCGGCACGGTCACGGTCCCGCTCGACGGCGTCGACGTGGAGCTGGACTACTTCGCCGCCGTCGACATCACCCTGCTGCGGGAGGATTCCTGGCAGGTCCGGGCGGCCAAGCTGTCGAACGAGGTCCAGCAGATGGCGGATCCGTGGCGCACACCGTCGTCCGTCTCGATGCTGACGCTGTTCGACGACTACGGATCCGCCCTCGAGTACGCGGTGCCGTCCACCCGGCAGGGCATCCGATCCTTTCCCCAGCTCCGCAATCTCGACGACTGGGACTCGCTGTGGCTGGCCGAGGCGCTGATCGACGCGATCGAGGTGCGGCTCGAGTGCCCACGAGCGCAGCTCTTGATCGTCGCTCCCGACGAGGGCACCGCGATCCGTCCCATCAGCGACGCGGTGGAACGGCGCCTGGCCGTCGCGATCGCGAAGGTCGAGCGGCAGGTGATCAAGGAAGAGCGCGCTCTGCCGGCCAAGGTCGCCGGGATCATCCATCGGTACCGCAGCTCGCGGATCGCGCTGCTGGACGAGTCGTCGGTCACCTACAGCACCCTCACCGAACTGGACCGCATCGTCCGCAAGACGATCGGGCGATCCGCCGACATCTCCGCCTCGGTCATCGAGCTGCCGGTGGGAGCGGCGCCGCGACCGGACAACATGTTGAGCCTGATCCGGTGGAACCCGCTGCGGATGACGAAGAAGGGCCGGCGACATGCCTGACGCCGCGAGTCTGCGGAACATCGCCAGCCTCGCGCTGGCCTGCGGCCGTATCGAGTCCACCGGCCGCGACCTGGCCCTCGAGAGACTGCTGTCCCAGCTGATCGACGACTATCCGAACGTGGCCCGGATCGTCGCGCCGGTCCTGGTGGCCCGGGGCGACCGGATCGGCAAGGACCTCGGCAAGGTGGTCCGGGACCGGGTGGGTGACTACGAAGGAGCGCCGTTCATGGACGAGCCGGTCGAACTCACCGTCGACTACCTGGTGCTCACCGTCAAGAAGGTGGAGCTCACCGCCTGCCTGCAGGTCTTCGGCGTGACCGACACCTCGCAGGTGGTCAAACTGGGGCACGGCCTGGAGGCCTGGACGGCCGAGGTCGACAACCGGACCTTCGCGATCGCGATGGTGGGCACGGCCGGCAACGTCGAGTCGGCGTTGCACCTGGGCGCTCTGCTCACCCTGATCCGCGCCAAGGCGTGCGTGCTGATCGGCATGGCGGGCGGGGTCAGGGGTGAGGTGAACGCGGGCGACGTCGTCGTGGCCGAGTCGGTGCTGGCCTACGAGTTCCAGGAGATGAGGCGGGGCGGTCCGGTCTACATGCCCAAGGCGTACTCCCCTCCGGAGCGGCACATCAACCGGACCGAGCTGCTCGACGTCATCGTCCGGACCTGGCCGGCCGACGTGCGGCGGGACTTCCTGGCGGACTTCGGCACGGACGCCCAGGCACCCGCCGACGAGTTGCGGACCTGGGAGCCCCGCGTACGCCGCGGAGTCGTGCTGGCCGGCAGCAAGCTGATCGAGGACGGCTCGCTGCCCGACCTGGTGAAAGGCCTGCACGCCCGGACCCTGGCGGCCGAGATGGAGGGCGCCGGCTTCGCCGCCGCGTGCGGCGAGCGGGACGTGCCCTGGCTGGTCATCCGGGGCATCGCCGACCACGGCGAGACTCCGCGCCCCAAGCACTGGCAGCTGGCGGCCAGCTACGCCGCGGCCCGTTTCCTGCGCGACGGCCTGCGCCACCAACGCATCGACCTGCTGATCTGACGCGGCGCGGGTGGCCCGGCGCACACCGGGTCACCCGCTCACGTGCTCAGTCCAGGATGGCGGTGACCGTGCCGGCGGCGACGGTGCGGTTACCCTCGCGGACGGCGAAGCCGAGACCCACCTCCAGGGCGATCTCCTTGCCCAGGGTCACGGTCACCTCGTCCAGGGTGTCCCCCGGCATGACCAGGTCACGGTCGCCGAGGTCCAGCCCGCCCGAGACGTCGGTGGTGTGGAAGTAGAACTGCGGGCGGTAGTTCGCCTCGAACGGCGTGTGGCGCCCACCCTCCTCCTTCGTCAACGCGTACATCCTGGCCCGGAAGACCCGGTGCGGCCGCACGCTGCCGGGCGCGGCAACCACCTGGCCCCGCTGCACCTGCTCGCGCTTGATGCCGCGGAGCAGGACGGCGGCGTTGTCGCCGGCCTGTGCCGACTCCAGGACCTTGCCGAACGTCTCCAGGCCGGTGGCGACGCTGGCGACGGTCGGGCCGAGGCCGACCACCTCCACCGGCTCGCCGGCGCGCAGCTCGCCGCGCTCCACCTTGCCGGTGACCACGGTGCCACGCCCGCTGATCGAGAGCACGTTCTCGATCGGCATCAGGAACGGCTCGCCGAGCTCGCGGGGCGGGACCGGCACGTAGTCGTCGACCGCGTCGAGCAGCTCCCCGACGGACGCCACCCAGCGCGGGTCGCCCTCGAGGGCCCTGAGTGCGCTGACCCGCACGACCGGGACCTCGTCGCCGGGGAACCCGTACCCGCTGAGCAGCTCGCGGACCTCCAGTTCGACCAGGTCGAGCAGCTCCGGGTCGTCCACCGCGTCGCTCTTGTTGAGGGCGACCACCAGGTACGGCACGCCGACCCGCTGGGCGAGCAGCACGTGCTCGCGGGTCTGCGGCATCGACCCGTCCTGCGCCGAGACGACCAGGATCGCGCCGTCCACCTGCGCCGCTCCCGTGATCATGTTCTTCACGTAGTCGGCGTGGCCGGGCATGTCGACGTGGGCGTAGTGGCGGTTCGGGGTCTCGTACTCGACGTGGGCGATGGTGATGGTGATCCCGCGGGCGGCCTCCTCCGGCGCCTTGTCGATCCCCTCGAACGCGACGTACCGGTTGGCAACCGGGTCGCGGTCGGCGAGGACCTTGGTGATCGCGGCGGTCAGCGTCGTCTTGCCGTGGTCGACGTGTCCCATCGTGCCGATGTTGAGGTGCGGCTTGCTGCGGATGAACTGGCTCTTCGCCATGGTTTCTCAGTCCTCACTGGATGCGAGGCATCGTGGTGTTACACGACCCGTCGCCAGGCGGGCGCGTCAGAACCCGGGCAGGGGACAGCCACCCTTCCCCGGGGTTCTGCTGCCGGTGGGGAAGGGTCAGACTCGCGTATCGGCGCCGGGAAGAGCGCGCGCGGGAGCCACCACCGTGCGGGGCAGCTGCAGACCGGGCGCGAAGAACATGTCGCCGAAGATAGCGCGCCGCGCCGGTGTCGGCCAGCGATTTAGATTTCGGCGCGGGCGGCCGGGGGCAGCAGGGCGGGATCGCCGGTCGGCCAGCTGTCCGGGGCGGTGCCGAGGGCGGTGAGCTGCTCGATCTGCTGACCGCACCAGGGCGAGAACGCACCGGGCGTGGCCGCGACGTCGCGCGTGAAGTCGGTCCAGGTCAGCCAGCGGGTGGCGGCGACCTCGTCGGGGTTGGGCCGCGGGTCGGCGCGGACGGTCGCGTGGAAGACGGGGCACATCTCGTTCTCCACGACACCGTCCAGCTCGGCCCGGTAGCGGAAGGCGGGCAGCACGAGGCGCACGGTGTCCAGCATGAGCCCGAGCTCGAACCCGGCGCGGCGGTGGACGGCGTCGACGATGGGCTCGCCCTGCTGGGGATGCCCACAGACGCTGTTGGTCCAGACACCGGGCCAGGTCTTCTTGTGCAGGGCGCGCTGCGAGATCAGGAATCGGCCGGCGGAGTCGAAGACATAGCAGGAGAACGCGAGATGAAGAGGCGTGTCCGCGGTATGCACCGTCTGTTTGTCGGCCAGGCCTTCTGCTTCACCGGACTCGTTGAGAAGAATGACGTGTTCCACGGGCGTTCCCGATTCCGAGCAGGCCGGTGCACGGCGTTTCACCAAGGCTGGACGTTTCACCAAGGCTGGACGAGGGTGAGCGCTGGTCAGCTCACCCGAGAGCATGCCGGCGACATCGGCGACGCGGGCCTGCGGGGCTGACGCTACACAGCCGGTTGGCGATCCGCCAGTAACTCAAAGTAGTTCGGTAGTAACTTTTCGCGCCGGGCGGTCGACCGATTTTGGTCTGCCTGCCCTGGTGGAACGGCGACTCCACGCCGATATCGGGCCAACAAGCGCGCTGCGTACATAGCGAATGATTTTCGCTTCTCGGGGGGCGGCCCATGATCCCTCATTTGCCGATCTCGCCTTGGTGCATGACCGCCCGCTGACCTGCCGCTTCTACAGATCTCGGAACGCTCGCGACGACCGGCCACTGCGGACAGTGACGAAAGCCCGCGCGACTATCCACTGTGATCTATGTCGCACTCGACTTCGCTTCATGATCGACATAACTATTGGTGAGAGTAGGTGATCAGCAGCAGCGCCTGCCGGTGCCGAAAAAAGTAGGACGAAGCGGGCAGGTCGACCCCAGGAAGCCGGGCGACCGGGGCAGTCGGCGGCTGCTCGGAACAGGGGTCAGGATGCAAGACTTGTCGGTAATGGATCGTCTCGGCAGCCAGCTCGGCCGCCTCTGCCACGTCGTCGGCATCGACCCCGCCACGCCGGTGGATCTGCTTTCCGGCGTCCTCGGCGAGCACGGGTCACGGCCGCTGTCCGACCCGCCCGCCTGGCCGTCCGGCGTCGCCGACGATCACACGCCGATCGAGTTCTCGCTCGCCTACAACGAGACCGAACCGCCCGCGCTGCGCATTCTCGCCGAGGTTGTCGCGCCCCTTCCCGGCATGGCCGAGAACATGGCGGCCACTTACGATTTCCTGCACCGCCACGCCGCGCGGTACAACCTTTCCACCGGCCGGCTCGACACCATTCGTGAGCTGTTCACCACCGAAAGCCCGAAGGACGACTTCGGCCTCTGGATCTCCCTGGTGTTCCGCGCCGGGCGACAGCCCGAGTTCAAGGTCTACCTCAACCCCGAGCTGGCCGGCCCCGAACAGGCGCCCGAGGTCGTCGCCGAGGCGCTGGGCCGGCTCGGACTCGGTCCGGCGTACGCGAGCATGCTGCGCCATGCCGTCCGCGCGGGTGAGCTCGGCTGCCGGGACCGCCTGACGTTCTTCGCCCTCGACCTGCACGACGGCCCGCAGGCCCGGGTCAAGCTCTACCTCTCGCACCACGACGCCGAGCCGGGCGACGTCGCGCGCGCCGCCGCCGCGGTCGACGGCGTCGACCCGGACGAGGTGGCCGCCTTCTGCCTCAGCAGCGGGGGCACCGAGCGCTTCGGCGGCCGCCCGCTGGTGGGCAGTTACACGATCACCGAGGGCGCCGACCGGCCGGTCGGCTACAGCATCTACGTGCCGATCCGCGACTACGTCGACGACGACGAGCAGGCCCTCGCCCGGGTCCTGCCGCTGCTGGAGCGCTACCGGTTCGACCCCGCCGTCCTCGACCGGGCGATCGGCGCCGTCACCGACCGGCGGCTCGCCGACGGCGCCGGGCTGCTCGCCCACGTCTCGCTGCGCCTCGGGCCGCCGCGCCCGGGCATGACGGTCTACCTGTCCTCCGAGGCGTACCGGGTGACGCCGCCTCGGCCGCTGTCGGTCCCTGTCTAGGAGCTCCCTTGCTGCCCCCGCACATCCCGCTTCCCCCGCCGTACCGGATCAAGGTGGTGGAGCCGATTCCCTTCCTCACGCCCGAGCAACGGCGCGAGGCCATCAGCGCGGCCGGGTACAACCCGTTCAACCTGCGCGCCGACCAGATCACCGTGGACCTGCTCTCGGACTCGGGCACCGGGGCGACCTCGTCCCTGCAGGAGGCCGCGGCCGCGGTCGGCGACGAGTCGTACGCCGGTGCCCGCTCCTGGTTCCGCTTCCGCGAGGAAGCCGCCGAGCTGACCGGTTATCCGCACCTCCTGCCGGTGCACCAGGGCCGGGCCGGCGAGCGCATCCTCTTCTCCGGTCTGCTGAAGCCGGGGCAGATCTGCGTCAGCAACACCCACTTCGACACCACTCACGCCAACGTCCAGATCGCCGGCGCGGAGGCACGCGACCTGCCCTGCCCCGAGGCCGCCGACCTGGACAGCACCGCGCCGTTCAAGGGCAACATCGATCTGGTCGCGCTGGAGCGCACCCTCACCGGCCCGGACGGCCCGCGGGTCGGCCTGGTGCTCATGACGATCACCAACAACGGGCTCGGCGCGCAGCCGGTCTCGATGGCCAACCTGGAGGCGGTCCAGGCCCTCTGCCGCCGCTACCGGGTCCCGTTCTTCCTGGACGCCGCCCGGTTCGCCGAGAACGCCTGGCTGGTCAAGCAACGCGAGGACGGTTACCGGGACTGGACGCCGCGGCAGATCGCCACCCGGGCCTTTCAGCTCGCCGACGGCTGCCTGATCAGCCTCAAGAAGGACGGCCTCACCGCGATCGGCGGCCTCATCGGGTTGCGCGACGACGACCTGTTCGCCCGCTGCGAGGCCAACCTGATCGCCACCGAGGGGTTCTCCACCTACGGAGGACTCGCCGGGCACGATCTGGAGCGTCTCGCCCAGGGTCTGCGCGAGGTGGTGGATCCGGCGTACCTGGCGTCCCGCGCCGAGCAGACCGCACGCTTCGCCCGCATGATCAACGATGCCGGCGTGGACACCGTCCAGCCCGCCGGCATCCACGCGCTGTACCTCAACGCCGGCCGGCTGCTGCCGCATCTGTCCCCGGCCGAGTTCCCCGGGCACTCGCTCGGCTGCCAGCTCTATCTCGACGGCGGCATCCGCTCCGCCGAGCTCGGCTCGTTGTACCTCGGCACCCTCGACGCCGAGAACCGGCTGACCAGCCCGGCGCCCTTCGAGCTGGTCCGGCTGGCGATCCCCCGGCGGGTCTACACCGAGGAGCATTTCGGGTACGCCGCGGCGGTACTCGGGGCGATCGCGAAGAACCCGGAGCGGATCCGTGGCTACCGGATCGTCTCGGCGCCACCCCTGCTGCGCCACTTCAAGGTCCGGCTGGAACCGCTGCCCTGAGATCCCGTGAGCCGGCCGTGGCTCCCGCCGCCGCATGCCTCGCGGGGCGGCGGGATCCACCGCTCTCAGGTCACCGCGCCGGCTGCAGCCGTGCCATCGCGTGCCGGACCAGGGCGACCAGCGCCTGCTTGCTCGACGACCGGTCCCGCGCGTCGAGCCACACCAGCGGCACCTCCGCGCCCAGCTTCAGCGCGCCGCGGATCTCGTCCTCGGTGTACGGGCACTCGCCGAAGAACCTGTTCACCGCGGCCACGAACGGCAGGCCCCGCCGCTCGAAGTAGTCGACGGCCGGGAAGCTGGTGTCCAGCCGCCGGGTGTCGACCAGCACGATCGCCCCGATCGCGCCCTGGGCCAGCTCGTCCCACATGAACCAGAACCGGTCCTGGCCGGGGGTGCCGAACAGATAGAGCACCACGTCCGCGCCGATGGTGATCCGGCCGAAGTCCAGCGCCACCGTCGTGGTCGTCTTGGACTCCACCCCGGTCACGTCGTCCACCCCGATGCCGGCCTCGGTGAGCAGCTCCTCCGTGGTCAGCGGAGGGATCTCGCTGACCGAGCCGACCAGGGTCGTCTTACCGGTGCCGAAGCCACCGGCCACGACTATCTTGACTGATGTGCGTCTCATTCCTCAGTCCTCGTGATCAGAGCCGCTCGAGGCCGGCCAGGACCGCGCCGAGCACACCCGGGTCGATGACCCGGTGCTGCGCCGGCGAGCCACTGTCCAGATAGCCCTGTTCCAGCAGCACGTCGACCATCACCTTGACGATCGCCAGCGGGATGTGCAGGTACGCGCCGATCTCGGCGATCGAGATCCAGTTACCGCACCGGTTCAGGATCTGCAGGTACTCGGGCTCGAGCCGGGTGGCGTCGGCCGGCAGTGCGATGACCTGGGTGGCCAGGTCCAGGTTGCTGTCCCGCGGCGTGGTCCGCCCGTTGACCAGGATGTACAACGGGACGAACCGTCCGGCCGCCGTCTCGTCGTCGCCGTCCCAGTCGTCAGTCATTGCGGCCTGGGGCGTCGGCGCCCGGCATCGCCGAGCGGGCCGGCGCACCCAGATAATCCCCGATGCGGGTGACCAGCCGGCTCACCTCGTAGGCCACCATGCCCATGTCGACGTCCTGGTCGCAGAGCACCGCCAGGCGGGCGTTCTGCCCGGCGGCCGCGACGAACAGGGTGTGCTCCTGATATTCGATGACCACCTGCTGCACCGGCCCGCTGGCGAAACGCCGGCCGGTCCCGGCGGCCACGCTGTACATCGAGGAGGCGCCGGCGGCGAGGATCTCCGCCAGGTCCTGCGCCATCGACGTCGACTTCTGGACGATCAACCCGTCGGTGGACAGCACGACCACGGAGACGACGTGCGGCACCTCGGTGAGGTCGTCGAGCATCCAGGGCAGTTCGAGGGAAGAGGTCGAGTTGGTCACGCGTTCCCGCCTTGCTCAGCTTGGTTTTCTGTCTCGTCGCGGTCGGCCGCACGCCCCGCGGCACGACCCCTCTGGTAGTTGGCGAAACGGTTGCGGGCCTCCTCCGGCGAGCGCGTCGCGAGCACGTCGCCGGTGGTCTCGCCGATCGACGCCTCCTCGCGCAGGCCGGGTGCCAGGTGCTGCTGCGGTTGCCGGCTGGGCAGCGGCGGTCTGGTCCCGGCGGTGGGGCCCGGGGTGACGGCCCGCTCGGGGGCCCGGACGGCGCTGCTCGGCTCTGGTTCGCTCACGGGGCCGCCTGCGGTGTGGTCGGAAGGCCGATCGGCGCCGGCCTCGGGTTCCAGGAGACCCACCGCGGACCGGGACACGGCGGGCGCCGCGGCGGGCCGGTCCGGCGCCCGGCGGGCACTCTCCATCGGCGGCGCGGCGGCGACGGCCTGCGGGCCGTTCCCCTCGGCCGGCAGGTCACCGGTGACGAGCAGGCGCTCGGGCAGGAGCACGACGGCGAGCAGGCCGCCGTACGCCGAGCGGCGCAGGCTCACCTGCACGCCCTCCCGTTTGGCCAGCTCCGCCACCACGTAGAGGCCGACCTGCGCGCCGTCCTTCAACTCGGTGACGTCCGGGGTGGGCGCCGCGGCGAGCAGGGTGTTCGCCCGTTCCACGGCGTCGGCGCTCATGCCCACGCCGGCGTCCTCGATCTCCACCGCGACGCCGTGGTTGACCTTCACCGCGGTCACCCAGACCGTGGTCCGGGGCGGGGAGAACGCCAGCGCGTTGTCCAGCAGCTCGGCCAGCAGGTGGATGACCTCGGCGACCGCGTACCCGACCAGGTGCACGTCGGTCGCGCTGCGCAGGCTGATCCGCTGATAGTTGTGCGCCTCGGCGAACGCGGCCAGCAGCACCCGGCGCAGCGGCATCGGCTTGGAGAACCGCCGGCCGATCTGCCCACCGGCGAGGATGACCAGGTTCTCCAGGAAGCGCCGGGTCTGATTGAGCTGGTGGTGGATGTCGAACAGGTGGCTCAGCAGCTTCTCGTCGCCGATCTGCCGCTGCAGGTCCTCGATCACCTTCAGGCCGCGCTGCAACGGGCGCTGCGGGCGCCGCGCGACACCCATCAGCATCGCGGTGCCGGCGGCCCGGGCCTTGGCCTCGTCGACGGCCGCCTCCGCGGCGGCGCGCAACGACCGGTTGAGCACGCTCGCCACCTGGCCGATCTCGTCGCTGCCGTAGTCGCCGGGGGCGAACTCGACGGCCAGGTCGACCGGTTCCCGCCGGCGCAGCTGGTCCATGACGGCCGGCAGACGCTCGTCGACGAGCGTGTCGGCGTCGCTGCCCAGCCGGGACAGGCGGACCGAGAGGGCCCGGTCGACCAGGACGGCCGACTGGCGCAGCGCCCAGAGGATCGCGCCGATCGCCACGAGCAGCGCCACCAGACTGCCGACCAGCGCGCTGAGGAGCTGGTTGTTGCCGGTTCGCAGGGTGCGGGCGGAGACCTGGTCGGCCTCGTCGATGGTCAGGTCGGACAGGCGCGCGGCGACGGCCGCGGTCGCATCGGTCCACTCGCCGCGGATCTGGCCGAGCGCGGCCGGCGTCCCCCGGCGCCACGGCCCGGCTGCCATGATCGCGTTCTCCGCGGCCAGCAGGGCCCGCCACTCGGCGGTGCGCTCGAAACTCTGCAGCTCGTCGCGGACCGCCGGCTCCATCTGCGCCCGGCTGCTCTCCAGCTGATAGTGGTACGCGTTGACCAGGCGCGCGAACTCCAGGTAATCCGAGCGCCCGAACGCGTTCGCGGCGAACGCGCCGTCCATCGTCGAGGCGGCCCGGGACATCAGGTCGCTGGCCCGGAACAACTCGGTCGCCGTGAGGCCGCCCTGCGCCGCCACCGCGTCCGGCACGATCCGGGCCTGGTTGTCGAAGAGGTCGGCCGCGGCGTCGAGCAGCTCGTTGTAGAACGTGTACGCCCGCTCGTCCGTGGTGGACCGGGCGTCGATCGCGCTGCGGGTGCTCGGCAGCTGGTCGAGATAGCCGGACAGCGTCCGCCAGCGTTCCAGGATCGAGTCCGGCGCGCGGGCCAGCTGGCTGTCGGCGACCTCACGCAGCTTCGTCAGCTGTGCGTCGGTCTGCTGCCGCTGGTCGAGCAGCGACTTCAGGTCCCGGGAGGGGCGGGCCAGGTACGCGATGCTGAGCCGGCGTTCCTGCTGGATCGAGGAGAGCGCGGTGACCGCGGGGATCGAGACCTCGCGCACCGTGATGGCCACCGTCCGGTTGTAGAAGCCCTGGAAGACCAGGTAACCGGAGGCGGTGAACCACAGCAGCAGGGCCACCACACTGGGAATGAGAACCAGGCGTACGACGCGTCGCTTGATCGACTGCTGCCGGGTCTTTTGCGGACGGGGTGCGGGGTCGGCCGGTGCAGGCGCCAACGTTCATCCAATCTGGGCAGCGTGAAGCACCGATCTGCGCTCGGGGTACGGCGCGATCGAAGTGCGTACAGACCCTAGCGTCACGGCATGATCCGCACCAGCGAGGATTTTCCGCTTTTGTACGGATCTCGCGCCGCCGGTCCAGGTCAGCGGATCTTCGTCCGCCGGTAACCGTTCGGCATACGCCGTGGCACGCTCACCGTCCGTCCGAGCCCGGTGAACAGCGAGTCTACTTTAGACGCCCCCATTCGATCATGCCGCCCACCGCCGGCCCGCCCCACCCCCGCGTGTGAAGTTCGGGCTCGTATGCGGGCCGAACTTCACACACAGGTCAGCCCGCAAAGCGCGTGTGAAGTTCGGGCTCGTATGCGGGCCGAACTTCACACGCTGGGCTGGTCGACTTGTGCGGGTATGAGCATGTGTTGGCGTGCTCCGATCGGGTAGCGGCAGAGGGTGACTTCGCAACGTGTGGTGGTGGCCGGGCAGCTGGCCCGCGATCTGGTCCTGCTCGTCGACGAGATGCCCGAGGCCGGCAGCTCCGCCGACGCCCGGCTGCGGCGGGAGATGCTCGGCGGCAAGGGCGCCAACCAGGCCGTCGCACTGGCCCAGCTGGGCGCCCAGCCGGCCCTGCTGGCGGTCTGCGGCGACGACCGGATCGGCGACGAACTGCTCTCCCAGGCACGCGCGGACGGGATCGACGTGTCCCCGGTGATCCGCCGGGCCGGCACCCCGACCGGGCTGATCGTGGAGGCACTGGACGCCGGGGGTCGCTACCGCTACCTCGAGCACCTGCCGGAGCCGATGCTGCTGACCGAGGCGGACGTGCAGGCGGCGGAACGGCTGCTGCGGGACGCCGACGCCGTACTCGTGCAACTGCAGCAACCGGGACCCGCCGCACTGGCCGCCGCCCGCCTGGGCCGCGCCGGCGGAGCGCTGGTGGTGCTCGACGGCGCACCCGGCGACGACACCGACCGCGCGGCGCTGCTGGCCGCCGCCGACGTGGTGCGCACCGACGGCAAGGAGACCGAGCAGCTGACCGGCACCGCGGCGAAGGACCCGGCCGAGCTGCGCGCGGCGGTCGGCGACCTGTCCGGGCCGTCGCTGTTCGCGTTCGAGCTGCCGGAGGCGAACTACTTCGTGTGGCGCGGCGAGCGGTGGGGCGACGGCGAGGTGCTGGTCCCGCTCAGCGACGAGAAGGTGGTCGACACCACCGGCGCCGGTGACGCGCTCACTGCCGCCCTGACCGTCGCGCTGCTGCGGGGTGCGCCGCCGGAGGAGGCGGCTCGTTACGCCGTCGCGGCGTCCGGCGCGACCGTCGGCCACCCCGGCGGCCGGCCGAACCTCAGCGATTCGGCTCTGCGCCGCCGCATCTGACCCCCGCCCTATCCGGCGGGCTCCAGCGGGCGGCTCACGTCCCAGTGCTCGACGATCAGGAAGTCCTCGAACCGCCAGATGTCCACCACCGCCTCGGCCGGGCCCTCCTCCGGGATCAGGTGGTAGTGCGCCACCACGAACTCGGCGTCCGCGACGACGTGCTGCAACTCGAGCGTGGCCGTCGCCAGCGGTGAGTTCTTGATGAACTCGATCCAGGCGTCCCGGCCGGACGGGGCGCCCGGCGTGTGCGTCACGAAATCCTCTCGGATGATCTCGAACAGCACGTCGGCGTCGCCCTCCGCGAACCGGCCGAAAGCCTCGAGAAACCGTCTCTTGTTCTCCGCGGCGATATCGATGTCAGTCATGTTCCCACAGTCGCAGAGGCGCGACGGCCTGTCGATCGCCTCGCGGACATAGCATCGACCGCGGCGTTTGTCCGGCGTTTCCGCGATGTCTGTCCGGATGTCCGGCGGGAGTGCGCCCGGACGGTCAATAAATCGCCTCGACCACACACCGGCAGGCGTTTCCCTGACGCTATTCGCTGCGCCGCACAACTGGCGAAACGTACGTTTCTCACCGGCGCTTCGGCCATGCCGGCCCATTCGTGAGGCGCATTCTCGTGCCCGTTTCTGTGATTCCGGAGGAAGATTCAATGCTGAACGCGATCACCGCCGCCACCATGCTCGCCTCGACCCTGGGCAGCGCGCCCGTCACGAACCTGCAGCTCGCGCCCCCGCCGGCCGAGGACATGGTCATCGACGTGGTCTCCGCGAACGGCTCCGGCTGCCCGAAAGGCACCGCCGAGGTGACGGTGTCCCCGGACAACAAGGCGTTCACGGTCGCGTACAGCCAGTTCGTCGCCCAGGTCGGCCCCGAGGCGAGGTCCACCGATTTCCGGAAGAACTGTCAGCTCTCTCTCGACGTGCTCGTGCCCGAGGGTTACACGTACGCGATCGCCGGCGCCGACTACCGCGGATACGCGAGCCTGGAAGAGGGCGCGACCGGTTCCGAGACGGCGAACTACTACTTCCAGGGCGAGCGGCACACCACCCGGATCCGGCACGACTTCAAGGGCTACCTCGCCGAGAACTGGCAGCGCACCGACCAGGTGGAGATCAGCTCCATGTCTTTCCTGCCGTGCGGCGAGAAGCGCTACCTGAACATCAACACCGAGCTGCGGGTGAACGCCGGCACCGCGAAGGGCGGCACCACCAACTTCCTCACCATGGACTCCTCCGACGGCAACCTCGCCACCGTCTACCACGTCTCCTGGATGAAGTGCTGATCCGCTCACCGGCCCGCCGGATGCCGGCCCGTTGCGGCCCCGCATCCGGCGGCGATCAGCCGGCCGCCGACGACGCCCCGGCAGCCCGGTGCGGTCAGGCGAGGCGTCATCGGCCGCCGCCAGGGCGGCCGGCGCCATGGCGACGACCTGACCCGAACTCCGCAGCACGTCCCCGGCCGTGAGGCGCAGCACCTCCCGGCCGGCCATCCGCAAGGCGTTGAGCCGCGACCCGTCCCCCATCGCCAGCCGACTGATCATCAAGCTCTGTGTCGGGTGCCCGGCTGCGTTCCAGAGCTGTCACGCGCGAAACGGCGCGCGTGAGATCGGCAGGCGGGTGCCCACTACGAGTTCGCGGACGGCCGCGCCCGCGGGCAGGCGCCGGAATCCGAGGGCGGCCAAGCTCGGCAGACGGCGGACGGGTGTCCCGCCCGGGGTGGCGTCGCGGCGGGCGGCATCGCGGCGGGCGGCATCGCGGCGGGCGGCATCGCGGCGGATGGCGGCGCGGCGGGCAGGGCGGCGCGGCGGGCAGGGCGGCGCGGCGGGCAGGGCGGCGCGGCGGGCAGGGCGGCGCGGGCGGGGCGGCGTGGGTGGGGATGGGCGGGCGCTCAGGCGCCCCCAGGCGCCGGGTGGCGGGCGGTGACCCGCCGGGCGCTCCGGTGAGTGGTGGTCAGCGGGGGCGGACCAGGCCGGCGTTGAAGGCGGCTATCACCAGCTGCGCGCGGTCGCGGGCGGCGAGTTTGGCCAGCAGGTGGGTGATGTGGGTCTTCACGGTCTTGATCGAGATCACCAGGGCGGCGGCGATCTCGTCGTTGGACAGGCCGTTGCCGATCAGGGCGAGCACCTCCACCTCGCGGGGCGTGAGGCCGCCGGGCGGGGCGGGTGGGCGATCGCGGCGGGGCGCGGCCACGTAGTGGGCCACCAGCCGGGTCAGGATCGACGGGGCGAAGAGCGATTCACCTCGATGCGTACGCCGGATGGCGTCCAGCAGCTCCTCGGGCCGGGCGTCCTTCAGCAGGAATCCGGAGGCGCCCGCGTGCAGGGCCTCGTAGACGTACTCGTCGAGCTCGAACATGCTCAGTACCAGCACCCGGGACCCGGCGAGCACCGGGTCGGCGCAGATCCGGCGGGTGGCTTCCAGGCCGTCGAGTCTCGGCATCCGCACGTCCATCAGGACCACGTCGGGGCGTGCCGCCCGGGCTCGCAGCACGGCCTCGGCGCCGTCGGCTGCCTGGCCGACAACGGTCAGGTCCGGCTCGTTCTCGATGATCATGGCGAGGCTCTGCCGGAGGAGCGGCTGGTCATCCACGAGAAGCACCCCGATCCGCGCGGTCCCGGAGGCGGATGCGCCGGAACCCACCGAAACGGCAGCAGTGGCACCCGGCGCACTCGGAGCAGTCGCACCCGCCGGAACCGGAGCAGTCGCGCCCGCCGGAACCGGAGCAGTCGCATCCGGCGGAACGGGAGCGACGGGATGCCGCGCATCGAGAGCCGTGGGGTGCGGCGGAACGGAGGCGGATGCCGGGTGGGTGGTCATGCGGCGGGCTCGTCGGGGATGCGGGCGGTCAGCCGGAACCCGCCGTCCACCGGCTCGGCGGTCAGGGTCCCGCCGAGGCTGCCCACTCGTTCGCGCAGGCCGGACAGGCCGTGCCCGGCCCCGGGGACAGCCCGCCAGCCGGGTGCCGACGGGCCGCGGTCGGCCACGCTGGCCACGATGAAGCGGCCGTCCCGGTGCACGCGCACGACCACGTCGGACGGTCCGGCGTGCCGGGCCGCGTTGCTGAGCCCCTCGCGTACCGTCTTGCAGACCGCGACCTGCACCCCGTGTGTCACCTCGCCGAGCGGCTCGGCCGCGAGCCGGGGGCGCAGGCCGGCCGATTCCGCGGCCCGGACGATCTCCGGCAGGGCGTCCAGGCTCTCCAACGGGGTTCGCGGGCCCGGACCGTCCGGCTCCCGCAGCACCGTGAGCATGCGGCGCAGCTCCGAGGTGGCGTGCCGGCCGGCCTCCTCGATGTCCGCGAGCGCCTCGCCCACTTCCGGCGGTTTCGGCAGGTGCCGGGTGCTCGCCGCCCGTACGGTGATCAGCCCCAGCCCGTGCGAGACCAGATCGTGCAGGTCCCGGGCGATCCGCAGGCGCTCGGCCAGCACCGCTTCGGCGGCCGCCCACTCGGTGAGCCGCCGCTCGTAGTCGGCGCGGTCGGCCCGCCACCGGCGCACCGCCCAGATCACCGCCCCGACCGCGGACCCGGCGATCAGCGGGGGGATGACCTTGGTGGCCGGGCCGGAGACGCCGACGGTGCACATGGTGAGCAGCAGCGCCGTGGCGACGACGGCGACGACCGGGACGGCGCGGTTGCGCCAGGCCGGACGCGGATGGGCGAGCACCCGCCCGACTGTAGCGGTCGGACCAGGGTCCGAGACCGGGCCGCGAACCGGGGGATCAAGGTCCGAGAAGGGGCGGTGGAACATCCGAGACCGGTCCGATGTGCCGGGGGCCCGCCCGCCGATTGACTGGAGCAATGATCACGATCGACGGCATCAGCAAGATCAGGGGTCGGACGACGATCCTGCACGAGATCACCTTCGAGGCGCACCCGGGACGTGTCACCGGCTTCCTCGGGCCCAACGGCGCCGGCAAGACGTCCACGCTGCGCATCCTGCTCGGGCTGGACCGCTCGCAGGGCGGGACCGCCCTGATCGACGGCCGCCCGTACGCCGCCTGGGACCGGCCGCTGACGAAGGTCGGCGCCCTGCTCGACGGCAGCGGAGCGCACCGGGCCCGGACCGCCCGCGCGCACCTGCGCTGGATGGCCGCGAGCAACGGCATCCCCGGGTCCCGGGTCGCCGAGGTTCTGGAGGTGGTCGGCCTCGGTGGTGACGCCGGCAAGCGGGCCGGCAAGTTCTCGCTCGGCATGGGGCGCCGTCTCGGCCTGGCCGCCGCGCTGCTCGGCGACCCGCGGGTGCTGATCCTGGACGAGCCGGTGAACGGGCTGGACCCGGCCGGCATCCGGTGGATGCGCACGTTCCTGCGGGACAGCGCCGACGAGGGCCGCACTGTGCTGCTCTCCAGTCACCTGATGGGCGAGCTGGCCGAGATCGCCGACGACGTGGTGATCATCGATCACGGTCGGGTGGTCGCCCGCGGCGCACTCGCCGAGGTCACCGGTGACCACCAGACTCTGGAGGACGCCTTCCTCGCCCTCACGTCGGCGGCACAGCCGTGGTGACGCCGGGCCGTACCCCCATCGCTCCGCTCGTCCGGGCCGAGCTGCGCAAGCTCCTCGGCCTGCCGACCGCCTGGGTGGGCATCGTGCTCGGCCTGCTCGGCGCCCCGCTCCTGGTGCTGGTCAACGCGCCGGCCACCCGCCGGGCGCTGGCCGACGGCGCTTACGGCGACCCGTCCGACATGGGCTTGCAGAACCTGATGATCAGCCTGCTCGGCGCGATGGTCCTCGGGGTGGTGACGGTGAGCAGCGAGTACACCAGCACCGGGGAGGACGCGCCGGGCGCGCGCCAGCTCACCGCGACGCTGCTGGCCGCGCCGCGCCGCGCCCGGTTGCTGGCCGCCAAGGCGGCCGCGCTGTGCCTGGTGGTGGCGGCGACCGGGGTGGTGACGGTGGTGGCGACGCTGGCGCTGACCGAGATGATGCACGGTACGGCCGTGCCGGCGCCCGAACCCGTCCGGGCGGTCGCGGCGGTCGCCTATCTTCTGCTGATCGGCCTTCTGTCGTACGCGATAACGCTGCTCGCCCGCAACGGGATAGTCACGCTGACCGTGCTGATCGTGAACTCCTCGGTCGTGTCGGTCTCGTACCTGCTGACCAAGGTGACGCCGCTGGCCGCCTATCTGCCGGACATCGTCGGGCCGCACATGTTCCTGCGCGGCATGCAGGGCCAGGAGCGGATCCCGCCGGTGACCGCCGGTCTCGTCATGACCGCGTGGGTGGCCGCCCTGCTGGTGGTCGCCGCCCGGATGTTCCGCCGGCGGGACGCATGAACGCCTTCCGGGCCGAGGTCGGCAAGCTCGTCACCCTGCCGTCCCTCCGGCTCACCGCCGCGCTGACCCTCGCTGTCACGGTGCTGCTGCGCGCTGTCGGTGCCCCCGGCTCGGCGCCGTCCCACACCCTGCCCGGCCTGCTGGTGTTCGGTGTGCTCGCGGCGGCGCACGAATATCAGGGCGGCAACCAGATCAGGGCCACGCTGCTGGCTGTCCCCCGGCGGCTGCCGCTCGCCGTCGCCAAGGCTTTCGCGCTGCTCCTGATCGCTGTGCCGCTCGCCCTCACGGTGGCACTCGCCGGCGGCGATCCGGAGGCGGCACTGCCGCTGGTCGTGTCGATGCTGGTGGCGGCCGGCGTGGGCGGGGTGCTCCGGCAGGCAGTCGTAGCTGTCGGGGCGGTGCTCTTCTCGTACGTCATGGTGGGTCCGTTGATTCGTGATCGCTGGCCCGGCAGCGGACCGTGGCTGCCGGACACCGTCGTGGCCGATCCTGAACTCGGTCTGCTTGCCGCGGTGGCCTGGGCCGTCGTCATGCTCGCGATCGCAGCCCTCGCTCTGCGTCACCGCGACGCGTAGAGGGAGGCAGCGTGCACAGCCCGTAGTCATCCTAGGAACCCATCCTGATGTCATCATCGGAGAGGGGTGGACCGTTGCGCGCGTTTCCTAGATTATCTCCCGCAGCGCCGCGGCCATCCGCCGTTCATGTCCGTGACGCTGCTTGTTCACTCCCTGCGGCCGTGAAGAGGCTGAGCGATGAAAGAGCGCACGACACTCGCGGAGATCCGTGAGCGGACCTACAAGCGCCGGGACGCCTGGTGGACGGTCTGGCTGGTCGACCCGCTGGCCTCCCGGCTGGTCTGGCTGGTCGCGCCGTGGCGATGGGTCACGCCGAACCGGCTGACCATCGGCGCCTTCCTGGTCGGCCTCGGCGCGGCCGCCTGCTTCTGGCAGGGCGAGTACGGCTGGGTGCTGGCCGGCGCGCTGCTGTTCCACCTGAGCTTCGTGCTCGACTGCATGGACGGCAAGATCGCCCGGTTGAACGGGACCGGCTCGGTCTTCGGCACGTGGCTGGATTACGTCTTCGACCGGCTGCGGGTGCTGGCGTGCGCGATCGGTCTCTTCGGCGGGCAATACCTCAAGACCGGCAACCTCGTCTTCCTCTGGCTCGCGACGGCGGTCATCTTCTTCGACATGTTCCGCTACCTGAACGCGCTGCAGATGCAGAAGGTCAAGCTGACCATGAAGGAGCGGCTGCTCGCGGCCTCCGCGGCGGCCGGCGGCCCGGCGCCGCGGTTCGCCGAGGAGGGCGACGACGACGTGGTCGTGCCGTCGCAGGACAGCACCCGCGAGCGACTCGACGTGCACGGTGAGTTCCGCACCCGCTTCGGAAGCTTCGTCAGCATCCGGGACGCGTTGCTGCGCCAGCGGATCCGGGCGCATCTGTTCAGCGGGATCGAGTTCATGATGTTCGTCTTCATCCTGGGGCCGGTGACCGGCCGGATCGTCGTCTTCACCGTGCTGTCCGCGCTGCTGCTGGGCGCGTTCGAGGCGTTGCTGGTCTACAAGCTGTGGACCACGACGAAGACGTTCCACAAGCGGATCACCAAGCTGGAGAACGCGGTGCCGGCGCTCGTCTGAGCGCGGGCACCGCGTCCCGCCCTGCTACGACAGGCGCACCGGCACCACTTCCGGTGCGCCCAGCCGGGCCGCGTCGGCGGTCTCGTCGTCCTGCTCCTCCTGGGACGCCCGTTCGGCCTCCACCCGCAGGCGGTAGTTCTCGATCTCCCGTTCCCGCTGCTCGGCGGTCCAGCCCAGCACCCGGCCCATCAGCTCGGCGGCGGCGACCGCGGCCACCACACCCCGGTCGAAGGTTTCGATCGAGATCCGGGTACGCCGGGTGAGCACGTCCACCAGGTGCCGCGCACCCTCGGCGGCGGCCGCGTAGACGAACTCGGCCCGCAGGTAGTCCTCGGCGCCCTCGAGCGGACGGCCCAGGTCCGGGTCGTCGCGGATCAGGTCGAGCAGCTCGGTGGTGAGCGTGCCGTACCGGCCGAGCAGGTGCTCGACCCGGGCGACGTGCAGGCCGGACCGGGCGGCGAGGAGCCCGCGCCGGTTCCACAGCGCGGGGAACCCTTCGGCGCCGAGCAACGGCACCTTGTCGGTGACGCAGCGCGGCACCGACCGGGCCAGGCCGTGCACGCAGGCGTCGACCGCGTCCCGGGCCATCACCCGGTACGTCGTGTACTTGCCGCCGGCGACCACGACCAGCCCCGGCTGCGGGCTGCCCACCGAATGTTCCCGGGACAGCTTCGAGGTCGACTCCGACTCGCCGGAGAGCAGCGGCCGCAGCCCGGCGAAGACGCCCTGCACGTCGGCCCGTTCCAGCGGCCGGGCCAGCACCTTGTTGACCTCGGTCAACAGGTAGTCGATGTCCTTGCTGGAGGCGGCCGGATGGGCCTTGTCCAGGTTCCAGTCGGTGTCGGTCGTGCCGATGATCCAGTGCCGGCCCCACGGGATCACGAACAGCACGCTGGTCGCGGTCCGCAGGATCAGTCCGGTCGACGACTGGATCCGGTCCCGCGGCACGACCAGGTGGATGCCCTTGGAGGCCCGGACGTGGAACTGGCCGCGCTCGCCGACCAGCGCCTGGGTGTCGTCGGTCCACACCCCGGTCGCGTTGATCACCTGCTGGGCGCGGATCTCGAAGACGCGGCCGTGCTCCAGGTCGCGGACCCGGACCCCGGTGACCCGTTCGCCCTCCCGCAGGAAGCCGATCACCTCGGTCCGGGAGACGACGTGCGCCCCGTAGGCGGCGGCGGTGCGGGCCAGGAACATGGTGTGCCGCGCGTCGTCGAGCTGCGCGTCGTAGTACTGCAGCGCGCCGACCAGCGAGTCGCCGCGCAGCGCCGGGCAGGCCCGCAACGCGCCGCGGCGGGTGAGGTGCCGGTGGTGCGGCACCCCGGCGCCCGGCCCGCTGCGCGACATCGCGTCGTAGAGGGTGACGCCGGCGCCCGCGTACAGGCGTTCCCAGCCGCGGTGCTTGAGCGGGTAGAGGAAGCGGACCGGGCGGGCCAGGTGCGGCGCGAGGCGCTGCAGGATGAGCCCCCGCTCCCGCAACGCCTCGCGGACCAGCCCGAAGTCCAGCATCTCCAGATAGCGCAGCCCGCCGTGGATCAGCTTGCTGGACCGGCTGGAGGTGCCGGAGGCGAAGTCGCGCGCCTCGACGAGGCCCACGGTCAGTCCCCGTGTGACCGCGTCGAGCGCGCAACCCGCCCCCACCACTCCCCCACCGATCACCAGGACGTCCACCTCGGCATCGGCCAGCGACTCCAGCGCGGCGTCCCGGTAGGACGGAGAAAGAGCAGTCATGTCAGTCCACATCCACCCAGTCGAGGGTCCGCTGCACCGCCTTCTTCCACTTGCCGTGACCCTCCTCGCGCTGCTCGGCCGACCAGCTCGGCTGCCACCGCTGCGACTCGTTCCAGTTCTCGCGCAGCTCGTCGGTGTTCTTCCAGAAGCCGACCGCGAGCCCCGCGGCGTACGCCGCGCCGAGGGCGGTCGTCTCGGCCACCATCGGCCGGCTCACCGGCACCCCGAGCACGTCGGCCTGGATCTGCATGCAGAGGTTGTTGACGGTGATGCCGCCGTCGACCTTGAGCACGTCCAGGGTCACGCCGGAGTCCTGCGCCATCGCGTCGACCACGTCCCGGGTCTGGTAGCAGATCGACTCGAGGGTGGCGCGGGCGATGTGCGCGCCGGTGTTGAACCGGGACAGCCCCACGATCGCGCCGCGGGCGTCGGAGCGCCAGTACGGCGCGAACAGGCCGGAGAACGCCGGCACGAAGTAGACCCCGCCGTTGTCCGGCACCGAGGCGGCGAGGGTTTCGCTCTCGGCCGCGTCGTTGATGATGTGCAGCTGGTCGCGCAGCCACTGGACGGCGGAGCCGGTCACCGCGATCGAGCCTTCGAGGGCGTAGATCGGGGCGGCGTCGCCGAACTTGTAGCAGACCGTAGTGAGCAGCCCGTTCTCCGAGCGGACCAGGTTCGTACCGGTGTTGAGCAGCATGAAGTTGCCGGTACCGTAGGTGTTCTTCGCCTCGCCGGGCGCGAAGCAGACCTGGCCGACCGTGGCCGCCTGCTGGTCGCCGAGATCGCCGGTCAGCGGGACCTCACCACCCAGCGGGCCCGGCGCCCGGCCCACGCCGTACGTGTTCGGGTCGGACGACGGCCGGATCTCCGGGAGCATCGACCGCGGGATGCCGAAGAAGCCGAGCAGCTCGTCGTCCCAGTCGAGGGTCTCCAGGTTCATCAGCATGGTGCGGCTGGCGTTGGTGACGTCGGTGAGGTGGTTGCCGCCGTCGACGCCGCCGGTGATGTTCCAGATCAGCCAGCTGTCGGTGTTGCCGAAGATCGCGTCCCCGCGCTCGGCGGCCTCGCGGACCCCGTCGACGTTGTCCAGGATCCACTGGATCTTGCCGCCGGAGAAGTACGTGGCCGGCGGCAGGCCGGCCTTGCGGCGGATGACGTCGCCGCGCCCGTCGCGGTCGAGGGCGGAGGCGATCCGGTCGGTCCGGGTGTCCTGCCAGACGATCGCGTTGTAGTACGGCCGGCCGGTGCGCCGGTCCCACACCACAGCGGTCTCCCGCTGGTTCGTGATGCCGACCGCCGCCAGGTCACTGGCCTGCAGGTTGGCCTTCTGCATCGCGGTACGCACGACGGCCACCGTGCGTTCCCAGATCTCGATCGGGTTGTGCTCCACCCAGCCGGCCTGCGGCAGGATCTGCTGGTGCTCGAGCTGATGACGGGCCACCTCGTTGCCGCCATGGTCGAAGATCATGAACCGGGTGCTGGTGGTGCCCTGATCCACTGCGCCGACGAAGTCAGCCACGACGTGCCTCCACGTTCTCGTCAGTCGGGTTCCCGTTGTGCGGGGTCGGGATCTCCCCGGGTTCCTGGGGAGCGTCCGACGGCAGGAAACGCCCGATCAAAGTTTGGTACAAGCCGGCGCCGATGACGCCACCGATGATCGGCGCGACGATCGGGACCCAGAAGTAGAGATTCCCGTACTGGTCGCGGAACGCGCCACCGTAGCCGGTCAGGAAGCTGGCGAGTCGCGGGCCGAAGTCACGGGCCGGGTTGATCGCGTACCCGGCGTTGGTCCCCCAGGCCATCCCGATCGCGACCACGAGCAGGCCGATCACCACCGGGCCGAGGTTCGCGGCGGGCGCGGTGTTGGCCATGTCGGTCAGCGCCAGGATGACGAAGAGCAGGATCGCGGTGCCGATGATCTGGTCGCGGAAGGCGCCCCATTCACCGACCGGCAGCGTGCCGTTGCCGGGCAGCGTGGAGAAGACGCCCTGGGTCTTGATGGTCAGGCCGGGGTCGGCGGCGTGCAGCACCTCGGTGTAGTTCCAGCGCACCAGCAGCGCGGCGACGAACGCGCCGAGCGTCTGGGCCAGCGAGTAGGGCAGCACCTTGCGCCAGGAGAAACCCTTGAAGACGGCGAGCGCGATGGTGACCGCCGGGTTGAGATGGGCGCCGCTCACCCGGGCGGCGACGTAGACGCCGAGCGTCACGCCCAGGCCCCAGGCCCAGGCGATGCTGTCGTGGTCCCCGATCTCGGCGGCGGCGACCTGCGCCACCACCCCGACACCGAAGAGGATGAGAATCATCGTGCCGGCGAACTCGGCAGCCAACTCGCCGAGCAGCCCTGGAGTTCTGGGTCGTGTGACCATGCTCCCTCCCCTGATCCGTTGCCTGGGACGCTAGGGAGGGGTCCGATGTGGGGCAATGAACACCGGTCGGCATTGTCGAACATCAATCACGGCGGGTCGTCACACGGTGGCATAGAGTCCGAAACATGCCCGGGACGGTGCAGTCGATCGAGCGAGCCGCCGCCATCCTGCGGATCCTCGCCGGTGGGCCGGGCCGGCTGGGGCTCAGCGAGATCGCCCGGGCGCTCGACCTGGCCAAGGGCACCACCCACGGCATCCTGCGCACCCTGCAGGAGGTCGGCTTCGTGGAGCAGGACCGGGTTTCCGGGCGATATCAGCTCGGCGGGGCGCTGCTGCACCTGGGCACCAGCTATCTGGACATCAACGAGCTGCGATCCCGATCGATCAACTGGGCGGACCCGCTCGCCGCCCGCAGCGGGGAGGCGGTGCGGATCGGCACCGTGCTGGAGGGCCGGGTCCTCGTCGTGCACCACGTCTTCCGGCCCGACGACACGTTCCAGACCCTCGACGTCGGCGCGCTGCTGCCGCTGCACGCGACCGCGCTCGGCAAGGTGCTGCTCGCCTATCGGCCGTTCACCGTCTCCGAACCGGCGGCCTACACCCGGCGCACGGTGGTGGAGCCGCGCCCGCTCGCCGCGGCGCTCGATCACGTCCGCGAGGTCGGCTGGGCGGCCGAGATCGAGGAATACCTGCTCGGCCAGGCGGCGATCGCCGCGCCGATCCGCGGGTACGGCGGTCTGGTCGTCGGCGCGATCGGCATCTCCGGACCGGTGGAACGGCTCTGCGACAGCCGGTACCGCCCCAAGGCCCCACTCGTCGCCTATGTCCGGGACGCCGCCCGTGCGGTGTCCCGGGACCTGGGAGCCGCCCGATGACCGAGCGATACGTGGTCGCCGTCGACCAGGGCACCACCTCCACCCGCTGCATCGTGTTCGACCGCCGCGGGCAGCTGGTCTCCCTGGCCCAGCAGGAACACAAACAGCACTACCCGCGACCCGGCTGGGTGGAGCACGACGCCGCCGAGATCTGGCGCAACGTGGAACGGCTCGCGCCGCTCGCGCTGCGCCGGGCCGGGATCGGCCCGGACCAGGTGGCCGCGCTGGGCATCGCCAACCAGCGGGAGACCACGGTGCTCTGGGACCGCGACACCGGCGCCCCGATCGGGCGGGCCATCATCTGGCAGGACACCCGCACCGACGCGCTGGTGCACGAGCTGGCCGCGCGCCCGGAGGCGGCGGCGGTGGAGAGACGGTCCGGTCTGCCGCTGGCCACGTACTTCTCCGGCCCGCGCCTGAAATGGGCCCTCGACGACACGCCCGGCCTGCGCGAGCGGGCCGAACGCGGCGAGGTGCTCTGCGGCACCATGGAGACCTGGCTGATCTGGAACCTGACCGGCGGCCTGCACGTCACCGACGTCACCAACGCGAGCCGGACCATGCTGCTCGACGTGCGGACCCTGCAGTGGTCGCCGGCGGCGTGCGCGTTCTTCGGCATCCCGCCCGCCATGCTGCCCGAGGTGCGCCCGTCGATCGGTGTCTTCGGCACGGCGACCGCGGCGTTCCCCGGCGTCCGGATCGGGGCGGCGCTCGGCGACCAGCAGGCGGCGCTGTTCGGGCAGACCTGCTTCACCCCCGGCGAGGCCAAATGCACGTACGGGACCGGCAGCTTCCTGCTGCTCAACACCGGCGCCGAACTGGTGCACTCGGACAACGGCCTGCTCAGCACGGTGGCCTACCAGATCGCCGGCGAGCCCGCGGCGTACGCCCTGGAAGGCTCCATCGCGATCACCGGCTCGCTGGTCCAGTGGTTCCGTGACCAGCTGGAGCTGATCTCCACGGCCCCGGAGATCGAGACGCTGGCGCGCACCGTCGCGGACAACGGCGGCTGCTACATCGTCCCAGCCTTCTCCGGCCTGTACGCCCCGTACTGGCGCAGCGAGGCGCGCGGCGTGATCGTGGGGCTCACCTCGTACATCACCAAGGGCCACCTGGCCCGCGCGGTGCTGGAGGCGACCGCCTGGCAGACCCGCGAGGTGGTCGACGCCATGAACGCCAACTCCGGGCTCGCCCTCACCACGCTCAAGGTGGACGGCGGCATGACCTCGGACAACCTGCTCATGCAGATGATCGCCGACGTGCTGGACGTGCCACTGGTCCGGCCGCTGGCGGTGGAGACCGTCTCGCTGGGCGCGGCGTACGCGGCCGGGCTCGCCGTCGGGTACTGGCCCGACCTGGACGGGCTGCGCCGCAACTGGCACATCGCCGGCCAGTGGATGCCGGCCATGGACCCGGCGGTGCGCTCCACCGAGTACGCCAACTGGCGCCGCGCGGTGGAGCGCACCTTCGACTGGATCCAGCCGAACTAGCGGGCGCCTGCCGGACTATGACGGGACAGTCGACGAGTCAGACCTGAAGGGCCGGCTCGGCGGAGTCGACCCGGCGGGAGATCGCCTACGCGGATGTCTGTCTCACCCCGTCCGCCCCGGCACCGGCGCGCGGCCGGGCCGGGGACAGCGGGACATCCACTATTTCGTGGCGCGGCCGGTGAGCTTGTCGCGCAGGCGGTCGACCAGGCCGACGCCCGGGCCGACCAGCTTGTGGAAGAGCTCGGCGTTCGGCGCCGACGGGTGCGGCCGGGTGGGCGCCAGCTTCTTCGCCGTCTCCACCTTGCCGGCCAGCTCGACCAGCTCCTCGTGCGGGATCCGCCGGCGCAGCTCGGGGAACTGCTCGTTCTCCTCGTCCTGCACGTGGTCGGCGAGGATCTCCTCGAGCTTGCCCAGCGCCTCGTCGAACTCCGGCGAGGACACGTCGAGGTCCTCGAGGCGCTTCATCGTCTGCTCGAGCTCCTTGTGCTCCTCGACGTCGTGCTCCACCGCCTTGTCGCCCTCGGGCAGGTACTTCTTCATCGCCGGGTAGATGTACATCTCCTCGGCCACCGCGTGGCGGACCAGTTCGCTGATCGCGGTGTCGGTGAGGTCGCGCCGGATCATCGGATCCTGCACCGACCGGATGTTGCCGATCAGGGCGGTCACGTCACGGTGGTCGCTGACGAGGACGTCGATCACGTCCCCGCCGCTCTGCGGGGTAGTCACGGTTCCTCCAGGGGAAGTCAGGTGTGTACGACTGCCGGGCTACCCGCTGTGCATGAAGTTATGCCTCAGTAGGCGGCCGCGCCGAGACGGTGCCGGTCGGCGTCCCGGAAGGCGCGGCAGTGGCCGCACGCCATGAAGTAGCGGCTGGGCTTCACCGGGAAAAGCGGGATGAAGAACAGGGTGAACTTCGTGGAGCGCCGCAGGATCGACTGGGGCGCCTCCCAGCCGCAGACCTCGCAGGTCATCGTGCGGGTGTCGACCAGATGGTCCTTGGTCCGCAGACCGAACAGCAGAAACACGGGAACTCCCCACATCGGCGACGTCTGACTCCCATGGTCTTACCCACTCACAAGCGCACGCATCATTGGGACCGGCGTCACGTCGCCCGGCCATCACCGCCGCCACCGGTTCCGCGATGAGCAGGGAAACCCTGCACGGAGGTGCGATCGTGACCGGTTCCAGCCTGGTGATCCGTTTCGGCGCCGGGCGGCTGGTCGTCGCCCACGACGACGAGACGGCGAGCGGGCTGCCCCGGATCGCGTACCGGGAGCCCGGCCCGGCGCCGGACTCGTCGCCGGCCGACCTCGCCGACCTGCTCACCGAGGCGTTGCGCGCCGCCGTCCCGCCGATGCCGCGACAGCTGACCATCGTGCATCCGGACGCCTGGACGGAGCGGGACCGGACCGCGCTGAGCCGGGCCGCGGCCGCGGCGGGCGTCACCGGGCCGTCGTTCCTCACCGATTCGGTCGCGGTCGCCCACGCGGTGGCCACCGGGCTTCGCCGGCGGCGGGCCGCTGCCATGGTCACTCTGGACGGGCCGGTCGCTCAGATGGCGATCATCGGGCGTACGCGCACCGCGTTCCGCCTCGTCGGAGAGCCCGTGAGCCGGCCCGTCCTGCCGACCCCGGAGAGCCGCCGGGAGGTGACCGGCGCGCTGCTCACGGTGGCCGCCTCGGCGGGACTGGCGCCGGAGCAGCTGGCCGCGGTCTATCTGGTCGGCGACGAGCCGGGGGCGCCGCTGGGCGTGGAGATCCAGCGCCGTCTGGGGATCCCGGTGTCGCCGCGGCGGGACGTGGAGACCGCCGCTGTGCACGGTGCGCTTTACGCGTACCCCCGGAAGAGCCGCACCAGCCGGAACGCGCGCCGCCTGATCTCCACCGCCCGGGCCGCGCGGGTCGTGCTGGCCATCGTGTGCGCGATGGCCGCGCTGGCCGTCGTGGCCGCCGGCGCCGCGATCCATCTGCGCCGCGGCCAGGATCCCGGTGCCCGTTTCGTGACCGCCGCACCGGCACCGCCGCCGATCGTGCGCCTGCTCGACCCGGACGCCGGGCGCCTGGTCAGTGTGGACGCCGGCACCGGCGGCGTCGTCCGCGGCGAGCGGATCCGCGGTGTCACGCCGGCCGCCGCGACGCTGGCGCCGGACGACCGGACGGTGATCATTGCCGGTCGCGGTGGCGTGCTGGTGCTCGACGGCGAAACCGGGCGGGTGCGGCATCGGCCCCCGGTCACGGGCGCCGTCGATGTGACGCTCGGTGCGGACGGCCGCACCGCCTATGTGTTGAGCCGAGCCGGGGTCACCACCGTCGACGTCGCCTCGGGCGTCCCCGGGCGGCCACTCAGCGTCGGCCGCCGCGCCGAGAAGCTCCTGGTCAGCCCGGACGGCCGCACGATCCATGTCGCCGGTGGACGGTCGGTCAGCCCGGTCAACGCCACGACCGGCCGGCGCGGCGCGCCGATCCGGATGCCGGGGGAGGTCACCGCGATGACCGGCACGCCGGACGGCCGGTCACTCTACGTGCTCTGCGCACGGAGCGGCGAGACGGATGTCGTGGCCCGGGTCGACGCGGTGGCCGGGCGGGTGCGGGCCGAGATCCCGGTGCCCGGGCTGGGTGATTCGCGACGGCTGAGCGCGGCGCCGGGCGGGCGGCGCATCCTGCTGTACGGCAGCAGCGGCACACCCGCCGTCGGCTGGATCGACACCGCCACCGACACGGCCGGCCCGCCGATCCCGGTGGGCTCCGCCCCGGCCGACATCGGCTACCTCCCGGACGGCGTCACGGCGTTCGTGCTCACCCAGTTCTCCGTGGTCAGCGTGGACACCGCCGGCGGCGTGGCGGGCCGCTCCCGGGACCTGCCGCCCGCTGTCGCAGCCGCGCGGTAGGGTCCGGGCCCATGACACCGGGCTTCGGGCGGCTGTGGACGGCGTACGCGATCAGCGCCTTCGGCACCTGGCTGGCCTTCGACGCCTTTCCGCTGATCGCGATCCTGGCGCTGGACGCGAGCCCGGCGCAGGTGTCGCTGCTCGCCGCGGCCGGCCTGGCCGTCGGCGCCGTGGTGGCCGTGCCGCTGGGCCCGTGGGTGGAGTTCCGCCGCAAGCGCCCGGTGATGATCGCGATGGACCTGATCCGCTTCGCCGCGCTGCTCACCGTCCCGGCCGCCTACGCGCTCGGCCTGCTCACCCTGCTCCAGCTGATCGTCGTCTCGGTGGTGGTCGCCGCCGCCGACATCACGTTCACCGCGGCCACCGGCGCGTTCCTCAAGTGGCTGGTGCCGCCCGGCGAGCTGCTCACCGCGAACGCCCGGTTCGAGTCGACGATGTGGGTGGCGACAGTCCTCGGCCCGCCTGCCGGCGGCGCCGCGGCCGGGCTTTTCGGGCCGGTCCTGACGGTCACCGCCAACGCGGCCAGCTTCGTGGCCTCCGCCGTTGCGCTGCGCTCGGCCGGCAGCGCCGAGCCCGCGCCGGACCGGCGGCCGGCGCCGCGCCGGACAGCGGTGCTGGCGGGCTGGCGCTACCTGCTCACCGAACCACGGCTGCGGCGGCTCTTCCTCAACGTGGTGCTGGTCAACTCGCTGATCATGGCGTCCGCGCCGCTGCTCGCCGTGCTCCTGCTGCGGACGCTCGGCTTCCCGCCCTGGCAGTACGGCCTGGCCTTCGCCGTGCCGTGCCTGGGTGGCCTGCTCGGGTCCCGCCTGGCGCGCCGGCTGGTGGCCCGGCACGGGCAGCAGCGGGTGCTCGTCGTGGCGGGCACGCTGCGGGCCTGCTGGCCGGTCGGGCTGGCGTTCGCCGGCCCGGGCTGGACCGGTCTGGCACTGGTGATGGTGGTGGAGTTCGGGCTGATCACCTGCGCCGGGGTGTTCAACCCGGTGCTCGCCACCGAACGGCTGGAGCTGACCGCCCCGGACCGGGTGGCGAGGGTGCTGACCGCCTGGTCGGTGAGCACGAAAGCGGCGACCGCCGGGTGCACGGCTCTGTGGGGGCTGGTGGCGGCGGTCGCCGGGGTGCGCGGCGCGATCGCGGCCGCGGGCGTGCTGCTGATGCTGACGCCGCTGCTGCTGATCCGGTTGCCGCGGCGGGCAGCAGTGCTGAGCCGGACAGCGGCCGCCTGAAAACCTTCAGTCCGCCGCCCGGCGACCGAACAGTCCCTGCGTTCGGATCGCTCGATGAGACAAGGACGGCTCGGCAGTGCAGACTTCCGCGGTTTACGACCAGATTCCCGTCGTCCAGGCCACCGGCCGGGGCAGCACCACCCTCTCCGCGTTCCACGACGCGCTGGTCGCGGCCGACATCGCGGTCTACAACCTGGTCCGCCTGTCGAGCGTGATCCCGCCCGGCACGGCGGTCGACCCGTCCGGCAAGGGCCCGGTGCCGCAGGGCGCCTGGGGCGACAAGCTGTACTGCGTCTACGCCGAGCAGTACGCCACCGAGCCGGGCGAGCAGGCCTGGGCCGGCATCGGCTGGGTGCAGCGCCTCGACGGGCAGGGCGGCCTGTTCGTGGAGCACGAGGGCACCAGCGAGGGCTACGTCATCCAGGCGATCAAGAACAGCCTCCGAGACGTGATCCGGGGCCACGAGGAGGCGTTCACCGATCCCGACTTCGTGGTGCACGGCGCGGTCTGCGAGGGCGAGCCGGTCTGCGCGCTGGTGGTCGCCCCGTACGAGACCGCCACCTGGGCCGGCGCCCCGCGCGGCTGACCCGGGCGCGCCGCGCGCACACAGACGTCGATTCCGGCCGGTGTGGCCCCCGTCACCGGCCGGAATCGCGCATCCCCGGCCGGGGTTCGCGCTGACATGACGACTATCGGACTCATCGGCAGCGGCAACATCGGCGGCACCGTGGCACGCCTGGCGGTGGCCGCCGGCCACCACGTGGTGCTGAGCAACTCCCGCGGCCCCGAGACCCTCAAGGATCTGGTCGCCGAGCTCGGCCCCGGGGCCCGCGCCGCGACCCCCGCCGAGGCTGCCGCGGCCGGCGACATCGTGGTGGTGACCGTGCCGTTCCGGGCCTACCGCGACGTCCCGGCGGAGCCCCTGGCCGGCAAGGTGGTCATCGACACGAACAACTACTACCCGGCCCGTGACGGCGTCTTCGCCGAGCTGGAGGACGGCTCGGCCACCTCCAGCGAGCTGCTGCAGAAGCACCTCGGCGGGGCACACGTGGTGAAGGCGTTCAACAACATCTACTTCGAGCACCTGCACCATCTCGCCCGCCCGTCCGGCGCCCCCGACCGCTCGGCGCTGCCGATCGCCGGCGACGATGCGGACGCGAAGGCCACCGTCACCGCGTTCCTCGACACGCTCGGCTACGACACCGTCGACGCCGGCCCGCTCGCCGAGAGCTGGCGGACCCAACCGGACACGCCGGTCTACGGCGGCCCGTACGGGGCATATGGAGAAGTGCCGGGGACCCCGGCGGGCGCCGCGGTCATCCGCGAGCGGCTCGCGGCGGCCCGGCCCGGGACAGCCTGAGACCTTCCTCCAGGCGAGGCCCGCCGCCAACGGGGCGTCGGCGGCGGGCCTCGCCGCCCTCTCCCACCCCGGTTCGCACTGTGGGGACTTCGGGTGCGCTCCGCACCCGAAGTCCCCACGCTCGGCATTTCCGCCGCCGGCCCGCCGCGGCGAGCGCGGGCGGGTGGATGAGGCGGTGGGTCCGCCGGGTGGGTGACAAGTGACGGATCAAGGACTTCTCTCTTTTCACCGAAAAGAATTGCGTCCACCAATACGACCCGCCATTGATCGTGGATTTGCGGGGCGAATTTCGCATCGAGGGCCGCCCCGGCCGGCACCGCGCCAACGAAAGAGATCCACTCCGGAGTTTCCAGGGTCAGCCGATCGGGCCAGGCCAGACACCACCCTCACACCGCGTGACCGGACCGAGGAAATGGAGCCTTCGGCCGACACCCACTCCCCCGCCGGTCCATTATGCGGGCAGCCGTTCGGCCATTTCAAATTGATGTGAGTTTTACTCGCATTCCTTATGACAATTGCTACTGCCGTCGTCCCGACGCATTTGCCATCGTGGGTGCAAGGCCGCGGGCCGGTGGTGCGCCGTGGCCGCACCCGGGTGCGGAGACGAGCGGGAGGGTGCCGTGCCGACGGCGATCAAGAAACGGCTGAACGAGCTGGGGCTGCGCAGCCGGCTCCGCGCCCGCCCTCGGACCCAGGGGCGCATCCTGGCGCCGGCCGGGCTGCTGCGCCGGCTGCCGAGCGCCCCCGGCCTCTACTTCCCCTTCTACCACGACGTCCTCCCGGAGTACGGCGAGGATCTGCGCCACCATCTGCGCACGCTCAGCCGGATCGGCCCGATGGTCTCCTGGGGCGAGTCGCTCGACATCCTCGCCGGGCGGCGGCCGCTGACCGGCCCGGTGTTCTGCCTCTCCTTCGACGACGCCCACCTCACCTGGCGTGACGTCGCCGCGCCGCTGCTGCTGGAGATGCGTGTGCCGGCGATGTTCTTCCTGACCTCCGGCCTGGTCGGCCGCCCGGGGAACCTCAGCTGGCGGGACTGCCGCGACCTGGTGGCCGCCGGGTTCGACTTCGGCTCGCACACCGTCACGCACACCCGCCTCGCCGATCAGGACGACGCCGCGGCCGCGCACGAGATCGCCGACTCGAAACGCCACATCGAGGACGAGCTCGGCGTCGAGATCCGCGACTTCGCCGCGCCGTTCGGTCATCCGGCCGTCGATTTCTCCGACCGCGACGTGCGCACCGCCCGCGAGGCGGGTTATCGCAGCTTCTCGACCACGCTGCGCCCGGCCATGCACCCGGGTGACTCCCCGATGTTCATCCACCGGCAGGGCCTGCACCCGGCCTGGCCGATCATGGCAGTGCGGACCCGCGTCCATGACTGACTCCCGCATCTTCCTCTCTCCGCCGGACGTCAGCGATCTGGAGCGAAAGCTGCTCCTGGCGGCCTTCGACTCGAACTGGGTGGCCCCGGTCGGCCCGGATCTGGACGCCTTCGAGGCGCAGGTCGCCGAGCTGGTCGGCGTGCGGCACGCGGTCGCGCTGAGCAGCGGCACCGCGGCGCTGCACCTGGCGCTGATCGCGGCCGGGGTGCGGCGCGGCGACACCGTCCTGGTCCCGTCGTTCACGTTCGCCGCCACCGCCAACGCGGTCGCCTATCTGGGGGCCCGCCCGGTCTTCGTGGACAGCACGACGGAGAGCTGGAACGTCGACCCGGACCTGGTCGCCGAGGAGCTGAAGGAGCGGGCGGACCACGGGCAGCTGCCGCGCGCGGTGATCGCCGTCGACATGTACGGGCAGTGTGCCGACTACGACCGGCTGCTGGACGCCTGCGACCGCTACGGCGTGCCGCTGATCGAGGACGCCGCGGAGGCGCTCGGCGCGACCTACCGGGGACGCGGCGCCGGCTCGTTCGGCCTGGCCGGGGTCCTGTCGTTCAACGGCAACAAAATCATCACCACCGGTGGCGGCGGGATGCTGGTCACCGGCGACGACCGGGTCGCCCGGCAGGCCCGGCACCTGTCCACCCAGGCGCGCGAGCCGGCCCGGCACTACGAGCACCGCACCGTCGGCTACAACTACCGGCTCAGCAACCTGCTCGCCGCCGTCGGCCGGGGCCAGGTGCTCCGGCTGGAGCAGATGATCGCCGCCCGGCGCGCGACGTTCGCGTTCTACCGGGCCGAGCTGACCGGCCTGGAGATCATGCCGATCGCCGGTTACGGCGTCCCGAACTTCTGGCTGACCTGCATGCTGGCCGCCGACGGCAACCAGCGCGACCACATCCTCGACGAGCTGGCCCGGCAGGACATCGAGGCGCGGCCGGCCTGGAAACCGATGCATCTGCAGCCGGCCTTCGCCGACTGCCGGACACGCGGCGGCGGGGTCAGCGCCGACCTCTTCCGCCGGGGCCTGTGCCTGCCGAGCGGGTCCGCCCTCACCGCCGCCGACCGGGAGCGGGTCGTGGCAGCGGTCCGCTCCGCCCAGAAGGGATGACGGGGCGGACATGCGCATCGTCTACATCCATCAGTACTACTGCAACCCGCGGATGGCCGGGGGGATCCGGTCGTACGAGCAGGCCCGCCGGCTGGTCGCGCGCGGCCATACGGTCGACGTGATCACCACCGACATCACGCCCGGCGCCCGGGAGATGGGGTGGCGGGTGACCGAGGAGGACGGGGTGACCGTCCACTGGTTCCGCGTCCCCTACAACAACAACATGTCGTACGCCCGGCGCCTGCGGGCCTTCGCCGAGTTCATGGTCCTGGCCGGTGTGAGAGCGGCCCGTCTCAAGGCCGACCTGGTCTTCGCCACCAGCACCCCGCTGACCGTGGCCGTGCCCGGCGTGCTCGCCGCGCGGCTGCGCCGGGTGCCGTTCGTGTTCGAGGTGCGCGACCTCTGGCCGGAGGTGCCGATCGAGATGGGCGCGCTGCGCAACCCGGTCCTCAAGCGGGTGGCCGGCTCGCTCGCCCACTTCGCCTACAGCAACGCCGCCGAGGTCGTCGCCCTCTCCCCCGGGATGGCCGCCGGTGTCACCGCGCGCCGGCCGGGCACGCCCACCACGGTCATCCCGAACGCCGCCGACCTGGACCTGTTCGCGGTCGACGCCGAACAGGTGCACCGCTTCCGGGCCCGGCACGACTGGCTGGGTGACCGGCCGCTGCTCGTCTACACCGGTGCGCTCGGTGCGGTGAACGGCGTGGAATACCTGGTCCGGGCCTTCCGCCGGATCCGCGAGCTGGACCCGGAGAGCCAGCTGCTGATCGTCGGGCACGGCAAGGAGTGGGAGGCCACCCGGCAGCTCGCGGCGGACAACCCGAACGTGCACATGTGGGAGAAGGTGCCGAAATCGGAGCTGCCGGTGATCCTCGGCGCGGCCACCATGTCGTCCAGCACGGTCCGCCCGATCCGCGGTCTGTGGGACAACTCGGCGAACAAGTTCTTCGACGCGCTCGCCGCGTCCCGGCCGATCGCCATCAACTACGGCGGCTGGCAGGCCGACCTGCTGCACCAGACGGGCGCCGGCCTGGTGCTCGACCCGGAGGACGCCGACGGGGCCGGCGAGGTCCTGGCCCGGCACCTGCGTGACGACCTCTGGCTGCGGCGCGCGCGGGAGGCGGCGCACCGGCTGGCCGTCGAGCAGTTCTCCCGGGATCTGCTCTTCGACCGTTTCGAAGAAGTCCTGAACCGGGCCGCCGCGGGCCGGGCAGTCCTGACGAGCGGGGGATAGTCAGCGTGGAACTGCTTGCGTACGTGCGGGCCTGCCGGCGCCGATGGCTCTGGCTCGTGGTCCCGGTGCTGGTGGCCGCCGCGCTGGCGGCCGGCCTCACCCTGTCCGGAGCGCCCGGCTACCGCTCCTCGATGATTCTCTTCGTCACCGGCGGCAACGGCGATCCGGACGCCGACGCGCGCCGGCTGAACTCGTACATCGCACTGCTGACCGGTCCCCGGGTGGCACAGGGCGTGGTGGACCGGGTCGGCCCGGAGCTCACCCCGGACCAGGTGCAGGAGAGCCTCTCCGCGCAGGTGCGCGAGGGCACCGACCTGCTGGTCATCTCGGCCACCGCCGGGTCCGCCGAGCGGAGCCGGCAGATCGTCACCACCGCCGCCTCGGTGCTGGTCAGCCTGGCCCGGCAGATCGGCACCTCCGGCGTGCCGGAGGGGCCGGCGCCCGCGGTCTCGATCGTGCAGGACGCGGTGACCGCTGAGGAGCCGGACAACCTGGTCCGCAACGTCGGTTTCGCGGCCGTGCTCGGGCTGCTGATCGGCGCCGTCGCGGTGGCTGTGCGGGAGGCGACCGCCCGGACCGCCGCCGAGGAGGACGACCTGCGCCGGCTCGGCCTGGACACGGTCGGGACGATCTCGCTGGGCGGCCGCACCGGCCGCGGCGAGCACCCGGATCAGGCTCTCGCCGAGGCGTTCCGGCGGTTGCGCAGCCTGATCCCGGGGCTCGCCGATCCGGAGGGCACCGGCCGGGGGCGGTCGCTGCTGCTCACCGGCTCGCACCGGAAGGAGGGCACCACCGCGGTGACCTGCGGGCTGGCCATCGCGATGGCCGAGACCGGCGCCCGGGTGGTGCTCGTCGACGCGAACCTGCGCAACCCCGGGGTGGGTCGTTACCTGGCGCTGAACACCGCTCCCGGTCTCGCCGAGGTGCTCGCCGGCACGGCCCGGGTGCCGGACGTGCTGCAGAGCTCGCTGAACGGGCGGGTCACGGTGCTGCCGGCCGGCGAGCACGCCCCCGATCCGGGCGAGATCCTGGCCTCGCCGCGGCTGCGGGCGACGGTCCGCACGCTGACCGAGCGCTTCGACATCGTGCTCGTCGACGCTCCGGCCCTGCACGGGGTCGCCGACGCGACGGTGCTCAGCCAGGTGACCGACAAGGCCCTGCTGGTGGTGCGGGCCAACCACACCCGGACGGCCGACGTGCGCAAGTCGATGGACCTGCTGGAACGGGTCGGCGGGCACCTGGCCGGCGCGGTGCTCAACGCGCTGCCGCGCAAGTTGCCGACCGGCAAGGACTGGCACGAGGTGGTGGCCGAGGTGCAGCCGGCCGAGGCCGGTCTCGGCCTGTTCGGCGGGGCGCGGATGGACGACACGTTCGTCTCGCTGCCGACGGTCGGCACCGCCCGCGGGCGGGCCCGGGTGGTGAAGGAGACGATCGACGCGGAGGAGGACGACAAGGCCCGCGGCTGGGCGAAGGTCTTCACCACCCCGGCGCCCGACGTGCCGGTGCAGCGCAATCCGGAGGAGGACGAGGAAGCGGGCAAGGACGGGGATGACTGAGGTCATCTCGCCCGCGCCACGCCGGCCGGCCGCGTTCGTCGGTGGCCTGCTGCGCGAGCCGTACGTGCAGCTTCTCGCCTCGCAGGTGCTCACCGGCGGCGTCGCGCTGGCCGCCAACATCCTGATGGTCCGCTCGCTGACCCCCACCCACCGCGGTGAGGTCGCGCTGATGCTCCAGGTCGTCTATCTGGCCACCCAGGTTCTTCTGCTCGGCACCGAGCGCGCCTTCGTGGCGGGCTACCACCGGGTCTCCCCGGCGCCGGCCGTCCGCGCGTACGCCCGGCTGCTCCTCGTCCCGTACGCGTTGTTCCTGACCACCGCCGTGGTCTACGCCGTCGTCGCGCCGGACCGGCTCACCCCCGGCCCGGTGATCATCGCGATGCTGGCGTGGTACGCGCTGATCGAGGCCGGCAGCCTCGCCACCCGGTCGATCGCGATCGCCGTGGGCCGGGTCCGCGACTTCCTGGTGTCCCGGGTGATCGAGGCGTTGCTGCTGCTCGCGACGCTGATCGGTCTCTATCTGACCGGCGCCGCCAACCCGGTCGTCTGGTTCCTGGCCTATCTGTTCGCCGGCGCCCTGCCCACCGCCGTCTACACGATCGTCTGGCTGCGGCTGCCGGTGACCACGGACGCCGCACCGGTGCTGCCCGGGCAGAACCGGCTGGTCCGCCGGGAGGGCCTGGCGCTGTTCCCGGCCGCGTTGTCCAACATGGCCATGCTGCGGGTGGACCGCCTGGTCATCCCGGCGCTCGCGTCGACCGCCGCGCTCGGCATCTACACGTCGGTCGCGACGATGACCGAGCTGCTCGCGTGGCCGCTCCGGGCGTACGCCGACTCCCGTCTCGGCCGGTGGCGGGCCGCCCACAACGACGGCGGCCTGCCGGTGCGCCCGATCGTCGTCGCCGCGGCCGGCTACGCGCTGGTGGTCGTCCCGATCGTGGCCGGCGTGCTGTACCTGTTGGTCGAGCCGGTCTTCGGTCACGAGTACGCGCCGGCCAAGGCGGTGGTGCTGCCGCTGGTCGTCGCCGCCGGCCTGTACGGGGTGTCCCGGGTCAGCCTGGGCCTGCTCATCGCCAAGGGGCACAGCGGCCTCGTCTCGACGGCCGAGATCCTCGGCTTCGTGGTGAGCTTCGCGGCGTACCTCGTGCTCATCCCGAAGCTCGGCGTCCTCGGCGCCGCCTACGGCTCGCTGCTCGGCTACGGAACCTGCCTGGTCTTCGCGCTGGTCACGACGATGGTGGCGAAGGACCGGTGACCTCGCGGGCCTTCTTCGCACCGGGACTGATGCTGGTCCTGGTGACGATCGGCGGCCGGTACACGCTGGACCGGGCCGGCCTGGTCGAGCTCGCATGGGTGGACCTGCGGGTGATCGGCCTGATCATCGCGCTGGTCCTGCTGGCCGTCGACGCGGCCCGCCGTACCCCGGGTGGCCGGCCCGGATCCGCGCGCAGAGAGGGCTGGCTGATCGCCGCCGTCCTGTTCTTCGTCTTCCAGATCGCGTCCGCGCTCTGGGCCCCGCCCGCCTCGCGGGTCGGCCCGCAGACCCTGGACCTGGTCCTGCTGATCGTCCTGGTGCTGGCCTTCTACGCGTACGCCGTGGGCGACCCCGACCGCGCCCTGCTGATCGTCTTCCGGTTGCTGTTCGTGGTCGCGATCGTCTTCGCCCTCGCCGCCATCTTCATCAGCGGCCCCGGCGAGCAGGGCCGGTACTCCGCGTTCGGTGGCGGCCCCAACGTGTTCGTCCGGATCGAGATCCTCGGCGCGATCAGCGCGGTCGCCCTGTTCATGCTCACCGGCCGGCTCTGGCCGCTGCTGGTGACCCCGCTCTTCCTGCTCGCCGCGGTGCTCTCCGGGTCCCGGGCCGGCCTGCTCGCGGGCGCCGCCGTCGGGTTCGCCGCGCTGCTGAAGCTGCGGCACCGGCTCCGCACCGGCCCGGTGGTGGCCGCGGGCGTGGTGCTGGTGGTCGCCGGGGCCGCGCTCTGGGCGTTCGCCCCGCCCGCCTTCACCGACCTGTTCCAGGAACGGTTCGTTGAGCAGACCGTGCAGGAACAATATCTCTCCGACCGGACGTCGATCTGGGCCGCAGCGTGGCATCTCTTCCTCGACCGCCCGGTCGCCGGCGCCGGGCTGGACGGCTTCTACGGCGCGATCGGCGTCAACCAGATGGTCGAGTACCCCCACAACTACGTGCTCGGCGTCGCGGCCGAGGGCGGTCTGATCGGGCTCGGCCTGATGACCGTCTCATTGGTGCTGTGGACCCGGGTCGTGCGCGGCGGCGGGCAGCGGCCGCAGCTGACCGGCCTGGCCGTGGCGTCCGCCGTGTTCGTGGCGCTGAGCAGCCTCTTCTCCGGCGACTACTACGACTCGCGGCTCGCCTGGATCTTCGCGGCCCTGGCGGCCGCGGCGGCGCTGACCCCGGCCGTGCCGGCGGAGGAACCGGTGCGCCCGCGGACCGGACGAGAGCCGGTCACCCGATGAGCGAGGCGAACCCACGCCGGTTCACCCGGCGCACCATGCTGATCGGGCTCGGCCTGGGCACCGCGGTGGCCGCCACCGCCGCCGCGCACAGCCTTCGAAGCAGCGGCGACGACGTCACGGAGGTCCGTGAGCCGGTGCCCGGCGCGGCCCCCGCCACCCAGGACGTCACCAGGATCAAACCGGTCGAGTTCTGGACCGGCGTCTTCATGAAGAGCTGGGACTTCGCCTACCGCAACGGCGTTCCGCTGAGCCGCTCGGTGGACAGCCGCGACCACTACGACCTGGCCTACGACGTCGACGGCTGCGTGGCCATGTTCCGGGCCACCGGCGAGCGGCGCTTCCTGGACCGGGCGCTGACGTTCGTGGAGAACGTCGTCGCCACCGCCCGGCCCTCGACCTCGCTGCCGGACAGCCAGTTCCAGGACGAGTACCTCGGGTGGGCGTCGCGCAGCTCCGGGGAGGGCGGCGACGAGGTGCCGCTCTACGAGAGCTACTTCTGGCGGTACGCGACGTCGCTGCTGGTCGCGATGCGGGACCAGCGCGCCTACGCGGAGCGGTACCAGAAGATCCTGGACTTCGCCGAGGTGCACGTCTTCCAGAAGTGGTTCCAGCGCGGCGCCGACGACACCGTCTATCGCGAGCGCACCCACATGGCCGCGCACTGGGCCCTGATCGCGGGCAACCTCGCCCGGCTCACCACCGACGCCGGCCGCCGCGCGCGGTACGCAACGGTCGCCGACACGATCAGCACCCGGCTGCGCGGGCAGCTGCGGCGCAACCCGGTGGAGCCGACCGCCTATTTCTGGAGTGACGTCTGGGACTCGGCGAAACGTCCCGGCCAGGACGTCGGCCACGGCAACGGCGTGATCGCGTACGTGGTGGAGTCCCGGGACTGGTCCGCCAAGGACATGGCGGCCTTCTCGGCGCTGCTCACCAAGGTGGTCTGGCCGTCCGGCACCACCTATCACGAGTTCGTCGACGGCACCGGCTCGGACAACGGCTGGTTCGCCGACGGCTTCGTGAAGCTGGGCCGGTACGACCCCGCCGTGCAGCTCCGGCTGGAGAAACACCAGGTGGTGAACGATCAGTTCGCCGCGAACATGGCGCTCAACGCCCGCCTGCTGCGGTCGTAGGGGCGGAAAGGAGACAAGGCGATGACGGCTGCCCTGCTGGACCCGGCGGCACGGGAGTGGAAGGAGACGCTCCAGCACGTCGGCCACGACATGTACCACGTGCCGGACTACGTCGTCCTCGACGCCCGGCTCTACGGCGGGTCCCCGGCGGCGTTCTGGTTCGAGCGCGACGGCCGGCGGCTGCTGATCCCGCTGATCGTGCGCGAGATCCCCGGATCGGACCTGCGGGACGCGCTGTCGCCGTACGGCTATCCCGGTCCGGTCAGCGACGCCGATCCGGGCGACAGCGGGTTCTGGGAGGCGGCCTGCGACGCGTTCCTGGAGACGCTGCGCGCCCAGCGCATCGTCACCGCGTTCATCCGGATGCATCCGCTGCTCAACACGCCGATCCCGGCCCTGGGCGGCAGCGGCGCGCTGGTCCACCACGGCGAGACCGTGTCGATGGACCTGACGGTCACCGTGGACGAGATGTGGAAGCAGACCCGCAGCGACCACCGCAACCACATCAACCGGGCCCGGCGCGCCGGCACCCGGGTGATCTTCGACGACTGGGACCGGCTCGCCGAGTGGGTGGAGGTCTATCACGACAACATGCGCCGGGTCGGCGCCACGTCGTACTACTTCTTCACCACCGAGCACCTGGCCGCCCTGCACGACGCGGTCGGCGACCGGATGCACCTCGCGGTCGCGCTGGAGGGCGACGAGGTGGTCGGCGGGAACACCTTCTTCGAGTACGACGGGATCGCCACCGGGTACGTCTCGTCCACCCGCCGGGCGCCGAAGCGGTACGCCGACGAGTTGCTCTACGACGAGGTGCGCCGCTGGTGCAAGGAGCGCGGCGCCGAGATCTTCCACCTCGGTGGCGGCAAGGGTGGCTGCAACGACTCGCTGTTCACGTACAAGGCGGGTTTCTCGCCGAGCCGGCACCCGTTCCACACCTGGCGGGTGGTGGCCGACCCGGCGGCGTACGAGCGGCTGGTGCGTGACCGCCGGCCGGACGCCGACCCGGCCGACCTGACCGCCACGTTCCCGTCCTACCGTTAGGAGCACGCCATGCGCATCACCTGCGTCGGCGGAGGTCCCGCAGGCCTGTACTTCGCGGTGCTGGCGAAGCTCGCCGACCCGGCTCACGAGGTCACCGTGCTGGAGCGCAACCCGGCCGGCGTCACCTGGGGCTGGGGCGTGGTCTTCTGGGACGACCTGCTCGACGACCTGTTCCGGTACGACCCGGTCAGCGCCGGGCGCATCTGGGAAGCCGCCTACCAGTGGGACGAGTACGAGGTCCGCGCCACCGGTAAGCCGGTCACCCACCTCGCCGGGTACGGGTTCAGCATGGGCCGCCACCGGCTCCTGGAGATCCTCGCCGAGCGGGCGGTGGAGGTGGGTGTCCGGATCAGATATCAGGAGGAGATCTCCGAGATCCCCGACGCGGACCTCGTCGTTGCCTGCGACGGCGCCCGCAGCCGGATCCGTGAGCAGCACGCCGAGCACTTCGGCGCCGAGGTCGAGGTCGCGCAGAACAAATACATCTGGCTCGGCACCCCGCACGTCTTCGACACGTTCACGTTCGGCTTCGAGAAGACCGAGGCCGGCTGGATCTGGTTCCACGCCTACCCGTTCGACGACCGCACCAGCACCTTCATCGTCGAGTGCCGACCGGAGACGTGGACGGCGCTGGGCTTCGACCGGCTGGACGCCCGGGCGGGCAGCGCGAAGCTGCGGCAGATCTTCGCGCGGCACCTCGACGGCAAGGAGCTCATCGACCACCGCGCCGAGGTGGGCGGCACCGGCTGGCTGAACTTCCGCCGGGTCACCGCGCACCGCTGGGACCACGGCAACATCGTGTTGATGGGCGACGCCGCGCACACCACGCACTTCGCGATCGGGTCGGGCACCAAGCTGGCGATGCAGGACGCGATGGCGCTGCGCGACGCCGTCGCCTCCGGTGACGAGCTGGCGGTCGCCCTCGAACGGTACGAGCACCGCCGCAAGGCGGCGCTGGCCCCGTTGCAGCGCGCCGCCCGGGCCAGCAGCGCCTGGTTCGAGAGGGTTCCCGATTACGCGGACCTACCGGCCAAGCGTTTCTCGTACGCTCTGTCCAACCGGCGTGGTGAATATCCGATGTGGCGTTTCGCGCTGCACATGGCGACCCAGAGCACCGTGCCGCGCGCCCTGCTGCGCCGGACGCTGAGCGCCCGGCGGTGGCGCCGGGCCCGCCGGCGGCCCGGGGCACACGCGCTACCCATCCCCAACACCGCGTAACACTTGAACGAAGGGACGACCGATGGCCGAAGGCGCCCTGCTGCAACCCGAAGACCCGTCGTGGGCGGACGCGTTGAGCCGCGTCCGCCACGACGTCTACCACCTGCCCGATTACGTCACGCTGGACGCCCGGCTCTCCGGAGGCGAACCGGTCGCGTTCCGTTACGACGAGGGGACGGACGTGCTGCTGCTCCCGCTCGTCCTGCGCCCCGTCCCGGAGACCGGATTGCGGGACGCCGTCTCGCCGTACGGATATCCCGGCCCGGTCGGCACCACGTCGGCCGGGCCCGGCTTCTGGGAGCGCGCCGCCCGGTCGATGGCCGAGCTGCTGCGCACCCACGACGTGATCACCACGTTCGCACGGATCCACCCGCTGCTACCGGCGCCGACCGCCGCCCTGGAGACCGTCGGTACCGTCGTCCACCACGGCCAGACGGTCTCCGTCGACCTGACCCGTACCCCCGAGGAACTCTGGTCGCAGACCCACCGCACCCATCGCAACCAGATCAACAAGGCGAAACGCGCCGGCGTGCGGATAGTCTTCGACGACTGGAACCTGTTGGACGACTGGATCGCCACCTATCACGCGACCATGCGGCGGGTCGGCGCCACCGATTTCTATTTCTTCTCGGCCGGCCATTTCCACCGCCTGCGCGCCGCCCTCGGCGACCACGTGCATCTGGCGGTGGCGCTCTGCGGCGACGACGTTCTCGGCGGCAACCTCTTCTTCGAGCTCGGCGGCCTCATGCACACCCACCTGCAGTCCACCCGGGACGGACAGACGTGGTGGGCCGACAAACTGCTCTATCACGAGGTGCGCCTCTGGGGCCGCGAACGCGGCAACCACGTCTATCACCTCGGCGGCGGCGTGGGCGGCGCCGACGACTCGCTCTTCCGCTACAAGGCGGCCTTCGCCGCCGGCCGCCAGCCGTTCCACACCTGGCGCGTCGTCAACGACCGCACCGCCGTCGAAAGACTCTGCGGGCCGCTCTCCACCGATTCACTGACGGGCCGTTTCCCGCCTTACCGATGAAAGACCGGACCCGGTCCGGACGTCGTAGCGATCCACCAACCCGGCCAGAATGTCCCTGGTCCGCTGCAGGTCGGTGATCTGGCTCTCGACCCGGGAGAGTTCCTCGCCCAGCCGCCCGGCCAGCCACGGCGTCCGCATCGTCTCGTCCGCGACGCACGGCAGGACGTCGCGGATCACCGCGGTGGTGAGTCCCGCCCCGAGCAGCAGGCGGATCAGTTCGACCCGCTCGACCGCGGCCGCCGCGTAGATCCGCTGGCCGCCCACGCCGCGTTCGCTGGTGAGCAGGCCCTGCTGTTCGTAGTACCGCAGCGAGCGCGCACTGGCCCCGGTCGCCGCCGCCAGATCACCGATCCGCATGAGTGTCTCCTGCGCCACAGGCTCTTGAACCTGACATCTGCGTCAAGTCTTAGCGTCATCCCATGATGACCGCAACCCGCTTGAGCAGCCCGATCTCCCTCGCCGGCCTGACCCTGCCGAACCGGTTCGTGATGGCGCCGATGACCCGCTTCCGCTCGCCCGGCGGCGTCCCGGCGCCCGAGGTCGCCGCCTACTATCGGCGACGCGCCGAGAACGGGGTCGGTTTGATCGTCACCGAGGGTGTCCTCGTCGGGCATCCGAGCGCGAGCCACGAGACGACCGTGCCGCGGATGACCGCCGGCGCCGCCGAGCGGGGTTGGCGGCGGGTGACCGCCGAGGTGCACGCCGCGGGCGGCCGGATCGCCGCGCAGCTGTGGCACCTGGGCAGCGAGCGCCGGCCGGTCGACGGCTATCCCTCGTGGACTCCGGCGACCATGACCGCCGCCGACATCGACACGCTGATCAGCGCTTACGCCGAGGCGGCCCGGGTCGCGGCGCGGGCCGGCTTCGACGCCGTGGAGATTCACGCGGCCCACGGTTACCTGCTCGACGAGTTCCTCTGGCCGCGGACCAACCGGCGCACCGACCGCTTCGGCGGCACGCCGGCCGCGCGGGCCGCCTTCCCGGCCGAGGTGGTGCGCGCGGTGCGTGCGGAACTTCCCTCGACAACCCCTTTGATCGTACGGTTCTCGCAGTTCAAGGAGCGTGACTACGACGCACGGATCGCCGCGGACCCGGCCGAGCTGGCGGAGATCCTGACCGTGCTCGCCGGCGCCGGCGCGGACGCCCTGCACGCCTCCCAGCGGCGCTTCTGGGAGCCGGCCTTCGACGGCTCCCCGCTGAACCTGGCGGGCTGGGCGAAGCGCCTCACCGGCCTGCCCACTATCACGGTCGGTTCGGTGGGCCTGCGTCACGACCTGTGGCCGGCACACCGCGACCTCCTCGAGAACGGCCTCACCGGCGAGTACGACCTGGTGGCGCTGGGCCGGATCCTGCTCGGCAACCCCGCCTGGGTGCGGCTGTTCGAACAGGACCGCCTGGACGAGGCGCGCGACTACCGCAAGGCCGACGAGGAGATCTACTTCTGATCCCTCGCCGGCCGTGCCGGGACGTCAGCGGCGGATCATGCCGTGCGGATCGAGCACGTACTTGCGGGCCGCGCCCTGGTCGAACTCCTGATAGCCGCGCGGCGCCTCGTCCAGCGGGATCGCGGTGGCGTTGACGTTCTTCGCGATCTGCACCCGGTCGTGCAGGATCGCCATCATCAGCCCGTGGTTGTACTTCATCACCGGGCACTGACCGGTGACGAACGAGTGCGACTTCGCCCAGCCGAGCCCGAGGCGCAGCGAGAGCGAGCCGACCCGCGCCGCGTCGTCCACGCCGCCCGGGTCACCGGTGACGTAGAGGCCGGGCACGCCGATCGCGCCGCCCGCCCGGGTCAGGTCCATCAGCGAGTTCAGCACGGTCGCCGGCATCTCGGTCTGCGAGTCCCGGCCGTGACCGCGCGCCTCGAACCCGACCGCGTCGACCGCCGAGTCGACGAGCGGCTGGCCGATCGCCGGGGCGGCCCGGCCGAGGATCTGCTGCACCTGCTCGGCCGGTTCACCCTCGGCCACGTTGATCGTCTCGCAGCCGAACGCGCGGGCCTGGGCCAGCCGTTCCTCGTTCAGGTCGCCGACGATGACAACCGCCGCGCCGAGCAGGAACGCCGAGGTGGCCGCGGCCAGCCCGACCGGCCCGGCGCCGGCGATGTAGACGGTGGAGCCGGTGGTCACGCCCGCGCTCACGCACCCGTGGTAGCCGGTCGGGAAGATGTCCGACAGCATCGCCAGGTCGAGTGCCTTCTCCAAGGCCTGGTCCCGGTCCGGGAAACGCAGCAGGTTCCAGTCCGCGTACGGCACCATCACGTACTCCGCCTGCCCGCCGACCCAGCCGCCCATGTCGACGTACCCGTACGCCGAGCCGGGCCGGTCCGGGTTCACGTTGAGGCAGACCCCGGTCTTGCGTTCCTTGCAGTTGCGGCAGCGCCCGCAGGAGATGTTGAACGGCACCGAGCAGACGTCACCGACCCGGACGAACTCCACGTCCGACCCGACGTCGATCACCTCACCGGTGATCTCGTGACCGAGCACGAGCCCCTCGGGCGCGGTGGTGCGCCCGCGGACCATGTGCTGGTCGCTGCCGCAGATGTTGCTGGCGACCGTCTTGAGGATCGCTCCGTGCGGCGTCCGGCGCCCGACGTTCATCTTGTTGACGCCGGGTCCGTCCTTCATCTCGTACGTCGGGTAGTCGAGATCGCGGACCTCGACGCGTCCCGGCCCCTGATAGACAACCGCTCTGTTGCCTGACATGGCGCGCTCCCTTCGAGTGGCTCCTCTCGCCATGCTTCTCGCGCTGTAGTCGAAACAGAACCGTCGGTAGTGGCATTTGGCGCATGAGCATCTACGCTCCCCGACGGATGACGCGGCCGGGCCGATCCGCCAGAGTGGACCGGTGACCAGGCCCCGACCGCGCGAGGTGATCGGCGCGCTGGTGCTGTGCGCGCTGCTCCTCACCTGGAACCACCTGCTGGCCGACCAGCTGCCCGGCATCCGCGACACCGACGCGCTCGCCGACGTGCTGGTGGCCGCGCTCGCGCTCGCGCTGACCTGGCGACGGGTCGCCCCGCTCCGGGTCCTCGCCGCAGTCGTCGTGCTGCTCACCGGCTATCTGCTGCTCGGCTTCCCGTACGGCCCGGTCTTCCTGCCGCTCGTGATCGCCGTCTTCACCGTCGCCCGGCAGCTGCCGTGGCGCTCCGCGGCGGTGGCCGCCGGCGCCACCATCCCGGTGCTGGCCCTGCACAACGCCGGCGACGGCCTGTCCTGGTCCGACCTGGCCGGGATCCTGCCCGCGGCCGGCTGGGTGGGCGTGCCGTTCATCGTCGGCACCCTGCGCGCCCAGCTGAAGGACACCGCCGCACGCGACCACCGGGAAGCCGTCGAACGCGGCCTCCAGGAGGAACGGCTGCGGATGGCCCAGGAGGTGCACGACATCGTCGGGCACGGCCTCGCCGCGATCAAGATGCAGGCCGACATCGCCCTGCACGTGCTGGCCCGGCAGCCGGACATCGCCCGGCCCACCCTGGAGGCGATCAGCACGACCAGCGCGCAGGCGCTCGACGAGCTGCGCAGCACGCTCAGCATGCTGCGCTCCACCGCCCGGGCGTCGACGCCGGGCGTGGCCGACCTGGACGCCCTCTACGAGCGGATGCGGCAGGCGGGCCTGCAAGTGCGGGTGCGCACCGTCGGGCCACCGCCGCTGCTCCCCGCGGAAGCCGACCTCGCGGTCTACCGGACCGTCCAGGAGTCCCTGACCAACGTGCTGAAACACGCGCACCCGAAGGAGGCCGACATCGTGCTGGCGAACGAGCCCGGCGCCCTGCTGATCAGGGTCAGCAGTACCCACCCGCCGGACGCGTCACCACCGGCCGGCGGCCTCGGCATCGCCGGGATGCGGGAGCGGATCGCCGCGCAGGGCGGCCGGCTCGCCGCCGGCCCGGCAACCGGGGCGAGATTCGTCGTGGAGGCCTGGCTGCCGGCGGCCACCCGATGATCTCGGTCCTTCTCGTCGACGACCAGGATCTGGTACGCCTGGGCCTGCGCACGTTGCTGACCAGCGAATCCGGGTTCACCGTGGCCGGCGAGGCAGCCGACGGGCTGACCGCGGTCCGGCTCGCCACCACCCTGAAACCGGACGTCGTGCTGATGGACATCCGGATGCCCGGCATCGACGGCCTGGAAGCCACCCGCCGCCTCGCCGGCCGGTGCGACTCCCGGGTGATCGTGCTGACCACTTTCGAACGCGACGAATACGTCTTCGAGGCGCTGCGCATCGGGGCGAGCGGCTTCCTCCTGAAAGACACCCCACCCGTCACCCTGCTCGACGCGATCCGCACAGTCGCCGACGGCGGCGCGCTGCTCTCACCGTCCGTCACCCGCACCCTGATCCGCGAATTCGTCACCAACGGACCGCGCCGGCTGGCGCCGCACCCCCGCCTCGACCAGCTGACGGACCGGGAACGCGAGGTGGTGACGCTGGCCGCCGAAGGCCTCACCAACCAGGAGATCGCGGCCCGCCTGGTGGTCAGCCCGGCGACGGCCCGCACCCACGTGAGCCGGGCGATGGTCAAGCTGGGTGCCCGGGACCGGGCTCAGTTGGTGGTTTTCGCCTACCAGTCCGGCTTGGCCCTCTGACCCACCCCGCCCCGCCCCCGACTGCCGCGCCGCGACTCGACATCGCGCCTGCACCACCGCCTGGTCGCTCGCCCCGGCGTGTTGGGTGCGCGCTCCACCGCCGCCCGACCACCGCCCGCGCCGCACCGCCGCTCACGCCGCGCCGCCACCCGACCGCCGCGCCGACACCCGACTGCGCGCCGCGCCGACTCCGCGCACCGCGCCGCCACCCAACCGCCATGCCGCCACCCGACTGCGCGCCGCGCCGACTCCGCGCCGCCACCCGGCTGCGCGCCGCCGTCCTCTGCCCGCGCACCGCCGCTCGCCCTCGTGCACCGCCGGCCCGTCCCGGAGGTCTGGCGCTCAGGCCGCGGTGAAGGTCCCCCGCGTGGGCACCGGATGGGGCTCCGCCAGAGGAAGCCGAACCACAGACGTCTCGACCGGCAACGGCGCGGCACCCGCTCCAGCGATGGGACGAGGCCGCCGCGGCTCCACCCGCCCCGAGCTCCCACCCCGCCCCGGATAGATCAGCAGCCCGTTGACCGGGTCAGGCACAGCATCCAGGGCAGCCTTGACGATAGGCAGCTCACGATAGGTCGAGAACCGTTCCTCATGCCGGAACCCGATCTCGAACAGCACCCCCCACGTGAACCGGTGCCACTCCCACTCATAGGCCCCGTGCGCGATGGCCGCCTCAATCAGCGAATTGCCGAACGAGTCCCGCCAGCCCGCCGCCGACTGCCGCGCGCCGTCCAGAACCTCGATCGACCACCATCGCAATTCCATGGTGTCCCGATGCTACTGCGCCACCCGCCGTCCCTCTCCCCCTTCGCCCACCCGCTCCCAAACTTGGCATCCTCCCCACCGCCACCATCCGAAGCCCCGCCCCAACACCGCAAACAGTCACCCACCGACTGCCCAGCCGGCATCCACGCACCTTCCCGAGCCAAGGATCATGCACCACCGCCGGCCGACCGCCGCCGGCTGGCACCCACACACCTTCCCGAGCCAAGGGTCATGCGCCACCGCCGGCCGAACGCCGGGCATGGTCCCGCGTGGGGCCGGCCAAGCCGGGCAGCCGCGGTCTGGCCGGCCGAGCCAGGGCGGGCCGGACGGGCGGGAGCCGGGCCGGACGAGAGCCGGGCCGGACGAGAGCCGGGCCGGACGAGAGCCGGGCCGGCCGGACGCGGCGGGCCGGACGCGGCGGGCCGGGCGGGGCGGACGCGGCGGGCCGGACGCGGCGGGCCGGGCGGGGCGGACGCGGCGGGCCGGGCGGGGCGGACGCGGCGGGCCGGGCGGGGCGGACGCGGCGGGCCGGCGCTGTGGGAGAGGGCCGGCGGGGGCGGGTCAGGCCGCGGCGCACCGGGCGGGCAGCGGGTCGGCGGGCGCGGGTCAGGCCGCGGTGGAGCGGCCCCCCGAAGGCAGGGCGTGAGTGGACCCGCGGCGCGGCGCGGCGTGGCGGGGGGCGTGGCGCAGCGCCGGGCGGGCGTCGCGCTGGTGGCTGTCGTGGCGGGGGCCGTCCTGATCGGCTTCCGGCCGGGTGTCCGGCAGTTGGGGGCCGGCCCAGGCCGGGATGGCGCCGCGCCCGCCCAGGGACCGGTCGGGCGGGATCCACAACGGCTGCGGCGAGGTGGCCGAACCCCACCAGAGGAATGTGCCATACCCGCGGACCAGCGGCGGCTGCAACGCCGGCCAGTGTGCCTCGGGTGGGATGGCCAGGCGCCACGCCTGGGCGGGGACCAGGGCGAGCCCGGCCTGTGGCGGGGTGGCCGGTAGACGGCTGGGCGACCCGGCGCCGGCGGGCGGGCGGCCGCCCGGCGCGGTGGCGAGGGCGGTGCCGGCAGTGGTGGCCGAAGCGGCGGCGGGAGCGATGGCGGGGTCGGCGCCGGCCGGGGCGGTGGCGGCCGGGGCCGAGGCGAGGACCACCGCCGCGCCGATGGTGACGATGCCGGCGATGAGGGCGGCCGGGCCCCAGCCGGGGCGGACGGTGTCGCCGAGCAGGGTGAGGGCGATGACCGAGGGGGCGACGACCTCGCCGGTCCAGTGGACGGCCGTGACCGGCCCCACGGCGCCGTTCTGGAGCGCGTTCGCGTACAGGATCATGCCGTTGACCGGGAAGATCAGCAGCGCCCAGACCAGCGGCTCGGTGATGATGGCGACGATCGCGGTGGTCCAGTGCGCCATGGCCTCGGGCGGGATGTGCAGGGCGCGGCCGGTGAGCGCGGCGCCGCCGAGGGAGAAGCCGCCGACGGCCGCGATCAGTGCGGGGACGCCGATCCGGGTGGTGGCCCAGCCGAGGATGACGAGGGCGACGGCGGCGGCGCAGAAGCCGAGCCGCATGGTGGTGGACGGCAGGACCTCGTGCTGCTGGCCGGCGGACATGGCCAGGACGGTCAGCGCGGTGCTGGTGCCGATGATGGCGACGACGTCACGGCGGCGCAGTTTGGATTTGAGGAACGCCCAGGCCAGCACGGCGGTGACGGCGAGCGAGCCGGCCAGCACGGACTCCACGACGTAGACCGCGAGCTGCTGCAACGCGAACATCGCGGCGACCCACGCGGAGATGTCCAGCGCGATGCCGATCATGTAGAGCGGGTGGCCGAGGGTGCTGACCGTGTTGTGGCTGCGCGCGGCGCCGACCGCTTGCAGGATCGAGCCCACCGCGTAGCTGAGCGCGCCGTAGACGGCGAGTCCCAGTGCTATCCAGCCCGCCGTCTCCACCGGCCCACCCACCAAAGATCACTCAGCGTCGATCTCTCCATCACGCCCTGATGGTATGACGTGGACCGGGCCGACGCGACCCCGCAGCGGGAACGCACCGACCACTTCGGCGATCCGGCGCACCTCGGCCGGCCCGCACCGGTGGTCCACCGGCAGCGTCAGCATCCGCGCGGCCAGGTCGGCCGCCTCCGCGTCGCCGCTCCACAGTCGGCTGCGATCCTGCCGCCAGTGCACCGGCGCGAAGATCCGGTGCCGGGCGAGATGGGCGAGGAGCGCGTCACGCTCCTGTTCGGAGGCGCATTCCAGCTGCACCCGGAACGGTCCGCCGGACCTGACCACCGAAGCGGGCGTACGCGCCAGCAACAGTTCCGCCAACTGGCCGGCGTTGCGCTCGTCGGTCGTACGCAAACCTGTCACGTCGATGAGTGGCAGCGCCGCGACCGTTGCCGCACAGGCCGGACCGGCGCTGCCGAGCAGCTCGTGCTCGCCGCGCCGCTGCAGTTCGCGGAAGCTTTCCTTGCCGATCGGCCGGCCCTGCAACCACGCCGCCTTGAGCAGCATCGCGATGAGCTTGACCTGCGCGCCCGGGCTCTCCGGCCCGTGCGGCCGGGGCAGGTCCAGCCCGCGCGGCGACCAGAGCAGCCCGCCGTCCGGCAGCGGCAGGGTCTTGCGCAGCGAGGCCACCGCGTACGCCGCCGTGCTCCCCGCCGCCCACCCGCTGAACGGATCGTGCGAGTGGTCCTCGATCACCATGATCCGGGGATGCGCCCGCATCCAGGCGTCCCACCGGGAGCCGTCGTCGCGGCCGAACAGGTTCTGGGCGAGGACCACGTCGCCCTCGGCCGGCCGCAGGGTCTCCCAGCGCGGCCCCCGCCCGTCCGGGAGATGCCTGTACCAGGTGATCGGCAGCTGCTCGCTGAGCGCCTCGGCGACGCCCATGCAGAAGTACGACGGGACGTGCAGCCGGCCGGCCGGGGCGAGCAGTCGCAGCAGCTCGCGCAGGGCGCCGCAGCCGGTGGCGAACAGTGATCGCCGTTCCGGCAGCCAGCCTGGCAGGCCACCCCGCTCCGCGCCGAGCAGGGCGGCCGGATCCCAGTGGAACTCCGAGCCGATCTCAGGCGACACGGCTGACGTCCGGCGACGCCGGTGTGCCGACCGCCGGCGTGGCCGCCGCCTGCTGACGGGCGATGTTGAGGGTGTCCACGTGCACCGGCGGCTCACCGCGCTGCACGGTGAGCGCGGTACGCCAGAGGATCTTCAGGTCCAGCGCCGGCGACCAGTTGTCGACGTACCACCGGTCGAGCTTGAAACGCTGCGGCCAGTCGATGTCGTCACGCCCGTTGACCTGCGCCCAGCCGGTGATTCCGGGCTTGGCCTCGAGCCGCCGGGCGTCCTCGGCGGAGTAGCCGGCGACCTGCGGCAGCACGTCCGGGCGCGGGCCCACCAGGTTCATCTCGCCCCGCACCACGTTGATCAGCTGGGGCAGCTCGTCGAGGCTGGTGCGCCGCAGGAAGCGCCCGCACCGGGTGATCCGCGGGTCGTTCTCGACCAGTCCGAACGGGTCGTCGATGCCGAGCTGCGCGCTGAGCGCGACCGAGTTGTGCACCATCGAGCGGAACTTGAGCATCCGGAACGGCACACCGTCCTGGCCGGCGCGGTCCTGGACGAAGAGGATGCCCTTGCCGTCGGCGATCCGGATCCAGGCCGCGACCGCGAGGATCACCGGTGCGAGCAGGACCAGCATGACGAGGGCGACCAGGCGGTTGAGGCCGTTCCAGAGCAGGCGTTGAGGGCCCACGATTACCTCCGGGGGGACAGGGTCAGAGCGACTCGACGTTCGGTCCGGTCAGGCGGCGGCGGGTGTCCAGCACGTACGCGGCGTGCTCCAGGACGAGGTCGAGGTCGAAGTCGTCGTGGTCGGCGAGCAGCACCACGGCGTCGGCGGCGGCGACCTGTCCGGCGGTGAGCGGCACCCGGGTCACGCGGCTGTCCACGTGGGCGTCCTCGACCACGTGCGGGTCGGCTGCGCGTACGTCCGCGCCCATGTCCAGCAGGAGCGCGGCGACCCGCCGGGCCGGCGACTCGCGGGCGTCGCCGGTGTTCTTCTTGTAGGCGAGGCCGAGCAGCAGGATCGTGGAGCCGTTGACCGCCTTGCGCCGTTCGTTGAGCGCGGCGACCAGGCGCCGCGCGACGTAGTCCGGCATGTGGTTGTTGATGTCGTTGGCGAGCTCGACGAAGCGGAAGCTCTGGCCGAGGGTGCGCTGAACCCGCCAGGACAGGTAAGACGGGTCGATCGGCAGGCAGTGGCCGCCGACGCCGGGCCCGGGCACGAACCGCATGTATCCGAACGGCTTCGAGCTGGCCGCGTCGATCGCCTCCCAGACGTCGATGCCAAGGTCATGGGCGTACACCGCGAGTTCGTTGACCAGGGCGATGTTGACGTGCCGGAAGGTGTTCTCGAGCAGCTTGGCCAGCTCGGCCACCTTGGGGTCGGAGACCGGCACCACCCGGTCCACGACGGAGGCGTAGAACTCCTGCACCCGGGCCAGCGACGCGGCGTTGACGCCGGAGACGACCTTGGGGGTGGTGGTGAGGTTCCACTCCCGGTTGCCCGGGTCGATCCGCTCGGGGCTGTACCCGAGGTGGAAGTCGACGCCGGCGATCAGCCCGGAGCCCTCCTCCAGCAGCGGCGCGACCAGCTCGCTCGTGGTGCCCGGATAGGTGGTCGACTCCAGCGCGACGGTGGCACCGGGCCGCAGGTACCGGGCCAGGGTGCGGGCGGACTCCTCGATATAGGTGAGGTCCGGCGTGCCCTCGCGCAGCGGGGTCGGCACCGCGATCACCGCGACGTCGAAGCCGGCGCAGGCGCGCGGGTCGGACGAGGGCTGGAAGTTGCCGGCGGCGAGGATCTCCTGGAGTTCCGCCGAGGAGATGTCGTCCACGTAGGACTCGCCGGCGGCGAGCCGCTTGATCCGGTCGTCGTCCACGTCGAACCCGACGACGGTGTGGCCGACCTGGGCGGCGCGGACCGCGAGCGGCAGCCCCACATATCCCTGACCGGCGATGACGACCCGCATGGGCTTGGTCTCCTTCTCTGCTCGGACTCGTGGCGCCCGTTCCCGGCGGGCCTTCATGGGCGGTGTCCCGGCCGGGCGGTGGCGGGTTCGATGTGCCGCTTGCTGACGACGGCGACGCCGTGCCGCCCGCTGTTGTCGTTCGGCAGCGGGCCGCCCGGCACCGGCTTCTCCCGGCCGATCGGCAGGGCCGGGCTCTCGGCGAGCCAGCGCAGGACCGCGATCAGGTCCTCGCGGGACGCGGCCGGGTCGAGCAGCGAGAGCACCGCGCCGTCCAGCGGCGGCACCGGCGCCTGGGAGATCAGCGGGTGGTTCGGGCGGTGGTCGGGCTCGCCGGGGCCGAGCAGCACCTCGGCCAGCTTCTCGGCCGGGCGCAGTCCGGTGTAGACGATCTGGATGTGCTGCTCGGCGGCGTCGGCGATGCGGCGGGCCACGTCGGCGATGCGCACCGGCTCGCCCATGTCGAGGACCAGCACCTCACCCCGGCTCTCCAGCGCGCCGGCCTGCACGGTGAGCCGGACCGCCTCCTGGACGGTCATGAAATATCGGGTGACGTCCGGGTCGGTGACCGTGATCGGGCCGCCGGCCTCGACCTGGGCGGCGAACGCGGTGAGCACCGAGCCGCGGCTGCCGAGCACGTTGCCGAACCGGACGCTGCAGTAGGTGCCGGTCGCCGCGGTGTCGGCCGCGGCGGTGAGCCGTTCGGTGATCCGTTTGGAGTACCCGAGGACGCTGCAGGGGGCGGCGGCCTTGTCGGTGGAGATGTTCACCAGCCGGTCCACGTTGTGCCGCAGCGCGGTCTGCAGGATCTGGTAAGTCCCGATGATGTTGGTCTTGAGCGCCTCGGACGGGTGCATCTCCAGCAGCGGCAGGTGTTTGAGGGCCGCGGCGTGGAAGACGACCTGCGGCTTGTGCTCGGCGAAGACCTCGTCGAGGCGCTGCTCGTCGCGGATGTCGGCGACCACCAGGTTGCGGTCGTCGAGCATGCCCCGGCCGTCCAGCGACAGCTGCACGGCGTGCAGGCCGGACTCGTCGCGGTCCAGCATGACCAGCGTGGCCGGGTTGAAGCGGGCCACCTGCCGGCACAGCTCCGAGCCGATCGAGCCGCCGGCGCCGGTGACCAGCACCCGGCGCCCGGCCAGATAGCCGGCAACGGCGGCCAGGTCGATGCCGATCTCGCGGCGGCCGAGCAGGTCCTCGTGGCTGACCGGGCGGATGTCCTCGACCCGGACGGTCCGGCCGAAGAGCTCGACCACCGGGGGTACGACCTTGAGGTCCACGTTGAGCGGCTGGGCCAGGTCGGTGAGCGCCCGGATCATCTCGGCGCTGGCGCTCGGGATGGCGATCACCACGGCCTCGGCGTGGAACCTGCGGACCACCTCGGCCATCGCGTACCGGTTGCCGGCCACCGGGACGCCCATCACGTGCAGGGTGCGCTTGGCCGGGTCGTCGTCGAGCAGCGCGACCGGGTAGTAGCGGCTGGACGGGCTGCGCAGCATGGCCCGGATGACCTGTGTGGCGCCCTCCCCGGCGCCCATCACGACCACCCGGATGCCGTGCTCGGGCGACGGGCGCAGCCGGTTGTCGCGGGCCAGGCGCACCGTGTACCGCACGCCGGATGCCAGCACCAGCATGATCAGGCCGGCTCCGATGATCGCCGAGCGGGGGGCGAGCCGGCCGAGGAGCGTGTCCAGGCCGAACACCACCGGCGTGGTGACGGCGACCGTCTTGGCCAGCGCCGCGATCTCTTCGAAGCATCCGTACGACCAGCGCCCGGTGTAGAGGCCGAACCGGATGCCGGCGACGGTCTGCACCACCGCGGCGACAGCGGCGAGCGCGACCAGTCCGGCGACGTCGACCTGGCCGACGGCGCCGTCGTGTCGCAGCAGCGTGGCGATCAGCAGGGCGAGGGACAGGGCGAGCGCGTCGGCCCCGGCCCGGGCGGCGCGGCCGGGCAGCACCGTGCGGTGCCAGGGCGCCGGGGCCGGTGCCGGGCCGAGCCGGTCGCCCGGGCCGGCGCCGGCCGCGGTTTCTCCGGGCGCTGTTCGCCGTACCTGCATGGATTCCCCCTCGTGCGTGCCGGCGCGGCCGGCCGCGGATCCTGTGCTCGACAAGCTGGATCAGTCGCGCAGAGAGCGAGTCGGCGTAAATACATTTCCGGTGCCCGGAATTGCTCGCCGGCGACCTTTGTGGAAATCAGGGTTCCAGTCGGCACGGGCCGATTACAGTAGCAATTGTCATGGGCTACATGAACAACATTCATGTTCACTGATTAGCCGGGTCAGCGCCCTTGATCGGCGATTTCAGGGGATACTTTCAGGCTGCCGGACCAGCCATTCGGCGGAGGATGTCATATCCACAGTGAGAACATCTCACCTTAGGCATGACATCTGCGACTTCCATTACGACGACTATTCCGGCAGCGTCGGGAGGCGGGCGTCGCAAGCGTTCTGTCGAGAATGCGACCGGGGGATACGAAAATGAGGGTGCTGCACGTCATCAGCTCGCCGGCACCGGGTGGGGCCGGGCATCAGCTGCGATTGCTGGTGAGCCGCCTGCCCCATGACAGCGAGATCGTGACGCTGACGCCGGACGGCACGGAGCCGCCGGCCGTGGTGGCCGACGCCGGCGCCCCGGTGCACCGGCTGGCGACCCGGTGCGACCACGATCCGGGCGCCGTCCGGCGGCTGCGCCGGTTGATGCGCTCGGGGCGTTACGACGTGGTGCACACCCACCTCTACCGGGCCTGCGTGCAGGGACGGATCGCGGCCCGGCTGGCCGGCGTGCCGCACGTGGTGGCCACCGAGCACCACCTGGGCGCCGGCGTCGTCGAGGGGCGCCGCGTCTCCCCCGGCGTGCGCGCCCTCTATCTGGCCGGCGAGCGGCTCGGCCAGGTCACCATCGCCGCGTCCCCGGCCATCGCCGGGCGGCTGCTTGCCTGGGGCGTGCCGCAGGCACGGCTCGTCACGATCCCCAAGGCGATCGACACCGCGGAGTTCCGGTTCGACCCGGCCACCCGGGCCCGGGCCCGGATCCGGCTGGGCATCGCGCCGGGCGTGCCGGTGGTCGGCGGGGTCGGCCGGCTGGAGCCGGACCGCCGCTTCGACCTGCTGATCCGCGCGATCGGCGAGGTTCCCGGCGCGACCCTGCTGCTGGTCGGCGACGGATCGGCGCGAGCCGCGCTGGAACGCCTCGCCGACATCGAGGGGGTCGCCGATCGGGTGTTCTTCGCGGGCGAGGTCGGCCACGCGCGCGAGATGCTCTGCGCGATGGACGTCTTCGCCTCGACCGGCCAGGAGACGTTCGGGCTGACCACGCTCGAGGCGATCGCGACCGGGTTGCCCGCGCTGTACGCGTCGTGCGCCCCGCTGGAGGAACGGGCCGCGGCCCGCGCCCCGGTCCGGGGCACCCAGCGGCTCTCCCGGGACCGCGAGTCGCTGCCCCGGGCGCTGCGCGCCGAGTTGCTCTGCCTCCAGGAGCGCCGCGGCGCCCGGCTGCCCGCGCGGTCGGCCGGGATCAGGTACGACGCCGACCACGTCGCCGCCTCGGTGGGGCGCCTCTACGAACGGATCGCGGCCGGTCCCCGGCGCCGGGTCATCGCACCGTTGCCGGCACTGCGCGGCCGGTTCGGGCGAAAGAACAGCTTTCCGCTGCCCGGCGGAAACGTCCGGAACGCATGAGCCGCTCGAACACCCAGAACCCGAGCGCGGCGCCGGCCGTGTTCGACATCAAATCGTTCACGTCCGCCCAGCGGTTGCCGTGCAGGGTCAGCACGAGAACCGCCTGGACGGCCTCGATCGCCAGGCTGAGCAGGAAACCGGTGAGCACCACCCGGCGCCGGTCGCGGACCCCGAACAGCAGGTACATCAGGGCCGCCATCGGCAGCGTCATCACGATGTTCAGCAGCACGTCGTGCGGGCGGGCACTGAGCACCGGCTCCAGGATGATCCGGTAGGGCTGCGGCTCGCCGGCGCCGGGACCCCAGGCCAGCGGCATCGGCAGCATGGTCGCGCCGAGTACCGCGACCGCCCACCAGCCGGCGAACCAGGCCACGCCGAGCCGGCGGCCGGTCAGCATGCGCCGGCGGTGCAGCACCAGGCCGGAGACGACCATCAGCGTCACACCCAGGGGCAGCAGGATCGGCAGCGCGGGGACGGTGATCTGATGGGTCGGCATCGGCATCAACGCTACGTCGGGAGAACGCGTCAGCGCAGCCAACCCTGCTTCCGGGCGATCCGGATCGCGTCGAGCCGGTTGCGGGCGCCGGTCTTGGAGATGATCGCGGAGAGATAGTTGCGCACCGTCCCGCCGGAGAGGTAGAGCCGGCCCGCGATCTCCTTGACCGACTCACCCTCGGCGGCCAGGCCGAGCACCTCCAGCTCGCGGGTGCTCAGGCCGCGGTCGGTGTTGAGCGAGGCGGCCTGCAGCATCGGCGAGACCACCCGCTCACCACGGGCGAGGCGGCGCACCGCATCCGCCAGCATGGCCGGTGAGGCGTCCTTGAGCAGGAAGTTCAGGCCACCGTTCCATCGGCGGGGCGGGAGCATGCCGCGCTTGGAGGGGTCGCAGAGCAGCAGCATGGAGCAGGACGGGACGGCGGTGTGCAGAGCGTCGGCGATCGGCAGGACCTGACTAACCATGTATTCCGTGTCGATGACGACGACGCCGGGCCAGAGCTGCGCGGCCCGCTGCGCGAGGTCGGCGGCGATCGGCAGGGTGTCGACGTAATGCATGTCCGGCTCGGCCTCGAGGAACGCGCGCACCGGGACTCCGAAGTATCCCTCGTCTCTGACCACCACGACCCGGATCATCACACCACCCTCGCCGATGGACGCCGGCCGGCAGCCGGAACGCTGGACGCGCTTACCTTTTTATCGCCCCGTGTCCATTCCGCGAACGGCAGGGCGGAAGATCTTTCATTGATCCGGGAAAACCGCGGTTCCCCCAGCTCACAACCCGTCTGTGCCACCTAAGGACCACGATCGGTCCCGGACTCAACGTAACGGGCGCCGGCCCTCTGCGCACATAGCGACAGCCGATCAACTGACGGAGCTCTGACCGATCTTCGAATCGGTGGGACGAAATGCGCCGGAAATTGATCGTCGCCACAACAGGCATCCCCCTTTTTCGGGACCAACCGGACAGCAAAGTGATTCTCGCTCGGTATTCGATCACTCGAAAGAGATATTGGCGGGCGCATCGCAACCGGACCGTTATTTGCTTCATTCATGAGGTCACCCGAAAGTGTCGGACACCATGGACCGGCATGATCGTGTCAAGACCCGTCCGGCTCCCGGTCGCCCAGTGGGGCGGCAACGGCCGGCTGCCGCCGCCGCACCGCGCCGCGCATCGTGGACATCGACGGCCCGCCGGCCAGGCACCAGAGCGCGATGACCGGGTCACAGATCGCGCAGCCGAACGAGGAGTCGTGCGCGAACGGGATGATCGGCTCCCCGCGCAGGTGGTGCACGACGTCCCAGACCGTGTGCAGCAGCCATCCGAGCCCGATGAAGGTCCACGAGGTCAGCCCGCGGTAGGCGACCACGGTCAGCAGCGTGGTGAAGGCCAGCTCCGCGAACCCGAGCCCGCCACCGCTCAGATAGGCGGCGCCCGCACCGGCCACCACGATCGCGTTGACCGGGCGGCGGTGCGGGTCCGGGATCAGAGAGCTCAGGCAGACGTAGAGGACGCCGATGAGGATCGGCAGGACGACGTTCATGATCCGAACGTAGGTCCGGCCGGGCCCCCGGGACAGTGGCTGGAACGCCGCACATCAACGGGTTCCAGCCACCCTCCGTGTGTGACTTTCGGGCTCGATACGCGCCCGAAAATCACACAGCGGTGTCAGCGCGGGTCGTTACCGGCCTCCTTGGCGATGCGGACCAGCTCGACGAGCCCGGACGCGTACTCCTGGGACTCCGCGTGCGCCTCCTCGTACGGCGGCTGGAAGCCGACACCCTCCCACTGCTGGGTGGCCTCGTTCCAGCGGTCGTTGCCGACCTCGAAGTTCCAGGCGGTGATGCCCAGGTCGTAATAGAGGTGGTCGGCCGAGTTGCCGGCCGCGGAGTAGAGCACGTCGGCGACCGGGCCGGTGTAGGCCGGCCAGGTGACCGTGCCCCGCTCGGCCGAGATCGCGCCGACGATCCGCTTCGCGCTGTCCAGGTAGTACTTCTGCTCGTCGATCGACGGCCGCGGCAGCGTCACCCGCCCCGGCACCTTGTACGCCCCCGGCGCCCACATGAAGTACCCGCCATAACTGTGCACGTTCATCGAGAACTTGATGTTCGTGTGCGTCTCGGCGAGGTGGACCACGTTGCGGCTCTCCGCCTCGGACAGCTCGGCGGTCCCCGCGTACGTGCCCGACAGGCAGTTGGCGTTGGCGCCCACGTAACCGTCGAAGAACGACCCGACCGCGTAGTTGCGGTTCACGTCGACACCCCACGAGTTGCGGTTGCGCGGGTCACGCGTCGCGCCGGTGCAGTGGTTGACCAGGTTCTTGCGCTGGAAGTTGAAGTCGTTGAACGAGAAGTTCGCCCCGTCCGGGTTGACCATCGGGATCACGAACACGTCCACCGAGTCGACCAGGTCACGCGTGCCCGCGTCAGTCGCGTAGTTGGCCAGCAGCCGCTCCGCGAACTCCAGCGTCACCAGCGGCGTCGCCCACTCCCGCGCGTGCTCCTGCGAATAGGCGAGCACACCCGGCCGCGAGCCGTCGCGGTACTTGCCGATCCGCAGCGCCTGCACCGTCCACGGCCGCTTCGGCACCTCGGCGCCGGCCAGGCCGTCGTCGAGCCGGGCCGGTCCGGCGACCGGCATCGTGAGGCCGGCCGAGCCGTCCTCGACGAAGGCGTTGAACCGCTGCGGGAACTTCGCCGCGATGAACGCGGCCACCTGATCGGTCGTGCTGATCACGGCGCCGGTGGCGTCGGTTGCGAGACGCACGGTCAGGACCCGGTCGCGGTACGACGCGGACAGCGGCCGATTCGGGGCGCCGGGATCGACCGTCTTCACCTGGACGCCGTTCCACCCCTGGTCACCGAACTTGACCGACTCCACGACGATCGCCGCGGTGGCCGGATCACCCAGGTACGCCACCGCCGTACGCCGATAGCCCTGTGTCTTGTTCGGCAGATTGATCACATCGACGAGCTTCGGGTACTGCCGGGCCAGCCGCTTGATCCGCGCGGCGATGTCGGTCGGCGTCATGTAGGCGTCGATGAAGTCCTTCTGATAGCCGCTGGGCGGCGCCGGCGGCGTGCTGCCGGGCCAGCTCTGCGGGGTGATCGCACGCGACGTCCCGCCCAGACTGGACGTCGCCTTCACGCTGACCGGGCGGCCGGGCAGCGGCTGCGGCAGCGCGTAGTGGTACTGATATTCGTCGGCGTCCTCGAACCGCACCAGCGGGTACGACCCGGTGGTCCCGTCCGCGGCGGTCCAGGTCACGGTGATCTCCACGTCCGGGTCGTCGCTGGCCGTGGTGAAGACCTGCGTCTGCAGGAACGTGCGCCCGTTGCTGGTCCACCAGTACGCCTGGAGGAACTGCAGGGTGTCGGCGGCCGCGGCGCGCAGGCTGCGGGCGGCGGACCGGGCGGCCGGCGCGGACTCCCGCTGGATCACCTGGACCGGCCGTGCGCCCTCCGCGGTGAGCGCGGCGAGCTCCCGATCGTCGACCACGACGTCGGCGAGGACGGCGCCCGGGATCATGCGTGGGCGCGCGGCGACGTCGGCGCCACGGGCCAGGAGACGGTCGAAGGCCGCCTCGTCGGGTAGCTGGAATCGGATCAGGCCACGCTCACCGGCGTTCAGGCTGACCGGCGCGGGTGTGGGCGCCCCCGCCTGTGCGGTGGTCGCGGGAGCGACGAGAAGAGCGCTGGTCAGGACTGCGGCGGTCAGGGTGGCCGGCCAACGGCGTCCGGACGTCATCGAACCTCCTGCGGCATCGAAGGATGTTGCCCACCCACCGCAATCCATTGATCTCGATCTGTCAATGGGGCTGGCCAATTTCGGCGCCCGGGCGCTACTCTTCCCCGCGATGGACATCTCCTCGTACGGATGGGGGGTCTCGTTCCGCGAAGGTGAGTGCTGATGCGCTCATGGACCGCGAACGGGAACACCCGCCTTCTCAGCTGGCTGCGCGTGCGCGAGTTCGCCGTGCCGCCCGTCATGATCGAAACCGCGACCGCCCGTCGTCTCGCCGGCGACTGGGCAGGGGCGTGTGCCGCCGCACGCGTCGACGTCGATCTGAGCCCGCGCGCCGTCGCTCACACGCACGGCCGCGAGATCGCGTCCCGGCTCCGCGCCGATCTGCGCCACCTCGCCCCCGACCTGCTGCGCTGGCACCTGCCCCGGATTGCTCCGGACGGCCTGCTGCGGCCGGGTCTGACCATCACCCTGGCCCGGTACGACCCACCCGGCGCGGCACCGCTGCACCTGGTGGTCCGCACTCCCCCGGCCTGGGCGGACGCCGGTCAGCGGATCAGCCTGGCGCTGTGGGAGCGGGCCGGGCCGCAACCGCACGGGCATCCGCACCCCCGCCCGGACCGCCGGTTCCGCCTCGACCTGCATCGCCACCTGTGGGACGCCCGGCGCTCCGGCGAGCTGTGGGCGCGGTCCCGCCCCGACCGGTGGTCCCGCGTGGACGCGTGTGCCACACACCGATGGGCGGACGAGGCTCGCCTGCTGATCGGCGCCGACGGCCTCGGCGCCGGGCCGGTGCTGGTCCGTCCCGGTGACGGCCGGCGACTCCTGCTCGACCCGGCGCTCCCGGCCCCGTCATATCGCGTCCACCGCGATCGCCCTGGCCGGGTCCTCCCGGTGCTGCCCGACGCCGCCGTCCGGGTGCCGCCCGACGTCGAGCTGCTCCACGCCGGACTGATCGACCCCGGGCGGCTGCACCCCCTCGTCGCGGCGGCGCTCGCGCCCGGGCACCGCCCGCCGGGCCGCCCGCGCCGCTCCCCCGGCGCGACCCGGATCGTCGAGTGCGGCGGCGCCCGGCACCGGATCGGTCTCGTCGGCGGGACGCTCGCCCCGCTCGACCACGATCCGGCCGAGCTGCGGCGCGAGGAGATGCTGACCGCGCTCGGTGGGCGGCCGATGCCGTGCCTGCGCGCGATCGATCAGGCAATCCGGCATCCGGAGTCCCTCGACGACGTCCGGGCACTGCTCGACCACGGTGACTACGACGGCGCGCTGGACGTGGTGGAGAGCCTGCTCGGCCCGGCCGCGGCACTGCGCGACGGCGCGCTCCGCGACGAGCTGGCGGCGGCCGCCGCCCGCCGGCTCACCCACAGCCTGTTCCGGGCGGGGCTCACCAATGCCGGTCCATCCCGCCCCGACCCCCGCCGCCGCCGCTCACAGCGCCACCCCAGCAGCGTGTGAAGTCGCGCCTCGATACGCACCCGACTTCACACACGACGTGCCGCCGCCTGGCGCCGCGGCCGAGACCCCCTATGGTGATCATGACTGCTTCTCTGGACATCGCTGCGGACCTTCTCGCGCTGCTCGGCGCGACCGCCACCGAGCCGCGCCCCGACATGCAACTCGAGGCGCTCACCCTCGCGGTCAGCGCCGACCTGCCGGTGCTCCTCTGGGGCGAGCCCGGCATCGGCAAGACCTCCGCGCTCACCCAGCTCGCCGACGCCCTGGACCTGCCGCTCACCACCGTCATCGCAAGCGTGCACGAACCCTCCGACTTCGCCGGCCTGCCCGTCCTCGGCGACGACCCGGCCGCGCAGGGGGTGCCGATGGCGCCGCCGGACTGGGCGGTGCGCCTCGCGCGTACCGGCAAGGGTCTGTTGTTCCTCGACGAGCTCTCCACCGCGCCCCCGGCGGTGCAGGCGGCGCTGCTCCGCGTGGTCCTGGAACGCCGGGTCGGCGCGCTGCGGCTGCCGCCCGGCATCCGGATCGTCGCCGCGGCCAACCCGCGCGCGTCCGCCGCGGACGGCTGGGAGCTCAGCGCGCCGCTGGCCAACCGGTTCGTGCACCTGCAATGGGCGTACGACCATGACGTGGTGGTCCGCGGCCTGGGCGGCACCTGGCCGCGGGCCACCCTGCCGCGGCTGGATGCCGCCCGCCTGCCGGACGCGGTCGAGGTGGCCCGGCGCGCGGTGTGCCGGCTGCTGACCACCCGGCCGGCGCTGACCCACCAGCTGCCGGCCGGCGAGGCCCGGCGCGGCGGCCCCTGGCCGTCGCCGCGCAGCTGGGAGATGACCCTGCGGCTGCTGGCCTTCGCGACCGCCGCCGGCGCGTCGCGGGACGCGCTCTCCCTTCTGGTACGCGGTACGGTCGGCGACGGGCCGGGCCTGGAGCTGCTGGCCACCCTGGACCAGCTGGACCTGCCCGATCCGGAGGAGCTGCTGGCGGACCCCGGTTCGGCAGTCCTGCCGCAGCGGGGCGACCTGCGCCAGGCGGTGCTCGACGGCGTGGTGGAGGCGGTGCGCAAGCGCCGGGACCGGTCCCGCTGGGACGCCGCCTGGGCGGTGCTGGCCCGGGCGCTGGACACCGGCGCGCCCGACCTGGTGGTGGTGCCGGCGAGCACCCTGGCCGGCCTGCGCGAGGACGACTGGGTCCTGCCGCCGGTGATCGACCGGCTGAGCGGGGCGGTCGCGGTGTCGCAGCGGGTGGGCGCGGGCCGGTGAGTCTCGACTGGGAGAAGCTGTACGCCGCCCGGCTGCACGCCACCCGCGCCCGGCCCTATCTGGCGACCGCCCTGTTCGCCCTGCACCCGGTGGAGTCCGCGCACGTGCCGACGATGGCCGTCGACCCGTACTGGCGTTGCTACGTGTCGGCGCGGTTCGTCGCGACGACGCCCCTGGAGGAGCTGGCCGGCATCTGGGTGCACGAGGTGTCGCACCTGCTGCGGGCGCACCATGAGCGCGGGGACCGCTATGTCGCCGCCGGGGGCCGCCGGGAGCCCGGGGAGCGGCTGCGGATCAACATCGCCGCCGACTGCGAGATCAACGACGACGTGTACGGCGACGGGCTGCCCTGGCCGGGGGACGCCCTGCGGCCGGAGAAGCTGCACCTCGATCCGGGCCGGCTCATGGAGGAGTACCTCGGGCAGTTCACGTTGAGCACCCGGACGCAGTACTGGGCCTGGCTGGACTGCGGCAGCGGCGCCGACGGCCAGGCCCGGCCGTGGGATCGCGGCCCGGACGGGGCGCACGGGTTGACCCGGGCCGAGCGGGACGCGATCCGGTTCCGGGTCGCCCGCGGGCTGAACGGCACCCCCGGCGACGCGCCGGCGGGCTGGAAGCGCTGGGCGGAGGAAGCGTTCCATCCGCCGCAGCCGTGGCGGGAGCTGCTCGGCGCCGCGGTGCGGGCGGCGGCCACCGGCGGGGGCGCGGGCGGCGACTACACGTACGCGCGTCCCGGGCGCCGGTCGGCGAGCCTGCCCGGGGTCATCCTGCCCAGCCTGCGGCGCACCCCGCCCCGGGTCGCCGTGGTGATCGACACCTCCGGGTCGGTCAGCGACGCCGAGCTCGGCACCGCGCTGCTGGAGGTCGCCGCGATCGGCCGGGCCGCCGGGGGCCGGGGCGCGGTGACCGTGTTCTCCTGCGACGCCGCCGCCCGTGTCACCGCACCGCTCTGCCAGGCCGAGGGGATCGAGCTGATCGGTGGCGGCGGGACCGACCTGCGCACCGGTTTCACCGCGGCGCTGCGCCGGGCGCCGCGCCCGGACGTGATCGTGGCGCTGACCGACGGCTGCACGCCATGGCCGGCCGTGCCGCCACCGTGCCGGACCGTGATCGGATTGTTCCGGCGAGACGAGCCGGAAGAGAGGTACGGGGACCACTTCGTGAGCCCGCCGGACTGGTCGCGGGTGGTTCAGATCGGCTGATGGATCGCCCGGACCAGGTCGGCGGCGGCCGGCAGGTTCTCGTTCAGCTGCCCTCGGCGGATCGCCAGCGCCCGGTCCAGCACCGCGAGCGGGTGGCCGCCGGCCGCCCGGAGGAACGTCGTCAGCATCGCCCGCACCTGATCGGCCAGGTGATGCGTTCCGCCCACCGCCACCTGGGCCAGGATGATCGCGGAGAGCGCGACGTCGACGTCCGGCGGGCCCTCGCCGGCGTTGCGCCAGTCGATGACGACCGGCCCGCGCCCGGTCATCATCACGTTCTCCGGATGCAGGTCGAGGTGCAGGATGCGGTCGTCCGGGTGGGCGCCGGTCCGGGCCGGCAGCTCGTGCAGGCGCCGGTGCAGGCCGGCCAGGAGCCCGCCCGCCCGCCGGGCGGTGAGACCGGCGCCGGCCAGGGTCGGGCCGTGCAGCCGCTCCAGCACCAGGTCCGGGCCGGCCGCGTCGAAGACCCGCGGAACCGGGAAACCGTGGCCGGCGAGGTACGCCATGGCGGCTGCCTCGGCGGTGACGTCGCCGCCGTCCCGGTAACGCCGCAGGACCCGGTGCTCGTCGAGGGCGTAGACGTCGGCTTCCTGCCCCGAACCGATCAGCTCCACGGCGGCCAATCTAGCAACGGGGGCGAGCCGTCCGGCTCGCCCCCGTCATCCGTCGCAGTGGTCGCTCAGTGCAGCACGACCGGCGCCGGGCGGTCGCCCGCCTGGTCGTCGAGCAGGTGCGACTCCTCCTTCTTGCGCGGCAGGAAGAGCGCCGGGATCAGCGTCAGCAGCACCAGCACGAAGCCGACCATGAACGTCGCCGCGAACGAGTCCGCGACGAACTGCAGGCCCCGCTCCAGGATGCTCGGGTCGGGGACCTGGGAGGCCAGGCCCGGGTCCCGCTGGGCCGCGATGGCCAGGCCCGCCTCGGTGACCGGCTCGCCCTCCGGGCCGGTCATGCCGGGGACGACCGCCGAGTCGTTCAGGTGGCTGGTCAGGATCACCGACATGATCGCCGAGCCGACCGAGCCGGCGATCTGCTGCAGGATGTTCAGCAGCGTGGAGCCGCGGGCCACCTCGTGGTTGGTCAGCGTCCGCAGCGCCGAGGTCATGATCGGCATCATGGTGCCGCCCATGCCCAGGCCCATCACGAACAGCGCGCCGCACAGCAGCAGGTAGGACGTGTCCGTGCCCACCTGGGTGAAGACGAAGAACCCGGCCGCGATGAGCAGCAGAGCGAACGGCACGGTGCGGCCCACCGGGACCTTGTCGGCGAGCACACCCGCGATCGGCATGGTGACCATGGCACCCAGGCCCTGCGGCGCCATCAGCAGACCGGCGTGCAGCGTCGTCTCGCCGTGCACCTGCAGGAAGTAGCTCGGGAACAGCAGACCGGCGCCCATGAACGCGACGGTGAACACCGCCAGCGTGATCGACGCGACCGTGAGGTTGCGGTTGCGCAGCAGGCGCAGATCGAGCAGTGGGTGCTTCGGCTTGAACGAGTAGAACACGAAGCCGATCACCAGCAGGCCACCGGCCAGCATCGGCAGCCACACCTTGTCGTCGGACATGGTGCCGGTCTCGGGCAGCGACGAGACGCCGTAGAGGAACAGCGCGAGGCCGGGCGAGAGCATCAGCATGCCGATGAAGTCGAACGACTCGGACGGTTCCGGGTTGTCCCTGGGCAGCACGAACTGGGCGTACACCAGCGCGATGATGCCGATCGGCAGGTTGATCAGGAAGATCCATTCCCAGCTGGCCACGTCGATCAGCCAGCCACCGAGGATCGGGCCGCCGATCGGGCCGAGCAGCATCGGGACGCCGAGCACGGCCATCAGCCGGCCGATCCGCTCCGGGCCGGCCGCCCGGGTCATGATCGTCATACCGAGTGGCATCAGCATGCCGCCGCCGAGACCCTGGAGCACCCGGTACGCCACCAGCTGGCCGATGCTGTCGGCGGTGGCGCAGAGCACCGAGCCGAGCGTGAACAGGAGCAGGGCGATCATGTAGAGCCGCTTCGTCCCGAACCGGTCGGCCGCCCACCCGGTCAGCGGGATGACCGTGGCCAGGGCCAGGGTGTAGCCGGTCATGGTCCACGCGACCTCGGCGTACGAGGCGTTGAACTCGACCTGGAAGGTGGGAATCGCGACGCTGACGACGGTGATGTCGAGGATCGACATGATGGCGCCGAGAACCACGACGCCGGCGACTTTGAGAACGCCGGCGTCGAGCTTGGCCGGCGCCGCCGCGGGTTGACTGCTCACGCTTATCTCCTGGAAGGGCCGGCGCGGAAACGCCGAGCGGCCGCGCATGACGCATACGCGGCGGGGATTCGGTTGATGAGCACCCCCGGCCCGCGTGATCCCCCTGGTGGCCTCGGCGAACGCTGGGATGCGTCGCCGTGAGCGTAACGAGGTGGCCGCCGCCGCACCGCCCCTTTTACCGAGCAGCTCCCGCCTGCCCGGGCGGCGGCGCAGGCGGTTCGGGGCCGGATCGCGACAGTGCGGCCGAAACGAGAATCCCCAGGCCATTGGCGGTCCAGTGGACGACGAACGGGGCCAGAAGCCCACCGGAGAACTGGCGCAGGACGCCCAGGACGACGCCGGCCAGCGTGGTGAACGCCACTTCCCCCACCGAGCCCGGATCGGGTGACAGATGCCAGAGACCGAAGAGCACGGCGGTGACCCCGGTGGCCCAGACCGGGCCGTGGTCGCGGGCGATCAGGGCCCAGAGCACCCCGCGGAAGGCGACCTCCTCGAAAGCGACAGTGGCCAGGGGCACCCCGACCAGGGCGTCGCGGACCGGGCGCGGCGACACCGGTCCGGTGAAGAGCCGGGGCATCAGCGCGGCCACCCCATAACCGATGGCGATCACCGCGGCGCCGCCCAGTGCGTACCACGAACCGGAGAGGACGAGCCCCACCTCGCCGGCGGTGAGCCCGCTCAGCAGAATCAGAAGGGCCGCGGCGAGCGGCCCGGCGATCGGCTGGGCGCGGCGTCGCCCGGTGCGGGTCCAGACGCGGAAGGCGGCCATCGCCAGCAGCGTGACGGCGATGGTCACGTCGCCCACCATAATTCGATCGACACGCGTCCGCAGCGTTCGTACGCTGCCGAGAAGATCACCGCGACCAGGAGGGAGACACCGCCGTGCGCTACCGCACCGCCGTCGTCATCCCGGCGTCGCGATTCGAGCTGATCCTCGTGTCCGGTGTGCCCAGCTCCGGCTGCGCCACCGGGGCTGGACGCGCCTGACCTCTGCCGTGAGGTCGGGCCGGCGCTGTCCGCCGTCCGATCATCTCGAAAGCAGAACGAACCATGCGAGTCCGCAATCTGGGCATCCTCGCCCACGTCGACGCCGGCAAGACCACCCTGACCGAGCGGATCCTGTTCACCACGGGCGCCACCTACAAGACGGGCCGGGTGGACGACGGCAACACCGTGACCGATTTCGACCCGCAGGAACGCGACCGTGGCATCACCATCTTCGCGGCGGCGGTCAGCGCCGAGTGGAACGGCCACCGGCTCAACCTGATCGACACGCCGGGACACGTCGACTTCTCCGACGAGGTGGAACGGTCGCTGCGCGTCCTCGACGGCGCGGTGGCGGTCTTCGACGGCGTCGCCGGGGTGGAGCCGCAGTCCGAGGCGGTGTGGCGCAAGGCCGATCGCTACCGGGTGCCGCGGATCGCCTTCGTCAACAAGCTGGATCGCGCGGGCGCGGATCTGGACGCGGCGGTGGCGTCGATCCGTGCGCGTCTCGAGGTCACACCGTTGGTGGTGCAGGTCCCGATCGGCCGGGAGAGCCAGTTGTCCGGCGTGGTGGACCTCGTCGATCAGCCGCCGGCGGAGTTCGCCGCCGCACGGCAGCGGCTGGAGGAGGCGGTCGCGGAACTGCATCCCGGCGCCCTGGAGGAACTCGGCGACATGTCGGACGAGACGCTGAGACGGGCGCTGCGCGACCTGACCCTCTCCGGTCAGGCCGTCGTCGTCCTCTGCGGCTCGGCGTACCGCGACATCGGCGTGACGCAGCTGCTCGACGCGATCGTCGACCATCTGCCCGGCCCCGACGGGGACGCGGCGGGAGATCTCGCCGCGCTCGTCTTCAAACGCCGGGACCGGCTGACCTACCTCCGCGTCTATGCCGGCACGATCAGGAAGGGAGACACCGTGTGGGACGCGACAGCCGGGCGCACCGAACGCGTCTCCCGCATCCTGCGGGTGCAGGCCGACCGGCACACCGACATCGACCGCGCGGTGGCCGGGGACATCGTCGCCGTCGCCGGGATGAAAGCCGCGCGGGCCGGCGCCACGCTGACCACCAAGCTGCGCCCGGTGCTGCTCGAAGCCCCGCGGACGGCGGAACCGCTGGTCTCGGTCGCGGTCGAGGCGCGCACCCGCGCCGAGGCGCAGCGCCTGCCGGCGGCCCTCGCCGCGCTGGTCGAGGAAGATCCCTCGCTGACCGTGCGCACCGACGCCGAGACCGGTCAGACCCTGCTCGCCGGGCTCGGTGAGCTCCACCTGGAGGTGTCCGTGGAGAAGCTGCGCCAGGCGACCGGCCTGCAGGTGACCACCGGCCGGCCGCAGGTGGCCTACCGGGAGACCGTGGTGCGGGGCGTCACCGGGTTCGTCCACCGGCACGTCAAACAGGACGGTGGGGCGGGCCAGTTCGCCCACGTCGTGCTGGACGTCGAGCCGCTCGACGGCACCGGGTTCGCGTTCGCGTCCACGGTGACCGGCGGCCGGGTGCCGGCCGAGTTCGCCCGCGCGGTCGAGGCCGGCTGCCGGGAGGCCCTGGCCGGCGGCCCGCTCGGCGGTCACCCGGTGGTCGGCCTGAAGGTCACGCTGACCGACGGGCAGACCCACGCGAAGGACTCGTCGGACCTGGCGTTCCGCGCGGCGGGCCGGTTCGGCCTGCGGGCCGCGCTGCGCGCCGCCACGCTGGAGCTGCTCGAGCCGGTCGCCGAGGTCACGGTGAGCGCGCCGTCCGACGCGCTCGGGGCGGTGCTCGGCGATCTTGCCGCGCGGCGCGCTCAGGTCGTGGATTCGCAGCCACGCACGGTGACAGCGATCGTGCCGCTGGCCGAGTTGTTCGGGTACGCGACGAGGCTGCGCAGCCGGACCTCCGGGCGGGGCACGTTCACCAGCCGCCCGGCCGGTTATCGCCCGGCGGCGTAGTCACGGCTCATCGGTCGAGGGCCACCGCCAGCCGTCGCAGCCACTGCTGCGCGGTGCCCCCGACCCCCGGGCAGACGTCGGCGAAGTTCGCCCAGTCGATGTCGTCCCAGGCCAGCACGGACTCCGCGGTGAACCGGCCGGCCGCCGGCCCCAGTTCCTCCCGCATCAGCTCACGCACCAGGTCCAGGTCGACGGTCGTGTGCTCGGCGAGCAGCACCGCGTCGTAGAGGTCCTTGCCCTGCGGATAGCAGTCGGTCGCGAGCCACTGCAGCTTCCAGGCCAGCGACAGCCCGGCGGTCGCCGCCCACACGACGCTGCCGAGCACCTCGACCGGCTCCGGCGGGATCGGCAGCTCCTCGCCGAACACGACGTCGATCTGCACGGTGCCGTCCGGCACCCCGGGCGCGGTGAACGGCATCACCAGGCGGCGGCCCTCGGCCCGCTCGTACGTCCAGATCGCCGACCGGGTGGTCCGATCCGGCCGCAGCCCGGCGGCCGGCGCCTCCCGCACCGCCTCGACGAGGTCGGACAGCAACGCGTGAGCCTCGGCGCTCTCGGCGGACATCGCCGCCGGCGTCACCACGAAATCCAGGTCACCCGGCTCACGGGCCGCGTCACCCACCCAGACCGGCATGGTGGCGCTGCCCCGCAACACCAGGTGCTCCAGCCAGCGGCTCCCGGCCACCACCGACAGCAGGTGCCCCATCGCCGCCCGCCGCGCCTCCCGCCAGCGCCGGCCACGGTCCACGTCGGCGAAGACCGGCTCCCCCGCGGTGAACGCGTTCTCGTGATGCTTCAACGCCGGATCGAACGCGCCGCGCTGGGTCACGCCCCGGCCGCGGGCCAACGGCTGATAGGTGGCCGGATAGTCGCGCGCACCGGCGCGCTGGTCCCGCGCCCGCCGCTCCCGCTGCTCCACCCACCGGTCCGGACGCGCAGGTGTCCGGTCCAGCCAGCCGCGGTCCAGGTCGAGGTGGCTGTCGTGCACCACGTACTCCTGCTCGACCGAGGCGATGTCGAGCCCGGCCGCCCGCAGATCGTCCAGCAGCTTGTGCAGCCGGCCGCTCGCGGTGAGCCGGCCGACCCGGTGGCAACGCTGGTTCACGAACCGCACCTCGGTGCCGTCGGTGTTCCTGCGCCGGGCGTTGCGGGACAGCCGCGCCCCGTGCGGCTCCACCAGATCGGTGACCGCCAGCAGCACCGCCACGTCCGCCGACGGCAACCGCAGCTTGACGTGGTGCTCGAAGTAGCGCTCGTCCGGCTGCCGGACCGCCTGCTCGTCACTCTCCGGCACCCCGCTCGACCACGGCGTCGCCTCGATCTTCGTCCGCACCGGGCTCATCCCCGCGATACGCAGCCACTCACACCACTTCTCGACCATGGCCCGCTGCTCGGCGAGGGTGCCCTTGCCGTGCAGGGTGAGCATCGGCTGAAACCGGGTGACGCCCCGGTCCAGCTCGATGCAGAGGTACTTGACGCCGTACTTCTCGGCGAACAACGCCAGCCCCTCGGCGTCGTGGTCCATGACCGTGATGTGGGTTTCGAACGTGCCGGTGATCACCGCCTGAGGCTAACCGCCGCCCGCCGCCCCGCGCTTGCGCGTTTCGAGCAGCGTGCGCGTCGCATGGGCGACGAAAGCGCCGTGCTCACGGATGTGCGCGTCCATCGCCACCAGCCGATCCCGGCATCCGTCCACATCGAAGCCCGGCACCCACCACACGCACTTGCGCAGCAGATAGACGACCGCGCCCACGTCGAAAAGCTCCATCCGGCACCGCGCCGTCCGCAGATCGACGACCTCCAGCCCGGCGGCCTTCGCCGCGAGCACCTCCCGCTCCGGGTCGCGGGGCACCTCCTGCCGGGACAGCGGCCCACGGAAAAATTCGATGATCTCGTACGCGGACGCGGGCCCGACATGCTGCGCGAAGTACGTCCCACCGTCCCGCAACACCCGGGCGATCTCACCCCAGGCCGGATCCACCGGATGCCGGCTCGTCACCAGATCGAAGGTCCCGTCCCCGAACGGCAACGGCCGCCCCTGCTCCAGGTGCACGACCCGCACCCCGCGCGGCCCCAGCAACTCCCGGGCCCGGGCCACGTTCGGCGGCCACCCCTCGGTCACCACCATCCGCGCCGGCAGCACCGGCACCTCAGCGATGATCTCCCCACCGCCGGTGTCCAGATCCAGCGCCGTCCGCACCCCGGCCAGCCGCTCCCCGATCAACCGCGAGTAACCCCACGGCGGGCGCTCCTCGGTCGCCCGGCCCGCCAACCACCCGAACCCCCACCCGGTGACGTCGGCGGCGGACGCCTCGTCGACGAGCTCCTGAAACGGTCTCACGCTGACACGCTCCCACCCCCGTCAACGCATTTCGGCGCCGCGGGTCGACCGGACCGGTGATGCCGTTCTGTCCGTCAAAAAGTCAATGTGGAGACGGGGCACGACAATGCCTCACCGGCGAAGGGGCGGATCGCATGGGACGGTTCTTCGGGATCGGGGTCGATGCGTACCAGCACCACCCGCGTCTGGCACACGCGGTCTCCGACGTCGCGGCCTTCGCCGAGCTGCTCGGGGCCGGCTTCGCCTGCGAGTCGCTGACCGACCCGACCGAGGACGCCGCGCGAACCGGGCTCCGCGATCTGCAGGACGCGGTCTCCGGCGACGAACTGGTGGTGGTTTGGGCCGGCCACGGCGTCGGATCACCGTCCGGCCTGCGTCTCATCGCCCAGGACAGCCGCACCGGGCCGGCCGCCGGGCTCAGCGCCACCGACATCGCCGGCTACTGCGCGGCGTCCGGAGCGAGCCAGCTGCTCCTGATCCTGGACACCTGCTTCTCCGGGGAGGCGCTGTCCGCGGTGGAGGTGGCGGCCAAGATTCTTCAGGATCTCCCGCTGGAGAGCCGGCACGTGTGGGTCGGCGTGCTCACCTCGTGCATGGACATCGAGACCGCGCAGGACGGCCTGCTGGGCCGGCGGCTGCGGGCGTTGCTGGCGCACGGGCCCACCGACCCGGTCCTGCGCCTGCGCTGGTCGGTGCACAACGAGCGGATCCGCGGCGACGACCTGTGCGACGCGCTGATCAAGGAGTGGGGCAGCGACCGGCAGGCGCCGCAGTACCGGCGTCAGGGCAGCGCCTGGTGGATGTTCCGCAACCCCTGCTTCAAGCCGGGCGCCCCCGAGCAGGTCGTCGAACACCTGCTGCGGGCCGCGCGCGGCGGGGCGGCCGAGGACGAGCGGTCCTGGTTCACCGGCCGCACGGCCGAAGTCGACCAGGTCGTCAGCTGGGTCAAGGCCGGCGAGCCCGGCGTCCACGTGGTGACGGGGTCGGCGGGCACGGGCAAGTCCGCGATCACCGGACGGGTGGTCGGCCTGGCGAACCCGGACGAACGCGCCCGCCTGCTGGCCGACGGATCCAGCTGGGAACACGCCGACCCGGGCGAACGGTCGGTGCACGCCCACCTCCACGCCCGCGGTCTCGCCACCGACCAGGCCGCCGAACTGATCGCCGGGCAGCTGGTCGGCCGCGGCCTGCTCCAGGCACAGGAGTCCAGCCGCAACGCCGCCGAGCTGATCGGCCACCTCCAGCACGCCGTCGACGAGGGCGCGCCGCCCCCGGTCATCGTGGTGGACGGTCTGGACGAGGCGCGCGGCGAGTCGTTCACGATGGCCGAGGATCTCCTGGTCCGCCTCGCCCGGCACGCGGTCGTCATCGTGTCCACCCGTGATCTTCCGGGAGACGACGGCAAGGCGGGACTGGTCGCCACGCTGAACCCGGCCGGCCCGGGCATCGACCTCGACACCCCGGAAGCGCGTGACCACACCCGCCGGGATCTCCGCGACTACGTCGAAGCCCGCCTGGACCGGGCCGCCCTGCGCCAGATCATGGACCCGGTGGCCGTCGCCGACCACGTCGACGACGCCATTCGGCTGGACCATTCGCCGTTCCTGCTCACGCGCCTGATCATCGACCAGTTGCTGGCCGCACCGGTGGACACGTCGCAAGCGGGATGGCATGAGCGGATCGCCGTCTCGGTGGAGCAGGCCTTCGACGACGACATCGCCTCGATCTCAGCCCCGACACGTCTCCATCAGCCGGGTCTGGCGCCTCATCAGGCCGCTCGCAGGCTGCTCGTCGCCCTGACCCGAGGCTATGGCGCCGGGCTCCCCGAGGAGGAGTGGCTGACGATCGCCAACGCGGGCGGCACGCCGGAGACCGAGCTCGACCGCGACGACGTCAGCTGGGTGCTGGACCAGCTCGGCCGTTACATCGTCCAGGACGGGGTGAGCGGCACCGCCGTCTACCGAATCGCCCACCAGAGCCTGGCGGATCATCTCCGCCCGGCGTACCGAGCCGTTCACTCGGCCATATTCGATCCCGAGGCATATCCGATCCTGGTGGCGCTGGCCAACCGATACCGGCAACGACTGCTCGACGGCCTTGACATGGACGCCTTCGACTATCTGCGGCAGTACATCTGGCGGCACGCCGCAGATGCCGGCCTACCAGGCATGGGCCTGCTTCGAGAGCTGGTCACGATGGAACCTGGTCTGGTCGTTGACCTGGCTTCTGCCGGCCTCGTCATCTCAGCTCACCTTTCCATATGGGGACAGCACACCCTGGCGGTAGCACCAGCGGAGGAGAGTGTGGCGGTTTACCGCCTGCTTGCTGACCGACATCCGGAATACCTGTCAGATCTGGCCGCCGGGCTCAGCGATCTCGGCATCCGCCACAGCAATGTCGGACGTCGCATCGATGCCGTCGTACCCGCCGAAGAAGCCGTAACCCTTTACCGGCAGCTCAGCACCGACAACTCCGCCTTCGTACCCGACCTCGCCATGGCACTCAACAACCTCGGCATCCGCTACAGCAACATCGGACGCCTCGCAGACGCCATCGAACCCACCGAAGAAGCCGTCGCCTTCTACCGGCAACTCAGCACCGACAACCCCACCCTCATACCTGACCTCGCCAGCGCACTCAACAACCTCGGCATCCGCTACAGCAACATGGGACGCCTCGCAGACGCCATCGAACCCACCGAAGAAGCCGTCACCCTCAACCGGCAACTCAGCACCGACAACCCCGCCTTCCTGCCCAACCTCGCCATGGCACTCAACAACCTCGGCAACCACTACGGCAACATCGGACGCCGCATCGACGCCATCGAACCCACCGAAGAAGCCGTCACCCTCAACCGGCAACTCAGCACCGACAACCCCGCCTTCGTACCCGACCTCGCCATGGCACTCAACAACCTCGGCATCCGCTACAGCGAGATGGGACGGCTCGCAGACGCCGTCGCACCCGCCGAAGAAGCCGTCGCTTTCTACCGGCGACTCAGCACCGACAACCCCGCCTTCGTACCCAACCTGGCCATGGCACTCAACAACCTCGGCATCCGCTACAGCAACATGGGACGCCCCGCCGACGCCATCGCACCCGCCGAAGAAGCCGTCACTCTCAACCGGCAACTCAGCACCGACAACCCCGCCTTCCTGCCCGACCTCGCCATGGCACTCAACAACCTCGGCATTCGCTACAAGGAGATGGGACGGCTCGCAGACGCCGTCGCACCCGCCGAAGAAGCCGTCGCTTTCTACCGGCGACTCAGCACCGACAACCCCGCCTTCCTGCCCGACCTCGCCATGGCACTCAACAACCTCGGCAACCACTACAGCAACATCGGACGCCCCGCCGACGCCATCGAACCCACCGAAGAAGCCATTTCTCTCAACCGGCAACTCAGCACCGACAACCCCGCCTTCGTACCCGACCTCGCCAACTCACTCAACAACCTCGGCAACCACTACAGCGAGATCGGGCGCCCCCCCAACGCCATCGCACCCGCCGAAGAAGCCGTCGCTTTCTACCGGCGACTCAGCACCGACAACCCCGCTTTCCTGCCCGACCTCGCCATGGCACTCAACAACCTCGGCAACCGTTACAGCGAGATGGGCCGCCCAGCCGACGCCATCGCACCCGCCGAGGAAGCCGTCAGCCTCCGCCGACAGCTCAGCGCCGACAACCCCGCCTCTCTGCCCACCCTCGCCATGGCACTCAACAACCTCGGCAACCACTACAGCCACATCGGGCGCCCCGCAGACGCGATCGCACCCGTCGAAGAAGCCGTCACCCTCAACCGGCAACTCAGCACCGACAACTCCGCGTTCTTGCCTAACCTTGCCAACTCACTCAACAACCTCGGCAACCACTACGGCAGCATCGGCCGCCTCGCAGACGCCATCGCATCCGCCGAAGAAGCCGTCACCCTCAACCGGCAACTCAGCACCGAGAACCCTGCCCGCTTATCCAACCTCGGCACGGCACTCATCAACGCGAGCGGCTGTCACGTCGCAGCCGGGGATATGGAAGCCGCCGAGGCGCTGTGGCACGGTGCTCTGGCTAAGGCAACGCCTGAGGAGCGGGTGTATCTGCTCGGCAGGAGAATCGCCGATGCAGCGGCCGGTGAACTACGAGCTATCCCGTGGATAGTTACTGCGCTGAATCAAGCGGGCGAGCAAGTCATCCTCACAGCCGAGCTCCGCGATCAAGTCCGGCGGCATCGCAGTGCAAACCCGGAACAATTCGATGGACAATGGCACAAGCTGGTCGGAGCCGTTCCACCATGGCTGTTCGTCGATCACGAGCTCCTCGAATCGGCTCGAGGCTGGATCGCCACTCCGACATACGGCGAAGAGCACGATTACCTGGCCACTCACGTCGAACTGCTGGAGCCGGAAGCCGACGACGCGGTCAACGAGGCGCTCTTGAAGGTGGATGCCGAGGAGGCACAGCGCTATATCGACCTGCGCGGCCGAGCACGCAGCCATGGGATCACTTCGGCTTACCGCCCGCTTCTGTTGGCGATTCTGGCCGTCGATTTCGCGGCGGCCGAGCCGGAGATACAGGCCCAGATGCTGGTAGGACGGCGGGATGATCTGCTGTCGGAAATGGTGTGGAGTGCCTTGAAGGAGTGGAGCGAAAATGACGACACCGGCTCGTTCGAGCGCGCCGACGCCATTCTCGCCCTCGCCCATCTAGGCGCGGAGGGTCCTGCGCTGGAGGCCCTCGCCGACCCGGCCAAGTTCCAGCCCTTGCTGGAAGCAATCGCGCAGCAAGCCGACGCGACCGCTCTCGACAGCACCGCGTTTCTGGCGCGCAGTGTCGCGGATGAACCGGCGGCCGCCGCTGAGGCAGACTTCTATCTGGCTGTCGCCGACGCGATCGCCGGCGATCTCGACAGCTCCGCCGAAACCCTCACCGAGGCTCGTCGCACCGCCCCCGGACACGTCACGGGCTGGATCAACCGGCTGGCACGGATCGGGCAGCGCCATCCCGAAGCACTCCCGCTGATCACCGTCCTCACCCAACCGCTCGACACTCAACCGCTCAACAACGTGCAGGGAGACGACTCTTGAGCGCTGCTACCGATCTCGTCGTTGTCCTTCCCGGCATCCTCGGCAGCACGTTGCGCCACAACGCGAAGCTTGTCTGGGCTCCCTCGGCCGGTTCCGTCATCCGGGCCGTCACCACGTTCGGCGCCTCGATCGACGCGCTGCGGCTGCCGGACGATCTCGGCGACGAGCATCCCGGCGACGGTGTCGAACCGTCCGGGCTGATGCCCGACCTGCACGTCCTCCCGGGGATCTGGACCCCGGTCAAGGGTTACGACCGGCTGATCGGCAGGCTGCGCTCGCTGGGCTACCGGGAGCAGGACGGTGACCGTCCCGGCAATCTCCTCCCGGTGCCCTACGACTGGCGGCTGTCCAACCGCTACAACGCCCACCGGCTGGGCCGCATCGTCGAACCCGCCTTGCAGCGCTGGCGGGACCAGGGAGACGCGTACGCCGATGCCAAGGTCGTACTGGTCTGTCATTCGATGGGTGGCCTGATCGCCCGCTGGTATGTCGAGCACTGCGGCGGCGCAGAGATCGTCCGCAAGGTGGTCACCTTCGGCACGCCCTACCGAGGCGCGGCCAAGGCCCTCCAGCAGCTGGTGAACGGGGTACGAAAAGGGGTGGGGCCGCTCAGCGTGGAACTCACCGGCCTGGTACGCAGCATGCCGTCGATGTATCAACTGCTGCCCGAGTACGCGTGTCTGGAGCACGACGGCGACCTGGCGAAGACCACCGAGGTCGAGCTTCCTCAGCTGGACGCCGGGAAGGTGGCGGACGGGATGCGCTTCCACACCGACCTCGCCGAGGCGGAGGCCCGGCGCCCGGACAGTCTGAACTCCACGCACGCGATCGTCGGCATCCAGCAGCCGACCAGCACCACCGCCCGCTTCTCCGGCGGACGGGTGGAGATGGTGCACACCTACCGGGACGCCGACCTGTTCGGTGACGCTACGGTGCCGCTGGTGGCCGCCACCCGCGCGGATGTGCCGATGGACAGCCCGCTGTTGCGCCGGGTGCCGGACTTGCACGGCAATTTGCAGCGCAACCCGGCCGCCCTCGACGAGTTGGAGGGCGTCCTGGCCGCCAAGCCGGTCATCGTCCGGGTGCCGCACACCGTCGACCTGCACGTCGACATCCCCGACCTGGTGCTCGCCGGCGAATATCTGCTGGTGGACGTGGCGGCCGCGGACCAGCTGCCGCACAAGGTCCGGATCACGGTCACCGGTGAGGACAACCGCATCGCCGCTTCCCGGGTCGCGACCGTGCCCGCCGGCGCCACCTCGACCACGGTGGTCGAGGGGCTGCCCCCGGGTGCGTACGCGATCACCGTGGCCGGCATCTCGCCCAGCTCACCGATCTCCCCGGTCAACGGTGACGTCCTGGTCTGGGCGTGACTGGCCGATCCCACCCCCGTCACCGCATTTCGCCGCCCGCGGCCTGCCATCATGCACGGATGCATCCAACGGTGGCGGCGGTGTACGAGATGGTGTCGGCCCTCCATCCGGCCGACGACCTGGAAGCCGAACACCTGGCGCACACCCGGGCGTGGCTGCACACCACCGACGACGTCTTCCGCCGCGTCAAACCGGCGACGCCACCCCAGCATGTGGTGTCCTACGTCGTCCCGGTCGATCCGGCCACCGGCAGCGTGCTGCTGGCCGACCACATCAACGCCGGCCTGTGGCTGCCACCGGGCGGGCACGTCGAGGTGGGCGAGCACCCGTCCACGACCGCGGTGCGGGAGGTGCGGGAGGAACTCGGGGTGTCAGCCGATCCGCGCCCGGAGCCGCTGTTCCTGACGGTCACCCGAACGGTGGGGATCGATGCCGGGCATGTCGACGTCAGCCTGTGGTTCGTACTGGAAATGGATCGCCGGGAAAGCCTGACTCCTGACGAGGGCGAGTTCCACGCGGTGCGCTGGTGGTCCCGCGCCGAGCTGCACGAGGCCGAGCCGGCCCGTTTCGACCCGCATTTCTTCCGCTTCCTGGCAAAACTCTCCACATTTCAGATTCCCACGGCCGCATGAACCTGCATCACCTCACCGGTGCTTCAACGGCGTGGTAACGGCTAGGCGAGTCGTCGTAGCGGCGGAGGGTTCCAGCGGCCGTCCAGGGCCGCGGGGCGGGGTGCGTACAGACGCAGGCAGAGGCTGAACGGACCGGCCGGTGCGGGCAGCCAGTTGCTGTGCTGATCGGTGCTCGGTGCGGTGTGCTGCACGAGGATGTCCAGCGAGCCGTCCCGGCCGAGCTTCAGGGCGTCGCGGTCACCGAGGGCGAACCAGTTGATCGGGTTGGCGATCTGGAACCCTTCCTGGTCGTACATGGTGACGGACCAGAAGGCGTCGACCGGAGGCTGCTGGCCGGCATCGAAATGCAGGACGTACCTGTTGGCGCCGTCGGTGTTGTCGCCGTCGGCGTCGGTCTCCTGCAGCGGGTAGATGGCATCCTCGACGGAGTTGGCGCCGAGTCCGGCCATCGTGACGATGGCGCGTTTGAGGTGGTAGTTGCCGTACACACCCACCGTGTCGGTGTTCATGCTCCAGCCGTTCGCGACGCGGGCCATGGTCGGTAGGACCGCGATCATGTGCTGCTGGGCCTCGGCAGGCACGCCGTCGATTGCCTCGGCCATCTCCTTGGAGATCGACGCCGGGTCGAACGACTCGCCGGCGACGACGCCGATGTGCCGCAGGCGGGCCAGGATCGACCAGTCGGTGAGGTGGGGCGGGTACGCCTTCATCAGCTCGGCCGCGAGGCTGAAGTAGTCGGCGGCGGGCATTGCATTCACCTGGCGGAGCGGCTCGGTCTCCATGTCGACCGTGGGGTCGATCGTCGCGGTCACCGGTTGCGGGGCCTCACCCCAGCGGGTCAGCGGCGTGATGGCGAAGCCGTCCTGGAGCTTGTTGACCGCGTCGTAGTCGGCCGGGCCGTTCGTCTGCGTGCGGCCGATGATCCAGATCGTGGACGTGGGCGCGTGGATGGCGGAGACTCCGTGCGGGAGCGATCCGGTCCATCCCGGCGGGACGACCGCCCAGGCAGCGGCGCCGGTGCCCGAGGTGCGCCAGCCCGGCGCGGCGAACGCGTCGGTCCACATGTCGTACATCGGTAGCAGGTAGTAGCGGCCGCCGGTGTCGGGCGCGGAGACAATGACGGGTCCGTCGCTGAGGTCCAGCCAGGCGGACGAGTACAGGGTGTCGAAGTTCGGCCGCACCACCTCACGAAAGTCGACCGTGGGAAATTGCCGCATGTGGACGAACGTGTTCATCGGTCCGTGGCCGACGGCCTGCCCCAGGGGGTTGTTCGTCAATTGCCGGCGGGTCAACTCCATCGTCACCAGGGGGTAGAAGTACGCGTACCCCTCCAGCGCGATCTGGCGTAGGTCGAACTGGGTCTCTGCCGCCTCTGTCGTCATAGTGCGATGGTCAGGCGGACTCCGGCGCGCCACAACATCCTACGAGAATGAAGGTTTTGCGCTGCTACTCCGGTCGTGCCGCTGGGCGGCGAGCACGACCGGCCACTGACCGGCCTTGCCCCGGCCGGCCGTGCCTGCTCGGCCACGCCAGGACGGAAGTTGCCGGGATGGCGTCTCCGAATTCAGGAACCGATGTCGCGAGCCATGTCGGCGAGCTCGCGCAGGCGGCGCAGGACGTGCGCCTTGTGTTCGCCGTCGGGGAGGTCCCGTTCCCCCGCCTCGACGAGGTGGTCGCGCAGCTGCGCGACGGCCTGGCGTCGTGCTTCCGGCGGGAGTTCGGCCAGCCAGAGCGATCCCAGGTTGTTGTCGACGATCTCCTGGAGCCGGGCCACGGCCTCCGGCGCCGACATGCGTTCGATGAGGAACTCCAGGGTCCAGTCGAAAAGGCCGCCGCTCGCGGTCCAGTCCGCGCCCGGCTTCAACACCAGTAGTCCCGCCATCACTGCCCCACCATGAAGACCCGCGGAGCCAGACCGCGGTCCGCGATGAACTGTTCGATCCGAGTCACCTGCTGCGGCGTAAACTGTGACACATCGACCGGGACCAGGTCGGCTTTGGTGAGGTGCCGCTCTATTTGATACCGCAGTTGCGGCCATTGCCCGTCGAAATACCGGCGGGGAAAGTTCCCGACCGCGTCGTACGTCGTACCCGCTCCGTCGACCCAGTCGGCCCTCGATCCGGGCGGCGCGCGGGTGAGGGTGACCCCGAGTTCGCCCTCGATCCGCAGGGCGGTCTCTGCCTCCGACCACCGGAACCGTCCCACCGCCGGGTCGAGGCCGAGGTCGTGGAACCGTCTCTCCTCGACTCTCGGCACGGCGAGCGGGGCGCCGGTCATGGCTAGCCGCCGACTCCGTCGAAGGCGGACGCCACCTGCCCGGCAGGGCCGGCGTCACCCATGGCGGCCTGAGCCGTCGATCCACCACTCGGCGGCATCGAGCTCGTTCTCGTCGAACATCGCTCCCCCTACCATGAGCCACCGGCATCGTACCGAATGTGACCATCGAGCGCATCCGATGAAGCGTGCCCTCGGCGCGATTCGAACGCGCACCGTCCAGGCCCTCAACCTGGTGCCTCTGCCGTTGGGCCACGAGGGCATGAGATACGCGTCCCCGGAGAGATTCGAACTCCCGACACCCGGATCCGTAATCCGGTGCTCTTTCCGCTGAGCTACGGGGACGTGCGGCCCGGCACGACGAGCCGGGCCGGGCATACCGATCCGCTGTGGAGTTGTCGAAGAAAGGCACGGGCAGCAGGAGTCGAACCCGCATCCCCCGACCTTGCCAGGTCGGTGCTCCGGCCGGTTGAGCTACACCCGCAGGAGACAGAAACGCCGCCCTGGTCCCGGTCGGGAGGGCGGCGCGAGGATCACCGGAGACGTCCGGTCAGTCGCGCCATCGACGGAGCTCTCGGCTCTGCCACATTGCGATCATCGAATGCTGCGACATTGCCGGCTCCTTTCTCTCTCGACCTGCGGTGCGGTGTTGAGGAAGAAACTAGCGACGAGCGGGGGCACCGGCAATCGATTTGAATCAGAATGACAGGCATGGGGTACCGGGTCCTGGCCGACGCGACGATGCTGCTGCACTTCGCGTTCCTGGTGTGGGTGGTGGTCGGCGGCTTCGTCGCGTGGCGCCGGCCGCGGGCGATCTGGCTGCACCTGGCCGCGGCGGCTTGGGGACTGTTGATCGTGATGTTCGGCTTCAACTGCCCGCTGACCTGGGTCGAGGACCGGGCTCGTGAGGCTGCCGGCGGTGCGGGGCTGAGCCGTGGTTTCATCGACACCTACCTGACCGGCGTCATCTATCCCGAGCGCCACCTGGCCCTGGCACAGACCGTGGTGGCCGCGGCCGTGGCGATCTCCTGGACCGGCTACGCGCTCAAGCGCCGCCGCCGACTCGGGCCGGCGCCCGATGCGGCCGCACCGACCGCGGACCAGCCCTGAGAGCCGGCTGCAAAGAACCCACACGGACCAGCCGCACAGACCCGGCGGGAGCTTCGCGATGCCGCACCCGGCCGTGGTCTCCTACGCCGGGCGGTATTCGACCTCCGGGCGGCCCGGCCCGCCGTAACGCGGGCTGCGGGAGACCCGCCCGGCGTCGGCCAGGTGCTCCAGGTAGCGGCGGGCGGTCACCCGGGACGTGCCGGTGTGCCCGGCCACCTCGGTCGCCGACAGGCCGGCCGGTGCGGCGTCGCGCAGCGCACCCAGGATCAGGTCGAAGGTGTGCCGGTCCAGGCCTTTCGGCAGGGTGTCCGGCGGGGCGCCGCGCAGCGTGGCGAAGACCCGGTCCACCTCGTGCTGGGCGGCCACCTCGCTCGATTCCAGCAGCTGCCGGCGGTACGTGGCGTACCGGTCGAGCTTGTCCCGGAACACCGCGAACGTGAACGGCTTCAACAGGTAATGGGTGACCCCGAGCGCGACCGCCTGCCGGATCATCGCGATGTCCCGGTCGGACGTGACTGCCAGGACGTCGGTGCCGCTGCCCGACGCCCGCAGCGCCCGGGCGATCTCCAGGCCGTGCTTGTCGGGCAGGTGCAGGTCGAGAAGCACCAGGTCGACCGGTTCGGCGCGCAGCCGGGTCATCGCGTCCCGGGCGGTGTGCGCCACGCCGACCACCCGGAAGCCGCCGACCTTCTCGGTGAACACCCGGTGCGCGTCGGCGATCAGCGGCTCGTCGTCCACCACCAGGACCCGGATGTCCGGCAGCGGCGGGGTCACGCGAGCACCGGGATCCGCACCGTGAGCACCGCTCCGCCGTCCGGGGCGGACGTGACCGCGCAGCTTCCGCCGTACCTCTCGGTCACCTGCCGGACCAGCGACAAGCCGACGCCGCGTCCCGCGCCCTTGCTCGACCAGCCGCGCCGGAAGGCGTCGGCGGCCTGGGCCGGGCTCATGCCCGGGCCGTTGTCGCGCACCCGGACCATCAGCTCACCGTCGTCGTGCCGGACCAGCACCCGGACCCGGCGCGGCGCCTCGATCCCGGCGACCGCCTCGAGGGCGTTGTCGACCAGATTGCCGACCACGGTGAGCAGGTCGCGGCCGGGGATCGGCTCGCCCTCCAGCCGGGACTCCTCGTCCACGGTCAGCTCCACGCCGCGCTCGCCGGCCTGCGCCGACTTGCCGAGCAGCAACGCGGCCAGCGCCGGCTCGTGCAGCGCGCCCACCACCTGGTCGGTGAGCTGCTGCGCCAGCGCCAGCTCCGCGGTGCCCAGCCGGAGAGCTTCTTCGGTACGACCCAGCTCCACCATGGTCAGGACGGTGTGCAGCCGGTTGGCCGCCTCGTGGGCCTGCGCGCGCAGGGCCTCGGTGAGCCCGCGCACCGAGTCCAGCTCGCCGGTCAGCTCCCGCAGCTCGGTGTGGTCGCGCAGGGTGAGCACGGTGCCGAGGGTCCGGCCGTCGAAGCGGGTCTCCCGGCGGTTCGCGACCAGCACCCGGTCACCGGCCAGCACCGGCTCGTCCACCGTCGGACGCCGCTCGGTGATCAGGCCGGCCACCTCGGGCGGCAGATCGGCGGCGCCGTCCGCGGGCAGGCCCAGCAGCCGCCGCCCCTCGTCGTTGATCAGTTCCACCCGGCCGTCCCGGTCGACCACCACGAGACCTTCGCGGACCGAGTGCAGGACCGCGTCGTAGTACTCGTACATCCGGGTCATCTCGGCCGGTCCGAGCCCGTGCGTCTGCCGGCGCAGACGCCGGCTGAGCAGCCACGCCCCGATGCCGGCCAGCACCAGCGCGACCCCGGTCGCGGTCGCGACGGTGGGGACCTGGGCGAGCAGGTTGCGGTTGATGGTGGCGGTTTTGATGCCGACGGAGACCAGCCCGATGACGGTGGCGGTGCCGGGTTCGAAGACCGCGACCACGGTACGCACGGAGTCGCCCAGACTCCCGCGGTACTCCTCGACGACGATGCCGCCGTGCAGCGCCGCCTCGACCGTGCCGGCGAACGGCTTGCCGATCAGGGTCTCGGTCGGATGCGTGTACCGGGTGCGGTCCGGCGCCATCACCACGATGAAGTCGGTGCCGGTGGCGAGCCGGGTGGCTTCGGCGTACGGCTGGAGCGCCGGGGTGGGGTCCGCGGTGTGCAGCGCCTCGATCACCGCCGGCGAATGCGCGATCGTCTGGGCGACCGCGGTCACCTCCTCGATCGCGGCGGCCCGGGCGTCGCGGTGAGCGAGCAGCACCGCCCCGGTCGTGCAGACCGCGACGAGCAACGTCACCACCAGCACCTGCAGCGCGAAGAGCTGCCTGGCGATACTCCAGCGTCGGGTCATCCGCTCATTTCCCACTTGGTTCTTCGAGGTGAACAGAATGAACGTAATGGTGATCCGGGCTGAGACCCAGGCCACAGTCTCGTCATGGAAACCGCTCCCGCCCCGCAGGTCAAGAAAGACCGCACCCGCTATCTCTATCCGGCGGTCGTGGTGGCCGTCCTGCTCGGCATCGGTGTCGGGCTGCTCTGGCCGGACACCGCGATCGAGCTGCGCCCGATCGGCACCGGTTTCGTCGACCTCATCTCGATGATGATCAGTCCGGTCATCTTCTGCACGATCGTCCTGGGTGTCGGGTCGATCCGGCAGGCGGCCAAGGTCGGCAAGGTGGGCGGTCTGGCACTCGGATACTTCCTCGTGATGTCCACCGCGGCCCTCGCCATCGGCCTGGTGGTGGGCAACCTGATCCACCCGGGTTCCGGCATCAGCCTGGACGCCGCGTCGGCCGAGGCCGGGCAGAAGGCCGTCGGTGACACCGCCTCGGAGAGCACCACCGAGTTCCTGCTCGGCATCATCCCGACCACCCTGGTCTCGCCGCTGGTCGGCGACAACGTGCTGCAGACCCTGCTGGTCGCGTTGCTCGTCGGTTTCGCGCTGCAGACGATGGGCGACCGGTCCGAGCCGGTGCTGCGGGCGATCGGCGTCTTCCAGCGGCTGGTCTTCCGGATCCTCGCGATGATCATGTGGCTGGCCCCGATCGGCGCGTTCGGCGCGATCGCGGCGGTGGTCGGCGCGACCGGCACCGACGCGCTGATCAGCCTCGGGCAGATCATGCTCGGCTTCTACCTGACCTGCGCGATCTTCGTCTTCGCCATCCTCGGCGCGATCCTGTGGCTGGTCGCCCGGATCAACATCTTCACGCTGCTGCGCTACCTCGGCCGTGAGTTCCTGCTGATCGTCTCGACGTCGTCCTCGGAGTCGGCGCTGCCCCGCCTGATCGCCAAGATGGAGCACGTCGGCGTCTCCCGGCCGGTCGTCGGCATCACGGTGCCGACCGGGTACTCGTTCAACCTGGACGGCACGGCCATCTATCTGACCATGGCGTCGCTGTTCGTGGCCCAGGCGATGGGTGACCCGCTGTCGGTGAGCGAGCAGATCTCCCTGCTGCTGTTCATGATCATCGCTTCGAAGGGCGCCGCCGGGGTGACCGGCGCCGGCCTCGCCACCCTGGCCGGCGGCCTGCAGAGCCACCGTCCCGACCTGGTCGACGGCGTCGGCCTGATCGTCGGCATCGACCGGTTCATGTCCGAGGCCCGCGCACTGACCAATTTCGCCGGCAACGCGGTCGCGACCGTCCTGGTCGGCGTCTGGACCCGGGAGTTCGACCGGGAGCGGGCGAACCTGGTGCTCAGCGGCGGCGACCCGTTCGACGAGGCGACCATGGTCGACGACGACCACGGCCCGGCGCCGGCCGAGCGCACCCCCGAGCCCGCGGACCGCACGCCCGAGCCCGCCTCGTCCTAGGGTCTGCCCCGCTTGCGACCCGCCCCGCCGCGGACCCCGGACCGCGGCGGGGCGTTCCCCTTCCCGCTGCCTTTGCCCGATAAGACGGAAAACGGCCGGAAGTCCACCTAGCTTGGACGGGATGAGACGAGTCATCGCGCTGACCTGCGCCGTCCCGGTTCTGCTCACCGCCCTGGCCGAAGCCGGCACCGCAACCGCCGGGAACAGCCGGCCCGCCGTCCAGGCCGTGCCCGCACCGGCCGCGTCCCCGCCCCTCGGCGACGAATACTTCACCTCCGCGCAACTGGCCCGCGGCCTGCTCACCCGCTCCGACCTGCCGGCCGGCTACACGGCCGCCGGCGAGTCCGTCGGCTCGCAGACCGGCTATCCGGTCTTCGGCTCCGGCCTGTGCACCGGTTACGAGTCGGAGATCTGGGAGTCGGTGTCCAACGCGTCGCGCGCCTTCGGCCACGACGACGGCAGCACGCTGCGCGTCTCGGTCACCGCCACCGGGGCCGCCCGGGCCGCCGCGATCGTGAACCACATCGCGGAGGCGACCCGGAAGTGCCCGGCCCCGGACGGCGAGGGCGTCACCCGGACCTACACCGCGCTGCCGCTTCCCGATCTCGGTATGCCCGCGGCGGGACTGATCATGACCGACGGGCGCACGCACGCGGTGGCCGTCGCCTACGGCCCCGTGTCCGCGGTCTTCGAGGAGCAGAGCGGCACGGCGGCGACCCGGGCCCGGTTTTTCGGGCTCGTCCGGGCCGGCGCGGCGAAGCTCGAGCAGATCAACGGTCCCAGCTCGGTGCGGGAACTCAAGCGGGGCCTGCTCGACGTCGCCGACCTGCCCGCGGGCCACCGCCAGGTCGCCGGCGGCACGGTGGACGGCGGGGACTGGTTCACCGAGCACGACTGCTCCGGCAAGCTGCGCCGGTTCGAGCCGAAAGGCACCGCGGTCCACCGCTCCTTCACGAAGGGCCGCAAGAAGGCCACGGTCCGGATGGCGGTCGGCTCGATCGGCGCGACCGGCCTCGTCCAGGCGATCCGCGACCGGCTCACCGACTGCCCCACGATCACCGACGAGTCGGGCGTACGGCGGACGGCCACCGCCCTGTCGGTACCGAGCAGCGACATCACCACGATCGGGATCCGCTACCCGGGCCGCCCGGCGATGGCCCGGGCGATCGTCGAGTACCGCGACTGGCACACCGACGTCCGCATCACGATGACCGGCGACGAGCAGGCCGACGCGGCCGCGATCGAGCAGATCGTCACCGCCGCCATGGTGCACATCTTCAAGATCGACGCCGGCTGACAGCTTCCTGGCACCGACCGGCCGGGCCGTGACAGCCGCGTGTGCGGCCGGTGCCAGCCCTCCCCCGCAGTCTCGACGTCGAGGCCGTGCGCCACCGCGCCGGCCGACACGGAGGGGATGCGACACATCGTGGAAGAACTGGTGGTGCGCGCCGAAGGGCTGCGCAAGCGGTTCGGGACGACACAGGCGCTGGACGGGGTGGATCTGGCCATGCGCCGGGGCACCGTGCTCGGCGTGCTCGGCCCGAACGGCGCGGGGAAGACCACTGCGGTACGCGTGCTGGCGACGCTGCTGAGACCGGACGAGGGACAGGCCTGGGTGGCCGGGGTCGACGTGCTGAAGAACCCGCGGGAGGTACGCCGCCGGATCGGGTTGACCGGCCAGTACGCCTCGGTCGACGAGGACCTCACGGGCGTACAGAATCTGGTGTTGATCGGTAGATTGCTCGACCTGAGCGGCCGGGACGCGCGGCGCCGGGCCGACGAGCTGCTGGCCTGGTTCGACCTGACCGAGGCCGCGCAGCGGCCGGCGAAGACCTATTCCGGAGGCATGCGCCGCCGTCTCGACCTGGCCGCGAGCCTGGTCGGCCGGCCCGAGGTGATCTTCCTGGACGAGCCGACGACCGGCCTCGACCCGGCGAAGCGCGAGGACATGTGGGGTGTGGTCCGGACCCAGGTGGCGCGCGGCGCCAGCGTGCTGCTGACCACGCAATATCTGGAGGAGGCGGACGCGCTCGCCGACGAGATCGTGGTGGTCGACCACGGCCGGGTGATCGCACACGACACCCCGGACGGCCTGAAGCGCCGGGTCGGCGGCCAGACGTTGCGGGTCCGCCCGGCCGACCCGGCACGGCTGCCCGAGGTGCTGCGGGCGCTCGACGCGGTGGCCGCGCCGGGCACGACGGCCGCCAGGGACGAGGCGGCCGGCAACCGGCCCGGATCCGCGTCGGTCCCGGTCACCGGCGACGCGGCGCTCGCCGAGGCGATCGGCGAGCTGCGCCGGCAGGGCGTCGAGGTCACCGAGCTGGCCCTGCAACTGCCCAGCCTCGACGAGGTCTTTCACACGCTGACCGGCAAGAAGAAGGCGGAGGAGTTGGTATGACCGACTGCACCGAGCGGCACCTGCCGGCGCCGAGCCACGGCGCCGCAGGCGAGGGCCAGAAGGGCATACCGTCAGGAGGCACCGCATGACAGCGATCGCACGGCACAGCGCGGCGCTGGCGCACCGCAGCCTGATCAAGACATTGCGTACGCCCGAGGCGCTCATCGACGTGACGATCCAGCCGGTGATCTTCCTGCTGCTCTTCACGTACCTGTTCGGCGGGGCGATCGGCGACGGCGACCGGCACGCTTACCTGCAGTTCCTGCTCCCCGGCATGCTGGCGCAGTCCCTCGCCATGGGCGGCGTGGCGCTCGGCCAGAACCTGAACGCCGACATCGAGAAGGGCGTCTTCGACCGTTTCCGGTCACTGCCCATCGGGCGGTCCGCCCCGCTGGTCGGCGCGGTCCTCGCCGACGTGGTCCGCTACCTGTCGGTCTGCGTGGTGATGCTGACCTTCGGCACCGTCATGGGCTTCCGGGTGGAGACCGGAGTGCTGCCCGCGCTCGCGGCCATCGCCCTGTCGATCGGGTTCGGGCTCTGCTTCTGCTGGATCTCGGTCTGGGTCGGCATGCTGGCCCGCACCTCCGGTGCGGTGCAGGGCATCATGTTCCTGCTGGTGCTGCCGCTGACCTTCGGCAGCAACGTGTTCGTGCAGACCGACACGCTCCCCGGCTGGCTGCAGGCGTTCGTCAGCGTCAACCCGCTGACCCCGCTGGTCGAGACGATCCGCGGCCTGCTGATCGGCGGACCGGTGGCCGGGCCGCTGCTGAGCACGCTGGCCTGGATGGCCGGCCTGCTGGTCATCTTCGTCCCGCTGGCGCTGCGGGCGTACGCCAGGCGGGCCTGACAGCTCAGGAGTTCAGCGCCAGCCGCGCGGGGTCGACCCGGCGCTGCGCGGCCGGCGCGTCCAGGGTCCACCCGGCCGAGTACGCCTCGGCGAACGCCTCGTCCCCCAGCGCCTGCCGCGCCTTGCCGGTCACCTCGATGACGTGCAGGTCGGTGTGGTCGTGCGACCCGCGCAGCCGGGCCGCCGCCCCGAGCAGCATCGCCGCCTCCCGGTTCTGTCCGCGCAGCGCCGCCAGCCCGGCCGCGGTGACCGCCACCACCGACACGATCGGCATGTCCCGGGTGTCCAACGCCGCCGAGTATGCCGTCACCAGCGCCTTCTCGGCGCCGTCCACGTCACCGCGGCGCAGCGCCAGCGACGCGCGCACCGCCCCGATGATCGCGATGCCGTGATCGCCGCCGAGGACCCGGGTGCCCTCCCGGCCCAGGGCGGCGGTGGCCCGGGCCAGCAGTTCTCCGGCCCGGTCCAGGTCGCCCGCCAGGACCAGCGTCCCGGCTTCCAGGGCGTCCACCAGCAGCAGCAGCTCCGCCGACGCCGACCGCTCGGCCCGGCGGCGGGCCTCGGCGACTGCCGCCCGCGCCTCGGCCCGCTCGCCGCGTCGCAGGTGCAGCTCGGCCTGGCGCAGGTCGATGAAGATCTCGTCGGCCAGGTCGAGGGAGCCGAACTCGGCGGCCAGCGCGCGGGCGGCGTGCAGGTCGGCGAGCGCGCCGTCGAGGTCGCCCGCATATTGCCGGACCAGGGCGCGCAGCGGCAGCACGGTGGCCTGCCCCCAGCGGTCGCCGATGGCGCGGAAACCCGCCAGCGCGGCGGCCACGTCCTGGCTGAGCAGCGTCTGGTCACCGTTGTTCTCGGCGACCTGGGCACGGAACATGTGCCCGAGCGCGGCCAGCCAGCGGTCCGGGCCGGTGACCAGCCGGTCGATCCGCTCGTTCGCGGCGTCGGCCTCGTCGGCCATGTAGAGCACCACAGCGGCCAGCGCGCCGGTCGGGCCGGGCAGCTCCGGGTGCGCGAGGATGCGGCGGCCGAGATCGTGCAGCCGGTCCTTGCGCTGCCGGGCGGTCTCGGTCATCAGGCCCGGCTCGGTGCCGGTGCGGTTCAGCACCAGCACGGCCTCGGCGCAGGCGGCGAGGAGGGAGTCTCGGTCGCCGGGTACGGCCAGTGCCTCCCGCAGCCAGTAGGAGCCCTCCGCGTGCCGGCCGAACATCTGCCACTGCCAGCACAGATCCAGGGCCAGCTGCAGAGCCGCGGGGGCGTCACCGCGGTCGCAGAGGTGACGCAGGGCGGCGAGCACGTTGTCGTACTCGGCGCGCAGCACCCGCAGCGCGTCCAACTGGGCCGCCGTGCGCAGCCGTTCGTCCTGCTCGGCGACGAGCGCGGCCAGGTGCGCGGCGGCGGCGTCCCGCACCTCGTCCAGGACGCCTTGCTCGGCGAGGCGCTCGATGCCGTACTCGCGCAGGGTCTCCAGCATCCGATATCGGCCACCGTCCGGTGCGAGCTGCAGCAGCGACCGGTCGACCAGCGCGGCGAGCAGCTCCGGGATCTCCCCGGCCGGCACCGCGCCGGCGCCGACCGCCGCGGCCGAGGCCACGGTGACGCCGCCGGGCAGGACCGCCAGCCGCTCGGCCAGCGCCCGCTCGTGGCCGGTGAGCAGGTTCCAGCTCCAGGCGAGCACCGCGCGCAGGGTGCGATGCCGCGGCTGTGCGGTGCGGCTGCCGGTGGTGAGCAGCCGGAACCGGTCGGAGAGGCCGTCCGCCAGCTCGGGCAGCGCGAGGGTGCGCAGGCGCGCGGCCGCGAGCTCCAGCGCGAGCGGCAGGCCGTCCAGCGCACGCACGATCCGCACGATCTCCGGCGTCGTGCCGGCGTCGACCGCGAAGCCGGGCCGCACCGCCGCGGCACGCTCGGCGAAGAGCCGGACCGCGGGCGAGCGGGCCGCCTGGTCCGGCGCGGCGTCCGGCTCGGGCAGGCCGAGCGGGGCCAGCGGCACGAGAGCCTCGCCGTCCACCGCGAGCGGCTCCCGGCTGGTAGCCAGCACCCGCAGGAGCGGCAGGCGGGTGAGCAGCGCGGACGTCAGGTGCGCGACCGCGTCGATGAGATGTTCGCAGTTGTCGACGACGAGCAGCGTCTCCCGCCCGTTCAGCCGGTCGGCCAGCACGTCGACGTCGTCGCGGTCGTCCGGGCGCACCCGGCTGGAGGGCTCGAACATGGCCGCGCCGCGCAGTCCGGCGGCGGCCACCACCGCGGCGGCCACCTTGGCCGGCTCGGTCACCGACGCGAGGTCGACCAGCCAGACACCGTCCCGGTAGCCGCCGCACCGCCGCGCCGCCTCCAGCGCCAGCCGGGTCTTGCCCGCGCCGCCGGGCCCCAGCACGGTGACCAGCCTGCCGCCGGCCAGCAGGTGATCCACTCTCGCGAGGTCGTCGTCCCGGCCGACGAAGCTGGTCAGGGGTGCGGGCAGGTTGGTCGGCGGCGGGCCGCTTCCTTTCTCCGGGCGTACGACCTTGGCGGGTACGGCCTTCGGGGGAACGACCTTCGGGGGTACGGCCGAAGCGTCCCGAAGCAGCCGGAGGTGCCGTTCCCGCAGCGCCGCACCGGGATCCGCGCCCAGCTCCCCGGCGAGGTCCGCGCGGATCCGCTCATAGGCGGCCAGGGCGTCGGCCTGGCGGCCCTGCGCCGCCAGCGCGTCGATCAGCAGTCCCGCCAGCCGTTCGTGCAGCGGGTGCTCGGCGACCGGGCCGGTCAGCCGCGCGGCGGCGGCCTCCGCGTGCCCGAGGGCCAGCTCCGCCTCGGCCAGGTCGGCGACGGCGTCCAGAACCACCTGCGCGAGCCTCGTCGCGACCGCCGGGGCGACCCGGGCCAGCTCCGGGGCGACCGGTCCGGGCTCGAGCCGCGCCGCCCCACCGAGCAGCGTGACCGCGCCGGCCGGGTCGCCGGCGCGCAGCCGGTCCCGGCCGGCCGCGGCGAGCCGCTCGAACCGCCCGGTGTCCACGTCGAGGACGTCGATCGCCAGCCGGTAGCCGCCCTCCACCTGCGGCAGCACGTCGGCGCCGAGCAGCCGGCGGAGCCGGGACACCAGCGACTGGAGCGCGTTCACCGGGTCGGCGGGCTGCGCCTCCGGCCAGAGCGCCTCGGTCAGGGCGGCAGCGCCGACCGGACGGCCGCCCGCGACGGCGAGCCGGGCCAGCAGGCCGCGCAGCCGTGCGCCGGGAACCGGCACCCCGGCGCCGGCCCGGCTCACCCGGACAGCGCCGAAGAGCCGCACGTGCAGCCCGTCGCCGTCGCGGTCCCCGTGCTCGCTCACCCGACGATCCTCCCGCGCCGCGTCCACCCACGCCGAGTCACCCGCACCGCGCTCACCCACGCCGCCGCGCGCGCCGCGCCGGCTCACGCCGCGCTCACCCATGCCGCCACCAGCGTCGCGTCCAGCCGCGCCCCGGCCGCAGTCAATTCTCCGCGGCGTAGGCCTCCACCTTGGCGGTGTCCCCGGCCACGATCAGCACCGCGCCTTCGGGAACGACGGTCTCGGGCCGGGCGTACACGAAATCCTCGCCGGGCTGTTTGGTGCCCACCACCGTGACCCCCCACTTGGTCCGCAGGCCGATGTCGGCGAGCGTGCGCCCGGCCGAGCCGCGCGGCGCCCGCACCTTGGCGATGGCGAAGCCGTCGTCGAACTCGATGTAGTCGAGCATCCGGCCGCTGATCAGGTGGGCGACCCGCTCACCCATCTCCACCTCGGGATAGATCACGTGGTCCGCGCCGACCGAGGAGAGGATCTTGCCGTGCTTGACGCTCGTCGCCTTCGCCCAGATCTCCGGCACGCCCAGTTCGGTCAGCGTCAGCACGGTCAGCACGCTGGTCTCCAGGTTCGTGCCGATGCCGACCACCGCACGCGGGATGTCCTGCACGCCGAGCTGGCGCAGCGCGTCCTCGTCGGTGGAGTCGGCCTCCACCACCTGGGTGAGCCGGTCCGACCAGTCCTGCACGATCTTGGGGTCGCTGTCGATGCCGAGCACCTCGTACCCCAGGTCGAGCAGGGCCTCGGCGACCGCGCTGCCGTAACGGCCCAGCCCGATCACCACGACGGTGCCGCCCTGCGGCGGGTTCTTGTCAGCCAACGAGGGGTCTCTCCTCCGGGTAGCGGTAGTGCCGGCGCCGGGTGTTCAACGCGATCGCGGTGCCCACCGCGATCGTGCCGACCCGGCCGATGTACATCAGGACGACCAGCACGATCTGTGCGGACGCCGGCAGGTTCGGGGTGATGCCGGTGCTCAGGCCCACCGTGGCGAAGGCCGAGGTGACCTCGAACAGCGCCCGGTCGAACGGCACGTTCTCGGTCAGCGCGTCCAGCAGCACCGTACCGGCCGCGACCAGGGCGACACCGAGCAGCGCCACGGTGATCGCCTGCCGCTGCGTCTCCTCGGCGATCCGGCGGTTGCGGACCACCACGTCCGGCTCGCCGCGGACCTCGGCCCAGATCACGTACGCCAGCAGGAGGAACGTGGTGACCTTGATGCCGCCGGCGGTGCTGGCGCTGCCGCCGCCGATGAACATCAGCCCGTTCGTCACCGCGATCGTCTCGCTGTTCATCTGCCCGAGGTCGATGCTGTTGAAGCCGCCGGACCGGGTCATCACGTCCTGGGTGAACGCGGCGAGCAGCTTCGTCGGGGTGCTGAGCGGGCCCAGCGTGTTCGGGTTCTGCCACTCGAAGATCAGGAAGACGAGGAACCCGAAGGTGGAGAGGAGCAGGGTGCCGCAGACGGTCAGCCAGGTGTGCGTGGACCAGCAGCCCGGCGTGCGCCACTCACGGAACAGCTCGAACAACACCGGGAAGCCGATCGCGCCGGCCATCACGCCGAACGCCAGCGGCAGGCAGATCCACGGGTCGGCCACGAAGCGCACCATGCTGTCCGGGTAGAGCGCGAACCCGGCGTTGTTGAACGCCTGCACGGCGTGGAACACCGCTTCCCAGACCGAACGGCCGAAGGTGTAGTCGTACGTCAGCCAGAAACGCAGGGTGAGCACCACGGAGATCAGGGCCTCCGACACCAGCATGACCGCCGCCACCCGCAGCAGGACGCCGCCGACGTTGCCACTGATCAGACCGGCGCTCTCGGCCTGCGCCAGCAGGCGCCCGCGCAGGCGCAGCCGGCGCGACACCAGCAGGCTGAGCAGGGTGGCCATGGTCATGATGCCGAAGCCGCCGATCTGCGACAGCACGGTGATCAGCACATGGCCGAAGGTCGACCAGTAGGTCGGGGTGTCGACCGCCGCCAGGCCGGTCACACAGACCGCGGAGGCGGCGGTGAACAGGGCCGTGACGAACGGGGCGTGCCCGGGCTCGGCGCGGGCGGCCGGCAACATCATCAGGGCGGTGCCCACCGCGACCGCCCCGAGGAACGCGAGGGGGACGATGCGCGCCGGATGCTGCCAAGGTGATCGCACCGATGAGTAATACCACCCGGCCGCCGTCAGTACTGCACGAGTGCCCAGCAGCCGGCCGCGAACGCGCCGGCGCTGGTCAGCGTCCGCACCGTGTTCCACCGGATCCAGGCCGGGAAGAACGCGGCGCGCACGGCGGCCGGGTCGTCCATCGTCGCCGGGTCGCCCGCGCCGTCCAGGCGGTTGTTCAGCGGGATGTTGACCACCGCGGTGATGACCAGCGTGAGCGCGTAGAGGACCAGCGCGGCCAGCAGCGGCACGAGCACTTCGGACCGGCCGCGGTTCTGGAACGCCGCGATGGCGGTGCAGACCAGCGACCCGAGAAAGATCACTACGAACAGCGGGTTCACGATGGCCACGTTGATCCGCTGCATGACGTCGACGGCGGCGCGGTCGCCTGCCTCGCGGATGCCGGGCATGACGGAGCCTGCGAACGCATAGAACAGTCCCGCCATCAGGCCGAGCAGCAGGACGGCGATCAGCAGAATCGTGGTGCGCATGCGGCGACGCTACCGGTGCTCCCGATTCCGCGGGTACCCGTGCGGTTGGGGATCATCGCGGACAGTGTTTGCAAAAAACCTGCAAACGGATATCTCTTCACATCTATGTCGCTCTATGTTTCGCTGGGCCTTGGGAGCGCTCCCCATCCCCCAAGATCCGCGCTCCGACAGGCGCCTGAACATCGATGACGATGCGGACGGATACACTGCCGCCCGCACCGGCAGGCGCACTCGGAAAAGCGGAGAACGCGATCCGAAAGAGAGCCCAAGAATGTCAGGCCGAATTCCTCGGTTCATCAAGGGTGCCGCCGTCACCGCGCTTCCGCTGGTCCTCGCGGGCACGGCCCTCACCGTCACCCACCAGGCCTCCGCCGCGCCGGTGCAGACCTACGCGATCACCGACCTGGTCGGCTGGGCCACCCAGAACGGCGGCACCAGCGGCGGCGGCAACGCCGCGACCACAACCGTGACCACCGCATCCGCCCTCACGTCCGCGCTCGGCTCGACAGCCGCGGCGACCATCCGCGTCTCCGGCACCATCAACTGCAGCGGCATGCTCCGGGTCCGCTCCAACAAGACCATCATCGGCAACGCGGGCGCCGCGATCGTCGGCTGCGGATTCAACGTCAACGGCGACCGCAACGTCATCATCCGCAACCTGTCGTTCCGCAATTGGGGCGACGACGCGATCAACGTGCAGGAGTCGGCGACCAACATCTGGATCGACCACAACAGTTTCAGCAACGGCAACGACGGTGCCGTCGACATCAAACGCGGATCCGATTTCATCACGGTCTCCTGGAACCGCGTATTCGACCACGACAAATCGATGCTGCTCGGCCACAGCGACAGCAACGCCAGTCAGGACACCGGCCACCTGCGCGTGACGTACCACCACAACTGGTTCGACGCGTCGACGCAGCGCCACCCCCGGGTCCGCTTCGGCAACCCCGTGCACGTCTACAACAACTACTACCGCAACAACAGCGGCTACGGCGTGGCCTCCACCGAAGGCGCCGGCGTCCTGGTCGAGGCCAACTCCTTCGAAGGCGTCGACGACCCGTTCCACCTCGGCGAAGGCTCCTCCGACCCGGGCACCCTGGTCGCCCGCAACAACCTGCTCGTCAACTCGGGCAGCGGACAGCAGGGCGGCAGCGTACGGGCCATCCCGTACTCCTACACCATGGACGCCCCCGCCAACGTCAAGTCCATCGTCACCGCCAACGCGGGCGCCGGCCGCATCAACGTCTGACCGCCCCGCTCCCCGAGCGGCGCCCTTCCCCTCCCGGGCAGGGCGCCGCCCCTCGCCCAACCCACCGGCCGCCAGCCGCTCCCCCACCCGAGCCATCCCAGAGGTTTGCGGATTTCCCGCCGGAGGCGAAGCCCGCCGCAGGCAGAGGGACTGGCCGCAAAGGGCTGCAAGGACGCGACACCCTAGGAGGCGAGGGCCGCCAACCGGCCACGCAGAAACTGACGCTCCACCTCACTGGGAGCCTGCTCCAACGCCACCCGATAAGCCTCAGCCGCCTCCTCCACACGCCCCAGACGGCGAAGCAGTTCCCCCCGGGTAGCGGGCAACAGATGATAGGCGGCGAGTTCCGACCGGCCGGCCAGCCGATCCAGAAGCGGCAGAGCAACCTCCGCCCCCTCGGCCTCCGCCACCGCCACCGCCCGATTCAGCTCGATCACCGGCGACGGCGTGAGCCGGCCCAACTCCCCATAAAGGGCGGCTATCTGCGCCCAATCAGTGTCTTCCGGACGGACAGCCGTGGCATGACAGGCCGCAATGGCAGCCTGGACACGGTACGGCCCCCGCCCCCGGGAGACGGCCAACAGTCGTACCCCCTCGTTGATCAGATCTTGATCCCACCGAGACCGATCCTGCTCGCGAAGGGTGACCAGCTCACCGTCGCTGCCGGTGCGGGCAGAACGCCGGGAATGGTGGAACAGCATCAACGCCAGCAGCCCGCGCACTTCGGGTTCGTCCGGCATCAGCTCGGTCACCAGGCGTGCCAGCCGGATCGCCTCATCCGCGAGACTCGCGCGGTCCGAGCTGTAGCCCTCGTTGAACAGCAGGTAGAGCACGGCGAGGACCCCGGACAGCCGGTCCGGGAGCAGGTGTGCCTCCGGGACGCGGTACGGGATGCCGGCGTTGCGGATCTTCCGCTTGGCACGGACCAGGCGCTGGGCCAGGGTGGCTTCGGGGATCAGGAACGCGCGGGCGATCTCCGGGGTGGTGAGCCCGGTGAGGGTACGCAGCGTGAGGGCCACCCGGGCGTCGAGCGGAAGCGCCGGGTGGCAGCAGGTGAAGATCAGCCGCAGGCGGTCGTCCGGCATCGGGTCGTCCTCGGTTGCGAGCAGCGCCGACGGCTCCGGCGATGCGATGAGCGGTGCGATGACCCCTGCGGTGAGCGGGGCGACGGACCGCAGGCGCGCGGTCTCGGTGGCCGCCCGGCGGAGGCGGTCCACGGCCCGGTTGCGGGCGGCGGTGGTCAGCCAGGCCCCGGGGTTGCGCGGCACGCCGTCGGCGGGCCACTTGGCGAGGGCCTGGGTGAAGGCGTCCTGGGCGCACTCCTCGGCGAGATCCCAGTCACCGGTGAACCGGATCAACGTCGCCACGATCCGGCCCCACTCCTCGCGGAAGACCGCGTCGACGGCCGCCGGCACGGTCTCCCGGGATGCCACCTAGTCCTCCCAGAAGGGGCGCAGTTCGATCGCGCCGAACCGGGCCATCGGGTGCCCGGCGGCGACGGTGATCGCCTCCTGGAGGCCGGCGCAGTCCAGGACGTCGTAACCGGCGATCCACTCCTTGGTGTCGGCGAACGGGCCGTCGGTGATCAGGGCGCCGTGGTCGCGGACCGTGGTGGCGTCCTCCTTGCCGCGCAGCTGGTGGCCCTCGACGCGGACGCCGGTGGTCCAGGCCAGCCATTCCTCGACGGTGTCGTCCTCGGCGGTGATCGGGCGGGTGTCGTCGGCGCAGACCAGCATCAGGAATCGCATCAGTTGTGCTCCATCGTGTGGAAGGGACGGATCTCGACGCCGACGCGCGCGGCGGGATGGGTGCCGGCCACCTCGATCGCCTGGTCCAGATCGGTCGCGTCGACGATCTCGTAGCCGCCGATGTGCTCCTTGGTGTCGGCGAACGGCCCGTCGGTGACCAGCACCTCACCGTCGCGCACCCGCACGGTGACGGCTTCCGACGGCGGCCGCAGCCGCTGCCCGCGGTGGCCGATCCCGCGCTCGTCGAGGCGCCGCTGCCAGGCCTGGAAACCCGGGTCGGCGACGATCTCGGACGGCGACGGCGACGGCTCGGAGGCGCCGTCGTCGAGCATCCACAACATGTACCGCACTGTCTTCTCCTCCTGCCGCGCCCCGCTGATCGGGGCTCTCATCCAGCACGACGCGCCGGTCCGCGGAAATCGACATCGCGGTGGTGTCGATTTCGGTGATCGCCCGCGTCGTCGTAGGTGAAAGGCCACCCGATCACGAGGAGGAACCACCGACATGATGCCGATGCCGAACATGATCCACCAGATCGTCGAACTTCAGGACGCCCAGGTGCGCGAGATGGAGAAGGCGATGGGCCACTTCGCGGCGCGCCTGAGCCGGCTCTTCCGCCGGTCCGGCCGGAGATCTTAGGGGTACGCCCTACGCCTACCAGGCGTTCGAGAAGGTTCTGAGTGCCTGCTGTCGCAGAGCCTCCACCGCGTCGACGGGCAGACGTGCCGCGTCAGCGTCGAGCAGGCGTGTGAAGACCCTGCCCGCGTCCGGGAACCAGGCGGTCTCCACAGCTTTCAGATATCGCTCGAAGGCGCGGATCAGCGTCTCTGGTTCCGCCTTCCGCGCCGAGGCGAGCAGCAGGGCAAACAGGGTGTGGCCCGCCGACTCGTAGTCGTCGGGCCCATGCCGTATGAACGTCACGGACAGCATGGGCTCCAGGTCGAGCAACGGGTCGAGGGTGTGCCGGAAGGCGTCGTCCGAGAACCCGCTGCTCAGGTTCATCGCCTGGACCGCCGCCGGGACGAAGTGCGAGTCGACCCCGCCGAGGGCGCCGGTGGACCCCAACGACCACCGCGGGTCGACCGGCACGATCGACGGGACGGGGACGCGTTCCAGGAGCAGATCACGCCGCCCGTCATCGGCCCATGTCTGACTCACCTGGATCGACGCCATCGCGTCGAGGAACATGCCGCTGGGGACTGCGGCCCGCCACTGCATCGACATGTCGCGCAGCCAGCCGGCCGGGTCCTTGGCGTGCCGGTACAGCTCGGACGCCCGCACCGGGCGCTCGCAGCAGAGCGCCAGCAGCAGGAGGTTGAACGAGTACGTCGCCATCCAGTAGTCGATCCGCTTGTCGACCGGCTGATAGTCGCGTGGCGTGAAGCTGGGCCTGGTCACGGCGACCCGCAGCCGGTCCACGATCCACTCCCGGACCGGCGGCGTGTCGCGGCGCTTCAGCAGGTCGGTGACGAACGGCAGGATCGTGGTGCGGGCGCACAGTGGGGTGTACCCGAGCAGCGACTGCAGCAGGTCGTCGTCCTCCGCCGTGCCCGGGTTCAGGGTGCGCGCCCGCGCCTGCGCGAGGACGACGGCATCGTCCAGCGCGCGCACCACCAACCGTGCCACGAGATATTCGCCGAAGGTGGCGTGCAGGAACTCGTACGTCCGCAGGGTCCGGTCGTCGCGGACCGCCTGGGCGCGCTGGATGAAGAAGAACCGGCCGACCATCTCCTGGCCGGCGCTGATCGCGGGCTTGAAGCCGGCGCCGGTCCGGTGGACCGGCCGCAGATCGAGCCCGCTCAGGTCGGCGTCGAGCTCGTCGGTGGTCACCCACAACCGCAGCCGGTGGAACATCGCGAACGCCACCACCGACAGCCGTAGCAGCTCCTGCTCCACGAGGCCGGGAAGCGCGGCGTCCGGCTGGTCGCCATGCACGCGGTGCACCTCGCGCAGCGCGAACTCGTGCAGCAACCGCTCGTAGAGCTGGCCGGTGTCGAACCACGCCCCGGCGTCCTGCAGCGCATTCCCGGTGGCGTCGTAGAGCGCGAGCATCAGCAGCAGCAACGGCTGCTCGGCCAGGGCCGGGAAGCGGCGCAGCGTGGCGACGGTCAACGGGCGCCGGCTGTCGGTCCAGTGGCCGGCGTTCGCGTCGGTCCAGATCCGCAGCCAGTGCTCCTGCTGCGCCTCGTCGAAGGCCTCCAGCCGGACGACCAGGCTGCCGGCCGGCACCCGGGCCCGGTCGGCGACCGCGATCCGGCTGGTCACCATCACCGCTACCGGGCGGCCCAGTCTCGCCTCACGCTGCTGGAAGGCGGCCACCCGCTGCAGGTAGTCGGACTGGTGGATGCCGGTGGCCTGGAGCAGCTCGTCGAAGCCGTCGAGCAGGACGACCGGCATCGCGGCGTCGGCGTCGCGGGCCAGGTCGGGCCAGGCGACGGTCTCGCCGATCGTGGTGCGCAGGGCCTGTTCGATCTGGTCCTGGATCTCCGCCTCGGCCCGCACCTCGCGCAGCGCGACCCGGACGACCAGGAAGTCGGCGGCGGGCAGGCGGGCGGCAAGGACCCTGGTCAGCGTGGACTTGCCCGCGCCGGGCTGTCCCAGCAACAGCAGCGGCGTGCCGGCGGCCTGCGGGGTGGTCAGGTAGGTGGCGAGGAACGCGGCCAGGTCGGCCCGCGGCTCGCTGTCCCACCAGCTCTCGTCGGCGGGACGGGCGCCGGGACCGGCCGTCTGCACCCGGAAGCGCGGGTCGAGATAGCCGAGCCCGAGGCCCGGCATCACCAGGTCGCCGGCGTCGCCGCCGAGGATCGGGCTGCCGAGTTCGGCGCGATAGGTGAGGGCGAGGGCGGCCCGCTGCCGCGCCGGGTCGCGGTGCGAGCTGACCTTGAGCAGGGTGGCTTCGAGCGCTTCGAGACCGCGGTGGGCGGCCCGGTCGGCCACCTGCCGCATCCAGAGCGCGAACTCCGGCACCTCTTCGGACAGCCGGCGGATGCTCTCCTCGTACCGCGCGACGGCGAGGTCCGGGACCCGCGCGGCGAGATAGTTGCCCGCCTGGAGGCCGAGGTCCGCGGCGGTGCGGGCCGCCGTCCGGGTGAACCACTCGTGCAGCTCGGCCAGCAGGCCGTCATAGGCGAGGTCGGGCGACGGCACCGGCAGGCCGGACGCCAGCAGCCGGGCCGGCCAGGAACTCCCGGCGCCCGCGGCGGCGACCAGCCGGGTCTGCTCGTCGCGGTCCAGGTCGGACGACTCGAGGCCGGCCGCGTCGAGGCAGATGTCCAGCGCCTCGAAGAAGGCCGTGATCACCAGCACCCCGTGGGCTGCCTGCAGTCGTTCGCTCCGGTTGAAGCGCCCGTTTCCGCGTACCAGATCGGTGATCCTTGATTCCACCGCCTGGCCGAGCCGGATCGCCTCGGTCTTGGCGTCGAAAAGGCTGACGGCGACCTCGCTGCCGCCGCCCGTGCCGAGGAGCAACGCGGTGCCCAGCGCGTTGTCGAAGATCTTCATCAGTGGCCCGGAGCCACCGAGAAGCTTGAGCGCGTCGTGGTACGTCAGCCCTTTCGCCACCCGCCCAATATAGGAAGCGGCGCCCACCGTCAGGCCGTGCGGCACCTCATGCTTTCACCAGGTCGGCGACAGCAGCGCCAGGTCGCCGTCGTAACGGCGGTAGAGCACCCGTCCGCGGCCGGTGATCGGGTCGGTGAAGAAGGCGAACGACCGGCCCGGGGTCGAGTTCAGCGTCTCGACCGCCTGCGCCACCGGCCGCACCGGCGCCGGCCAGGCGCGCACGGTCAGCGGCACCGCAGAGCCCTCCGGATCGGGCCCGGCCACCGTGCGCAGCAGGCGGTAACCGGTCGGCCCGCCGCGGTAGAGCACGCTCTCCGCCCCGGTGGTGTCGTCGGCGAACAGATGGAACGGGTAGTCCCGCAGCTCCATCGTGAAGGCGGCCGCGTCCACGTCCTGCACCGCCAGGCGGCACGTCTTGGAGCGAACCAGCTTGCGCGGCCGGGTGCGCTCCATCAGCAGCCCCGCCGGGGACGGCAGCGCGACGGCATGCCAGCCGGCCGGGCCCAGCCCGACGTCACCGGAGCGTTCCGCGGCGAGCCGGCGGCCCAGCCGGTGCAGACGCCAGCGCAGGCCAGCGGCGGCGCCGTCGATCGCCTCCCGGGCGGTCGGCGCGCCCAGCTGTGAGCGCACCATGCGGTCCGCCACCACCACGTTCACCTGGGCAACCACCAGCATTGGGAGGCCACGGCCGCCGTAGCGGGTCAGCCGGAACCGGGCCTGCTCGACCGGATGGCCGAGCCCGGCGATCTCCGGGCCGACCATGTCCTGCACGTGCTCCGCCTCGTTCTGCGTGACGGCGCCGCGGACTGCTACAGCAACGCTGCTGCGATTCGACATTCGGCGTTCCTTGTCGGCAGGGTCCGCCACCGTGGCCGGTGACGGCTTCAGGGAACAGCAGATCGGCGACCCGCCGGGCGGGTCCAGAGCCGTTCGGCCCTGTTTACCTTGATCTCGTCGAGCTGATCTCGTCGGGGCGCAGAGGGCGGGCGCAAGAACTCTGTCACTGCGGAGCTACCCAGCGCAATCCATACGGCCGAGTAGCTAGGCGGCTTGCTCGTCGATGAGCCGGCGGAGGGTGGCGACGTCTTTTACTCGTTCGGCACGGGTATTGGCGAGCGGTGACACCAGCACCGTCGTCACACCGGCGGCGGCCAGGGCGGTCAGCCTGCGCCGCACCTCCTCGGGGGGACCGACGAGCGAGGTCGCGGACACCAGGTCGTCGGGGACGGCGGCCGCGGCCTCGGCCTTGCGGCCGGCCAGGTAGAGATCCTGGATCAGCGCGGCCTCCCGCGGATAGCCGTACCGGCGGATCAGCGCGTTGGAGAAGTTGCGCGTGCGGGCGCCCATGCCGCCGAGGTAGAGGGCGAGTTGCGCGCGGTGCCGCGACAACAGGCCGGGGGCCGGATCAGCGAGGGCGAAGGGTACGGGCACCGACACGTCCAGTGGCCCCAGCGTGGGATCCCGCCGTGCCAGCCCGTCGGCGAGCGCGTCGCCGAAGACCCTCTCGACGGCGCCCGGGTCGAGGAACAGTGCCTGCCAGCCGTCGGCGATCTCGGCCGCCAGCGCGACGTTGCGCGGTCCCATCGCGGCCAGCAGGACCGGGATGCGGGCGCGCACCGGCCGGTTGATCAGCTTGAGGGGCTTGCCGTGGTCGCCGGGCAGCGGGATCCGGTAGTGGTCGCCGGCGAAGACCAGCGGCTCGCGTCGCCAGGTCCGGCGGCAGATCTCGACGATCTCGCGGGTGCGCGCGACCGGGGCGTCGTAGCGGACCCCGTGGAAGCCCTCGATCACCTGCGGCCCGGAGGCGCCCAGCCCCAGCGAGAACCGGCCGCCGGACACGTGGTCCAGCCCGGCCGCGGTCATCGCCGTCAGGGTGGGCGTGCGCGTGTAGGTCTGCATCACCCCGGAGGCCAGCCCGATCCGCTCGGTCCGGGCGGCCAGGTAACCCAGCCGGCTGACGGCGTCGAAGCTGTACGCCTCCGGGACGACCACCAGCTCGGCGCCCACCTGCTCGAACTCGACGACCTCGCTGACCACCTCGGCGAAGCCCTCGCCGCTGTAGCCCAGCTGGATCCCGAGGCGCATCAACCCTCGCTCAGCAGGACCTGGCGGATCACGTCGCCGCTGCCGAGGCTCGCCAGCGCGTCACCGGCCTGGTCCAGGCGCAACCGGCGGCTGATCATGCCCTCGATGTCGAGGCGGCCGGCCCGCCACAGCGCCAGCAGCCGGCCGAAGTCGCGGGGCGGGTCGGCCGAACCGTACAGCGACGGAAGAATGGTCTTGCCTTCGAACAGCAGCTCGAACGGGCTGAACTCGACCTGGTGCTCGGCACGCCCGGCGCCGACGACGACCACGCTGCCGCCCCGCCGTGCCGCTGTCCAGGCCGCCCGCAGGGTCTGCGGCAGGGCGACGACGTCGAACGCGTAGTCGAAGCCCTCCGGGACGATCTCCGTCTGGAGGTCGCTGAGCTCGTCGGGGGTGGCCGAGTGGGTGGCGCCGAAGCGGCGGGCCGCCTGGTGCCGGGCCGGTGCCGTGTCGACCGCGACGATCACCGCGGCGCCGGCCAGCCGGGCGCCCTGCACCGCGGCGATGCCCACGCCACCGCAGCCGATCACCACGACGGTGTCGCCCGGCCGGACCCGCGCCGTGTTGATCACCGCGCCGACCCCGGTGGTCACCCCGCAGCCGACCATGGCGGCCACCTCGTACGGCACGTCGGCGTCGATCTTCACCGCGCCGGCCCGGGGGACGACCATCTCCTCGGCGAACGCGCCGCATCCGGCCATCCCGAAGGCGGGCTGGTCACCGACGAGGAAGCGGGGCATCACGTAACCGGCCATCACGTGGGTCAGGCAGAGGTGGTGCTCCCCGCGCAGGCAGTGCGCGCAGGCGCCGCAGGAGGGCAGCCAGTTCACCGCGACCCGGTCGCCGGGCGCCATGTCGGGCACGCCGTCGCCGACGGCCAGGACGTCGCCGGCCGCCTCGTGGCCGAGGACCGCGGGCACCGGCTGCGGCAGGCCGCCGTTGACCGCGGACAGATCGGAGTGGCAGACGCCGGCGGCGCGCACCCGCAGGTGCACCTCGCCCGGCCCGGGACCGATGACGGTCACGTCGTCACGGATGTCGAGTTTCTCGTCCCCGATCGTGTGCAGCACCGCCGCGCGCATCCCGGCACCCCCTCGAAACTAGAACGCGTTCCACGCTATCCGGGTGGGTGTGACCAAGCAAGCGTTTGGCCGGGCGGCATAATGGCCTGGTGACGACCCCGAAGAAGGCCGCGCCGAACTCCGAGCGGCGCGCGCGTCTGGTCCAGCTCGCCGGTGATCTCTTTGCCGAGAAGGGGTTCCGCGCGACGACCGTACGCGAGATCGCGGACGCCGCCGGCATCCTCTCCGGCAGCCTGTACCACCACTTCGACTCGAAGGAGTCGATCGGCGACGAGATTCTCAGCGCCTTCCTGGACGACGTGCTGACCGGCTATCGGGCGGCGACCCGGGACGCCGGCGAGCCGCGAGCGGTGATCGAGGAGATCGTGCGGTCCAGCACCGCCACGCTGAGCCGGCACCGGGCGGCGCTGACGATGCTGCAGAACGACTGGGCGTACTTCAGCGCGCAGCCACGGTTCGGCTATCTGCGGACGGCCATGAAGGAGATCGAGCAGACCTGGGTCGAGCAGCTGGAACGCGGGAAGGAGACCGGCCGCTTCCGGGCCGACCTGGACACCCGCCTGACCTACCGGCTGCTCCGCGACATCCTCTGGATCCCGACGTCGTGGAGCCGGTCCCGGGGCGACGGCTGGACCCCCGACCAGATCAACGACGGCCTGCTGCGCCTGCTCTTCGACGGCATCACCGCCCCCACCAGCGTGTGAACTTCCGGCTCGATTCGAGCCGGAACTTCACACACATGGATTCTGCTAGCCTCCCAAGCAAACGCTTGGTTGTGGAGGCGGGATGGGGCGGCTGGACGGCAAGGTCGCGCTGATCACCGGCGGCGCACGCGGCATGGGCAAGGCGCACGCCCGGCACTTCGTCGCCGAGGGCGCGCGGGTGGTGATCGGCGACGTGCTCGACGACAAGGGTCGGACCGTCGCCGACGGGCTCGGCGCCGACCGGTGCCGGTTCGTGCGCCACGACGTCACCAGCGAGGACGACTGGGCCGCGGCCGTCGCCGCGGCGCTCTCCGCGTTCGGGCGGGTCGACGTGCTGGTGAACAACGCCGGCATCCTGCGGCACGCCCCGGTCACCGAGATGGAGCCGGCCGAGTTCCGCCGGGTGCTCGAGGTCAACCTGGTCGGCTCGTGGCTCGGCATCCGGGAGGTGGTCCCGGCGATGCGCGCGGCCGGCGGTGGCTCGATCGTCAACATCTCCTCGATCGAGGGGATGGCCGGGGCGGCCGGCCTCACGGCGTACAGCGCCAGCAAGTTCGGCGTCCGCGGCCTCACCCGGTCGGCCGCGCAGGAACTCGGGCCCCTCGGCATCCGCGTCAACTCGGTGCATCCGGGCGGCGTCATGACGTCGATGTCGCTGTCCGCCGCCCGGTTCATGACCGGGGTGGACGGGGCCGGCTTCCTGAAACAGCTGCCGATCGCCCGGTTCGCCGAGCCGGTGGAGATCTCCCGGCTGGTCGCCTTCCTCGCCTCGGACGAATCGTCGTACACCACCGGCGCCGAGTTCCTCGCCGACGGTGGCCTGCTCAGCGGCCCGGGTTACTGACATGCCCACGCTGGACGGCCGGGTCGCGATCGTCACCGGCGCCGCGCAGGGGCTGGGCGCCGCCGAGGCGCTGAAGCTCGCCGCCGAGGGCGCCCGGGTGGTGCTCAACGATCTGCCCGGCCCGGCCCTGGACGAGGTCGCCGACCGGATCCTGGCGGCCGGCGGCGACGCGGCCGTCTGCCCCGGCGACGTGGCCGACTGGTCCACCGGCGCGGCCCTGGTCAGGACCGCCACCGACACGTTCGGCGGGCTGGACGTGCTGGTCAACAACGCCGGCGTGCTGCGCGACCGGATGGTCTTCTCGATGTCCGAGAGCGAGTGGGACACTGTGATCCGGGTGCACCTGCGCGGCCACTTCGTGACCACCCGGTTCGCCACGGCCTGGTGGCGGGAGCGGAGCAAGGCAGCGGGCGGCCCGGCGGACGCGAGCATCGTCAACACCGCGTCGGAGGCCTTTCTGCTCGGTTCGGCCGGGCAGCCCAACTACGCCGCCGCCAAGGGCGGCATCGTCGCGCTCACCCTGGCCACGGCGCGGGGTTGTGCCCGCTACGGGGTACGGGCCAACGCCATCTGCCCGCGCGCCCGCACCGCGATGACCGGCGACCTGATGGGCCCGCCACCGTCGGGTGTCCCCGACCCGTTGGCACCGGAACGGGTCACGCCGCTCGTCGCCCACCTGGCCGGACCGGCCGCCGCCCGGATCACCGGCGAGGTGTTCGTGGTGCACGGCGACGTGGTGGCGCTGCTCGGACCGCCGACCGTCCGGGCGGCCTTGCACGCCCCGGGTGGGCAGTGGACGGTCACCGAGCTCGACGCCGCCCTGGCCGCCGTGTTCACCGACGACCCGCCCCGGCCGGGTTTCGTGTGCGAGCAGACGCTGCCGCTGGCCGGGCCGACGTTCGGAGAACAATGGCGGGATGCCTAGCCAACGCGAGACGGTGTCGATGACCGCCGACGAGATCGGGGCGTTCCTGTCGTACGAGCGGAAGGTGCAGATCGCCACGCTCAACCCGGACGGTTCCGCTCACCTGGTCCCGATGTTCTACGGTCTGTCCGCCGGCCGGATCGCCTTCTGGACCTATCGCGCCTCGCAGAAGGCGCGCAACCTGGCGCGCGATCCCCGCATCACCTGCCTGGTCGAGGCCGGCGACGACTATTTCGAGCTGCGCGGCGTGCAGATCAACGGCACTGCCGAACTGATCGACGACCTGGCCGGCGTCACCGGGGTCGGCCGGCTGATCGCCGCGCGGATGCCGGACGTGCCCGGCGAGGCGCTCGAGGCTTACGTCGAGCACGCGGCGCCCAAGCGTGCCGCCTACGTCGTGGAGCCGAGGACCGTGGCCAGCTGGGATCACCGCAAGCTGCTCGCCTGATCTATCGTGTGCCGGTGCTTGACGGGTTGGACGATGTGGACTGGGCCGTGCTCGACGGCGCTTACGGGCCGTGCGACGAGGCGCCGGGCATCCTGCGGGCGCTGGCCGCCCCGGACCCGGAGGTCGCCGCCGAGGGCCTCGACGAGTTCGCCTCGTCGATCTGGCACCAGGGCACCGTCTATCCGGTGACCGTGGCCGCCGTGCCGTTCCTGGTGGAGCTGGCCTCCACCCCGGGCGTCGAGCACCGGGAACAGCTGCTGTACGTGCTCGGCGCGATGAGCGACCCGGACGAGAGCGACGGCCACGCCCTGCCCGCGGTCCGGGCGGCGCTGACGGCACGGACCGCGGCTCTGCTGCCACTGCTCGCCGACCCGGACCCGGTGATCCGGGAGTACGCGGCCTTCGTGGCGGCACGGTGCGGCACCGCGGCGCGGGACGCGGTGGAAGAGCGCTGGGCGCAGGAAACCGAAGCTTCGGTACGGTCCTCGCTGCTCCTGGCGCTCGTGCGGCTGCACCCGGACGGCGCCGCCGGGCTGCTGCGGAGCGCGGTCACGGAGAAGTTCCCGGTGCCGGTGGCAGCGGCCGTCGGGTACGCCCGCGCCGGCCTCCGCCTGCCGTCCGAGGCGGTCGAACCGATCGCCGGCGCGCTCGGCGCCGACGACGAGTGGCAGAGCCCCTGGAGCAGCGGGGAGCCGCTCGCCGAGGTGCTCAGCGGGGTGGACCGGGCGAGCGCGGACGCGCTGGCCGCCACGATGGCGGTGGTCTCGTCCGCTCCGGCCGGGCCCGGCCGGTTCAAGAGCACGAAGTCCCGGGTCCGCGCCGCTGACGCCCTGGAGGGGCCGTTCGGGACGAGCCGGTCCGCGCCGGTGCGGATGATGCCGCAGCTGCGGGCGTTCCTGAACGATCCCGAACCGGAGGTCCGGGCGGCGGCGGCCATGTCGGCGGCGTGGGCCGGGACAGCGGCCGCGGCCGTGGCGCCGGAGCTGACGCAGTTCGCGTTCGGCGAGTTCGACGACCGGAAGTACAGCCCGGCGCAGATTTCGCTGACCATCCTGGTCCGGCTGGGCGATCCGCGGTGGCGGGAGCCGATGATGGCGGCCTGGGCCGCCGGAATCGACCCTGGGGCGGTCGGTGCGATCAAGGATCCACCGTTCGACCCGGACCTCTTCGCCGCTGCCCGCCGGCGGCTCGCCGCGATGCTGGCCGGTGGTTGGTCGGTGAACAGCCTGATCGCCATGGTCGCCCTGTTCGGCGCGTGGGGCCCGGAGGCGGCGGAGAGCGTCCCGGAGATCGCCGCGGCCATGCCGGGCGCGCCCTGGGCGGCCGCCAACACGCTCGCGCGGATGGGGGCCGGCGATGCCCTGCGCCGCGCGTTCGACGCTCCCTGGCCGGCGGCGAGCGGATCGGACCTGGTCCGGGTGGGGCACGCCCGGTGGCGGGTGACCGGTGATCCGGAACCGCTCGTCGCGGCGGCCGCTCCGCTGCTCGCCGCGCACGCCGCCCACGTCCACCACTGGGAGCTGGGCCTGATCGCGGACGCCGGGCCGGCTGCCGCGCCGCTGGTGCCATATCTTCGCCCGCTGCTGACCGGGACGGCGGGCACGTACCCGGAGCGGGACACCCAGATCGGCGCGGCGCGGATCGTGTGGCGGGCCACCGGCGACCCGGACGCCGTTCTCCCGACGATCGACGGCGTGATCCGGGCCGGTGACGTGCCTGCCCGGACGGCTGTCGCCCTGGCCGCCGACATGGCCGCCGAGCAGGCGGGGGCCGCCCTGGTCCCGGCGCTGCGGATCGCCCTGCGCAACGAGTGGGCGCAGATCGACTCGGCCCGGGCGCTGTGGCGGCACGGCGCCGAACCGGCCGAGCTGGTCGCGCCGCTGCTGGCGGCCATCAAGGACACCTACAACGGGGACGAGGCCGCCGCGCTGCTGGTGGAGATGGGTGCGACCGGCGCGGTGCCGGGCCTCACCAAGCTGGCGGAGCAGGACAAGCGGATCCACGGGCATACCGACGACATGGTCTGGCTCGACGATCGGCTGCGCCGTGACCTGTACGAGGCGATCGCGGCACTGTCCCGGGACAGCCGCCGGTCGAGGTAGGCTCTCGGCCCTGTGAAGATCCTCCCCGCGGTCGCCGCCGCGTCGATCCTGTTCCTGACCGCCTGCACCGGCTCCGCACCGGCGTCGGCCCCCACGTCGGCCCCGGTTGCACCGGACACCCGGCTGGGGCTTGCGGGCAGTGCCTGCGACCTGCCGGTGACCTTCGAGGTCGCCGAGGGCTGGGGCACCAAGGCGATCGACCTCGACAAGGTCAGCGATCCGAACCTGGCCGCCATGTTCCGCACCGGCACGTTCGAGACGGTCTGCTCGGCCACCGGCGAGCCGGCCGGCACCGAGGGCTTCCTGCGCGTGTACCTCTCGAAGATCGGCACCGACAGCCCGCGGGACAGCCTCGAGTCGTTCGTCGCCTACAACGTGGAGGGCGCCCTCGCCACCGCCGACTACGAGCTGCGCGAGGCGAAGTACACCGAGGTGACGATCGGCGGGAAGCCGGCCGCCGAGGTGACCTGGGACCGGTACAACAACAAGCGCGAGGAGATGAGCCGGTTCACGGCGTTCGCGCTGGACACTCCTCAGGGCACCGTCGTGGTGGAGCTGGTGCCGTTCCGCGCCGGCGAGCATGCCGGCCTGCTGCCCGTCTACGACCTGGCCAAGAGAACGTTGAGCCTGAGGTGAGGTCATGACGGCCGGCGCCGCCGCGGGCCGGCCGCGCGATCCCGAGGTCGACGAGCGGATCACCCGCGCCGCGGCCGAGGTGTTCGGCGCCGAGGGCTGGGCGCGGTTCTCGGTGGACGCGGTGGCCCGGCGGGCCGGGGTCGGCAAGGCGTCCATCTATCTGCGCTGGCCCAACAAGGAGGCGCTGCTCGCGGCGGTGCTGGCCACCCGGCTCTCCGGCGTGCGGGACATCGACACCGGCTCGGTCCGGGACGATCTGGTGATGCTGGCCCGTCAGGTGCTGCACGCCTTCCTGGACGAGGCGGGCGGCGCGGTGCTGCGGCTGATGGTGGAGGCGGAGAGCATTCCGTCCGGGCGGGAGCACCTGGACCGGTTCCTCGCGTCGCAGGCCACCGCCGGGCGGGCGATCGTCCGGCGCGGCATCGAGCGCGGGCAGCTACGCCCGGGGACGAGCGCGACGATGCTGCTCGACTGCATCAGCGGTGGCGCGCTGAGCCATGCGCTGGTCACACCGCCGCGGCTGCGGGCCCGGGTGTCCGCGGGCGCCGACCGCTATGCGGAGGAACTCGTCGACTTCGTGCTGGCCCCGGTCAGCGGCCACTGACCAGCGCCGCGGTGACCAGCCGGGCGTCCGGGCGGCGGACCAGGCCGGCGGAACGGATCAGCAGCTCGACGTGCGCGGCGGTCTCGGCGATCGCGGCCACCCGCATCGGCCCGATCTGCGCCCACGGCCGGGACCAGGTCAGCGACTCGGCCAGCTGCCACACCGTCGGAGCACCGAGGCGTTCCACGACGGCGAGGATCTCGGCGCACCGTTGCCGGTGGTGCCGGGCCAGTTCGCCGGCGCGGGCGGCGAGGCCGCGGAACCGGTGCTCGTGTCCGGGTAGCACCTGGCAATGGTCGTACGCCATGATCTTCTCGAGGGAGCCGAGGTAATCGGTGAGCGGGTCCGAGCCGCTCAGCTGGAGTCCGATGGTGGGGCTGATCCGGGGCAGCACGTGGTCCCCGGTGAGCAGCACCTGGGCGTCCGGCTCCAGCAGGCACAGGTGGCCCGGGGTGTGCCCGGGGGTCCAGACCGCGCGCAACCGCCGGCCGGTGAGCGGCACCAGGTCGCCGTCGGAGAGCAGCACGTCGGGTTCGGCGAGCGGGGCGAAGTGCCGGTCGACGTCGGCGCCGAAGGTCTGGATCAGCGCGGTGACCTCGGCCTCGGGCACGTGCAGGCCGCGCATCCAGTCGCCGAGGGCCCGGCTCGGTTCGGCCGGCGAGGAGGACCGCAGCGAGTCCCGCTCGGCCGGGTGCATGGCGATCCAGGCCCCGGAGGCATCCCGCAGGCGGGCCGTCAGCCCGTGGTGGTCCGGGTGCACGTGGGTGAGCACGACGCCGGTGACGTCGGCGGGCGTGGCCCCGGCCGCCGCCAGCCCCGCATTGAGCGCCGCCCAGCCGGTGTCGCTGTTCCAGCCGGGGTCGACGACGACCAGCCCGTCGTCACCCGGAACCAGGTAGCTCAGCGTGTAGCGCAGCGGATTGTCCGGGATCGGCACCGGAACCGAGACCAGGCCACCGGGCAGTTTCTCGACGTCCATGCGGCACCCCTTCCTAGACGACTCCCGTCTAGGAAGGAGAACCTACATCATCTCGTCGGTCGTCGGGATCAGCACCGTCTTCACCTCGGTGTACGCCTCGATCGAGCCGCGCCCGCCCTCCCGGCCCAGTCCGGACTGCCCGAACCCGCCGAACGCCACGTGCGGCTCCAGTTGGTAGCCGTTCACCCCCACGGTCCCGGCACGCACCGCCCGGGTCACCCGGATCGCCCGTTTCACGTCGGTGGTCCACACCGTGGCGGCCAGCCCGTACGACGTCGCGTTGGCCAGCCGCACCGCCTCCTGCTCGTCGGTGAACGGCACCACCGCCAGCACCGGCCCGAAGATCTCCTCCCGGGCGATGGTCGAGTCGTTCGCGACGTCGGCGAAGACCGTCGGCTGCACGAAGTTGCCGGCCGCCAGCTCACCGTCCGCGCGCCCGCCGCCGGTGACCAGCCGGGCGCCCTCTTCGAGACCCCGCTCGATGTAGCCGAGCACCCGCTTCGTCTGCCGCTCGTTGATCAGCGGCGAGGCAGTGGTCTCCGGATGGAACGGATCGCCGTAGTTGACCAGGCCCGCCATCGCCGAGGCGATGGCCAGGAACTCCTCGTAGACGTCCCGGTGCACCAGCGCCCGGGTGTGCGCGACGCACGCCTGCCCGGACAGGCCCAGGGTGACCGTGCCCATCGTGGTGGTGGCGGCCGCGTACACCTCGGCGTCGGCGAAGACCAGTGCCGGGCTCTTGCCGCCCAGCTCCAGGCTGGTCCGTTTGACGCCGGTCGCCGCGGCGGCGAGCACCTTGCGCCCGACCTCCCGGCTCCCGGTAAAGGTGACCTTGTCGATCAGCGGGTGGTTGATCAGCGCGTCGCCGGTCGGCTCGCCGGGACCGGTGACCACGTTCAGCACACCGGGCGGGAGGCCGGCCTCCTCGACGATGCGGGCCAGCCGGAGCGCGGCGAAGGTCGCGAACTCCGACGGCTTGAGGACCACCGTGCATCCGGCGGCGAGGGCCGGGGCGATCTTCTGCGCGGCGAGCAGCAGCGGCCCGTTCCAGGGGATGATCGCGGCGACCACGCCGACCGGCTCGCGCAACGTCATCACCAGGTGCTCACCGCCCTGATAGCCGGGCAGCGTCTCGCCGCCGATCTTGTCGACCCAGCCGGCGTGATGGTCGAAGACGTCGGCCACGCACTCGACCGACATCGCGTAGGTCTCGCCGAAGCTGACCGGCACCCCGTTGTCGAGCGCGACGAGCGCCTGCAGCTCGGTGGCGTGCGCCCGGATCTCGTCGGCGATCCGGCGCAGGACCCGGATCCGGTCCTTGGCCCGGATCCACGGCCAGGTCCCGTCGTCGAAGGCCGTGCGCGCGGCGCGGACCGCGGCGTCCACATCGGCCGGGGACGCGAACGCGAACGCGCCGACCTCCTCGGCGGTGGCCGGATGCTGATGCGTCCAGGTGCGCCCGTCGGCCGCGGCCCGCCACACCCCGCCGACCAGCAGCTCGCCGGTGGACAGGCCGATCTCGTCACGTTTCGCCTTGATCGAAAGAGCCACGCGGCACCCCCGGGTGCGAGAACTGAAACTCGTTCTACTTCTGCTTCTGCGGAGGGTACGCCCCGCCCCGGAACTCCGCCAGGTACGCCGGCCACTCCCCGCCGCCGTGCACGGCGAGGGCGGCGCCGCTGACATATCCCGCCAGCGGCGAGGCCAGCAGCAGGCAGGCGCCCGCCACATCGGCCGGCTCGGCGGTGCGGCCGGCGGGCAGCGCGACGGCCGGGCCACCCACCGGCCCGACGACCAGACTGTTGACCCGGACCAGCGGCGCCCACTCCAGTGCGAGGGTCGCCGCGAGATGAAGGAGGCCGGCCTTGGCGGCACCGTAGGCGGCGGTTCCCGGCGAGGGCCGCACCCCGCTGACGCTGCCGATCATCAGGATCGTGCCGCCCGAGGACTGCTGCTGCATGACCGCGTTGGCCGCCTGTGACACGTGCAGCGGAGCGATCAGGTTCAGCTCGATCACCTTGGCGTGCAGTCGCGGCGAGGCGCTGTCCGCCCGGACCTGCGGGCTCCCGCCGGCGTTGTTGACCAGCACGTCGAGCCGCCCGAACCGGTTCACGGCCGCCTCGATCAGCCCGGCGGCCTGCACCGGGTCGCGCACGTCGGCCCGGACGTGATCGGGCTTGCCGGACTCGGAGCGCCCGCAGACCAGCACCCGCGCGCCGGCGGCCCGGAAGGCGCGCGCGACGGCGGCGCCGATGCCGCGGGAGCCGCCGGTGACCACCACGGCGCGCCCGGTGAAGTCGAGCGGGTGCATCAGCCGATGCTAGCCACCCGAGCAAGCGCTAGGTTAGCCTTCCCGGCATGGGCGTGCAGCTGCACCGCGGCGCCGTCGCCGAGGTGATCATCGATTTCCCGCCGGTCAACGCGGTCCCGGCCGCGGGCTGGCACACGCTCGCGGACGCGCTCGACGAGGCCGGCGCCGATCCACAGACCCGCGCAGTGGTGCTCGCCGCCGACGGCCGCGGTTTCTGCGCCGGCGTGGACATCAAGGAGATCCAGCGGGCCGGCGGGCACCGCGGACTGCTGGCCGTGAACCGGGGCTGCGCGGCGGCGTTCGCGGCGGTCTACGAGTGCCCGGTGCCGGTGATCGCCGCGGTGCACGGCTTCTGCCTCGGCGGCGGGGTCGGCCTGGCCGGCAACGCCGACCTGGTGGTGGCCACCGACGACGCCACGTTCGCGCTGCCCGAGGTGGACCGCGGGGCGCTCGGCGCGGCGACGCACCTGGCCCGCCTGGTCCCGCACCAGCTGATGCGGACGATGGTCTACACCTGCCGGCCGGTCACGGCGTGGGAGCTGCACCGCTTCGGCACGGTCCTGGAGGTCGTGCCGGGCGCGGGCCTGCGCCCGGCCGCGCGGCGGATCGCCGAGCAGATCGCGGGCAAGGACCCGACGGTCGTCCGCCGGGCCAAGGAGTCGCTGAACGGCATCGACCCGGTCGACGTGAAACGCTCCTACCGCTTCGAGCAGGGCTTCACCTTCGAGCTCGACCTCGACGGCGCCGGCGATCGGGCCCGCCGGCGGTTCCTGGCCGAGCGGGAGGGCCGATGAGACTCACCATCGACGACGTCGCCGGCGAGATCCGCGACGGCATGACGATCGGCGTCGGCGGCTGGGGGTCGCGGCGCAAGCCGATGGCTCTGGTCCGGGCCGTCGCGCGGCGCGGGACGCGGGATCTGACCCTGGTGACGTACGGCGGGCCGGACGCCGGCCTGCTTCTCGCGGCGGGTTGCGTGTCCCGGATCGTCACCGGGTTCGTGTCGCTGGACAGCATCCCGCTGGAACCGCACTTCCGGCGGGCGCGCAGCGCCGGGACCGTCGAGCTGACCGAGTACGACGAGGGGATGCTCTACTGGGGGCTGCTCGCGGCGGCGCACCGGCTGCCGTTCCTGCCGATCCGGGCCGGGCTCGGCTCCGACGTGATGCGGGTGAACCCGGGCCTGCGGACCGTCACGAGCCCCTATCCCGACGGCGCCGAGCTGGTCGCCATGCCCGCGGTCCACCTCGACGTGGCACTGATCCACCTGAACCGTGCCGACGCCGGCGGCAACGGCCGCTACCTGGGCCCGGATCCCTACTTCGACGACCTGTTCTGCCTGGCCGCGAAGCGCCGCTTCGTCTCCTGCGAGCGGATCCAGGACACCGCGGAGCTGATCGCGGGCGGCCCGCCGCAGACGCTGCTGGTGAACCGGTCGATGGTGGACGGTGTGGTGGAGACCCCGCACGGCGCGCACTTCACCAGCTGCGAGCCCGACTACGGCCGGGACGAGGACTTCCAGCGGGAGTACGCGACCGCCGACTGGGCCACCTTCCGGGCCCGGTACCTCGACGGCGACGAGGCCGATTATCAGCGGGCGGTCCGGCGATGACCCGGGCCGACGTGTGCGTGGTGGCGTGTGCCGAGGCGTGGCGGGGTGACGGGGCCGTGCTGGCGAGCTCCGCCGGGCTGATCCCCCGGCTCGGCGCCCGGCTGGCCCAGCTCACCTTCGCCCCCGACCTGCTGGTCACCGACGGGGAGGCGACACTGTTGCGCGACGACCGGCCGGAGGGCTGGCTGCCGTACCGGTCGGTGTTCACGATGGTCGCGGCCGGCACCCGGCACGTGATGATGGGCGCGAGCCAGCTCGACCGGTTCGGCAACCAGAACATCTCCTGCATCGGCGACTGGCGCCGGCCGCGGTCCCAGCTGCTCGGGGTGCGCGGCGCTCCCGGCAACACGGTCAACCACCCGACCAGCTACTGGGTGCCCCGGCACTCGCCGCGGGTCTTCGTCGAGCGGGTCGACATGGTGTCCGGCGTCGGCCACGACCGGGGCGCGCACGAGATCCGGGTGGTCGTCACCGACCTCGCGGTCCTGGACTTCGCCACCCCGGACCGCTCGATGCGGCTGCGCTCCACCCATCCCGGCGTCACGGTGGCCGAGGTGGTCGCCGCGACCGGCTTCCCGATGACCGTTCCCGGCCACGTGCCGCCGACCCGCGAGCCGACCGCCGGGGAGCTGTCGCTGCTGCGCGGCCACCTCGACCCGGACAGCCTGCGGGAGAAGGAGGTCCGGTGCGGACCGCGCTGACCGACCTGCTCGGCTGCCGGCACCCGATCGTGCAGACCGGCATGGGGTACGTGGCCGGCGCCGGACTGGTCGCCGCGGTCGGCGAGGCCGGCGGTTTCGGGATCGTCGCCTCCGCCACGATGAGCCTCGGCCGGCTCCGCGCCACGATCCACCGGATCCGGGAGCGCACCGGCGCGCCGTTCGGCGTCAACCTGCGCGCCGACGCCCCCGACGCCCGCGAGCGCGTCGACCTGCTGATCCGGGAGAAGGTGCGGCTCGCCTCGTTCGCCCTGGCCCCGGACCGTGATCTGCTGCGCCGCTGCGCGGACAACGGGGTGCTGACGATGCCCTCGGTCGGCGCCCGCCGGCACGCCGAGAAGGTCGCGGGGTGGGGCGCCGACGCGGTGCTCGTGCAGGGCGCCGAGGGCGGCGGGCACACCGGCCCGGTCCCCACCACGCTGCTGCTGCCGCAGGTGGTGGACGCGGTCGACGTGCCGGTGGTGGCGGCCGGCGGCTTCTTCGACGGGCGCGGGCTGGTCGCCGCACTGGCCTACGGCGCGGCCGGGGTGGCGATGGGCACCCGGTTCCTGCTCACCTCGGACAGCCCGGTCGCCGAGAAGGTCAAACGCATCTACCTCGACGCGCCGGTGACCGGGACGGTCGTCACGAGACGCGTGGACGGCGTGCCGCACCGGGTGCTGCTCACCGCGTACATCCAAGGGCTGGAAAGATCGGGACGGGCGAGCGCCCTGCTCAGGGCGACCCGGCACGCGCTGGTGTTCCGCCGCCTGGCCGGGCTCTCCTGGCCGCAGGTGGCGCGGGCCGGGCGCGCGGCCCGGCGCGGCCGGGAGCTGAGCTGGGCGCAGACGATGATGGCGGCGAGCACGCCGGTGCTGCTGCGCGAGGCGATGGTGCGGGGGCGGCCGGAGTACGGGGTGCTGCCGGCCGGGCAGGTGGCCGGCCTGATCACCGACCTGCCGTCGTGCGCGGAGCTGATCGACCGGATCATGGCCGAGGCGGCGCTGACCATGGAGCGGCTCAGCAACGCTCGATGATCGTGACGTTGGCCTGCCCGCCGCCCTCGCACATGGTGAGCAGGCCGTACAACCCACCGGCGCGCTCCAGCCCGTGCAGCAGGCCGGTGAGCAGACGGGCGCCGGTGGCGCCGAGCGGGTGTCCGAGAGCGATCGCGCCGCCGTTGACGTTGACCCGGGCCGGGTCGGCGCCGGTCTCGCGGAGCCAGGCGAGCGCGACGCTCGCGAAGGCCTCGTTGACCTCGCAGCGGTCGATGTCGTCGATGCTCAGGCCGGCCCGCCGCAGCGCGTACGCCGTGGCGGCTATGGGTGCCGTGAGCATCAGCACCGGGTCGTCGCCGCGGGCCGAGACGTGGCGGACCCGGGCGCGCGGCCGCAGACCGTGGTCTCTCACCGCCCGGCCGGAAGCGATCAGCAGCACGGCAGCGCCGTCGGCGATCTGGCTGGACAGCGCGGCCGTGGTCGTCCCACCCGGCCGGAGCGGCCGCAGGGCCGCCATCGCGGCCGCCGACGTGTCCGGCCGCGGGCATTCGTCCACGCCGTCCCCGACGATCTCGGCCCGGAAGTCGCCGGCCGCTGCGACGGCCCTGCGGTGTGACGCGAGGGCGTACTCCTCCATCTCTGCCCGGCCGATCCCCCACTTCAGCGCGATCTCGTCGGCGCTGCGGAACTGGTCGACCTCCGCGTCGCCGTAGCGGGCCGTCCAGCCGGCGGAACCCCGGTAGGGCCCGTCCGGCGCCATCGCGCTGCCGATCGGCACCCGGCTCATGCTCTGCACGCCTCCGGCGACGATCAGATCGGCGGAGCCGCTCGCCACCGCCTGGGCGGCGAAGTGCACCGCCTGCTGGCCGGACCCGCATTGCCGGTCCACGGTCACGCCGGGAACGTGTTCCGGCAGCCCGGCCGCCAGCCACGCCGTCCGGGCGATGTCACCGGACTGTGGGCCGAGGGTGTCCACGCAGCCGAGGATCACGTCCTCGACCGCCGCCGGGTCGATCCCGGTCCGCTCGATCAGCGCTGCGAGCGCGCCCGCGGCGAGATCGGCCGGGTGCGTCGCGGCGTGCATCCCGCCCCGGCGGCCGACCGCGGTGCGCACCGCGCCGATCAGAAACGCGTCCACTGTTGACGCCCTCCCGCAACCTCGGTCTACTAATAGAACGTGTTCTAACTTAGCCGCAGTGGGGTGGCTCATGCATGTGGGATTCACACCGGCGGAGGATCAGCTACGCGCGCGGCTGAAGGACTATTTCGCCCAGCTACCAGACATGTCGGACTATCGGGCGACCATCCGCCGGCTCGGCACGGACGGCTGGCTGACCACCACCGGCCGCTCCCGGATCGAGCAGCTGATCTTCGCCGAGGAAGCCGCCCTGGCCGGCGTCCAGGTCCCCTTCCTCACGCTCTACACGGTTGCGCCGACCATCGAGCGGCACGGCACCGCGGCCCAGAAGGCCGACCTGCTCCCCAGGATCGCCGCCGGCGAGGTGCACTTCTCGATCGGCTACTCCGAACCCGGGGCCGGCACCGATCTGGCCGCACTGCGCACCCGCGCGGTCCGGGTCGGCGACCACTACGTGATCAACGGCCAGAAGATGTGGACCAGCCTGATCGAGCACGCCGACTACGTGTGGCTCGCCTGCCGCACCGACCCGGACGCGGAACGCCACCGCGGACTGTCGATCCTCATCGTGCCGACCGACGCGCCCGGCTTCTCGTGGACGCCGGTGCACACCGTGTCCGGCCACCCGACCAGCGCGACCTACTACTCCGACGTGCGGGTCCCGGTCTCCGCGCTGGTCGGCGAGGAGAACCGGGGCTGGCGGCTGATCACCGACCAGCTCAACCGGGAGCGGGTCGCCCTGGTGCCCGCCGCGCCCCTGCAGCGGGCGCTGCGCGAGGTGACCGGGTGGGCGGCCACCACCGGCGCCCTCGACCGGGAGTGGGTGCGCCTGCATCTGGCCCGGGTGCACGCCAGGACCGAGGCGCTGAAGCTCTTCAACTGGCGGGCGGCGTCCGGTGACGGCGCCGCGCCGGCCGCGGTCCAGGCCTCGGCCGGCAAGGTCTACGGCACCGAGCTGGCGATCGAGGCGTACCGGCTGCTCATGGAGGTGCTCGGCCCGGCGGCCACGGTCCGCGACGGCTCACCGGGCGCGCTGCTGGCCGGCCGCGTCGAACGGATGCACCGGTCCGCGCTGATCCTGACCTTCGGCGGCGGCGCCAACGAGGTGCAACGCGACATCATCGCGGCCGGCGCGCTCGGCCTGCCGGTCCGGCGATAGGGAGACCTCATGGATTTCGAGCCGAGCGAAGAGGCGCGGGAACTGGCCGGCCTCACCGACGATCTCGCGGCCTCCGGGCGCCCGCTGTGGCCGGCCCTGGCGGAGGCCGGCATTCTGAGCGCGTCCTTGCAGGGGTACGGGCCGGGAGCGCACGTGGCAGTGCTCGGCGCGCTCGGCCGGCACGCCGCCACCGTCCCGTACCTCACCTCCGTCGTCGCGGCGGGCGCCACGCTCCAGCACTTCGCCGTCGCCGGCTGGGCGGACCGGGCCGGCGCCGGCGCCGTCATCGCGCTCGGGGTCGACGGCCAGGTCCACGGCCTGCACCCGGACCCGGAGGCGGTCCTGGTCGTCACCGGCGAGGGCCTGTATCTGCTCGGCGCCGACGCGAAGATCGATCCGCAGCAGGTGGAGGGCGGTCCCGGCACCGGGCTGCTGCGATCCGATCTGCCCGCCCGGCCCCTCGTCAGCGATCCCGGCGCCACCGCCTGGCTGCGGGCCCGCCTCACCGTCGGCGCCGCCGCCTATCAGCTCGGCGTGACGTCCCGCGCCCTGGAGATGACCGCGGAGTACGCCGGCGCCCGTGTGCAGTTCGGCCGCCCGATCGGCGCCTTCCAGGCCGTGTCGCAGCGGCTGGCGGACGCCTACATCGACGTCGAGGCGCTGCGCCTCGCCGTCGCCCAGGCCGCCTGGCTGCTGGACACCGGCCGTCCGGCCCGGGCCGAGGTGGCCACCGCCGGGTTCTGGGCCGCCGAGGCCGGGCACCGGGTGCTGCACACCGCGGTCCATGTGCACGGCGGCGCCGGCATCGACCTGGACCATCCGCTGCACCGGTATTTCCTGGCCGCCAAGTACCACGAGTTCCTGCTCGGCGGCGCCACCGCCCACCTGCTGACGATCGCCGAGGTGTTCTGAGTGAAGTTCTCGCTGGGAATCGTCTTCAGCCCGCCCGACCAGCTGCCCGAGCTGGCGCGGACCGCCGAGGAGTGCGGCTTCGCCTCGATCGCGCTGCCGGACTCGCTGTTCTTCTCCGAGCAGGTGTCGGCGTCGTACCCGTACACCCCGGACGGCCGCCGCTTCTGGGACGCCGACACGCCGTGGGTGGATCCCATGGTGGCCGCCGCGGCGATGGGCGCCGTCACCAGCCGGATCCGCTTCTACACCCAGGTGCTCAAGCTCGACCCGCGCAACCCGGTGCTGCTGGCCCGGCAGGTCGGCTCGGTCGCGGCGATGACCGGCGACCGGTTCGGCCTCGGCGTGGGGCTGGGCTGGTCACCGGAGGAGTCACGCTGGTGCGGCACCGAGTTCCGCGACCGGGGCCGCCGCGCCGACGAGGCGATCGAGGTGCTGCGGCTGATCCTCGGCGGGGGCATGGTCTCGTTCCACGGCAGGCACTTCGCCTTCGACAAGCTGCAGATGAGCCCCGCGCCCGGCCGGCCCGTCCCGATCTATGTCGGCGGGCACTCCGAACCCGCGTTGCGGCGCGCCGCGCGGACCGGCGACGGCTGGTCGTCAGCCATGATCAAATTCGACGACCTGGGTACGACCATCGACCGTCTCCGTGACCTGCGAACGTCCTACGGGCGGGCCGGCCTGCCCTTCGAGATCCAGGCGGTGTGCGTCGACCGTCGCGGCCCGGACGGTTACCGGGCCCAGCAGGCCATCGGCGTCACCGACGCGATCGTGGTCCCGTGGCGCCGCTTCGACGCCCCGCTGCCCGAGAAACGCGACGCCCTGCACCGCTTCGCCGACACCGTCATCGGTCCCCTGGCCACCTCGTGACCCCGCCCGCTCAGGTCCACGGCTCGTGGTTGATGTCCTCGCCGTGCAGCGTCGCGCTCACCCGGCACAGGTCCTCGCCGAAGAGCTGATTGCCGCCCGTCGCGGTGCCCCACTTCTGGTCGGCGAGGGCGGCGAGCACCCGGTAGGAGCACTCCTGATCGACCCGCCACACCCGGATCTGCCGGGCCATGCCCATCGTCACCAGCAGATCCCACACCTGGATGCCGCGCCTGATCTCCACCGGGGTCCGCCCCAGCCGGTAGTGCACCACCTCGAACGGCCACTCCCGCCGCAGCCAGTCCCCCACGATCCGGGTCAGCGGCTCGTCGAGCTCCGCACGCTCCGCCGTCACCCACGACGTGGCCGTGACCCCGTCGACCGGCTTGAGGTACACGCAGCCGACCACCTCACCGGTGGCGTTGTCGAGCACCGAGTACGCGAAGTCGACCCGCCGCCGCGACCGGTCCGCGTGGCTCTGCAGATCGAGGCAGTTGTCGTCGAGACTCATCCCCTCGACCGGCGGCCAGTGCCCCTGGAAGCCCGGTGTCGCCCGGATGTGCTCGATGCTCGACGTCCAGGCCCGGTGGTCCCCCTCGTTGTGCTCCGGCCCGAGCAGCTCCAGCCGGAGCCCACCCGCGACGTGCAGCTGGGGCACCCCGAAGGAGTCGTCGACGATCAAGCTCATGCCGTCGTTTATACAGTGCCCGCCCTGACCAGCCGGATGACCGACTGCGTACCACCCGCACGGCCGGGCGAAGCACCCACTGCGCGCCCTGAAGGCCGCTCAGCCGCGGCCGCCTCCGTTGTCGTACCCGGCCAGGCCCTGCTCCTGCGCTGCCGCGCGAAGGTGCTCGTGGTGGCCCTCGATCACCGGGCGCGCGCTCGCCGCGAGCGCCTTCACCGCCTCGTTGCCGCCCTCGGCGAGCTGAGTGTCGATCATCTGCAACGCCGCCCGGTGCCCGGCCAGCTGGGTGAGGACGAAGTACTCGTCGAACGTGTCGGTCCCGGCCACGCGGTACGCCTCGTTCAGCGCCTCCTGCTCGGGCGTGGGCGCAGGGGGCAGGAAGATCCGCAGTTCGCGCGCGGTCTGGTACAACGCCGCGTCCAGGTGGATGTGGTCACGCATGATGGCCGCGGCCACGTTCTTCACCGTGCTGTCGGTCGTCTTGCTCCAGGCGACCCGGCCGGCGGCGATCTCGGCGAGGTTGGTCCGATGGGCCGTTTCGACGAAGGCGACGTCCTGAGGCGTCGGCTCCTCGTCCGCCTGCCGCACGGAGCCGCCGGCAAGAGCGGGCGCGTCCGGTGCCGCGGCGGCCGGAGCAGTCGAAGGGAGGATCATCAGCCCGGCCATGCCGAGCGAGGTCATCATCGGGCGAAAGCGCATAGCGACAGCATCACCGGGGGCCCGGCCGATTTTTTCGGATCCGGCACCCTTGACCCCACGGTGCCATCACTGGGCGAAAGCCCGGTCCACCTGCGCCTCGGTCAGCCCGAACGAGGCCAGGTCATAACGGTGCGCCGGGCGCGTACCGCCGGAGGGCGAAGCCGTCGCAGCCCGCGCCGCGTCGCTCGCAGTGAGGCCCAGGCGGTCGTAGATCGCGGCGACCGTGCCGGGAGGATCCCGGACGAGATCCTCATAGCGCACGTCGACGAACCGGGCGGCCGGGTGGCGCGCCCGGTCCGCGCGGAACCGCCGCAGGCCCCGGGACCAGAGCGCGAGCTGCGCCCGGCCCACCGCCGGCCCCGCGAAGACCGTCGACCACCCGGCGGCGGCCCGGGCGGTCAGGCTGCACACCGACGCGATCGCGGCCCGCGGATCCCGGTGCGTCTGCACGATCACCGCGTCCGGATAGACCGTGAGCAGGGCGTCCAGCGCGAACAGGTGGCCCGGGTTCTTCAGCACCCACCGACGGCCCTGGTCCGGCAGCCCGATCAGCTGCAGCACCCGGCGGTGCCGGCGGTAGGCGGCGGTCACGTCACGCCCGGCGAGCCAGGACGAGTAGGACGGGATGTGCGCCGTGCACTCGAACGACACCGAGGTCATCGACTGGCAGAGGATCCGCCAGCACTCCTCCACCTGCCCCGGACCCATGTGATGCACGTCGAGCAGCTCCGGATGCTGATCGTAGGCGGCCTTCAGCAGCGCGTAGACCGGGTGCTCGTCCCAGCCGGCGCGCGGCGGGCGCGGCTGCGGCGCCTCGGTGAGCCACAGCTCGGGCCCCTGGTGCGCGGGGTCCGCGGTGAGCAGGCAGTGCAGCGCCGTGGTGCCGGTGCGCGGCAGGCCGACGACGAAGATCGGCCCGGGCAGCGCGACCTCCGCGTGCTCCGGATGCTGCCGCCAGCCGGCCTCCGCGAGCAGGCGGGCAACCAGCGCGGAGCGCACCAGGCCGCGGATCCGCCTGCTGCCGGTGGGGGTCAGGCTCGCCTCCCGGCGGTACGCGTGGAGCAGCACCCCCAGCCCTTCGAGGTAACCGTCCCCGCCACCGAAGTCGTCGAGTCCGGTCAGCCGGGTGGCCGAGGCGTGCAGATCCTCGGCCGTCCCCACGTCGGTGCGATCCGTCGCGGTCAATGGTGGAACTCCCCGCAGGTGACGTCGAGGCACGTGCCGGTGATGCCGCGCGCCAGGTCGGAGGCGAGGAAACAGATCGCGTCGGCCACGTCGTCCGGCTCGGGGAGCCGCCGCAGGTCGGTGCCCGCCGCCACCTCGTCGTAGATCTGGCGCGCCGGCACGCCCCGCTCGCCCGCCTGGAACTCGAACCAGGCCCGCAGCATGTCCGCCCAGATCCAGCCCGGCGCCACCGAGTTGACCCGCACCCCGTCCGGCCCCAACTCGCTCGCCAGGTTCTGCGCCATCGCCAGCAGGCCCGCCTTAATGATCTTGTACGGCCCGAACGGCTTCCGCGAGTGCCGCAGTACCGCCGAGTTGACCACGACCACCGCCCCGCGGGCCTCGATCAACGCCGGGGTGAACAGCCGGATCGTGGTCAGCGCGGCGAGCACGTTGGTTTCGAAGCCGGACCGCATGTCGTCCAGCCCGACCCTGCCGAGGCTGCGCATCGGCGGCATCGTGAACGCGTTGTGCACCAGCGCGTCGACCCGGCCGAACTCGTCGAGCGCCGCGTCCACGAGGCGCCGCACCGCGGTCTCGCCGGTCAGGTCGGCCGGCACCGGCAGGGCCCGGCGGCCGGCCGCCGTCACCTTGCCGGCGACCTCGGCGAGCAGCGACCCGGTGCGGGCCGCCAGCACCACGTCGGCGCCGTGCCGGGCGGCGCGGACCGCGATCGCCTGTCCGAGGCCGGGCCCGACCCCGGCCACGACGAGGACCTTCTCGGCGAGCAGCACGGTCACCCCAGCATCCGGTCCGCGGTGGCCCGCTGGCGGGCGGCGATGCGCTCGCGGTACGCCTGGTTGCTGATCGTCTCGTGGTGGGGCAGGTGTTTCGGCAGGTCGTCCACGGCGACGATGTCGACCGTCGGCCCGTCCTCGGCGGTCAGCGGGCGGGACAGCCGCTGCCAGCGCAACTGCACATAGCCGCGGCGGTGGCCGGTGCGCTCCAGCCAGTTGGCGACGCCCGGGTCGCGCTCGCTGATCACGTACCGGATCAGCCCGTCCGGGTCGACCCGTGCCTGCGCGGTCGTGAGGCTGGTCTGGTGGTTGACGTAGTCGAGCGACACGTACCACATGCTGCCGAGCTGGATGCCCTGGTACGGGGCGCCGGAGGCGGGCACGGTGACCACCATGGCCTGGTCGTCGCCGAGGTCGTAGTGGCCGGCCGACGAGTACTGCGTGGACAGTCCGCCGGGCGTGAGCCGGGGCGCGGTGAGCGTGTTGACCGGCAGGCCGAGGTAGAACCGTTCCGCGAACGCGAGGAACGTGCGTAACCGGGACAGCAGGATCCGGCCGGCCACCCCGTACCGCCGGGTGGTCCGGTCCAGGCTGACCGGCGGTGGCGCCGAACCGAGCCGCCCGGCGCGATGGATGCGCAGCGTGCCCGGCCGTTCCGCGGCCCAGTCGCTGAACACCTCCCGGACCACCAGCATCCCGGCGCCCGGCGCCGGGCCGACGGCGAACGTGAACGCCCCGTCCGGCCCGACGCCGATCTCGCGGTCGTCGAAGGCGGCCAGGCTGCCGGGCACCTCGACCGGGGAGTAGTCGCCGTCGAGGATCTGGAAGCTGAGGTCGGCCGTGCTGCCGCGGACGCCGGTGACCACGTACTCCGCGTCCTCGCGCAGCCAGGCGTGGAAGTAGAGGGTGTCCGGGTTGTCCAGGCCCATCTTCGTGTGCGGCCCGGTGGAGCGGACGAAGAAGGGGAAGTCACGCTCGTAGGCCCACGCCATCTGGATCGAGGCCCGGATGCTGCCGGCCAGATAGTCGTAGCCCTCGGCGAGATCCTGCTCGCCGAGCACGTGCGGTGCGCCGGTGATGATCTTCTCGGCGACCTGAACGGCATCGGCGAACGACTCGGTGACCATCCCCCGACACTAGAACGAGTTTCATTAGTCGGTCAACGCCGGACCCGGCCAACTCAGCCGAGAGCTGTATCCAGGTCGAGTAAAAGAGATAACGTGTTCTAGTGAACTTGATGCGTGCCTACCGGATGACCGGCTGGCGTGAGCCGCCGGTGGCCACCACGGCGCCGATCCCGGTGCCCGGCCCGGGTGAGGTGCTCGTGCGGGTGGCCGGCTGCGGCCTGTGCCGCTCGGACCTCACCATGCGCCGGATGCCGGGGGCAGTGGGCGAGCAGCTGGGCTGGCGGATGCCGTTCACCCTGGGCCACGAGACCGCCGGCCGGATCGCCGCCCTCGGCGCCGGCGTCGAGGGACTCACGCCGGGCGAGGCGGTCGCGCTGGTCTCCCCCGCCTCCTGCGGCAGCTGCGACGCCTGCCTGCAGGGACACGACAGCATGTGCCCGCGCAGCCTGACCGGCCGGGGGTACGGACGAGACGGCGGGCTGGCCGACTACGTCCTGGTGCGGGGGCCCCGCGACATCCTGCCGCTCGGCGACCTGGACCCGCGGTCGGCGGGGGTGCTCACCGACGCGGGCGCCACGGCGTACCACGCCGTCTCCCGGATCCTGCCCGCCGGCGGCGACGTGGTCGTCATCGGCGTGGGCGGGCTCGGGTCCTTCGCCGTACAGTTCCTCGCGGTCCTCGGTGACGCACAGGTCCTCGCCGTCGATCCGTCCCCGTCGCGCCGGGACTTCGCGGCGTCCACCGGAGCCACCGCCTTCGCGGACGTGTCCGGCGTGCCCGGCGCGGACGCGGTGCTCGACTTCGTGGGCACCGACGAGACCATCACCGCCGGCATCGGCCTGCTCCGGCCGGGCGGCACGTTCGGGCTGATCGGATCGGCGGGCGGCCGGCTGACCGCACCGTGGTTCGAGGCCCTGCCCCGCGACGGCACGGTCTTCACCTTCCAGGGCTCGTCGATCGCCGACGCCGCCGAGGTGATCGCGCTGGCCCGGGCCGGCTCGATCCGCAACGAGGTCACGTACTTCGATTTCGATCAGATCGACACCGCTTACGCGCAGCTCAGCGCGGGGACACTCGCCGGCCGCGCAGTGATCGTCCTGGACTGAGCACCCGCATCCGGCGCAGATCGGCATCGGAATTGCCTTGACCTGAACCTTGGGTGAGGTGGCACCTTGCCGGTATGAGCATGGAGATGGCCGCGTGGAACTCGATGTACCACGCGATGAACCAGCAGGACGACAAGCGCCCGTTCAAGCTCGCGACGCTGCGCCGCATCGCCGGGTTCGCCCGCCCGCACCGGCGCGCGCTCGCCGGGTTCCTGGTGGTCAGCGTGGTCACGGCCGTCCTGGCCGTGGCCACGCCGGTGCTGGCCGGGCGGGTGGTGGACGCGATCGTCGACCGGGCGGACGTCGACCTGGTGATCTGGCTCGCCGTGGCGATCGGCGTGCTGGCGCTGCTCGAGTCCGGGCTCGGGCTGGTGCAGCGGTGGTTCTCGGCGAGCATCGGCGAGGGTCTGATCCTGCACCTGCGGACCGCGGTCTTCGACCACGTGCAGCGGATGCCGGTGGCCTTCTTCACCCGGACGCGCACCGGCGCCCTGGTCAGCCGGCTGAACAACGACGTGATCGGGGCGCAGCGGGCGTTCAGCGACACGCTCTCCGGCGTGGTCGGCAACGTGGTGGCGCTGGTCCTGACGCTGATCGTGATGCTCGGCATCTCCTGGCAGATCACCGTGCTGTCGCTGATGCTGCTGCCCATCTTCCTGCTGCCGGCCCGGCGGATGGGTGGGCGGCTGGCGTCGCTGGAGCGAGAGGCCGCCGGCCACAACGCGGCGATGAACACCCAGATGACCGAGCGTTTCTCCGCGCCGGGCGCGACGCTGGTCAAGCTCTACGGCCGGCCCGACGCGGAGTCGGCCGAGTTCGCCGCCCGCGCCCGCCGGGTCAAGGACATCGGGGTCCGTACGGCGATGACTCAGTGGATCTTCCTGACCGCCCTGGTCTCCGTCTCCGGCGTCGCCACCGCCCTGGTCTACGGCCTGGGCGGCTTCTACGCCCTGCGCGGGCAGTTGGAGCCGGGGGCCGTGGTCGCGCTCGCCATCCTGCTCACCCGGCTGTACGCGCCACTCACCGCCCTGGCCAGCGCCCGCGTCGAGGTGATGAGCGCGCTGGTCAGCTTCGAGCGGGTCTTCGAGGTGCTCGACCTCAAGCCCCTGATCGAGGAGAAGCCGGACGCCCGCCCGGTGCCCGACGGTCCGGTGTCGGTCGAGTTCGACGCCGTCCGCTTCGCCTACCCCTCCGCCGACAAGGTCTCCCTCGCCTCGCTGGAGGAGGTCGCCACCCTGGACACCCGCGGCGGCGTGGAGGTCCTGCACGAGGTGTCGTTCCGGGCCGAGCCCGGGCAGATGATCGCGCTGGTCGGCTCCTCCGGCGCCGGCAAGTCCACGATGGCCTCCCTGCTGCCCCGGCTCTACGACGCCGGCGAGGGCGCGGTCCGCCTGGCCGGCGTCGACGTCCGCGACCTCACCGCCGCCTCGCTGCGGCAATCCCTCGGCCTGGTCACGCAGGACGGTCACCTCTTCCACGACTCGGTCCGCGCCAACCTGCTGTTCGCCAATCCCGCGGCGACCGAGGACGAGATCTGGGACGTGCTGCGCCGCGCCCGGATAGCGGACCTGGTGTCCGCGCTGCCCGACGGGCTGGACACCGTCATCGGCGAGCGGGGTTACCGGCTCTCCGGCGGTGAGCGGCAGCGGCTGACCATCGCCCGGCTGCTGCTGGCCAAGCCGCGCGTCGTGGTGCTCGACGAGGCGACGGCCCACCTGGACTCGACCTCCGAGCAGGCCGTGCAGGCGGCCCTCGGCGAGGCGCTCACCGGCCGCACCGCGGTGGTGATCGCGCACCGGCTGTCCACGGTCCGGGCCGCCGACCAGATCCTCGTGATCGAGGACGGCCGGGTCGTCGAGCGCGGCACGCACACCACGTTGCTGGCCGCCGGCGGGCGCTACACCGAGCTCTACGAGACCCAGTTCAGCGAGACACCGGCCCAGCCGGTCGGGTGAGGCCGCCCGGCGGCCGGGGCACCAAGCGGCGGGCGCGACCGGGCGGGCGCGACCGGTCAGGCGCGACCCGGCGGGCGCGACCCGGCGGGCGCGACCCGGCGGGCGCGACCGGTCAGGCGAGCTTGCCGAGGCGGGTGAGGGTCTCGTCGGCCTCGGTCACCAGGTCGGCCAGCACCTCGGCGACCGGGCGGACCGCGTTCATCCGGCCGACGATCTGGCCCACCGGCATCGGCACCACGCTCGGGTCACCGGACTCCATCAGCCGGTCGTGCGCCCGCGACACCAGGAGGTTCTGCAACGGCATGGGCAGCGGCTCCGGCGCTTCGGCGTCCTCCCACGCGCGGGTCCAGCGGTTGCGCAGCAGGCGGGCCGGCTTCCCGGTGTAGACGCGGCTCCGGACGGTGTCGCTGGAACCGGCCCGCAGCAGGGCCTCCCGCAGGGCTTGCGACGTCTGATATTCCGTCGTCCCGAGCCAGACCGAGCCCATCCAGACGCCACGGGCGCCCAGGGCCAGGGCGGCGGCGATCTGCCGGCCGGAGCCGATGCCGCCGGCGGCCAGGACCGGGACGTCGGCGCCCACCGCGTCGACGATCTCCGGGACCAGGACCATGCTGCCGATCTCGCCGGTGTGGCCGCCGGCCTCGTAACCCTGGGCCACCACCAGGTCGACACCGCCGGCGAGGTGGCTGCGGGCGTGGTCGGCGCGGCCGGCCAGCGCGGCGACCACCAGGCCGTTCCGGTGGGCCCGCTCGATGACGTCCGGCGGGGGCGGCCCGAGCGCGTTGGCGATCAGCCGGGGCGGGTGGGTCAGGGCGACCTCCACGTGCGAGCGCGCGACCGAGTGCAGCCACCCCAGCACGCCCTCGCGACGGGACTCGTCGACGCCCAGCGGCGGCACACCCAGCCGCAACAGCGTGCGCTCGACGAAGTCCCGGTGCCCCTGCGGGATCAGCTCGTCGAGGTCGGCCGGGGTGCCCTCGGTGGGGACCCGGCCGGGCATCACCACGTCCACGCCGTACGGGCGGCCGGCCAGCTCCCGGTCCAGCCAGGTGAGCACCTCGTCCAGCTCGCCGGGGTCGTTGAAGCGCACACAGCCGAGCACGCCCAGCCCGCCGGCCCGGCTGATCGCGGCGACCACCTGCTCGGACGGGCTGAAGCCGACGATCGGGACGTCGATGCCGAGCAGGTCGCAGAGGTCAGTCCGCACGTCGCGCCTCCCCGGCCGGGGCGTGCGTGCGCACATACTCGTGCGCCCACCGGTAATCGGCCTTGCCGCTTATCGTGCGGGCGAGCCCGTCGACCAGCCACACGTCGCGGGGCACCTTGAAACCGGCGATCCGGCCGCGGACCTGACTGGTCACGTCGGCGACGTTCACGCGTACCCCCGCCCGGGGTTGCACGAGAGCGACCACCCGCTGCCCGAGCAGATCGTCGTGGGTCCCGATCACCAGGGCGTCGAAGACGTCCGGGTGTGCTTTCAGCGCGCCCTCCACCTCCTCCGGGAAGACCTTCTCGCCTCCGGTGTTGATGCAGGTGTTGCCGCGGCCCAGCAGCGTGATCGTGCCGTCCTCCTCAAGTCTCGCCAGGTCGCCGGGGATCGCGTACCGCACGCCGTCGACCTCGGTGAGCATTGCGGCGGTCTTCTCCGGATCCTTGTGATAGCCGAGCGGCACGTGCCCGCCGCGGGCGAGCCGGCCGATGACGCCGGGCGGGGCCTTGCGGCCGTGCTCGTCGATGACGATCGTGTCGGGCCCGGGCATCACGCGCGGGCCGTCGACCGCGCCGCCCTCGACGTCGGCGACGATGCCGATGCCGGCGAAACCGGTCTCCGAGGAGCCGATCGCGTCGGTGACCATGACGCCGGGCAGGGCCTCGAGATACTGCCGTTTGACCGACGGGGAGAACAGGGCGGCGCTGGAGGAGACAGCGATCAGAGAGGAGCCGTCGTGCTTGGTCGCCAGGTACTCCTCGATGATCGGGCGGGCCATCGCGTCACCGATCAGCACGACGACGTTGACCTGGCGTTCCTCGATGGTCCGCCACACCTCGGCGGCGTCGAAGTGCGGCAGCAGCACGACGGTGTCCCCGCCGAAGAGTGCGGCCAGCGCGGCCCACTGGGCGTTGCCGTGGATGAGCGGGGCGAGGCAGAGCCGGGTCATCGGCGGCATCTCGGCACCGCGCCTGGTCTGCGCCCACTCGTCCTCGAGCGGGATGCCGGACATGAAGTCGATGCCGCCGCCGAGCACCCGCCACACGTCCTCGTGCCGCCAGACGACGCCCTTCGGATAGCCGGTGGTGCCGCCCGTGTAGAGCAGATAGACGTCGTCGCCGGAGCGCTCGCCGAAGTCACGGCCGGCGGCGCCCGCGGCCAGCGCCTCGCCGTAGGACGCGTCGCCCGACCCGTCCGGCAGCGTGACCACGGTCCGCAGCCCGGGCGCCGACGGCAGCACGGCGGCGACCCGGCCGGCGAAACGGTGATCGTGGATCAGCGCCGTCAGCTCGGCGTCGGCGAAGAGATACTGCAACTCGTTCTCGACGTACCGGTAGTTGACGTTGATGACCACGGCACGCAGCTTGTAGACCGCGAGCATGGACACCACCGCCTCGATGGAGTTGCCCGCGTACAGTCCGATGTGGTCACCGCGGGCCACCCCGCGATCTTGCAGGAAGTGCGCCAGCCGATTGGCGTCCTCCTCCAGCCGGGCGTAACTCAGCTCGCGCTCGCCACAGGCGACCGCGACCCGGCCGGGAAAGGCGTCGACCGCGTGCTCGAAGAGGTCCGCAATATTGGCCGCCATCCCCTGAAAGTAGAACCTGTTATCGTTCCGGGCAAGCTTCGTCGCTCGGCCAAGGAGAACCGGTGGATGCCCTCGTCGAACAGCGCGGACCGATCCTGATCGTCACGATGAACCGGCCGCACGTGCGCAACGCCCTCTCCACCGAGATGATGGCCGTGCTGCGTGACGCCTGGGACCGGGTGGACGCCGACCCGACGATCCGGGTGGCGATCCTCACCGGGGCCGGCGGCTCGTTCTGCGCCGGCGCCGACCTGCGCGCGATGACCGAATCCCATCCCGGCGACGACTTCGCCGACGGCGGTCTCGACCTGTCCCGCATCGACGCGTTGCTCAAGGGCCGCCGGCTGAGCAAACCGCTGATCGCCGCGGTCGAGGGCGCCGCGGTGGCCGGCGGCACCGAGATCCTGCAGGCCACCGACGTGCGGGTGGCCGGCGAGAGCGCCCGGTTCGGGGTCTCCGAGGCACGCTGGGGCCTGTTCCCGCTGGGCGGCTCCGCCGTCCGGCTGCCCCGGCAGCTGCCCTACACGATCGCCGCCGAACTGCTGCTCACCGGCCGCCACCTGACCGCCCGCGAGGCGCTCGACGCCGGCCTCATCGGCCACGTCGTCCCGGACGGCCGGGCGCTGGCGAAGGCGCTGGAGATCGCCGCGCTGATCGCCGCCAACGGCCCGCTCGCCGTGCGGGCCATCCTGCGCACCATCCGCGAGACCGAGGGGATGCCGGAGAGCGAGGCGTTCGCCGTGGAATCCAGGATCGGCATGCAGGTCTTCCGCAGCGACGACGCCAAGGAGGGGCCACGCGCCTTCCTGGAGAAGCGCGAGCCGGTCTTCCGCGGCCGCTAAATCGGTTGCCCGATCCACCGCGGTCCGCTTGGCTCGCCGGCGTGAGCCTCCTTCGCCCGGACCGCTATCCCCGCTCGTCGGCGTACGACCAGGACTGGGTGCAGCGCCTGGACATGGGGCCGCACCCGCTGTGGCTGCTCGAGGACCTGGCCCGCGACCTCGACCTGCGCCCCGGGATGCGGGTCCTCGACCTCGGCTCCGGCCGGGGCGCCACCGCCGTCTTCCTGGCCCGGGAGTTCGGCGTGCGGGTGGTCGCCGCGGACTGGTGGATCCCGGCCGCGGAGGCCGCCGCCGTCTTCGCCGAGGCGGGCGTCGGCGACCGCGTCCGGGCGGTGCACGCCGAAGCGCACCAACTGCCGTTCGACGAGGAGTCGTTCGACGCGATCGTCAGCATCGACGCGTTCGAGTACTTCGGGACGGCGGACAGCTACCTGCCCTATCTGGTGCGGTTCCTCAGGCCCGGCGGGCAACTGGGCATGGCGACGCCGGGGATGACGCGGGAGATCCGCGACCTCGGTGTCATCCCGCCGCACATCAAGGAGGTCGTCGGCTGGGAGGCGATCGCCTGGCACACCCCGCAGTGGTGGCGGTTCCAGTGGGAGATCACCGAGCTCGTCACGGTGACGTCGGCCCGCCTCCAGGAGGGCGGCTTCGAGGACTGGCTGATCTGGGCCCGGGCCACCGACGGCCCGTCCTCGCCGGTCGTCCGGATGCTGGAGAAGGATGCGGGTGAGCTGCTGGGCTTCACGCTGATCACCGCACGGAAGAACCGTTCTCCAGATAACGGGTGACGCCCTCGTCGCGGGCCCGCACGGCCGCGCGCACCCGCCGCGCCAGCAGGTCCGACACCCGCTCCGCCGCCTCACCCTCACTGCACCAGGCGAAACTCCGCAGCTCGTCGGCGGGCAACCTGATCGTTGCGGCCGGGTCCAGGACCCCGCCGTCGAAGATCATCATCAGCCCCTCGGTGCGCTCCGGCCGGGGCGGCACCCAGTCCACCACCAGCAGACGGCCGACCGGCAGGGCCAGGCCCAGCTCCTCCTCGGCCTCGCGCTGCGCCGCCACCAGCGGCGACTCGTCGGCCTCCACGCACCCGCCGGGCAGCTCCCAGTCCGGCTTGTAGGTCGGCTCGACCAGCAGCACCCGGCCGGCGGCGTCGGACAGCAGCACGCCCGCGCCCATCCGCTTGCGCGGCAACGTCGCGGTGAAATCCCCCGTGGTCATGAGGGCACCGTAGGCCCAGGCGGCACGTCGAAGGCGCCCCGGTTCAAGGAACCGCCCAGAAGCGGACAGTGCGATCACGGCTACCAGTGATCAGCGTACGGCCGTCGCGAGTGAAGGTACCAGCGGTCAGGTCGCCGGTGTGCCCGCTCAACCTGCTCACCACTTTTCCCGTGACAGTGTCACGGAGAACGGCGACATCATCGTCGTTCTCAGGCATCGCGACGAAGTTCCCGTCCGGACTGAATGTCCACCACCGATGGCGGGTCTCATCCGGGTCGGTCTCGGTGGGGACCCGTTCGTATTCGTTGCGCATGTCCGCCACCAATCCGCCCGTCCGCATGTCCCACAGCCGAACGCCGATCGGCGACAGCAATTCGTCGGCGGCGAAGGTGGCTTCCGCCGCGGCGAGCCGGCCATCAGCGCTGAACATCACTTTTCCGAGTTGGTGCTGCACCGTGGGAGCCGCAAGACGGTGCCGAATCTGGCCGGTCAGCACATCCCATACGATCGCGCCTCCCGCTCCTCTCGCCGCCAGAGCGGCACCGTTCGAGGAGAAGACCAGGTCATGCAGTTCGGCCCCGCCGGTCAGATCGCGGGCCGGCACGCCGGATCGTGAGTTCCACAGTCGAATGGTCGTCCCGTCCGTGGCCGCCACGAGGTCGCCCTTCGGCGTGAAAGCAGCGCCACTGATGTCATCTCGCGAGACGGGGAGCAGGCGATCAGCAGTGCGAACGCCCGGAGTACGGATCAGCAGCCGTTCGTCTTCAGAGCTGTACGCCGCGAAGGAGGCACCGTCCGGGGCGAACATGACGTCGCTCGTCGCGCCACGGAGAACGTCGACCTCGTCGACCAAGGAGCCGGTGACCGCATTCCAGACCTTGGCGATCCCATTGTGTGTCAGCGTGGCCAGGAGCCGCCCGGTGGGATCGTATTCGATCTTCGACGTCCGGCCACCAGGGTCCAGAGCCGCGATCATATTTCCGTTACCCGTCTGCCACAGGCCGGCGCTGTCATCGAGGTCACCGGCGAAGGCGACCGTCCGGCCGTCCGGCGCGGCAGCCATGATTCCGGAGCCGCTGTTGGTGGAGAATCGGGCCAGAGGTTTTCGTTGCTTGATATGCCAGACTCCGACGTGGCCGCCCCCGGTGGCCATCACCGTGTGACCGTTTGCGGTCGTCTCTATCTCCCGCACCACACGGTCGAGCCCGGTCAACACCCCGGCCGAATTCACTCGCGGAGTCCGGAACTGGAGGGACCAGACCGGGAGAATCAGCAGGATCAAAAGGGCACCCGCCATCACCGGCATCGCGGTGGAGCGCCTCATCCGCTGGAACACATCGCGCCCGTAGGAAGGCAGCGCACCCAGACCGGTCGGTGCTTGCCGCGTAGCCAACCGATCTTGCAAACGGACGTGACGGAACTGATAGACAGCCCCCGATCTCCGCAGCAACTGCCGGTCCCGGGCCTCCTCGAGGAATGACAACAACCCGAACGGCAGACGTCGCCGAACAGCGAGCGCGGATCGCAGGATCAGGAAACGGGTCGAGGCCCTGGTCATCAGCATGACGACGCCGACGCAGAGCCCGACCAGGAGGCTGACCAGGAAAAGGAGCTCCGGGTGAGTTTGATAACGGTCCGGCGTGACGTCGTTCCAGTGGTCAGCGGCGACGAGGGCGAAGTCAGGACCACCCGGTTCACCGGGCCAGCCCGTCAGAGCCTGCGCGAAGTAACCGCACACCACGACGAAAAGGCAAGCCACCGGCATGGCGGCGGTCACAGCAAGGGTGGCCATGGCGGAGCCCGCCAGCGCGGAGTTCCGATCCTCACGGAGCAGGACTACGGGGTCGGCGCGTTGCGCCTGCTTCGGTGAATGGCTGACGCTGTCATGCGCGGCGACGCCAACCTTCACCACCGCCCAGAGCGCCGATGACACCGCAACGGTGATCACGTAACCCGTCACCCGAAAGTACGACCATCCGGTGTCCGGGGAGAACAGGATGGGAGTGACGACTGCCACGACAAGGGCAAAGGCACCGAAGACCCGGCCGGCACGGTTCGACGTCGCCCGCCGGGGTCGTGGCGAGAACACCATACGTCCGGGTGGTCGTGCGTCTGAACCGGTCGCCATCAGCACCGAGAGGAAACAGATCACGACTGCGAAAGCCCAGAGGAAACCGGCGTGATCGGCGGCGAGCGGGAACGGCTTCATGATCCAGTAGGCAGGCACCGCGAACAGCACGACGGCGACAACGGAGGCGATCACGACGCTCAGTCCATCGCGTATCTCATTCGGCAACCGCCACCACACCAGATCGCGTTCGTTGCGACTCTGCAGGTGACGAGCCAGGTAAGTCAGATATCTCTGCTGTCTCTGCCCCGGACAAGCCGTCTCCACCAACTTGTCGAGCAGGTGGTTCTCGACCTCGCGTCGGCTGTCGAGCTCCAGTAACTCGGCAGGGTCTGTGTTGTCATGACCATATGCTGTGCGAGCTACCGCGACCATCAATGGGCTACGGAAGGTCGCAGCGAGCGGACTGTTCCGGTCCCGACGCAACATGGTGAAGACAGGATCCCAGCGGGCGTCGTCGGCAGCGATGTAGCCGACGACATCCTCGACCTCTATCGGGCAGACACGCACAAGGGCGGCCTTGCGCAGCCCTCGCCCACTGCCTTCGACCACGTCGAGGAACTCGGTGAGCCGACAGGTGAGCACGAGCGGGAGCTTGCCGCCGTTCAGATGGTTGATGCCGTCGACCGCGACAGCGCGCGCAGCCTCAGGAATCTCGTCGAGTCCGTCCAAGACGGGCAGCAGCAACCGCTGGCTCAACAAATCCGCGGGGATGGTTGAAGCACCGTCGTAGTAGGCAGCAGCGAGAGTACGGGTCATCCAGTCCTCGAGCGAAACGCTGGCCGGGTCCCACGAGGACAGCGACAGGAGGACCGGAACCGCCTCGCCGGGAGCCCGGCGGCTGAGGAGACCGAGGGTCAACATGAGCGCCAGAACGGTCTTGCCCGACCCGGGCTCCCCCAATATCACCAGACGCCCGCCGGGAAGCGTTGCGTAGTCGTCGGCCAGCCCCGTCGTGGCTTCGTCGAAGTTGCCGTCGAGCCTGCCGGGCCTGGGTCGGACGCCGGGGCCGGCCATCAGGTCATCCGGGGGTTCCCAGGCCAGTGGGAGCACTTCGACACCGTGCAGCCCACGGGCTGCGGCCTCGGCCGTCCACGTGGACTTCACACGAGAGGCCAGGTCGTCAGCGATGCCCTCCTTCGAAGCGGGAGAGGCGCCGAGCATCTGGAACACGGCCAGCAGGGCACTGAGCAGCGCGAAGGCGACGCTGAGGACACCCACGACCGGATCCAGCTCGACCTCGGTGATGGCGACCAGCAGAAAACAGACGACGACGCCACCTCCGGACGCCCAAGCGATTGATCGGAGGATTCGGCGTTTCGGCCAGCCTGACAGCACAGGCCCACAGTAGAGACAGCATCACGACGGGCCAAGCAACAGTCGAATCGGTCAGATGGCGCGGTCGCGGCCGGACCAGTACGGGTCGCGGAGGTGGCGCTTGTAGAGCTTGCCGTTCGGGTCGCGGGGCAGCGCGTCGACGTAGTCGACGGTGCGAGGCAGTTTGAACCGGGCCAGCCGGCCACCGAGGAAGGCGAGCAGTTCGGCGGTGAGCGCGTGGCCGGGCGCCACGCCGGGAGTGGGCTGGACGACGGCCTTGATCTCCTCGCCCCACTCCTCGTGGGGGATGCCGAAGACGGCGGCGTCGGCGACCGCCGGGTGGACGGCGAGCTCGTTCTCGATCTCGGCGGGGTAGACGTTGACGCCACCGGTGATGATGACGTCGCTCGCGCGGTCGCAGAGGAACAGGTAGCCGTCGTCGTCGAGGTAGCCGATGTCGCCGACGGTGAACATCCGGTCCCGCCAGGAGGCCCGGGTCTTCTCGGCGTCGCCGTGGTACTCGAACGTCGCGTCACCCATCTGCAGGTAGACCTGGCCGGGCTCGCCGGGCGGCCGGTCCTTGCCGTCGTCGTCGAGGACCCGGACGCGGGTGCCGGGCCAGGCGCGCCCGACCGAGCCGGGACGCTCCCGCCACTGCTCGGCGGTGATCAGGGTGCCGCCGCCCTCGGAGGCCGCGTAGTACTCGATCACCACGGGGCCGAACCAGTCGAGCATCGCCCGCTTGACCGGCTGGGGGCACGGGGCGGCACCGTGGATCATGGCGCGCATCGAGGAGACGTCGTGCCGGGTGCGCTCGGCCGGCGGGAGGGCGAGCAGGCGGCGGAACTGGGTGGGGACCATGTGGCTGTGCGTGACCCGGTGCTGGTCGACGAGGCGGAGGAACTCGGCGGCGTCCCAGTGGTCCATCACCACGACCGGGTGCCCGAACTGCAGCGAGATCGCGGCGAAGTTCAGCACCGCCGTGTGGTAGAGCGGTGAGCAGCACAGATGCACGTGACCGTCGAACGGGCGGAGCCCGAACAGCCCGAAGAACCAGAGCGACACCGGCGGTACGTCGTCCGGGTCGAGGCCGGGCAGCGGGCGCCGGACTCCTTTGGGGCGGCCGGAGGTGCCGGACGTGTAGACCATGAGCGCGCCGAGCGTACGCCCGCCGGGTCGCCCTGATCCGCCGTCGCCCAGCGCGCCGAGAGGCAGGAAGCCGGGGATGTCGCCGACCGAGAAGCGGAAGGCGGCCGAGGCGCCGGCGTCCTGGGCGGCCGCGGCGAAGCGCTGGTGGGCGACGAAGGCCTTCGCCCCGCTGTCCCGCACGATGTAGCCGAGCTCGGCGGCGGTGAGGTGCCGGTTCAGCGGCACGACGTGCAGGCCGATCTGGACGGCGGCGAAATAGGTGACGAGCATGTCCGCGCCGTTCGGCAGCAGCAGCGCCACGGTGTCGCCGGCGCCGAGCCCGGCGGCGCGCAGCCCGCGGGCGATCCGGTCGGCCCCGGCGGCCAGTTCGCCGTAGGTGAGGGTCCGGCCGCCCGGCTCGACGACGGCGGTCAGCTGCGGCGACTCGCGGGCGACGGTCCACATCCCGATCCGGGTCATGGCGTGACTCTATAACTCGTTGCAGTCGCAGAGAAGCCGTTCCTCAGCCGCCTTGCCGTCAATATTGGAACGTGTTTCACTCGATGACGTGGAAGCCCCGATGACCATCGCCTTCGACTACACGCGCTCGCTCGGTCCGGTGCTGGGCCGGTTCATGGCGGGTCTGCGCGACGGGCGGGTGCTGGGCGGCCGGACCTCGGACGGGCGGGTGCACGTACCGCCGCTGGAGTTCGACCCGGTGACGCTGGAGCCGGTCACCGATGTGGTCCAGGTCGGCAGTGGCGGGGTCGTGGTCAGCTGGACCGAGGGGTGGGCGCTGGTCCGGCTGGACGGAGCGGACACAGCACTGCTGCACCTGCTCGACGCCGTCGAGCCGCGCACCGGGATGCGGGTGCGGATCCGCTGGGCGGCCGTGCGGACCGGGCACATCCGCGACATCGAGTGCTTCGAGCCGGGCGCCGCCGTGGTGGCACCCGGCGGCGAGGGCGAGGGTGAACCGGTGCAGATCATGACGACGCCGATCCGGCTCGACTACCGGCACACCACCTCCGCCGAGGAGGACCGCTATCTGCGCGCGCTGGCCGAGGGCCGGATCATCGGGCAGCGCTGCCCGGCCTGCCGCAAGGTGTACGTCCCACCGCGCGTCTGCCCCGCCGACGGGGTGCCGACCGACGAGGTGGTGGAACTGCCCGACCGCGGCACGGTCACCACGTTCTGCGTGGTCGACGTGCCGTTCGCCGGGCAACGGCTGAACCCGCCGTACGTGGTGGCGCAGGTGCTGCTGGACGGCGCCGACATCCCGATCTCGCACCTGGTGCTCGGCGTCGAGCCCGGCCGGGTGCGGATGGGCCTGCGGGTCGCCGCGGTCTGGCGGGACCGGGAGCAGTGGACCACCACGCCGGAGAACATCGCGCATTTCGAACCGTCCGGGGAGCCGGACGCGCCCTACGAGACGTACGCGGAGCACCTGTGAACGCCGTCGCCGTCGTCGGTTTCGCCCGGTCCGGCCACGTGCTCACCACCAGCGCGGTGGAGACGCTGGTGCCGGTCTTCGAGCAGGCGCTGCACCGGGCCGGTCTGCGGCGCCGCGAGATCGACTTCTGGTGCTCGGGATCGTCGGACTACCTGGCGGGCCGGGCTTTCTCGTTCGTCAACGCGGTCGACGCGATCGGGGCGGTGCCGCCGATCGCCGAGTCGCACGTCGAGATGGACGCGGCGTTCGCGCTCTACGAGGCGTACCTCAAGATTCTTTCCGGCGAGGCCAGGACCGCGCTGGTGTACGGGTTCGGCAAGGCGACCGCCGGTGACCTGCATCGGGTGCTCGCGTTGCAGCTCGACCCCTACACGGTCGCGCCGCTGTGGCCGGACGCGGTCAGCGTGGCGGCGCTGCAGGCCCGCCTCGCGCTGGAGGCCGGGATGTTCACCGAACAGGACATGGCGGCCGTGGCGGCACGCGACTCCGGCGCGGAGATCGGGGACCTGCTTGCCCGGCCGTACCAGCGAAGTCCTTTGCGTACGCACGACGTCGCGCGCGTGAGCGACGGCGCGGCGGCGATCGTGCTGGCCGGAAATGATCTGGCCACCCGGCTGCCGGAGCGCCCCGCCTGGATCTCCGGGATCGCGCATCGCGTGGACCCGCAGGGGCTCGGCGAGCGCGACCTGACCACCGTTCCGTCGGCGACGGCAGCGGCTGCCGACGCGGGCCTGGACGGTTCGGTCGAGGCGATCGCGCTGCACGCGCCGTTCACGTCCCAAGAACTGCTGCTGCGAGCGGCGGTCGGCGCCGGCGACACGCCGGTGATCGGCTCGGACGGGACGGACGCGATGTTCTCAGCCGGGCTGTCCCGGATCGGCGCGGCGGCCGAGGCTGTGATGTCCGGGCGCGTCGCGAAGGCCGCCGGACACGCGACGAGCGGCCCGGCGCTGCAGCAGAACCTGATCTGCGTGCTGGAGGCCCGATGAGACGTGGTGGGGCCCGATGAGACGCGCCGCTGTGCTGGGGACCGGGCAGACGCAGCACCGCACCCGGCGGACCGACGTGTCGATGGCCGGACTGTGCCGGGAGGCGATCGACCGGGCCCTGGCCGACGCGGGGACCGCCTGGTCGCAGATCGACGCCGTGGTGCTGGGCAAGGCGCCGGACCTGTTCGAGGGCGTGATGATGCCCGAGCTGTTCCTGGCCGAGGCGATCGGCGCGGCCGGGAAACCACTGCTGCGGGTGCACACCGCCGGATCGGTGGGCGGGGCCACGGCGATCGTGGCGACCAGCCTGATCCGGGCCGGGGTGCACCGGCGGGTGCTGGCCGTGGCGTTCGAGAAGCAGTCCGAGTCGAACGCCATGTGGGCGCTGTCGATCCAGCCACCGTTCACCGCGCCGATCGGGGCCGGGGCGGGCGGCTATTTCGCACCGCACATCCGCTCCTACATCCGGCGTTCCGGCGCGCCGCCGCACATCGGGGCGCTGGTCGCGGTCAAGGACCGGCGCAACGGAGCGCTGAACCCGTACGCGCATCTGCGGCAGCCCGGGATCACTGTGGAGTCGGTGCAGGCGTCGCCGATGCTGTGGGATCCGGTCCGCTACGACGAGACCTGCCCGTCGTCCGACGGCGCGTGCGCCATGGTGATCGGCGACCAGGCCGCCGCCGAGGCCGCCGACCGGGAGGTCGCGTGGATCCGGGCCACCGCGATGCGCACCGAGCCGACGTTCTACGCCGGCAAGGATCACGTCAACCCGCGCGCCGGAGCGGTCGCCGCCCAGGCGCTGTGGTCGCTGGCCGGCATCGCGGACCCGCTCGGCGCCGTCGACGTCGCCGAGATCTATGTGCCGTTCTCGTGGTTCGAGCCGATGTGGCTGGAGAACCTCGGGTTCGCCGGGCCGGGGCAGGGCTGGAAGCTCGTGGAGTCGGGCGAGACCGGGATCGGCGGGGCGCTGCCGGTGAATCCGTCCGGCGGTGTCCTCTGCTCCAACCCGATCGGCGCGTCCGGGCTGCTGCGTTTCGCCGAGGCGGCCATGCAGGTGATGGGCCGGGCGGGCGAGCATCAGGTGGCGGGCGCGTCCACGGCGCTCGGCCACGCGTACGGAGGCGGTTCCCAGTTCTTCTCCTTGTGGCTCGTCGGGAGGCACCCGTGAGAGTTGTGCGGCGGCAGATCACCGGCGCGGTGATCTTCGGGCTGGGAGTGGTCTGTGTCGTGCTGGCCGGCGCGCTCGCCTGGATCATCGTGCCTTCACTGCGACAGGTGCCGCTCGACCTCGTACCGCCGGACGTGGTGGTGGAGGGTGAGAACGTCTCCTTCGTCCAGGCCAAGACGCTGCCGGACGGGTCCTTCCAGGTGGTGGTCGAGAACGCGGGGCTGCGGACCCGGACCGGCATCAAACCGGACTTCGCGGCGGCCGCGGCGCTCGACGGCGACCTGGCCGACGACACGCTGATCTGGAACGTCTATCACGCCACTGACCGCACCGACACCGGCGAGGCGATCAACCGGTCGGAGAGCCGGGTGGCGCTGGACCGGGTCAGCGGGGCGGCCGTGCCGTGGGCCGGGCAGTGCCACACCGAGACGCCGGGCGTCACCTGCACGCCGGGCGACATACGGTTCGAGGGGCAGCTGTACCTGTTCCCGTTCGGCACCGAGAAGACGACGTACCAGTACTGGGACTCGTCCCTGCAGCACGCGTTGCCGATCGAGTACCAGGACGAGGAGAACTACAACGGGGTGCCGGCGTACCGGTTCGTGCAGCTCGTCCCGCGGCAGGTCGTCGAGATGGACCCGCAGAACATGGCGGTGCTGCTGGGGTTCCTGGCGCCCGGAGCCAGCACGGCGACGGTGAGCTACCAGGCGACCCGGACGCTGTGGGTGGAGCCGGAGACCGGGGCCATCGTGGGGTACCGCGAGCAGCAGCGCCGGGAGCTGCAACCCAACGTGGGCACGCCGGTGGTCATCTTCGAAGCCGACCTCGGGTACGACCAGGCGACGCTCGAGGTGGTCGGCGAGCGGGCGGCCGATGGTCGTACCCGATTGCTGGTCCTCGGCTTCTGGCTGCCGATCGGTCTGGTCGTCCTCGGGATCGCCCTGCTGGTGGCCGGCTTCCTGACCATCCGGCGGGACCGGGCCGGCCGCGAGCCGGCGCCGGCGCCCGCCGAGCCGAGCCCTCAGCGGGTGCCGTAGAAGTCCGGCGGCACCATCGGATCGGTCTCGGACATGTTGCTCGCCACCTCACTGGCGCTCGGATTCAGCGCCGCCAGCGTCGCGGTGACGCCGATGACCGCCAGCACGATCGCCACCGCCGCGCTGACCACCAGAGCTTTCATCGTGACCATGACTCACAGCCTCTCCAGGATGCTCGCGGTGGACATCGCCCCGCCCGCACACATGGTGACGAGCGCGGTGCCGCCGTCCGACCGCTCCAGTTCGTGCAGCGCCGTGGTGATCAGCCGGGCCCCGGTGCTGCCCACCGGATGACCCAGGGCGATCGCGCCGCCGTTGACGTTGACCCGGTCCGGGTCGGCGCGGTGCACGCCCAGCCAGGACAGCACCACGGCGGCGAACGCCTCGTTCACCTCGACCAGGTCCAGATCGTCGATCTTCATTCCGGCCCGGCCGAGGACCCGCCCGGTGGCGGCGATCGGACCGTCCAGGTGATAGAACGGCTCCGCACCGACCAGGCACTGCGCCACGATCCGGGCGCGCGGCCGCAGCCCCAGCTCCCGGGCCCGGCCGGCGTCCATCAGCAGCACGGCGGCCGCACCGTCGGAGATCTGCGACGAGGTGCCGGCGGTGTGCCGCCCGCCGGGAAGCACCGGTGGCAGCCGGGACAACCCGTCCAAGGTGGTCTCGCGCAGGCCCTCGTCACGCCGGACACCGGCGACCGGCGTCACCTCGCGGTCGAACCGGCCCTGCGACCAGGCGCGGGCCGCGTTCGCCTGGGAGCGGACGCCGAGCCGGTCCAGGTCGTCGCGGCTCAGCCGGCGCCGCTCGGCGATCCGCTCGGCCGCGACGAACTGGTTCGGCAGGTCGATGTCCCACGAGTCCGGGCGGGGCGTGCCGGCCGTGCCCAGGTTGGCCCGCAACGGCACCCGGCTCATCGACTCGACGCCGCAGGCGACGCCGGCGTCGATCGCGCCCGCCGCGATCAGCCCGGCGATCAGGTGGGTGGCCTGCTGGGCGGAGCCGCACTGCGCGTCGACGGTGGTGCAACCCGTCGCCGGGGGCAGGCCGGCGTGCAGCCAGGCGGTGCGGGTGATGTTGTTCGACTGCTCGCCGCCCTGGGTGACGCAGCCGCCGATGACCTGCTCCACCAGGCCCGGATCCAGACCGGCGCGAGCGAGCAGCGCGAGCTGGGCGGCGCCGAGCAGCTCGGCGGCGTGCAGGCCGGACAGCAGGCCGTCGCGGCGGCCGACCGGGGTGCGGACCGCGTCGACGATCACCGGCTCACCCACGCCCACCTCCAGATAGAACGTGTTCCTGTGCAGAACCTATCATCGGCAATCACGTTCGTGTATGAACGCGGTAGAACCTGTTCCCCTAGGAGGAACCGTGGCCGAGCCTCGCACCCGCATCGACTTCACCGATCCGGCGATCTACGTCCACGGCATCCCGCACGCCGACTTCGCCGAGCTCCGGCGCAGCTCCCCGGTCTGCTGGATCCCGCAGGAGCGGGGCAGCGCGGGCTTCGACGACGACGGCTACTGGGCGGTGACCAAGCACGCCGACGTGATGGCGGTGTCCCGGGACAGCGAGACCTTCTCCAGCCGCGAGAACACCGCGATCGTCCGGTTCCAGGCCGGCATGCCCCGCGAGCGGATCGAGATGCAGCAGCTGGTGCTGCTCAACATGGACCCGCCGCAGCACACCAAACAGCGCGCCATCGTCTCGCGCGGCTTCACCCCCCGCGCCATCAACAACCTGCGCGCCACGCTGACCGCCCGCGCCGAGCGGATCGTCGCCACCGCCGGGGCGAACGGTGACGTCGGCGACTTCGTCACCGAGATCGCCTGCGAGCTGCCGTTGCAGGCGATCGCCGAGCTGATCGGCGTGCCCCAGGAGGACCGGCGCAACGTCTTCGACTGGTCCAACTCCATGATCGGTTACGACGACCCGGAGTACGGCGGGGTCCAGGACCCGATGGAGTCCGCCATGGAGTTGCTCGGCTACGCCATGCAGATGGCCGACGACCGGCAGACCTGCCCCCGCGACGACATCATCTCCACGCTGGTCCAGGCCGAGATCGATGGCGAACAGCTGTCCACCGACGAGTTCGGCTTCTTCGTGCTGATGCTCGCCGTCGCCGGCAACGAGACCACCCGCAACGCCATCTCGCACGGCATGCTCGCCCTCCTGGAGAACCCCGAGCAGTGGGAGCTGTTCAGATCCACCCGGCCGCGCACCGCCGTCGACGAGATGGTCCGCTGGGGCACCCCGGTCAACGCCTTCCAGCGCACCGCCACCCGCGACACGTCGGTCGGCGGCCAGGCGGTCGGCGCCGGTCAGCGGGTCGCCATGTTCTACGGCTCGGCCAACTACGACGAGGACGTCTTCACGCGCCCGCAGGACTTCGACATCCTGCGCAGCCCCAACCCGCATCTCGGGTTCGGCGGCAGCGGCGCGCACTTCTGCCTGGGCGCGAACCTGGCCCGGCTGGAAATCGATCTGATCTTCAACGCGATCGCCGACCACATGCCCGGCATCAGCCTGGCCGGCGAGCCGGAGCGGCTGCGTTCCGGCTGGCTCAACGGCATCAAACACCTGCCGGTCCGCTACAGCTGAGCCCCACCTCCAGCGTGTGAACTTGCGGCTCAAATCGAACCCCAACTTCACACACCAGGTCGTACGCCCTCCAGCGTGTGAACTTGCGGCTCGAAACGGACCGGAACTTCACACGCACGCGGGTCAGGGGTGTTGGCTGCTGACGGAGATGACCTCGCCGGTGAGGTAGGAGGCGTAGTCACTGGCCAGGAACGCCACCACGGTCGCCACCTCCCACGGGTGCGCCGCCCGCCCGAACGCCTCCCGCCCGGCCAACGTGGCCAGTTCCTCCTCGCTGATCACCCGGCTCAGGAAGGGATGCGCGGCGAGGCTGGGCGCCACCGCGTTGACCCGGATGCCGTGCCGCGCCACCTCCAGCGCGGCGCACCGGGTGAACGCCATGACACCTGCTTTCGCGGCGGCGTAGTGGGCCTGACCCGCTTGTGCCCGCCAGCCGAGCACCGAGGCGTTGTTCACCACGGCCCCGCCGCCGCCCTGGTCGATCATCCGGCGCAGGGCCGCCCGGGTGCAGCGGAACGTCCCGGTGAGCGTGACGTCCAGGACCCGCGCCCACTCCCGGTCGTCCATCTCGGTGACCGGCCGGTCGCCACCCAGGCCGGCGTTGTTGACCAGCACGTCGAGCCGCCCGTACCGGTCGGTGGCCCCGTCGATCAGCCGCTGCACGGCCGGCTCGTCGGTCACGTCGCAGGGCACCGCCCATACGTGGGCCGGGTACGCGCCGGAGAGCTCGTCCCGCACCTCACCGAGCCGCCGCTCGTGGCTGTCGCCGAGCACCACCCGCGCACCCTCGGCGAGGCACCGCCGGGCCACCGCCGAGCCGATGCCGGCGCCGGCCGCCGCGGTCACCACGACCACCTTGCCCGCCAGCAGCCCGCGCCCGGCCGGCGGCCGCGGCGCGGCAGCCGCGCCGGCATCAGCCAACTCGGCGCCGGCCCCCGCCGACCGACGCCCGGCCACAGGCCGCACACCGTCCGGAGCCGGCGGCCCCGGGCCCACCGGGCCACCCGGAGCCGGTCGCGGAGAGCCACCCGGAGCGGACGGCCGGGGCCGGTCCTCGGGGGATCGCTGGACGCCGTCCGGGTCCTGGCGGCTCACCGCCGGTCCTGGCGGGGCAGGCCCAGCACACGCTCGGCGACGATGCCACGCTGGATCTCGTTGGAGCCGCCGTAGATGGTGTCGGCCCGGCTGAACAGGAACAGTCGCTGCCAGCGTTCGACCTCGGCCGGGCTCGCGCCGGCCCCGGCCTCTTCCAACACCTCCATCGCCAGCTCACCGAGGCCCTGCCGCCAGCGCGTCCAGAGCAGCTTGACCACGGACGGGTTGCCGGGCGGCGGCTGCGCGGCGGCCAGGCTGCGCAGCGTGTGCGATCGGAGCACGCTCAGATCGATCCAGGCGCGGGTCAGCCGCTCGCGCAGCGCCGGCCGCTCCGCCGCCCCGGTGCGGCGGGCCAGCGCAACCAGGTCGTCCAGGTCGCGCTGGAAGCCGATCTGCTGGCCCACGGTCGCCGCGCCCCGCTCGTAGGCCAGCGTCGCCATCGCCACTCTCCAGCCGTCACCGGGCCGGCCGACCACCAGGGCGGAGTCGGTGCGGGCGCCGTCGAGGAACACCTCGTTGAACTCGCTGTCGCCGGTCAGCTGCCGGATCGGGCGGACGGTGACGCCCGGCTGCCGCATCGGCATCAGCAGGTAGGACAGGCCGCGGTGCCGCGGCTCCCCCGCCACCACCGGTGACGTGCGGGCCAGCACGAAACACCAGTCGGCGACGTGGGCGAGCGACGTCCACACCTTCTGCCCGGTCAGCACCCAGCTGTCGCCGTCCAGCCTGGCCCGGGTGGTGACCCCGGCCAGGTCGGACCCGGCGCCGGGCTCGGAGTAGCCCTGGCACCACAGGTCGTCGACCGCGGCGATGCCGGGCAGGAAGCGGCGCTGCTGTTCCGGGGTGCCGTGGTCGATGAGGGTGGGCCCGACCATGGTGGTGCCGATGTGGTCGACACGGCTGGGGGCGCCGGCTCTCGCGTACTCCTCGTGGAAGATCACCTGCCGGGTGAGCGGGGCGCCGCGCCCACCGTGCGCCACCGGCCAGGCCAGCGTGGTCCAGCCGGCGGCGGCGAGCCGGCGGGCGAAGGCCAGCCGTTGCGGGAAGGCCTGGTTCTCCCGGCCGGGTCCGCCGGCGCCGCGCACCTCGTCGGTCAGGTTGGCGGCCAGCCAGTCCCGGACCTCGCGCCGGAACGCCTCGTCGTCCACTGGCGTCACCTCCCGCACCCCGCGTACGCTCACCCTACCGACCAAGCACTTGCTTGGTAAACCATCAGGAGGCCTGATGGACGACACCATCCCGGCGGCGGTGGCGCGGGCGGCTCAGCGATTCGGCCCGGCGCCGGCGCTGGTGGAGCCGGGCGCGGGCCGATGGAGTTACACCGAGGTGCTCGCCGAAGCGCGGACTGTGGCAAGGGCGTTCATCGCCTCGGGGATCAGGCCGAAGGATCGGGTGGCGATCTGGGCGCCGAACTCGGCGCAGTGGGTGTTCGCCGCGCTCGGGGCGAGTTTCGCCGGCGCGACGCTGGTCCCGGTCAACACGCGGTACAAGGGGCCCGAGGCCGCCGACGTGATCGGCCGCAGCGGCGCCCGGGCGCTGGTCGTCGCCGGTCCGTTCCTGGGCCGGGACCGGCTGTCCGATCTGGCCGCCGTCGGCGCACCCCGGCCCGATCTGGTGGTGCGGCTGCCGGAGTGGCAGGCGTTCCTGCACCGGGCCCGCGACGCCGATGCCGGCGAGCCGGAAGTCAGCCCGGACGACGTCAGCGACATTCTGTTCACCTCCGGCACCACCGGCCGCAGCAAGGGCGCGATGAGCGCGCACCGGCAGTCCCTCGGCGTGGCCGCGGCGTGGGCCGAGATCGGCGGGCTCGGCCCGGACGACCGCTATCTGATCGCGAACCCGTTCTTCCACAGTTTCGGGTGGAAGGCCGGCATCCTGGCCTGCCTGCTCACCGGCGCGACCGTGGTGCCGCTGCCGGTCCTGGACGTGCGCCGGGCCCTGGAGCTGATCGAGACGGAACGGATCACGGTCCTGCCGGGGCCGCCGACCCTTTATCTCAGCCTGCTCGACCATCCGGAGCGCGGGCGCCACGACCTGTCGTCGCTGCGGCTCGCGGTGACCGGCGCGGCGACCGTGCCGCCCGTGCTGATCGAGCGGATCCGCTCGGAGCTGGGCTTCGCGACGGTGCTGACGGCGTACGGGCTGACCGAGGCGGTGGTCGCGACGATGTGCCGGCCCGGCGACGACGTGCAGACGATCGCGCGGACCAGCGGGCGGGCAGCGGCCGGGTGCGAGGTCCGGGTCTCCGAGGCCACCGGCGAGATCCTGGTGCGGGGGCCGAACGTCATGCTGGGATATCTCGACGACCCGGACGCCACCGCGGACGCGATCGACGCCGACGGCTGGCTGCACACCGGCGACGTGGGCCGGCTCGACGAGCACGGCAACCTGACGATCACCGACCGGATCAAGGACATGTACGTCTGCGGCGGCTTCAACGTCTATCCGGCCGAGGTGGAGCGGGTGCTCGCCGAGCTGGACGGGGTGGCCGAGGCGGCCGTGCTCGGGGTGCCCGACAAGCGGCTCGGCGAGGTGGGCAAGGCCTTCGTCGTGCCCCGTCCCGGCCGCGGCGTCTCGATCATCGAGGTGATCCGGCACTGCCGGGACCGGCTGGCCGGCTACAAGGTGCCGCGCACTGTGGAGCTGCGCCGGCAGCTGCCGCACAACGCCTCCGGCAAGATCGTGAAGCACCTGCTGAAGGACGGGCCGGCGCGGTGAGCGACGTGGTGCTCTACGAGCGGCGTGGCCCGGTCGCACTGGTCACGATGAACCGGCCGCACTACCGCAACGCCCAGAACTCGGCGATGACGTACGCGCTGGACGACGCGTTCACGCGAGCCGTCGACGACCGCCGGGTGGCCGTGATCGTGCTGGCCGGCGCCGGCGATCACTTCTCCGCCGGGCACGACATCGGCACCCCGGAGCGGGACGCCGACGTCTCGTTCCCCCGGCGCGCGGTGCAGTGGTGGGACCACACGCCCGCCGACGGCGCGGACCGCCGGTACGCCCGCGAGCTGGAGGTCTATCTGGGCATGTGCCGGCGCTGGCGGGAGATGCCGAAACCGGCCGTGGCCATGGTGCAGGGCGCGTGCATCGCGGGCGGGCTGATGCTGGCCTGGGTGTGCGACCTGATCGTGGCCGCCGACGACGCGTTCTTCGCCGATCCGGTGGTGCGGATGGGGATCCCGGGCGTGGAGTTCTTCGCCCATCCCTGGGTGCTCGGGCCCCGCTTCGCCAAGGAGGTGCTGTTCACCGGGGAGAGGTTCGGTGCGCGCAGGGCGTACGAGATCGGGATGGTCAATCGGGTCGTGCCCCGCGCCGAGCTGGAGCCGGCGACGCTGGCGCTCGCGGAGAAGGTCGCCGGCATGCCGGCGTTCGGCCTGGCTCTCGCCAAACGCGCGGTGAACCTGTGCGAGGACCAGATGGGGATGCGGCCGGGGATGGACGCGGTGTTCGGCCTGCACCACGTCGCGCACGCGCACAACGCCGAGACCAGCGCGGACCCGCTCGCCGGGATGGACGCCGCCGCCATGAAACGGGCCGCGCAGTGAGCTCGTTCCGCGCCGAGGTGCGGGCCTGGCTCGCCGCCAACGTGCCCGCCGGTCCGCTGCCGCCGGTCGACACCCCGGCGGGCGACGCCGCGCACCGCGCGTGGGAGAGAAACCTGGCCGCCGCCGGGCTCGCGGCGGTGTCGTGGCCGGTCGAGTACGGCGGGCGGGCCGCTCCGCCGCGCCACGCGCTGATCTTCGACGAGGAGTACCACGCGGCCGGCGCCCCGATCAGGATCGGCCAGAACGGGTTGTTCCTGCTCGCGCCGACGCTGCTCACGCACGGCACCGCGGAGCAGTGCGCGCGGATCCTGCCGCCGATGGCCGGCGCCGAGCAGGTCTGGGCGCAGGCCTGGTCGGAGCCGGAGGCGGGCAGCGACCTCGCCGCGATCCGCTCCCGGGCGGTCCGGGTGGACCGCGGCTGGCGGCTCTCCGGGCAGAAGACATGGAGTTCCCGGGCGGTGGTCGCCGACCGGGCGTTCGGGCTGTTCCGCAGTTCCCCGGAGCCGCATCGGGGCTTGACCTATCTGATGGTCGACCTGCGCGCCGACGGGGTGACGGTGCGGCCGATCCGGCAGCTGGACGGCGGCGCCGGGTTCGCCGAGATCTTCCTGGACGAGGTGTTCGTCCCGGACGGCGACGTGATCGGCGCGCCCGGCGACGGGTGGCGGATCGCGATGAGCACCGCCGGCCACGAGCGCGGGCTCACCCTGCGCGGTCCCGGCCGCTTCACCGCGGCCGCCGACCGGCTGGTCGCGCTCTGGATCGAGAACGGTCGTGACCCCGCGCTGCGGGACCGGGTGGCGGACGCGTGGATCGGTGCCCGCGCCTACCGGGCGCAGGCCTGGGCCGCGCTGGAGACACCGGTCCCGCCCAGTGCGACCAAGCTGTTCTGGTCCGAGCTGGACGTCGCGCTGCACGAGACCGCGCTGGACGTGCTCGGGCCGCGGGCAGAGACCGACCCGGCGTGGACGGCCGGTCACCTGTTCGCGCTCGCCGGGCCGATCTACGCGGGCACCAGCGAGATCCAGCGCGGCATCCTGGCGCGCCGGGAACTCGGGCTGCCGCGCGACCAGGACACCCGATGACGTCCGACCAGGCGGCGTTCGCGGCGACCGTCGACGACCTTCTGTCCGGCTCGGATCAGCCGCCGGCGTGGCCGCGGCTGGCCGGGATCGGGGTCGCCGGGCTGCTGGTGCCGCAACGGTGGGGCGGGCTCGGCGGGAGGGTCGACGACCTGGTGGCGGTCGCCGGCGCGTTGGGGCGGCACGTGGTGCCGGGGCCGGTGATCGAGACGATGGCGGCCGTTCCGGTGCTGCTGGCGGGCCTGGGCGACGAGGAACTCGCGGACCGGTGGCTGCCGGGGATGGCGGCCGGCCGGGTGGTGGCGACGATGGCCGCGCCGCCGTGGGTGCCGTACGCCGCCGACGCCGGGACCGCCGACCTGGTGCTGCTGGCCGAGCCGGACGCGGTGTGGACGGGACGGTGTGCGAGGTCGTACCCGTCGATGGATCGCAGCCGCCGCCTGACCGAGATCGATCGCGGCAGAGTCCTGGCCGAGGGCCCGGCGGCGCGGGCCGCGGTCAGCAACGCGATCACCGTGGGGACGCTGGCCTGCGCGGCGCAGTTGCTCGGGGCGGGGCGCGAGCTGCTGCGGACCACCGTTCGGTACGCGCGGGAGCGTACCCAGTTCGGCCGGCCGATCGGCGCGTTCCAGGCGGTGCAGCAGCAGCTCGCCGACGTCGCCGTCGGGCTGGAGTTCGCGCGTCCGCTGCTCGACGCCGCCGCCCGCGCGGGCCAGGAGCGGGACGGCCTGGACTCGACGTGGCCGGAGCAGGACGGCCTGGACCCGACTAGGCCGGAGCGGGACGGCCTGCTCTCGGCGCGGTGGGAGCGGGACGTGTCGGCGGCGAAGGTCGCGTGCGGGGAGGCAGCCGGCCGGGCGGCCCGGGTGGCGCTGCAGGTGCACGGGGCGATCGGCTACACCGAGGAGTACGGGCTGGGCCCCTTCCTGACCAGGGTGTGGGCGCTGCGGAACGCGTGGGGCACGCCGTCGCAGCACCGCGCCCGGGTGCTGGCCGGTCTGGAGGAGGAGCAGTGAACGAACGGGAGGCGCTGCGCGAAGCCGTCCGCGGACTGCTGGCCGGATACGCCACCCGGGCGGCGATCGAGGCGCCCGGCGGCTACGACGCCGGGCTCTGGGCGCGGCTCTGCAACCAGATCGGCGTGGCCGGGCTGGCGGTGCCGCCGGAGCACGGCGGCTCCGGCGGCACCCTGCTGGAGACCCACGTCGTGCTGGAGGAACTGGGCCGTGGGCTGACGCCGGCGCCGATGCTGAGCAGCGTCCTGGCCGGGCAGGCCCTGCTGCGCGCCGGCGCCACCCGCCTGCTGCCGGAGATCTGCGCCGGCGACCGGGTGGTCGCGGTGGCCTTCCCCGACGAGCCGCAGGTGCTCGACGCCTCACCGGCCGGCACCCTTCTCGTCGCCGATCCCGGCGGCACGCTGTGGGAGGCGGAGGCGACGACGGTCACCGGCCGCCCCTCCCTCGACCCGACCCGGCGGCTCAGCACCGTGACCTTCGACCGCGGCGCCGCCCGCCGTCTCGGCGACGGGGTCCGGCCGCACCTGGACGCGGTGGCCTGGGTATCGCTCAGCGCGGAGCAGGTCGGCGCGGCGTCGCGCGCCCTCGAGCTGACGCTCGAGCACGTCAGGACCCGGCATCAGTTCGGCCGGCCGATCGGCAGCTTCCAGGTGCTGCAACACCGGCTCGCCGACGCTCATGTACGCCTGGAGGCCGCCCGATCCGCGTCCTGGACCGCCGCGGAGGCCCTGGTCGCCGGGGCGCCGTCCGCGTACGACCTGGCCTCGGTTGCCCGGGTGTGCTGCTCGGAGGCCTTGCAGGCGGTCGCCGCCGAGATGATGCAGATGCACGGCGGTACGGCCATCACCTGGGAGCACGACGCGCATCTCTACTTCCGGCGGGCGTACGCCTCGGCCGCGCTGTTCGGCTCGCCGGCCCGGCACGTCGAGCGGCTGGCGACGGCGGCGGGGCTCGCCTGACGGCCCGCGCTCGGGGTCGGCCGGTCCCGCTCCGGGGTCAACCGGTCCCGCTCCGTGGATCGACGGCGAGCGAATCGAAGATCCTGCGCATAGCATGTTGCGGTGCTTGTCCCCGACACCGTGCTCAACGGCCGCTACCGGCTCGTCCACCGGATCGCGGCCGGTGGCATGGGCGAGGTGTGGCGTGGCCAGGACCTGCTGCTGCACCGCGAGATCGCGGTCAAGGTGCTGCTGCCCTCGCTGATGGCCGATGACGAGTTCATCACCCGGTTCCGCAGCGAGGCGCGCACGATGGCCGCGCTGCGCCACCCCGGCATCGTCCAGGTCCACGACTACGGCGAGAACACGGTGGTCGGCGACGACCGGTTCGACTTCCTGGTGATGGAGCACATCGACGGCACATCGCTGTCCAAGCGGATCAAACACGCCGGCCGGCTCGGTGCCGCCGAGACCATGACGATCGTGGCGCAGGTGGCCGGCGCGTTGCAGGCCGCGCACGAGGCCGGCATCGTGCACCGCGACGTCAAGCCCAGCAACCTGCTGGTCCGGCCGGGCGGCGCCGTCGTCCTGATCGACTTCGGGGTGGCCCGGTCGGCCGGGCTCACCGGGATCACCAGCACCAACGTCGTGATGGGCTCGGCGCACTACATGGCGCCGGAGCAGGCCGAGGGCCGGCCGGTGTCGCCGGCCACCGACGTGTACGCGCTCGGCGGCGTGGCGTTCGCGTGCCTGGCGGGACGCCCGCCGTACGTGGGCGCGAACCCGCTCGCGGTCCTGGCGCAGCTGGTGCACGGTCCGCCGCCGACGTTGCCGGCCGATGTGCCGCCGGCCGCCGCCGGGGTGGTGCTGCGGGCGCTGGCCAGGGATCCGGCGCAGCGGTTCCCGGACGCGGCCACGATGGCCGTCGCGGCCCAGCAGGCGGCCGATCCGGGCCTCGCGACGCCGGTCTCGCCGGCCGCGATCTCCCCGGCCCCGGCCCCGCCCGCTGCGGCCCCGGCCCCGCCCGCTGCCGCCCCCGCCTCGCCTGGTGCCGCCGAGGGCTCTGCTTCGCCCGCGCCGAGCGATGTCGGAGGTCCCGAGACGGAGCGCCGGAAACGCACCGCCGTGCTCGTCGCCGCGGGCGTCGTAGTGCTGGCGCTGGCCGGGTCCGGCCTGGTCTACGCGTTCCAGCCCAAGGACGGACCGGGAACGGCCCTGCAACCGCCCGCCGCGCAGGACGTGCCGGTCGACGGTCAGCTGCCGGCCGTGCAACCGGGCGGCTCGCCGAGCGACCGGCCGGTGAGTCCGGGCGCGGTCACGCCGGCCCGGTCCCGGGCAGCCGCGGGCGCCCCGCGCAGCAACCGGCCGAGCTCCCCGGCCTCGGCGCCGACGACCCCCGCACCGGGCGCGCCGGCTGCCACCGGTCCCAGCCCGTCCCCCACCGCCACTGCCGGCGGCAGCACCAGCCCGTCACCGGCCGCCGCGACCGGGACGACGAACCCGTACGACGCGGCGCAGGTGTGCGGCACGGGCTACGAGGTGATCGACTCGGCGGTTCTGCGGTCCGGGACCGGTGCCGTGCAGGGCCGGGTCCACCTGCTCTTGCACAGCAGCGGCAAGAACTGCGTGGTCACCCTGAAGACGACAGCGGTCGGGACGGGCACCGCGATGTCGGCCTACCTCCAGGTGGAGGGCAAGAAGAAGCTGAGCGACAGCGGCTCCTTCGACTACTACGCCGGACCGGTCCAGCGCGCGGCGGCCGCGGCCTGCGTGAAGTGGGGCGGCTCGGTCGGGACGGTGGCCTACGACAGCCCCTTCGAGCACTGCGGTTGACCGAGCGCCGCCGCTCCTGCCAGACGGCGCCGAGTGGTCATGGGGTGGCGGTGACCACCGCGCGGGACCGGTCCGCGGCGATCCGCACCGCCATCACGCCGAGCGCGGTTCCCATCAGGTAGCGCTGGGCCCTCAGCCAACCCGGCCGGTCGCCGAGGAACCGGGAGATGGAGCCCGCGGACATGGCGATCAGGCCGTTCACCGTGATCGCGATGGTGATCTGGACCAGGCCGAGCATCAGGCTCTGCGCCGCGACGCTGCCGCGGACCGCGGGCCCTAACCCGCGTCCTCGATGCTGCGCCGGTACGTCGAGTCGGTCAGCACCCGGTCGATGTCCGCGGCGACTGCCTGCGCGATGCTCTGCGAACTCCGCTGCCGCGCCGTCACGGCGTCGATGTTGTCGCCGTTCACCGCCAGGCCGGGGATGTAGTACCAGCCCTCCGGCAGTTCCTCGCCGGATTTGGCGTGCAGCGCCTGCAGCCGGCCGGCCACCGCGCCGGAGACGAAGTGCTCCGGGGAGACCACCACCAGCCCGCCCCCCTTGACCGCGGCGAGCGATCGCGGATCCAGGTCGAACCCGCCGGCCACCCACGTCCCGCCGGTCTCCTTGCGAACGGCGGCCAGGTTCCAGGCGTCGGCGTCACCGGTGCCGAGGAACGCCACCGCGGTCGAGTTGACCTCGACCAGCGCACGCCAGGCCGCCCGGTTGGCGGAGGTGTCCTGCTTGACGTCGAACGGGCCGAGCACCGACACCCCCGGCAGCCGCTCCTTCAGCCGCTCCCGCATCCCCTTGGCCCGGCGGTCCAGCGCGCGGGCGCCCGGGCTGGAGGTGCCGAGCACGACGCGCCCGATGGTGTCCGGCGGCAGCTCCGCGACCACCAGGTCGGCGAGCATGCGGCCCAGCTCGTAGTTGTCGTTGCCGACGTAGAGCCGGACCCCGGCGGCGGCCAGCGGCGGATTGTCCACCGCGATGATCGGGACGCCCCGGTCGACGGCGTCGGCGATCGGCTTGGCGAACAGCTCCGGGTTCAGCGTGAAGACCGAGATGCCGTCGTCGGCGGTCTTCGTCAGCTCCTGGAACATCTGCAGCTGCCGGGATCCGTCGACGACGTCCGGGCCGGTGACCGTGGCGTTCACGCCACCCACCGAGGCCACCCCGGTCTCGAACCCGTCGCCCATCTCCTTGGCGTAGTTCAGCTCCGAGTTCGCGAGCACCAGCGCGATGCCGGGAGTTCCCTCGCTCTTCTCGGCGGTACACCCGCACAGCACGAGCAGTAGGGCGGCCGCGGCGCCGCCGAGCCGATGCCTCATCACCACCTCCGGTCACTTTCAGTATGTAAGCCGGTCACGGAACGGTGTGGCGCATTCCTCAACTCCGGCCTTTTCCGGCCGATGGTCTTCCTGACGGACGTCGGAAGGATCGGGGTACGACATGCGCGGTCGGGCCGTCGGCAGGGCCACCGCCCGGGCCGCCGTGGCCGGTCTGTCCCTCGGTGTCATCGCGCTCGCCGGACTCGCTGTCTACAGCACCTCGGCCAACGCCGAGACGACCCGGTACGTCCGGGCGGTCGGCGCGCAGAGCGGCCAGTGGGGCCAGCTCAACCTCAACGTCAGCATCGAGCACGAGGCGCTCACCGACTATCAGCGGGAGAGCAGCCTGAGCGGGCGCCAGCCGCTGCTGTCCGGGCTGCGCTCGGCCGACGGCAACCTGGCCTGGCTGGCCGAGTACGGCGACGCCACCGACGTGGAGCAGGCGGCCGAGGTCGCCGAGGTGTACACCGACTACACCCAGACGATCCGCGACCTGATCGAGGCCGACATCCTGGCCGACCGGGACCGCGTCGACCTGCTCGCCCAGCAGGCCTCGATGGCGGCGTCCGGGCTGCGCAAGACCGCGACCACCCAGGTCACCCGCAAGCAGCTCGACATGGACCGGTACCTGGCCGACGTGGAGCGGGAGAACGAGAGCCTGCTGGTCGCGTCCGCGATCATCTTCTGCGTCGACCTGGTGCTGCTGGTGGTCTGCGCGTTCGTGCTCCTCGGTTATCAGCGCCGGGTGGAGAACGAGGCGAGCGAGCATGAGCGCCGCTCGCTGCACGACAGCCTCACCGGGCTGGCCAACCGGAGCATGTTCGCCGCCCGCCTCGACCAGACGATCCTCGAAGCCGACCGGCACGAGGAGCCGTTCGGCCTGCTGGTGCTCGACCTCAACCGGTTCAAGGAGGTCAACGACACCCTCGGCCACCACGTCGGTGACCTGCTGCTGCAGGAGGTGGGGCAGCGCCTGTCCGCGGCGGTCCGCGACAGCGACACGGTCGCCCGGCTCGGCGGTGACGAGTTCGCCGTGCTGCTGCCGCAGGTGGCCTCGCCGGAGGCCTGCCTGGAGCTGGTCCAGCGCCTGCTCGACCGGGTGCAGGGGCCGGCCGACCTGGCCGGGCCCGGCGTCGAGATCAGTGCCAGCATCGGCGCCGCGGTCTATCCGGCGCACGCGGCCAACGCGGTCGAGCTGTTCCAGCGGGCCGACGTCGCGATGTACTGCGCGAAACGCAACCGCTCAGGCGCCGTGATGTATCACGTCGGCATCGAGGCGGGCCAGCCCACGCAGCCCGTGCGTGATCTCACCACGCTGGAGCCGGCCCGGGTCACATCCGATCGATCTCGGTGAGGTCGATGTCGATCGCGAACGGCAACGAGAGCCGCACCCGACCGTGGAAGATGCCGGTCAACTCGTACTGCCGGGTGGCCGGCTGCAGGTCAAACGCATGCACGACCGGTTTGCCGTCGACGTTCTCCACCCGCCAGAAGTGCTCGATGCCGGCCTCGGCATAAAGCTGCGGCTTGCGTTTGCGGTCCCGGACCTCCGAGTCGGGCGAGACGACCTCCACCGCGAGCACTACAGCATCCCCCGGGTACCACGTCTGGTCGTGCCCGGTCAGCGCGTCCGCGTGCAACAGGATCACGTCCGGTTCGGGGCGCTGCCGTTCGTCCAGAACGATCGACATCTCGCGCCGGACCCGGTACGGCGTGCCGGGAGTGCAGGCGCGCAGCTCGACCCGGCCGACCCGCCCGACTCATGACTAGCTGTCATGAAGCAATACTATATCCAGTCGGTGTGGCGGGGCCAGGCCAGCAACGTGTCGACGACCTCGGGCGCCTCATGCGGGGAGACCGCGGCCGTCCCCGTGTAGCGGCCCTTGTGGAACAGCAGCGGCCCGGCGTCGCGGCACGCCCCCAGCGCCGTCACCCGGCCCACCACGATGGCGTGGTCACCGCCCGGGTGCACCGCCTCGATCCGGCAGTCCGCCCAGGTCAGCGCGCCCGCCAGGACCGGCGCTCCGGACGGCGCCGGAACCCATCGCACCCCGGCGAACCTGTCCGCGCCGCGCACACCGAACACCCTGGAGACGTCACGCTGGTCGTCGGCGAGGACGTTGACGCAGAAGTGGCCCGCCACGCGGATGCGATGCCACGTCCCGGAGTGGTCCTGGGGGCAGAACAGCACCAGCGGCGGGTCCAGGGACAGCGGGGTGAAGGCCTGACAGGCGAATCCGGCCGGCCCGTCCGCGTCGTGCGTGGTGACGACCGTGACGCCGGTGCAGAAGTGCCCGAACACCCGGCGGAAGCGGCGGATGTTCACCGCGGCCGGACCGTGGTCAATGCCCGCCGCCCGAGAAGCGGTGGCCCCAGACGCTGTGCGCGGTGGTCTGCCGGGCCACCCAGGTCCGGTCGTCCACGGTCAGCCCGCCGGTCCCGTACTCGATGTCGAACCCGCTCGGGGTGCGCACATAGAACGAGACCATCCCGTCGTTGGCGTGCCGGCCCAGCGTGGAGATCATCGGAGCCCGGTGCCGGGCGCAACGGTCGACGGCCCGGCCCACGTCGTCGATGGTCTCGGTCTCCACCATCAGGTGGATCAGCCCGGACGGCGCCGGGATGGGCGCGAGCGCGACGCTGTGGTGGCGCGGCCCGCAGCCGAGGAACCGCATCCACAGCGGCCGGTCGCCGGGCGGCAGCCCGACGTGCTCGGGGACCAGGCGCATCGAGTCGCGCAGCCGGAACCCGAGCACCTCGCCGTAGAACCGCAGCGCGGCCGCGTCGTCGCCGGCCGGCAGCACCACGTGGCCCATGCCCTGCGTGCCGGTGACGAACCGGGTCCCGTACGAGCCGAGCGCGGGCCGGGTGTCGAGGGCCGCGCCGCAGAAGAACTCGAGGTGGTTGCCGAACGGGTCGTCGACGCTGATCATCTGGTCCACCCGGCGGGCCGCCAACTCCTGCTCGCCGGCCACCTTGACGGCCACACCCGCGCCTTCCAGCACGGCGGCGAGCCGGGACAGCGCCCACGGGTCGGCGACCTCCCAGCCGGAGGCGGCGAGGCGGTCGCGGTCGCCGGGCGTCACCACGATCCGGGCCGGCAGGTCGTCCATGCGCAGATAGGCAGCGGACTCCTCGGGACCGCGCCCGGGCGTCATGCCGAGGACCTTGGTCCCGAACTCGCTCCAGGCCGGGACGTCGGTGGCCTCGACCCGCAGATAGCCGAGGGATCGGATCAGACTCACGTGCGGTCACCCCTTGAGGAAGTCGATGGCCAGGCGGTTGAACTCGTCGAACTTCTCCAGGTGCGCCCAGTGCCCGCACCGGCCGAAGACGTGCAGCCGCGCGTTGCGCAGCACCTTCAGCGCGACCAGCGCGCCGTCGAGCGGGTTGACCCGGTCCTCGCGGCCCCAGACCAGCAGGACCTCGTGGCGCAGCCGGTGGGCGTCACGCCACAGCAGCCCTTCCTCGTACGTCTCCGGGTCGGTGAAGGAGGCGCCCATCTCGCGCATGGCGCGCTGGGCGGCCGGGTCGCTCGCCGCCCGGAGGCGTTCGTCGATCAGCTCGTCGGTGATCAGTGCGGGATCGAAGACCAGGGTGCGCAGGAAGGTGGCGAGCCGTTCCCGGCCGGGAGCGGCGCCGAACGCGCCGAGCCGTTTCACCCCTTCGGTGGGGTCGGCGGCGAAGACGTTGAGGCTGAGGCCGCCGGGACCCATCAGCAGCAGGCGACGGGCCCGCTCCGGAAAGAGCAGCGCGAAGCGTACGGCTGTGCCGCCACCCAGCGAGTTGCCCACCAGATCGACCTGCGCGAGGCCCAGCTTGTCCAGCAGCGACGCCAGCGCGTTGGCCGCCTGGGTGAAGTACTGCCCGGCCATCGGCTCACCGAGCGAGCCGCCGTAACCGGGCTGGTCGACCGCCAGCACGTCGAAGTGCGCACCGAAAACCGGGAGGGTACGCCCGAAGTTGCTCATCGCCGACGCCCCCGGCCCGCCGCCGTGCAGCAGCACCACCGGAGAGCCCGACCCGGAGCGATGGAACGACAGCGCCATGTCACACCATCGCGTCGTTGAGCGGCAGCCCGAACTCGCCGCGGCCGAACATGGACAGCGCGCGCTCCGGGTCGTTGATCGCGTGCACCCGCCCGGCGTGGGCGTCGCGCCAGAACCGCTGGATCGGGGTGCCGACGGCGAGGGCCCGGCCCCCGCTGTTCTCGAACAGGCGGTCCACCGCGCGGATCGCCAGCTCGGTGCCGCGGACCTGGTCGCGGCGGACCCGCAGGCGCAGCGGCATGGGCAGTTTCGCACCGGCCGTGGTCAGCTCCATCAGCTCGGTCATGTTGGCCGTCAGCGCGAGCCAGGCCGAGTCCACGTCGGCGGCCGCCTCGGCGACCCGGACCTGCGAGTGCGGGTCCTCGGCGGCCTTCACCCCGACGTAGGAGGCCCGCACCCGTTGCCGGGTGTGGTCGACGTGCGCGCGGTAGGCCCCGGCCGCCATCCCGATGATCGGCGTGGTGATCGCGTAGGAGAACAGCGACGCGTAGGGGATCCGGTAGAGCGGACCGGGGTTCTGCTCCTGCCCCGGGCACAGGCACCGCGCGGTGTCGTTGAAGCTGAGCGACCGGTACGCGGGCACGAAGGCGTCGTCGACCACGATGTCGTTGCTGCCGGTCCCGCGCAGCCCGACGGTGTGCCACACGTCCTCGATCGTGTAGTCGGCGATCGGCAGCAGGAAGGTCCGGAAGTCGGCGGGCGAGCCGTCCTCACCGGGCGGGACGATGCCGCCGAGCAGAACCCAGGTGGCGTGGTCGCAGCCGGACGAGAAGCTCCAGCGGCCGCTCACCCGGAAACCACCCTCGACCGCGGTGATCCGGCCGGTCGGCGCGTACGACGAGGACATCCGGGTGCCCGGGTCGTCCGCCCAGACGTCGCGCTGCGCACGGTCGGGGAAGAGCCCGAGCTGCCAGTTGTGCACGCCGATCACCGAGGCGACCCAGCCGGTGGAGCCGCAGGCCGAGGCGAGGTCGCGGACGCCGGTGAGGAAGGTGAGCGGATGCGCCTCGAGGCCACCGAAGCGGGCCGGCTGGAGCAGGCGGAAGAAGCCGGTCTCCACGAGCGACTTGACGACCTGCGGATCCAGTGCCCGCCGGTCCTCCGTCTCCTGCGCCCGCTCGCGGAGAACAGGTAACAGGTCGTGCACTCCGGCGAGGACCGCGTCCATGGGTTCACTCCAGCGGGTTGGCCTGCAAATCGACGATCCCTATACTAGAACACGTTCTAGCCGAACAGATACGGAGCCGTCATGAGTCTCGGCGAGCAACCACGCACCATCGACACCGGAGCGCCGCCCGCCAGGTTCGCCCGCGGCTGGCACTGCCTGGGGCTGGCCGAGGGTTTCCGCGACGGACGGCCGCACGCCGTCGAGGCCTTCGGCACGAAACTGGTGGTCTTCGCCGACTCCGGCGGCGCGCTGCACGTCCTGGACGGCTACTGCCGGCACATGGGCGGCGACCTGACGATGGGCACGATCAAGGGCGACACCGTCGCCTGCCCGTTCCACGACTGGCGCTGGCGCGGCGACGGTCGCTGCACCGAGGTGCCGTACGCCCATCGTGTCCCGCTGCGGGCCCGCACCCGGGCCTGGACCACCTGCGAGGAGAACCGTCAGCTCTTCGTCTGGAACGATCCGCAGGGCAATCCGCCGCCGCCGGAGGTCGCCATCCCCCGCATCGAGGGCGCCTTCTCCGCCGAGTGGAGCGACTGGACCTGGGACTCGGTGCGCATCGACGGCGCCAACTGCCGCGAGGTCATCGACAACGTGGTCGACATGGCGCACTTCTTCTACATCCACTTCGCCTTCCCGACGTTCTTCAAGAACGTCCTGGAGGGTCACGTGGCGGCACAGTTCCTGCGCACCCGCCCCCGGCCGGACGTGCCGATCACGGTCAGCCAGTCCGGTGACGCCACGCTGCGCTCGGAGGCGGCATATCACGGGCCGTCGTACATGATCGACCGCCTTTACCACAACTGGCACGGCCTCGACGTCGAGTCGGTGCTGATCAACTGCCACTACCCGGTCACGCCGACCTCGTTCGTCCTGCAGTGGGGCGTGATCGTCAAGTCGCTGCCCGGCCTCACCACCGAGCAGGCCGGCAAGGCCGCCGCGAAGTTCGCCAAGGGCGTCGGGGTCGGCTTCCTGCAGGACGTCGAGATCTGGCGGCACAAGACCCGGATCGACAACCCGCTGCTCTGCGCCGAGGACGGCCCGGTCTACCAGCTCCGCCGGTGGTACGAGCAGTTCTACGTGGACGTCGAGGACGTCACCGACGACATGGTGGCCCGCTTCGAGTTCGAGGTCGACACCAGCCGCGCCGTCGCGACCTGGGAGGCCGAGGTCGCGGCGAACCAGGCGCGGACGGCGTCGTGAGCGAACGCCACGACCATCTGGAAGGCGGCCTCGTCGACGTCGGCTGCGGGGTGTGCGGCATCGGGGTCCGGGCCGGCAAGCGGAGCGCCGTGCAGACCAGCGTGCAGTGGTCCGGCCGCGCCTGTGCCCGGCTGGCCGAGGCGGCCGGCGACCGGCCGACCGCGCTGGTGCCGACCTGCCCGCACCTGCGGGATTCCCTGGACCGGGCGGTGCGTGAGGGCCGCCTGGAGGTGGGCTGATGCCGGCGTTGCGGTGGGCGCTGGTCACCGAGGTGATCACGGAGACGCCGGACGCGTGCTCGCTGGTCCTCGACGCCGGCTTCGACTATCTGCCCGGGCAGTACCTGACCGTCCGCACCCCGGTCGGCGCCCGCTGCTATTCGCTCGCCACCTCGCCGTTCACCGACCCGGCGCCGAAGATCACGGTGAAACGCGTCCGGGACGGCGCGGTGTCGAACTGGCTCTGCGACCACGTCCGGCCCGGTGACCGGCTCGAGTTCGCCGGCCCGGCCGGCACCTTCACCCCGAGGTCGCTCGACGACGACCTGCTGCTGCTGGCGGGCGGCTCGGGCATCACCCCGATCATGGGAATCATCAAGGCCGTCCGGGGTCGCGGGCTCGGCGATCTTTCGTTGCTGTACGCCAATCGCGATCCCGCCTCGGTCATCTTCCGCCGGGAGCTGGAGGGTCTGGTGCCCGTCACGCACTGGCTCGACAGTGAACGGGGCGTGCCGACGGCGGGGGGCCTCGCGGCTGTGCTCCGGTCGTACCCCCGAGATCGTGAGGTTTTCGTCTGTGGCCCGGAAGCGTTCGTCGCGGTCGCGGAGAAGGCGTTGCAACTGGCCGGCGTCGCGGCCGGCCGGATCCGGATCGAACGGTACGAGCTCGGCCGGGAAGCCGGCGTCGCGACGGCGAGCGACGGGGAGCCCGGCGCCCCGGCGCGGGAAGGCCCGGAGACGGTGGCCGAGGTCGCGATCGACGGGCAGACGCACGTCCTGCCGTGGCCGGCCGGCAAGCGCCTGCTCGACGTGATCATCGAGGCCGGGCTGAACCCGCCGTTCTCCTGCCGGCAGGGGCAGTGCGGAGCGTGCACGGTGCGCATGGTCGAGGGCGAGGTCGACCTGGTGAACAACGAGATCCTCGAGGAGGAGGACTTCGCCGAGGGCTACATCCTGGCGTGCCAGGCCGTCCCGCGCAGCGACCGGGTGGCGGTCACCTACTACTGAGCTGCGTTCCGGGCGGCCAAACTATAACCTGTTCCAGTGACGGGTGTGGATGAGGAAGTTGACGTCGTGGTGGTCGGCAGCGGCGGCGCGGGCATGACGGCGGCGCTGACCGCGGCGCGGCACGGACTGACCGCGGTGGTGGTGGAGAAGGCCGCGGCCTACGGCGGCTCGACCGCGCGGTCCGGTGGAGGCCTGTGGATCCCCGGCAACGAGGTGCTCGGCGACGGGGCGGACGACGGAACCTACCTGGCGTACGTCGCCGGGCCCGATGTTCCGCTGGCGCTGCGGCAGGCGTTCCTGAAGCACGGGCCGCCGATGCTGGCGTTCGTCCGCGCGCACACCCCGCTCGACTTCGCCCGGGTGCCCGGCTATCCGGACTATCACCCGGAAGCCCCCGGCGGGCTGGCCGCAGGCCGCACCATCGAGCCGGAACCCCTGGACACGCGGGCGGTCGGCGCGGACCTGGAGACGCTGGCGGCGCCCTATCAAGCCGCGCCGGACGGCATGGTGATCACCGCGGTGGACTACCGGTGGCTGTCCCTCGGCGTCCGGCACCCCCGGTCGATCCTGACCGGCCTGCGCCTCGGCTGGGGCGCGGCGGTGAACCGGGCGCGCGGCCGGCGGCTGCTGACCATGGGGCAGGCCCTGGCGGCCGGCCTGCGGGCCGGGCTGCGCGCCGCCGGGGTGCCGGTGCTGCTGGCGACCCCCCTCACCGACCTGCTCGTCGAACACGACCGCGTGGTGGGCATCCGCTGCGGCGACCGGACGATCCGGGCCCGGCGCGGGGTGCTGCTCGCCAGCGGCGGGTTCGAACACAACGAGCGGATGCGGCGGCAGCACCAGCAGATCGGCACCGACTGGACGGTGGGCGCGACCGGCAACACCGGCGACGGCATCGAGGCCGGCCGGCGGCTCGGCGCGGCGACAGACCTGATGGACGAGGCCTGGTGGGGGCCGACCCTGCCGCTCACCGGCGGTGCGTACTTCTGCCTCGCCGAACGCAACCTGCCGGGCAGCCTGATCGTGGACGGCGCCGGGCGGCGATTCATGAACGAGGCCGCGCCGTACGTCCAGGCCGTGCACGCCATGCTGGGCCGCGACGGGACCGGGCCGCACCTGCCGGCGTGGCTGATCATCGACCAGACCTACCGGAACCGCTACCTGTTCGCCGGCCGGGCGCCGCGCTCGGCCCTGCCCCGCCGGTGGTTCGAGGCGGGGGTGGCGCACCGGGCCGGCTCCCTGGACCAGCTGGCGAAAAGCATCGGGGTGCCGGCCGGCGCCCTGACCGCGTCGGTGGACCGGTTCAACGGGTTCGCGGCGCGGGGCAGCGATGAGGACTTCGGTCGTGGCGATTCGGCCTATGACCGTTACTACGGTGATCCGCGGCAGCGGCCGAACCCGTGCCTGGGGGGTCTGTCGAGACCGCCGTTCTATGCGTTCTCGCTGGTGCCGGGGGATCTGGGGACCAAAGGCGGGCTGCGTACCGACGAATGTGCTCGGGTGCTGCGGGCGGATGGGTCGGTGATCGGGGGGCTTTATGCGGCGGGTAACAGCGGTACGGCTGTGATGGGTCGGGGTTATGCGGGGGCGGGCGCGACTCTCGGGCCGGCGATGACGTTCGGGTATCTGGCCGCCATGGCCATGGCCGAGGCTGTCCTGCCTCGTGGCGGCGGCCTGCCGGCCTGAGCCGGCAACCACGCATGATCCCGGGAGACCAGCCGCTCAGCCACCCCACTCCCCCACGTCGTCCAGATCATCGAGCTGCTCGTAACCCTCCAGCACGGCCCGGGCATCAGCCTCGGTGTACCCATGCCCCAACCCCTCGGTGAACGCCTCGACAGCCACCGGCCGCACGAACCTCTCCAGGATGCCGCTGCTCTGCACCCGCACCTCCGCCGAACCACCACCCTCGGTCCGCTGGGCCCGCACGGTCATCCAGCGCTGCGCGTCATCACCAACCACGAGCGCCCCTTCGGTGAACACATCCCCGGCCGCGCCGAGGGAGACCGAGCAGCTCACCACCTGCGAGCCGACAGGAAGCGCGGTCAACCGGAACGGCACCGCGCATCGGCGGGCGCCGTCGAACCGGACCCGCTCGGCGGTGGCGACGGCCTGCGCCTGCCCGGCGGCGTAGGTCTCCAGGCGCGCCCACACACCGTCGACCGGCTGCCAGCGTACGAACCACAAATCGTCGCCGGGGTCGTTCGGCTCGGACCAGGCGTCGCCGTCGCGGCCGCCGACCCGCACCGTAACCTCGCGCTTGACGAACTCCGGGGACGAGGTCGAGGTCAGTGCCTGTTTGATCGATGCGAGCCGGTCCTGGTCCGTGGTGAGCAGCAGGCGGCCCTGCCCGGCCGGTCCCCGGTATTCCACGCTTTCGATCCCGGAGCCGGACGTCCAGCTGGCGTGCGCCGCGCCGGCGACCAGGGCGTCCGCGGTGAAGTGCAGGGTCCACGGGTCGGCGCCGACCAGGTCGGGGCGGGCCGCGCCACCGGGTTCTCCGGGTGCCGCCGGTATCAGCACGCCGGCCGGCCGGGGCGTCTCCGGAGTCGCCGGAGGCATCAGGAAGACGGCGGCGACGGCGGCGGAGACCGCGGCGGCACCCAGCCCGAGCAGCCCGCGGCGGCGGATCACGCGGCGGCGGCCCTGGCGGCGGGCGCGTTCCACGACGGGGGCGGGGTCGATCTCGCCGCCGGCGCGGGCCCGCAGCGTCGCGGTGAGCCGCTGGTCTAGGTCGGACATCAGCGCACCTTCTCTGCTGCGGAGTTCACGGCGCGGAGGGCGTCCAGGGCACGCTTGGCGTGGGTCCGGACGGTGCCGGCCGAACAGTCCAGGATCTGGGCGATCGCCGCGTCGTCGAGGTCCTCGTAATAGCGCAGCACGATCACGGTGCGCTGTTTCGGCGGCAGGGCGCGGACCTGGCGCCACAGTTCGTCGCGCTCGGCCAGTTCGGCGGCGGCGTCGCCCGGGCCGGGCCGGTCGGCCACCACGGCGACCGCCGTCTCGGTGTTGCTGAGCCGGCGCCACCAGGAGTGGTGTGCGTTGACCAGCATTCGGCGCACGTACAGGTCGGGCCGGTCGGCGCGGGCGATGCGGCCCCACCCGGCGTACGCCCGGGCCAGCACGTCCTGCACCAGGTCCTCGGCCCGGTACTCGTCGCCGCAGAGCAGCCGCGCGAGCCGGATCAGGGCCGGCCCGCGGGCGTACGCGTACTCCTCGAACGTCACAACGGTGAGACGCGGTGAGCACCCTGATCCGTAGACAGGGCGGTCATCACCATCGCGACGAGCTGATCGGCGTATGCCTCGGTCAGTGGCCCGTTGCGCAGCAGCCACCGGTGGTAGAGCGGCCCGAAGAGCAGCTCGACGGCCAGGTCGAGGTCGGCGTCCGGGCGCACCTGGCCGGCCGCCTGCCCGGCGCGCAACCGGTCGCGCACCGCGTCGAGCTGGGGTTTCAGCAGTTGATCGCGGACCCGCGCACCGAGTGCCTCGTCGCCCAGGGTCTCGATGGTGATCGCCCGGGTGGTGGCGGACAGTTTCGGGTCGGCGAACTCGGCGACCGTGGCCCGCAGCACCAGGCGCAGGTCGGCGTGCACGTCACCGGTGTCCGGCAGGGCCAGGTCGGTCACCGCCGAGTCGACGAGGGCCTCCAGGATCACCTCGCCCTTGCCCCGCCACCAGCGGTAGATCGTCTGTTTGCCGACGCCGGCCCGGGCCGCGATCGCCTCGACGGTCAGGTCGCTGTAGCCGGTCGCGGGCAGCAGCTCGAGGGCGGCAGTGAGGATCGCGCGCCGGGAACGCTCGTTACGTCGGGGTGCTGTCACGAGGCAGATCCTAACGCGAGACGTGACGTCTCGTCTCGTGCTATGGTTCGGCGGATCGAGACGAGACGTTGCGTCTCGTCAGTCGCCAGGAGAGGACTCCCCGTGCCGCACATCGCCATGGTCAGCATCCCGTTCCACGGGCACGTCAACCCGAGCCTGGAGATCCTGCGCACCCTCGTCGCGCGGGGTCACCGGGTCACCTACGCCAACGACCCCTCGTTCGCCGAGCCGATCCGGGCGGCCGGCGCCGAGCTGAAGCCGTACGCCACGAGCCTGCCCACCGCAGACGAGCACGGCGGCGACACGATCGACCAGCTGACGCTCTTCCTGGACGACGCGATCGCCATGCTCCCGCAGGTGGAGGCCGCCTACGCCGACGACCGCCCGGACCTGTTCCTCTACGACATCGCCGGCTCCCCGGCCCGGATCCTCGGCGAACGGTGGGGTATCCCGGCGATACAGCTCTCCCCCACGTTCGTCGCCTGGGACGGCTTCGAGGAGGAGATGGCCCCGATGATCGACGCGATGCGCGCCGACCCGCGGGGCGCCGGCTACTACCGCCGGTTCACCGCCTGGCTGGCCGATGCCGGCTCGAGCGTCACCGACGGCCCCGCTTTCATGGGCCGGCCGGACCGCGGCCTGGTGCTGATCCCGAAGGCGCTGCAGCCGAACGCCGGCCGGGTCGACCCGGCCGTCTTCGACTTCGTCGGCCCGGTCCTCGGCGACCGGTCGGCGCAGGGCGGCTGGCGCCGACCGGAGACGGCCGAGAAGGTGCTGCTGGTCTCGCTCGGCTCGGCGTTCACCAAGCGTCCCGACTTCTATCTGCGCTGCGTCGAGGCGTTCGGCGCGCTGCCCGGCTGGCACACCGTGCTGCAGGTCGGCAGCCACGTCGACCCGGCCGAGCTGGGCCAGGTGCCGCCGAGCGTCGAGGTGCACCAGTGGGTGCCGCAGCTCGCGGTTCTGGAGCAGGCGGACGTCTTCCTCACCCACGCCGGCATGGGCGGCAGCAGCGAGGGCCTCTGGTGCGGGACGCCGATGATCGCCGCGCCGCAGGCCGCCGACCAGTTCGCCAACGCCGACCAGCTGGCCGCGCTCGGCGTCGCGCAGGTGGTCGACTCGGCCACGGTCACCGCCGAGGAGCTGCGCAAGGCGGTGCTGCACCTGACCACCGACGCGGGGGTGGCGGCCCGGTGCGCGCGGATCAAGGCCGAGGTGCGGGCCGACGGCGGTGCCGTCCGGGCCGCCGAGCTGATCGAGGCAGCGCTGCGGTGATCAGGCCGGGCCGCAGGTCTCGTCCGGCTCCTGCGAACGCCCGGCCTGCGCGAACGCGCCGGCGGCGTACGTGTAGCGGTAGGTGTAGACCACCTCGGGGCAGGCGGCGTCACTCGTCTCGTCGACGCCGTTCGCCTTGATCAGCACAGCGCCGTCGGTGTACTCCACGGAGTCGACGAACGGCTTGTCGGCCCCGACGTCGCTGAGCAGGGTGCCGAGCCGCTGCGGCCGGGCGGCGGAGGACGTGCCGTCGAAGACCTCGACCCGGGACGGCCCGTAATCGGTGTTGCCCTCGCAGGCGCGGGCCACCACGGCGTCGGGTGTCCCGTCCGCGGTCACGTCGGCCATCGCCACGTCCTGGACGACGACCAGTTCACCGGACCCGCAGGGCTCCACCAGCTTGTCCCAGGCGGCCTTCGCCCCGGCAGAGGCGACCGACGTGACGGCGGCGGCCGGGGACCCGGACGGGGCCGGGATGGTGGGATCCGCGGTGCAGCCCGCGAGCGTGAGCAGCGGGAGGGCGGCGAACAGGATGCGGCGGTTCGGCAAGACAGATCCTCAACAGCGTCGGCGGAGGACCCAGGATAGGGCTCCCACCTGCGCTTCCGCGCCGGAAACGCGACAACTCCGGCCGTCAGGCGGGTGCCAGGATCAGACCACTGGTCGGCACTCCGGTCCCCGCGGTCACCAGGACCGGCCCTTCGCCCGGCACCTGGTTGACAGCGGTCCCCCGGACCTGCCGGACCGCCTCGGCGATTCCGTTCATTCCGTGGATGTACGCCTCGCCGAGCTGCCCGCCGTTCGGGTTCACCGGCAGCCGCCCGCCCAGCTCGATCCCACCGTCCGCGACCAGGTGCCGCGCCTCCCCGCGCCCGCAGAAGCCCAGCTCCTCCAGCTGCATCAGCACGTACGGCGTGAAGTGGTCGTACAGCACCGCCGTGCGGATGTCCGCCGGCCGATAGCCGGAGTGTTTCCACAGCCGGCGAGCCACCACGCCGATCTCCGGCAGCGCCGCCACCTCGTCCCGGTAATAGCTGGTCATCACGAACTGGCCGGGCCCGCTGCCCTGCGCGGTGGCCGCGATCGCCACCGGCGGCCGGGCCAGATCCCGGGCGCGGGTGAGTGAGGTGACCACCACGGCCACCGCCCCGTCGCTCTCCTGACAGCAGTCGAGCAGCCGCAACGGCTCCGCGATCCACCGCGACGCCCGATGGTCGTCCAGGGTGATCGGCCGCCGGTGGAACCACGCGGACGGGTTGGTGGCGGCATGCCGGCGGGCGGCGACCGTGACCCGGCCGAAGTCGTCCGGCGAGGCGCCGAAGTCGTGCAGGTAGCGCTGCGCGATCAGGGCGACCATGGCGGCCGGGGTGGCCAGACCCATCGGGTGGTGCCAGCCGGAGTCGGCGTCCGGGGAGACGACGGGCCGCCCGAACCGGCGGCCGGACCGCTCGTTGAAGGCGCGGTAGCAGACCACCACGTCGGCGAGACCGGCGCCGACGGCGAGGACGGCCTGCTGCACGACTGCGCACGCGGCGCCTCCGCCGTACCCGATCCTGCTCAGGAAGCTCAGCTCGCCCATCCCCAGCTCGCGCGCGACGGCGATCTCGGCATTGGCGTCCATGGTGAAGGTGACCAGGCCGGAGACGTCGGCAGGCCGCAGGCCGGCGTCGTCGAGCGCGGCCCGCACCGCCTCGACCGCGAGCCTCAGCTCGCTGCGCCCGGAGTCCTTGCCGAACTCGGTGGCGCCGATCCCGGCGATCGCCGCGGTCATCGCGTGACCCGCACGGTGCCGGTGACGTGCACGCCGGCCGCGGTCCGCCCGACGACGGAGACCTCGTCCCCGTCCACCGACCCGGAGAAGGACAGCGTGTCGTAGGCATGGCACGGCGCCCCCAGCCGGATCGAGATCGCCCGCACATCGGCCGACGGCCCCGCCCAGTCGGTCACATAACGCTGCACCAGGCCGGTGGTGGTCAGGATGTTCACGAAGATGTCCCGGCCACCTAGCCGCACCGCCGCGTCCCGATCATGGTGGACGTCCTGGAAGTCCCGCGTTGCCAGGGCCGTGCTGATCACCAGCGTCGGGGTCACCGGCAACTCCCACACCGGCAGCGACGGCACGTCGGCCCGCCACACCGGCAGACCGTCCTCGACCGCGAACCGCACGGCGTCGCCGATCCGCACCCGCCGGCCACGGAACTCGCCGACCATCCGGACGCCTTCGCTGAGATCCACCAGCACGACCGTGAACGGCGCGCGCCGCCCCGGCACCGGCGGATGGTGGTGGACCGTGAAGCTGTGCACCCGGCCGGTGCCGGCCGCCACCACGTGCTCCGGCTCCATCGCCGCGCACCGCGGGCAGGCCGGCCCGGGCGGATGACGTAGCGCCCCGCATCCGCCGCAGCGCTGGACGCGCAGCTCACCCGCGGCGATCCCGTCCCAGAAGAACGCCGTGTCCGGCGTGATCACCGGCAGCAGCGGCTGCCCGGCGAGCGTCTCCACCGGCGGCGCGGGCCGGTAGCGCAGAATCCGGAACCGCATGTCGGCGACCGCCTCGGCACCCGAGTACCAGGTGCTGAGCGTGGTCACGAACCAGCCCTCGCCGAGCGCGGTCCGCTTCGGCCCGGCCACCGACTCCAGGCGGCTGCGGACCGTGAGATCCTCGCCGTCCCGCAGATAGCGGTGATAGGTCTGTTCGGAATCGGTCGCCACCACCGCGCTGTAGCCGCTGTCCTCGAGCACCTCGGACATCACCTGCAGAGGGTCGCCGGTGGCGGCGGGCGGGCCGAGCCCGCGCATCGTCCACACCTGGATCATCGCGGGCGGCGCCACCCGCTCCCGCTCGTACCGCGGGTTCGCGTCACCCATCGCCTCCAGCCAGCTCCGGATCATCGGCCGGTTGACCGGGTCGCGACCGGCCCGTGGCGCGGACTCGCCGGCCTCCTCCAGCCGCCGGGCGGTCTCGGTGACATCCGGCCGGTGATTCATGTCACCGATTAGAACATGTTTCATTTATCCCGCACCACCGATGGCCGGCGTCTGGAGGTAACACGCCGTTGCTAGGCTTGATTCACCGGCGAGAGGGCGACCATGGCGACAGCGAGAACGAGTACCACCCGGGGCACCCTGTCCGGCGCTGACGCCGAGCAGGGCTCGGCCGCGCAACGCGACCGGCGCCGCCGGATCCTGCAGGCCACCCTGGCCCTGGCTTCCAAGGGCGGCTACGACGCGGTGCAGATGCGCGCGGTCGCGGAACGCGCCGAGGTCGCGCTCGGCACGCTCTACCGATACTTCCCTTCGAAGATCCACCTGCTGGTCTCGGCACTGTCGGTGGAGCTCGAGGCCATCCAGGAGAAGCTCGGCCGCAAGCCGATCCCCGGCGACACGCCTTACGAGCGCACGATCTATGTGCTCGGCCGGATGACCCGTGCCCTGCAGCGCGACCCGCTGCTGGCCGAGGCGATGACGAGGGCCTTCATGTTCGCCGACCCGTCCGCCAGCGCCGAGGTGAACGCGGTGGCCCGGCTCATGGAGGAGATGGTCACCCGGGCGATCCACGCCGAGGGTGAGCCGACCGCCGACGACCGGGCCAAGGCGCGAGTCATCGGCGACGTCTGGCTGTCCAACCTGGTGGCGTGGGTGACCCGCCGGGCCTCGGCGAACGACGTGGTCAACCACCTGGAGCTGGCCACCCGGCTGCTGCTCCACTAGGCCCTTACTCGACCAGGCCCGTCAACTTGTCCAGGGCCTGTTTCGCGGCGGGCCCGGCCTGCTTCTCCAGCATCGCGGCCATCGGGCCGTTCAACGCAGGGCCGAGAAACTCCATGTCGTACGTGATGCGGGTGCCGGCGTCGGCCGGCTCCAGCAGGAAGCGGTTCTTCGCCTTCACGCCCATCGGACCGTCCCCGGCCTGCTCCAACTGCTTGCCGGTGTCCGCGGTGACGACCTTCCAGGCCATCTCGGCGGGCATCCCCATCAGCTTGACCTTCTGCTTGTACGTGACGCCCTCGGCGAGAGTGGCGGGCACGTCGCCGGTGAAGCCCTGATGCATGTCGTTCCACTCGGGTGTCCGGGACAGATCAGTGAGCACCCGCCAGACCTGATCCGGGTCGGCGGTGGTGGTGGCCGAGACGCTGACCTTGGGCATCGCTGTTCCTCCTTGAACGCTGTCGGCTGGCCGCCGCGCCGGCATATCCACGCCACCGCGATAACTAGAACAGGTTATAGGAGTGTGACCGGGTTCACTAGGCGTGAGCGTGCGCGCAGCGCCCGGCTTGGTAGAACCTGATGCTGTTTCCTACGCTCGGGAGGGCGCCCGGTGACCGACGCCGAGGACCACAACGGCAGCCGTCCACCCGCCGCGGACAGCATGCCGCTCCGCCGCGCGGCGATCAGCGACCTGGGCGACGCGCTGCGGCAGCTCATCGAGCTCGCGACCACCACCGAGATGCCGGCCGGCGAGCTGCGCCGGGCCGCCGAGCGGATCCGGCAGGCCGCCGCGCCGCTGGGCGAGCGGGTGCGCGGCCGGGACGTCCCCGCCACCGCCGACGACCTGCTGGGCGGCGTCCGGATGTACAACCCGGTGACCGGCGCCGGCAGCGCACTGGCCCCGCCCGTCACCCTCTCGCCCGGCGACGGCGTCGCGACCGGCACCTGCACGCTCGGGATGGCCTACGAAGGACCACCGAGGTACGCCCACGGCGGCGTCAGCGCGATGCTGCTCGACCAGATGCTGGGGTACGCGGCGAGCCTCGCCGGTCATCCCGGGATGACGGTGCGCCTGGACATGTCGTACCGACGCCCGGTCCCGCTGCTGACCCCGCTGCGCCTGACCGCGGCCGTCCAGACGGTCGAAGGCCGCCGGGTGACCGTCACCGGCCACATCGCCACCGCCGGCGACCCGTCGACGCCGCTGGCCGAGGCGACCGGCGTGTTCGCCGCGCTGCGCGCCGACCAGGCCGAGCGCCTGTTCGGCCCGGCCGGCCGGTCCCGGGCCTAAGGACAGCGGTGCGGGGCCCAGTCGTCGCCGCCCCGCAGATAGGTGCCGGGCGTGACCGACGCCGCCTCCGCGGGCGAGAGCTGCGGCCGGTCAGCCGAGCGAACGGCCCCCGGCCCGTGATTGCGGTACTCGGCGAACCGGGCCTCACGCCACGGCCAGACCCCGAAGTCCGACCAGGCCACAGCCGGGATGTGCGCCCCGATCACCGAGTCCCGGACGATCGTCTGGCCGACCGCGTTCGGTTCGTTGCCGGGATGCCACGGCCGGCCGAGGAGCACCGACCCCGCCGGTGCGGCCGACGTGAAGCGGCACCGGGTGAACAGGAACCCGTACGGATTGGTGGCATCGGTGCTCGGCGCGGTCACGTAACCCGCCGGGGTCCCGGCCCGGTCGAGCGAGTGCACATGGCAGCGCTCGAACACCGCCGTGGCCCGCCCGAAGATGAAGTCCACGTCACCTTCCACGTAGCAGTCCCGCAGGTAGACCCGGGCCACCACGCCGGCGGCCGAACTGTTGACGTAGAGCGTGTCCTGATTGCCGAGGAACCGGACCCGTTCGAAGACCACCCGGTCGGCGCGGGTCAGCACGGCCACCGCCTGCCGGCCCGAGATCTCCGGGTGGGCCGCCTCGTCGAAGAGGTTGGCGAACGTCAGATCGACCGCGCGCAGACCGGCGCCGTCGATCGTGACCGATGCGCTGCCCGAGGTGCCCCACGTCCCGCCGCCCGGCTTCGGGGTCCCGTTGGCCCGGTCGTCCGCGATCACCACGTCCCCCGGGCGCCGGCCGAGACCGCGCAGCTCGATCCCGGTCCGGTCGGCCGGGACGATCACCTGGCCGAGATAGGTGCCGGGGCGCACGCCGATGACGTCGCCGGGGGCCGCCGCGTCGATCGCGGCCTGCACGGTGGAGTGGTCGCCGCTGCCGTCGGCGGCCACGATCAGGTTGGGGCGGGGGCCCGCGGCGAGCGCCGGGCGAGCGGCCAGGCCGGTGGCGGCGACAGCGCTGATGCTGGTCGAGACGCGGAGGAACGAACGTCTACGCATATACGCCTCCGAGGTGCAGGAAAGGGCTTTCCTGAGGACCGTATTGCACCCGCGCCGAGCCGTCAACGCCGGACGAGCGCCCGATGCACCTCATTGAGAAGCGTCTGTGTCTCGAACGGCTTGCGGATCAACGGCGCGTCCGGCGGCAACTCCTGCCCACCGGGCGCCGGCCCGCTGGTGTAGCCGGACATGAACACCACCGGCAGGTCCGGCCGCTCGGCCCGCAGTTCGGCGGCCAGTTGCGTACCCGACATGCCGGGCATGATCACATCGGTGAGCAGCGCATCGAACTCGAGCCGCTCGGCCCGGCACAACCGCAGCGCCTCGGCCGGATGCGGTGCGGAGAAGACCTCGTACCCCGATTTGCCGAGCAGCCGGCAGACGATGTCGCGGACCGCCTCCTCGTCCTCGACCACCAGGATCCGATGACCGGCGCCGGCGAGCGCGGGCGCGGCGGGCGCGGCCGGGCTCACCCCGGGCGCGGACCGGTCGCCGGCCGGCATCCGGATCCGCAGCGTGGTGCCCTTGCCGACCTCCGACTCCAGGCTGATCGTCCCGCCCGCGTCGGTGACCACCCCGTACGCGGTGGCCAGCCCCAGCCCGGTGCCGCTGCCCCGCCCCCGGGTGGTGAAGAACGGCTCGAACGCGCGGGCCAGCACCTCCGGCGGCATCCCGGAGCCGGTGTCGGTGATCGCCAGGCAGACGCGGTCCTCTCCCCCGCCCTCGTGCTCGACCGTCGTGGAGATCGTCAGCCGCCCGCCGGCGGGCATCGCGGCCCGCGCGTTGAGGGCGGCGTTCGTCACCACCTGCTCGAGCTTGCTGCGGTCCATCAGGACCGGCGGCAGGTCCGGGGCGAGCACGGTGTTCAGCGTGATGTTCTCGCCGAGTGTCCGGGCGAGCAGCCGTTCCATGTCGGTGGCCACGGCGTTGAGGTCGAGCATCTCCGGCTGTGACGGCTCGGAGCGGCTGAAGATCAGCAGCTGGCGGGTGAGCGCGCCGCCGCGGGTCGCGGCGGCCTTGATCCCGGCCGCGTCGGCCGCGCTGGGATGGTCCTCGCCGAGGTCCTCGACCAGCATGTCGGCGTACCCGGCGATGACCGCCAGGATGTTGTTGAAGTCGTGCGCGATACCGCCGGCCAGCTGGCCCAGCGAGTCGAGCCGCTCCGCCTGGCGCAGCGTCTGCTCCAGTTCCGCACGTTGACGCTCGGCGGCGACGCGATCGGTGATGTCGGTCGAGATGCCGGCCACCGCGTACGCCACCCCCGCCTCGTCGAAGAGCGGGAACTTGACCGTGAGGTAGGTGCGGGGCCCGTCGGGGCCGGGCGCCTCCTCCTCCATCTGGACCGGTATCCCTCCGGCCAGCGCCTGCCGGTCGTTGGTCCGGAACGCGTCGGCCACCTCCGCCGGGAACAGGTCGTGGTCGGTGAGCCCGACGATGTCCTCCCGGCGCAACTCGAACAGACGCTCGTACTCCCGGTTGACCAGCAGATATCGACCGTCCGCGTCGCGCATGTAGATGACCGCGGAGGTGTGGTCGATCAGCGCCATCAGCTGATCGCGGCCGATGTCGGGCAGCGGCCAGCCGGCGTCCCGGGGGCGCCGCGTCCCGGCGCCGGTTCGTGTGCTCACACCGCTCCCGGCTCGCTCGTCCGTCAAGGTCTCAGCCAGTCAGTTCCACCAGGACCGGTGCGGCCGCTCCCCGTCCGGACCGTACCCCCGCCGGAGCGCCCTTTTCGGGGTTTTCGCCGAGAAGCACCGGGCGCAGCGGCGCGAGAACGTGGTTCTGCCGGGCCCGGGTCAGCCGCTCCAGGAAGGTTTCCGTCATGCCGGTGGTGCCGGCCCGGTTCGACACCAGCTCCCGGTCGCCGAGGCCGGCCGCGTCCCGCTGCCGTTGGGGATGGAACAGGAACCGCTTGCTCAGCATCAGATGCGCGCCGGAGACCCGGGCGTGCATGGACAACAGGCGGTGCCAGTCGACCAGGGCCGGGTGGTGGGCGACCAACCGGCGCAGGTCGCCCTCGTCGGACAATCTGATCTCCACCGGGCTCGAGCCGATCTCGTCGAGCATCCGCTCCGGGAGCGTGGGCCGGTGGATCAGGTCGTCGATCACGGTCCGCTCCGGCTCCAGCAGGGCGGGGAAGAGCCGCCGCGCCTGCTGGTCGTAATCGTCGACGGCCAGGCCGAGCAAAAAGTCACGTTTCAGCGCCTCCGGGTCCAGCGCGCCGCTCGGCGGGATGTCGCCGGCGGTCCAGTGCGCCGCGAACTGCCGGAACACGTCCATGAAGTGCTCCGGTGGCATCGACTGCTCGGAGGGCAGCGCGCCGTACTCGACGAACAGCTCCCGCAGGGCACCCAGCAGCGTGGTCGCCGCCCGGACCCGATGGCGGGCGTCCGCGCAGATCAGGCTGCGGCTCTCCCGGGTGAGCGGGCACAGCAGCTCGTTGACCGCCAGCTCGACCGCCTCGCCCTGCTTGACCAGCAGGAAGAAGCTCTCCTCGCCAGGGGTGCCGGTGTAGCTGCGGATGCGCCCGTCGTCGAAGACCCCGGGCAGCTCGGCCAGCGTCTCGTCGCCCAGCCGAACCCGGATCGTGCCCACGTTCCAGCGCACCAGCGAGGCGTAGCTGTCCCGGTGGTAGTGCCCGGTGCCGGTGTGCTCGGCGAGCTTGGCGTAGTACGCCAGGAACGGGATCTCGGCGCCACCCACGGTCAGCGGGTCGAAGGCGTGCTCCGGATGACTGGTGCCGCCCGTGGTGTGCTCCTGATAGTGGCGAGCCACCGAGGCGCCGACGAAGCCGAGCAGCACCACCAACTGCCGCGCCTGCTCCGGGGTGAGCCGCGCGACCTCCGGCAGGCAGCTCAGGACGTGCTCCGCCAACTCGTCGAGGAGCAGACCCGGTGGAGCGTGGTCGCCGAGGATCGCCTGGTTGAGCCGGGGCAGTTCGGTCAGCACCCAGTCGCCGACCCGTTCCGGAACCATCCGGTCCATCACCTCCACCGATGCGTCATCCGGCCTTTCGGCCGGGGCGGGGCGTGTGCTGAGCGGCCGGAATCGCACCAACCGCACGTTCGGTGGTTCGGCGCACCAGGTCGGGATCATGACGAACGGCACCTGGGCGGACAGTGACGGCGGTTTATAGAGTGAGGCCCGACAAAGACAGGGGGTCGACCGATGTCCGAGCCGATTTCTCGCCGTTCGCTGCTGCGCGCCTCCGCCGGGGGCGCGGTCGCGATGGCCACCGTTCCGCTGATCGGCGGGCCGGCGAGCGCCTCCGGGACACGGGTGCCGTCCGTGGTCCGTGAGCTCGACGAGAAGATCCAGCAGGCGATGGCCGCGTTCCGGGTGCCCGGGGTGGCCTATGGTCTGCGTTACCGCGGTCGCGATTTCGTGCGCGGCTTCGGGGTCACCAGCCTGACCGACCCGCAGCCGGTCGACGGCGACACCGTCTTCCGGGTCGCCTCGACCACCAAGCCGTTCACCGGCACGACAGCCATGCGGCTGGTCGAGCGCGGGCGGCTCGACCTGGACCGGACCGTCCGCAGCTATCTGCCGGGCTTCCGCACCGCCGATCCGGCTGCCTCCGCGCGGGTCACCCTGCGCCAGGCGCTCAACCACAGTGCCGGCTGGCTCGGCGACTACTTCCTCGACACCGGCGACGACGACGGCGCCCTCGCGCGTTACGTGGCGGAGATGCATCGGGTCCCTCAGCTGACCCGCCCAGGGGCAGTGTTCTCCTACAACAACGCCGCCATCTCGGTCGCCGGCCGGGTGATCGAGGTGGCGACCGGCCGGGTCTACGAGCAGGCCGTTCACGACCTGGTGACCGGGCCGCTGGGTCTGCGGCACAGCGCGTTCTCGCTGGAGGATCTGCCCGGCGTGCGCTGGGCTGTGCCGCACGGCGTCAACGAGGCGCAGACCGACGTCGAGCCACAGCCGGCGCTCTGGGCGATGCCGCGTGCCATCAATCCCGCCGGCGGCCTGATCTCCAGTGCCCGTGACCAGCTCCGCTGGGCACGCTTCCACCTCGGTGACGGCCGGGTGCCGGGCAGCGACCGGCGGCTGCTCACCCGCCGCTCACTGCGCGAGATGCAGTCCGACCGCGGTCCCGGCGGCACGCTCCTGGTCGAGCTTGACGGGATGGGGGTGGCCTGGATGCTGCGCCCGACCGCCGAGAGCGTGCGGGTGGTGCAGCACGGCGGCGACTGGGCCGGTCAGCACTCCGGCTTCCTGATGGTGCCGGAACGGGATTTCGCGCTCACCGTGCTGACCAATTCGGTCACCGGTCCGACCCTGCTCGACGACCTGTTCGCCGGGGACTGGGCGCTGAGCCGCTTCGCCGGCGTGCACAACCTCCCGGCCACCCCGCGCTCACTCAGCGACGCGGAGTTGGCGCCCTACCGCGGCTTCTACGCCGGCACGCAGATCGGTTTCGCCGGCGAGACCGTCGTCAGCGAGTTCGAGGTCGTGCCCGACGCCGGGCAGCTCAGCGTCCGCTTCCAGGGCGAGGAGATCCTGCGGCTGGTGTTCTACCGCAAGGATTACGTGCTCCCGCTGAACGCGGACGGCACGGTGGGCAACAACCGCTTCAACTTCGTCCGCGACGAGGACGGGTCGGTGGCCTGGCTGCGCATCGGCGGGCGGCTCTACCGGCACAGCGCCACCCCGACGCAGCCCACGGCGACCCCGCCGTCGACGACAGAGCCCTCGACGACACAGCGTGCGCCGGCGACCACGCTGCCGGGTCTGCCGCTCCCGGGGCTGCTTCGGCCGCTGCTGTCCTGACGCGTTCCGCCGGGCCGGCGGCGGGTGGCCATCACGGTCGCCCGGCCGCCGGCTTCGGTGGTCCGTCCGGACCCCTCAGCGGTAGGGGGCTGAGCAAGCCCCGTCAGGCGGAGGCGTCGTCCGCGCGTAGGCGCCGCTCGATGCGGCGCTGCTCGAGGAGGCGCCACCGGTCGTAGACCTGGGCCGCCGCCTCCTGCGGTTCGGGCGCCCGGCCGGCCCGCCACTGCCGGGGCAGCAGCGACTCGGCGCCCAGCCACAGCAGGTCACTCATCGGCACGGTCCCGCCGTTGAGGCGCATCAGCTCGGCGGCGACCTCGGCGGCGTGCTCACTGCGCCGCCACTGCTCAACCACGGAGTTACCCTCCGTGAGCGCGTGGTGGTCGTCCGGGTGTACCTCCATGAGAGCGCCCTCCCGTCGTATTCCCTGCTCAATGAGCCGGAGGAGTTACCTTCCTGGAGGGTCGCCCCGGGTGTCAAGTTCACCCCGCTAAGATCACGCGGCGTATCAGGACTTCGGTGACGATCCGTGAGATCGGGAGCCGAAAGCGGCCTGCGCCTCGGTGTCGGTCAGCGAGCGCGAGCGGAACGTGGTGGTGCCGGCGTCCAGCAGTTCGCGGGCGGCGTCGCGGGCCGCGCCGTACGCCGCCCAGGCCAGCGCCCCACCGGTGGAGACCCGGCGGACGCCCAGCCCGGCCAGCTCCGCCACGCTCGGGCCGCCACCGACGGCCAGCACGTTCACCGGCGCCCCGACCGCGTCCACCAGCTTGGCGATCTCGTCCCGGTCGCGCAGCCCCGGCGCGTACAGCACGTCGGCTCCGGCGTCCCGATAGGCGCGCAGCCGGGCGATGGTGTCGTCCAGGTCGTCGTGGCCGTACAGGTGGTTCTCGGCGCGGGCGGTCAGCACGATGCCGTGCCGGGCGCACGCCTCGGCCGCCGCCGCTACCCGCTCGGTGCCGGCGGCGAGGGTCTCCACGCTGCCGGTGCCCGGGTCGTAGTCCTCGATCGAGATCCCGGCCGCGCCCGCCTCGGCGAGCAACTCCACGCTCTCGCCGATGCCGACCACGGTGTCCGCGAACAGCCGCTCCGCGTCGACGTTGACCGGCACGGTCACGGCCGCGGTGAGGGCGGCGACGTGCGCGACCAGCTCGTCCCGGGTGACCTGCTGGTCGAGCTTGCCGAGACTGGCCGCGAGCCCGGAAGACGTGGTGGCGAGCGCGGCGAACCCGAGGGACTCCAGCAGCCGGCCGGAGCCGGCGTCCCAGGGGTTCGGCAGCAGGAACGTGCCGGACTCGTGCAGCGCGCGGAAGCGATCGCGGAGTGAGCTCATGGATCACACCCTGGCACAGCGGCCCCACCGCAGGCCCGTTCCAATCCTCGCGAAGTGGCCCGCCCCATTCGCGTGTGAAGTTGGGGTCCATATCCGACCGCAACTTCACACACAACGTCCCGCCCCCGGCGCGTGTGAAGGTTGGGTTCGGATCGGACCGGAAGTTCACACACGGCCGCGGGGTCAGACGGGGTGGAGGGGGGCGGTGCTCGCGCGGCGGAGGACGCGGATCGGGGGGCCGGCGTGGTCGGCGGGTGGGGCGCCGTCCAGGGCCGCCAGCACGGCACGGGCCAGCGTCAGACCGTGGTCGTGGACGTCGATGCTGAGGGCGGACAGCGGCGGCACGGCGAGCTCGCACAGCGGGGAGTCGTCGTAGACGAGCAGGCTGAGCCGCTCGGGCACCGGCACGCCGGTGCGGATCAACTCCTGCTCGGCGGCGACGGCCATCACGTCGTTGTCGAACACCACGGCGGTCGGCACCGGGTCGGCGGCCAGGAGCCGGTGCACGCCGCTGACCCCGGACTCGGCGCCGTAGTCGCCCTCGACGATGTGCACGCGTACCCCACGGGTCTCGCCCGCCGCGCGCATGGCCGCCGTGCGCTCGGCGGTGTGCAGCAGGTCGGCCGGCCCGCTGACCCGGCCGATCACCCGGTGGCCGAGCGACGCCAGCATCTCGACCGCGGCGGTCATCGCCCCGGCGTCGTCGGTCACCACGCGGGAGAAGCCGGGCGCCTCGGCCCGGCCGGCCAGGACCGCGGGCAGGCCGAGGCCGGCCAGGTGGGCCGGGCGGACGTCGTCGTGGACCAGGTTGACCACGACGACGGCGCGGACGGTGTGGTCGCCGGCCCACCGCCGGTAGGTGTCCAGCTCGGCGGCCAGGTCGGGCACCACCAGCAGCAGGACGCTGGCGCCGCGCGGGGCGAGGGCCTCCTCCATGCCGGCGATCAGCTCCATGAAGAACGGCTCGACGCCGACCCGGGCGGCGCTGCCGGTGAGCACCAGCCCGATCAGTCCGCCCCCGTCCGGCCGGCTCATCGGCCACCCGGGAGCGGACTCGAGGCCCGGCCCCATGTCAGCCGACCTTGGCCGGGATGGTGAGCGAGTTCGCCGAGCGCAGCACCTCGGCGGCGGAGAACGCCTCCGCGTCCACGGCCGCGCCGGTGGACACGGTGAACGTGTGGGTCTCTCCGGACAGCAGGTCGACGAGCATGTCATCGACGACGGCGTCGGGAGCGACCCGGTCGGCGAGCACGGCCACGTCCCGGGCGAACGACGCGGCGGTCACGGTGATCGCATATCCGCCCTCGACGGCGACGGCGTGCGCCCGTACCGCGGCGGGGTCGTAGTGCAGGTCGAAGTCCTCGGCGAACAGGTGGGTGGCGCGGTGCCCTTCGACGTCGGCGACGAGCACCTCGCGGTCCGGCTCAGCGGCGGCGAGCAGGCCGCCGTCGACCGGCAGCAGGGCCACCGAGCGGGCGGGGACGTCGAGCGGGACGTCGGCGGCGGCGAGCGAGGGGCCGTCGAAGCGGACCCGGCGCAGCGCGACGGTGGCCTGCCAGGCGGCGTCGGTGTCGTTGACCGCGGCGAGCACGGCGCCGCCGTCCCGCTTGACGAACGCGAGCAGGCGGGGGGCGTACGCGCGGCGCAGCGCGTACCAGGCCGGCTTGAGGCGCCCGGCGCCGTCGACGACCGACCACGAGGTCACCGGCCAGCAGTCGTTGAGCTGCCAGAGGATGCTGCCCATGGTGTGCGGGGCGTGCGAGCGCAGATGCTCGATCGCGTACGAGGTGGCCCGCGCCTGATTGAGCTGGGTCGCCCAGTGCCAGGCGGCGAAGTCCTCGGGCACCGTCATGTGGTGGGCCAGGCCCCGGTTCAGCTTGCCGTTGCCGTCCTCGGCCTTCTGGTGCAGCAGGAACGCCGCCGACTCCTGGTGCAGGTCGGCCGGCTCCAGGGTGGCCACGAGCGTGGACCAGGCCGGCGGGGCCTGCCAGCCGAACTCCGAGCAGAACCGGGGCGTGAAGTTGTCGTGGAAGGTGTAGTCCTGCCGGTTCCACGCCTCCCACTCGTGCCGGGTGCCGTACCGCTCGTCGTTGGGGTGCACCACCTCGGGGTCGCGGCCGGGGCTGGACGGGCTGCCGGGGTGGTACGGCCGGGTCGGGTCGAGCTCGGCCAGCAGCGCCGGGAAGTCCTCGTAGTAGTACCGCGCGCCCCAGGTGGCGCCGTTCAGCTGTTCCTTCCAGCGCCAGTCCTCATGCCCCCAGATGTTCTCGTTGCCACCGTTCCAGAGGATCAGTGACGGGTGCGGCGCGAGCCGGGTGACGTTCTCCCGGGCCTCGGCGAGGATCTCCGAGCGCAGCGGCTCGTCCTCCGCGTACGCCGCGCAGGCCAGCGGGAAGTCCTGCCAGACCAGGACGCCGCGCTCGTCGCAGACGTCGTAGAAGTCGTCGCTCTCCCAGATGCCGCCGCCCCAGACGCGCAGCAGGTTGGTGTTGGCGGCGACGGCGCGGTCCACCGCGTCCGCCAGCCGGGCCCGGGTGATCCGGGTGAGCAGGTGGTCCTCGGGGATCCAGTTGAGGCCGAGGACGAAGATCTCCTGGTCGTTGACGACCAGCGCGAACCTGCTGCCGGCCTCGTCGGGGGTCTCGTCGAGGCGCACGTCCCGGAACCCGACCCGGGTCTCGTGCGAGTCGAGCACGTCCTCGCCGCGCAGCAACCGCACCGACACCGGCACGAGGGGCTGCTCGCCGTACCCGACCGGCCACCACGTCGGCGCGTCCGGCACGTCGAGCTCCACGACGGCGGAGTCGGTGGCCGTCTCGGCGCGGACGGTCCGCGAACCGGCGGTCACCTCGACGGTGAGCGGCCCGTCAGCGACTCGTTCCAGCGACACGTGCACGGTGAGCCGGTTGCGGGTGGCCAGCGGCCGGACCGACGCCAGCCGGGCGACCCGCCACCGCTCCAGGCGCACGCCCTTCCAGATGCCGGCGGTCTGCAGGTCGGGACCCCAGTCCCAGCCGAACGAGCAGGCCATCTTGCGGACCGCGTTGAACGGATGCGGGTACGGCCGGGGGCGGCTGCCGAACTGCCGCTCGAACTCCTCCGCGTGCTCCAGGGCGGAGTCGAACCGCACGCTGAGCGGGATCGCGCCGTCGCGCAGCAGGTGCCGCACGTCGAACCGGTAGCCACGGTGCATGTTCACGGTGCGGCCCAGCTCGGTCCCGTCGAACTCGACGGTGGCGACCGTGTCCAGGCCGTCGAAGACCAGGTCGACCCGTTCACCCTCGGCAGCCGGCTCGGCGACCACGGTGGTGTCGTAGCGCCAGGCGGACCGGTGGAACCAGGTGAGGCCGGCCTCGTTGGCGCCCAGGTAGGGGTCCGGGATGACGCCGGCGGCGAGCAGATCGGTGTGCACGGTTCCGGGCACGGTGGCGGGCAGCGCGGAGGCGGCGATCTCCGGTGGGACCGGTCCGCCGGCGGCCCGGACGGTCCAGCCCACGTGCAGGTCGGTCTTGAGCATGTCGGAGTGCTCCCTCGTCATGTCGGGAAGGGGGTTGCCGCCGCGCCGGGGCTCCCACATTCTTAAGCTACTGAACGAAGTCCGTCAACGCTGGTGAACCCGGAGGCACGATGCGCCCGAGCAGCGACACCGACCGCGCCGGCCTGGTGCATCTGAGCACGGCCGGGGTGAGCGTCGTGCTCGACTGCCGCGGCCCGTCACTGCCCGCCGTCGTGCACTGGGGCGAGGCCCTGGGTGACCTCTCCGGCGCGCGACTCGCCGATCTCGCGCTGGCTGCCGCGCCGCAGCCGATCGGATTCTCCGCCGACACCCCGGTCCGCGTCTCGATCCTGCCCGAACAGTCGGCCGGATGGCTCGGGCACCCCGGGCTGGCCGGCCACCGGGACGGCCGGTCGTGGTCCAGCAAGTTCGAGATGACCGATATCGAACGGGACGCTCTGGGCGTACGCCTGACGGCTGCGGATCATGTCGCGGAGCTGGCCCTCAGGTGGGAGATCGAGTTGCACCCGTCCGGGGTGCTGCGGGCCCGGGCGACGCTGACCAGCACGGCGCCCGGAACGTACTGGCTGGACCATCTCACGTTGTTCCTGCCGGTGCCGGCCGAGACCGTCGAGCTGCTCGACTTCACCGGTCACCACCTGCGGGAACGCTCGCCGCAACGGACCGCCTTCACGCATGGGTTGCGGGTCCGGGAGAACCGGACCGGGCGCACCGGCTACGACTCCGCCTATGTGCTGTGCGCCGGGACGGCCGGGTTCGCGAACCGGCAGGGACGGGTGTGGGGGGTGCACACCGCGTTCTCCGGTGGGTCGCGGACGGTCGCCGAGCGCAACTATCACGGACATTCCGCCCTCGGCGGCGGCGAGCTGCTGCTCCCCGGAGAGATCGGTCTCGGTCAGGGCGATTCCTACACGACACCATGGATCTACGGCGCCTTCGGGGCGGACGGCCTGGATTCGCTGTCCGAGCGGTTCCACGACTATCTGCGGTCGCGGCCGCAGCATCCCTCGACCCCGCGTCCGGTGGTGGTGAACACCTGGGAGGCGGTGTATTTCGATCACGATCTGGGCCGGCTCACCGAACTTGCCCAGGCTGCCGCGGCAGTCGGCGCCGAGCGATTCGTGCTGGACGACGGGTGGTACGGATCGCGCCGGGACGACACGTCGGGCCTCGGCGACTGGCACGTGTCGCCGGACGTGTGGCCGGAAGGGCTCAGCCCTCTGATCAAGGTGGTGCGTGCGCTGGGCATGGAGTTCGGGCTCTGGGTGGAGCCGGAGATGATCAATCCGGACTCCGACCTGGCCCGGGCGCATCCGGACTGGATGATGGCGGTGGACGACCGGCTGCCGCCACCGGCCCGGTCACAACAGGTGCTGGATCTCGCCAACCCGGCCGCCGGAGCCTGGATCCTGGAGCGGCTTGACGCGCTGCTGACCGAATATGACATCTCCTACCTGAAGTGGGACCACAACCGGGACCTCGTCGACGCCGGACATCCCGGCACCGGCCGGGCCGGGGTGCACGATCAGACCCACGCCGTCTACCGCCTGATCTCCGAGTTGCGGGCCCGGCATCCCGGCGTCGAGATCGAGTCCTGCTCCTCCGGGGGCGGCCGGGTCGACCTGGAGATCCTGGAGCGGACCGACCGGATCTGGGCGTCGGACTGCATCGACGCGCACGAGCGGGTGGCGATCCAGCGGTGGACGTCGCTGCTGGTGCCGCTGGAGCTGATCGGCTCGCACGTGGGGGCACCGCAGTCGCACACGACGCACCGGACGCTGCCGCTGGACGCGCGCGCCGGCCTGGCCCTCTTCGGTCACCTCGGCATCGAATGGGATCTGACCACAGCCTCCGCCGACGACCTGGACAGGCTCGCCGAGTGGGTCGCCCTCTACAAGGAGGTGCGCGGCCTGCTGCACACCGGGACGCTGGTGCACGGCGACGTCGCCGACCCGGCGTACTCGGTCACCGGCGTGGTCACGCCGGCGGACGCGCTCTTCGCGCTGATCGCCACCGCCACCAGCGACGCCTACCCGCCGGGCACGGTGCTGCTGCCGGGGCTCGACCCGGATACTGTCTACCGCGTGCGGGCCCAGCCGCCGGGTGACGTTCCCGACGGTAACGCCGCAGCCTGGGGCGCTGCGCTACCCTGGTGCACGCCGCAGGGCGTCCACCTCACCGGGCGTGTGCTCGGCGGCTCCGGGCTGCGGCTTCCGGTGTTGTACCCCGATCGCGTCATGCTCGTGCGCGCCACAGCAGTCGACGACCAGGCTGTCAGGGTGGTGGCGAGTTGAGAGAAGCGGTCGGTGACGCCGCGCCGGTCGGCCGACCAGGACGCGGCCGCCGCCCCGGCGCCCGCGAGAGCATCCTCGACGCGATCCGCGCTTCCGAGCCGCTGAGCCGGGTCGAGCTGGCGGCGATGACCGGGCTCACCGAGGCCGCCGTGTCGATGACCGTGCGCCGCCTCCTCGAAGAGGGCCTGATCGTGGAGACCGGCCGCACCCCGACCGGCGGCAAGCCCCGCACCCTGCTGCGTCTCGACCCGGCCGCCCGGCTGGCCGTCGGGGTCTACCTCGACCGGGACGTCACCACGTACGTGCTGACCGGCCAGACCGGCGGTGTGATCTCCCGGCTGGCCCGGCCCGCGCCGACCCAGCCTCCCGCCGACGCTCTCCTCTCGCACCTGACCGCGGGCATCGACACGCTGCTGGCCGGTTCCGGCGTCGACCCGGCCCGCTGCCTCGGGATCGGCGTCGTCTGGCCCGGGCCCCGCAGCGGCGTGTCCCGCTTCGACGACGCCCCGCCCCACCTGCGCGGCTGGGACGGCGAAGAGCTCGGCAGCCGGCTGGCCGACGCCACCGGCCGGCCGGTCCTGGTCGAGAACGACGCCACCGCCGCCGCGGTCGGCGAGTACTGGGTCGCCCGGGTCGGGCCCGAGCAGGCCTTCGCCGCGCTCTACATGGGCAGCGGCATCGGCGCCGGCATCGTCGTCGAAGGCCGGGCGATGCGCGGCGGGCACGGCGCGGCGGGCGAGTTCGGTCATGTGTGCGTCCAGGTGGACGGGCCCGAGTGCTGGTGCGGCAGCCGCGGCTGCCTGGAGATCCTCGCCGGGCCGCGAACCGTGGTGCAGGCCGCCCGCACCGATCCGGCCGCGGCGGCCGAGGCGGGCATCGACCCCGGCTCACCGCGCAGCGTGGCAGCCGACTTCGCGGCGATCGCCCGGGCCGCCCGGGCCGGCGGACCCCGCTGCCTGGAGCTGCTCGAGGATTCCGCCCGCTACGTGGCTGCCGCCGCCGAGTCGGTGGTGAACCTTCTCGACATCGACCTGGTCGTGCTGACCGGGCCCGGCTTCGCGGCGGCGTCGTTCGTCTACGGGCCGGCGATCATGCGGCGGGTCTCGCCGGCGGACACCCGGACGTGGCGGCGGTCGGTGACCGTCACCGTCTCTCTCGCGGCGGCCACCGCCTCGGCCACCGGTGCTGCCGCGCTCGTGCTGCAGTCCCACCTCCGTCGATAGCCCGGTCACCCGCAGCGGGAACTAAGATCGCCGATATGACGGGGATGAATGGCAGGAAGCGGCCGAGCGGGCTGGTGACCGGATCGTTGATCGCGATCTCGTTCGGCACGGTGTTCGTGATGGTGAACAGCGGTGGACTGCCGGGGCTGTGGCCGTGGGTGATCCGGGCGGCGGGGGCGCTGATCGCGGTGGGACTGGTCGTGGCGCTGTTCCGGACCGTGGGTGGAGAGGCCGAGCGTGCGCCGGCCGGCGGTCGTGGGTTCGCCGACCGGCGATATCAGCTGATCGTGGTGGCCGAGGTGGTCGCGCTGTTCGGCGGTCTGGCGGTGATCAACGAGGTGCTGGACGCGCCCGAGGTCTCGGTCGCCTGGATCGCTGTGGTGGTGGGGGTGCACTTCTTCGGGCTGGCGTGGGCCTGGCGGATGCCGCTCTACCACTGGCTGGGCGCGGCGATGACCGCGCTGGGGCTGGCCGGCTTCCTGGTGAACGCGATGGGCGGCTCCGCGGGCCTGGTCGGGCTGGTCGCGGGGGTCGGGTCCGGTGTGGCCTTGTACGCGGCGGTGGTGCCGGCCCTGCGCGGCGCCCGGCGTGAAGCAGCCGCCTGACCCCGCGCTGGGCACCCGGAGTCACCACACGCCGGTGGTTTCAGGGGCGGTGGCCTGTTGAGCCGAGGCGGCGCTCCGGGTTCGGGGCCGCGTCGGCAAGCGTCCTCGTGTACTCGTGCTGCGGGTTAAGGATGACGTCGTCGGCCGGCCCGCGCTCCACGATCCGGCCCTTGAACATCACCAGGATCTCGTCGGAGAAGTGCCGCGCCGTCGCCAGGTCATGAGTGATGTACAGGACTCCCAGGTCTTCCTCCCGCTGCAGGGTCGCCAGCAGGTTGAGCACGCCGAGCCGGATCGACACGTCCAGCATGGACACCGGCTCGTCGGCGATCAGCACGCCCGGCTCGGGGGCGAGCGCCCGCGCGATGGCCACCCGCTGGCGCTGGCCGCCGGAGAGCTCGTGCGGGCGCCGGGCGGCGAAGTCGGGTTCCAGCCGCACGCGTTCGAGCAGGTGCAGGACGCGCCGGCGCACCTCGGCGTCGGTCATCTTCGGGTTGTGCAGGCGGACCGGCCGGGCCAGGTGGTGTTCGACGCTGTGGAAGGGGTTCAGCGACGCGAACGGGTCCTGGAAGACCATCTGCACGGTCCGCCTGTAACGGGCGAGGCCGCGGCGGGTGACCGGTTCCCCGTCCAGCAGGATCGATCCGGCGGTGGGGCGTTCGAGCTGGAGGAGCATCTTGGCGATGGTCGACTTGCCGCTGCCGCTCTGGCCGACGAGCGCGGTGGTGCGGCTGTGGTCGAGAGTGAAGCTGACGTCGTCGACGGCGCGCATGGTGCCGGCGCGCCAGCCGTCGCGCAGGCGGTACTCCTTGACGAGGCCGCGTACCTCCAGCGTGGTCATGAGGCCTCCCGGACGAAGGATCCGCGTTCGCCGGTGAGGCTGGGGAACGACGCCAGCAGCTTGCGGGTGTACTCGTGTTTCGGGTTCAGATAGAGGTCGGCGGCGTCGCCCAGCTCGACGATCGAGCCGTCGCGCATCACCGCGATCCGGTCGCTGATCTCCAGCAGCAGCGGCAGGTCGTGGGTGATGAAGATGACCGCGAAGCCGAGCTCGTCGCGCAGCCGGGTGATCTCCCGCAGGATCTCCCGCTGCACCACCACGTCGAGCGCGGTGGTCGGCTCGTCCATGATCATGATCTGCGGCTCCAGGGCCATCGCCATCGCGATCATCACGCGCTGGCGCATGCCGCCGGAGAGCTCGTGCGGATAGGACCGCAGCCGCACCGGATCCACGCCGACCCGTTCCAGCAGCTCACCGCAGCGGGCCCGGCGGGCGGCGCGGCCCATCTCCGGCCGGTGCGTGCGGAAGATGTCCTCGAACTGGTCACGGATCGAGATGACCGGGTTCAGCGAGTTCATCGCGCCCTGGAAGACCATCGAGATCTTGTCCCAGCGGGCGGCCCGCAGATCCTCCGCGCTCACATCCCCCCAGTCGATGTCGTAGCCCTCGCGGGAGTGGAACACCGCGTGCCCCGACGTGATCATCGCCGGCGGCTTGAGCAGACGGACGATCCCGTACGCCAGGGTGCTCTTGCCGCACCCGCTCTCCCCCGCCAGGCCGAGCACCTCGCCGCGCCGCAGGCCGAAGGAGACGTTCCGGACCGCGTGCACGGGTGGCGAGACCAGATAGTCCACGCTGAAATCCGCAACGGTCAGCACGGGATGGCTCACAGCGTCGACTCCTTGGCCTTGCGCAGCTGCTCGCGGGACATCCGCCAGCCACGGCGGGCGCCGCGCGTCTGGTTCCGCAGCTTCGGGTTGATGATCTCGTCGATCGAGAAGTTGATCAGTGACAGGGCCGCCCCGAAGAGTGCCAGCAGCAACCCCGGCGGTACGAACCACCACCACGCGCCGAGCCGCAGGGCCAGGCCGTTCTGCGCGTAGTACAGCATGGTCCCCCAGGTGAACGAGCCGCTGGCGCCCAGGCCGAGGTACGACAACCCGGCCTCCCCGAGGATGGCGAAGATGACCGCGAACACGACCTGGGTGGCCAGCAGCGGGATCAGGTTCGGCAGGATCTCGACCAGCAGGATCCGCCAGCGCTTCTCCCCCGCCACCCGGCAGGCGAGCACGTAGTCACGGTTGCGCAGGCTGAGCGTGGTGCCGCGCAGCACCCGGGCGGAGCCGGCCCAGCTGGTGATGGCGAGCACCAGGGAGACCAGCAGCAGGCTCTTGTCCGGGACGTACGCGGAGATCACGATCACCACGGGCAGGCCCGGGATGACCAGCATGATGTTGGTGAACAGCGAGAAGGACTCGTCCAGCCAACCGCCGGCGTACGCGCCGACGATGCCGAAGAAGCCGGAGAGCAGCAGGGTCAGAACGCCGACGATGGCACCGACGATCAACGAGCCGCGGGTCGCGTACGCCAGTTGGGCGAAGACGTCCTGCCCGGTCTGCGTGGTGCCGAGCACGTGGTCGGCGCTCGGCCCGGCCAGGCCGATGTCGCTGACCTGCGACGGGTCCTGGACGAGCAGCGGGCCGAGCAGCCCGAACAGGACGATCACCCCGCCGATGCCCAGGCCGGCGGCGAGTTTGCCGGTCATCGGCGGCAGCGCCACCCGGCGGCGCGGCACCGGGACGTTCACGGCGACGGTCTCGGTGGCCATGATCAGCTCCGGGTGCGCGGGTCGATGACGGAGTACAGGAGGTCGACCAGCAAGTTCGCTCCTAGCACGGACAACGTGATGATCAAGAAGATGCCCTGCATGAGGGCGTAGTCGTTGCCGCCGACGGCCTGCAGCAGCGCCGAGCCGATCCCCGGGTACGAGAAGACCGCCTCGGTGACGATCGACCCGGCGACCACGAACCCGAGCGAGATGGCGAACCCGGAGACGGACGGGAGGATGGCGTTGCGGGCCGCGTACCGGCGCCTGATCCGGCTCGGGCGCAGCCCTTTCGCCTCCGCGGCCACCATGTAGTCCTCGGAGAGCGTGGAGACCATCATGTTGCGCATCCCGAGCATCCAGCCGCCCACCGACGACAGGATGATGGTGAGCGCCGGCAGCGTGCCGTAATAGATGACCGAGCCGATGAACGGGCCGTTCCAGCCCGGCGTCACGTTGTAGACGTCGTACCCGCCGTTGAGCGGGAACAGCGGCCACACGCTGCCGAACAGGAACAGCAGGATCAGGGCCAGCCAGAAGTACGGGACCGACTGGAACATCGTGGTGACCGGGATAAGGCTGTCCAGCCACGAGCCTCGCTTCCAGCCGGCGAGGGTGCCGAGACCCACGCCGGCCAGAAACGAGATGATCGTGGCCAGCCCGATCAGGCCGATCGTCCAGGGCAGGGTCTGCCCGATGATGTCGATGACCGAGGCGGGAAAGAACGTCACCGAGACACCCAGGTCGCCGGTGGCCAGACTGGAGAGGTAGTCCGTGTACTGACTCCACAACGACTGGCTGGTGTCGGCGCCGAGCAGCGCCTCGATCGAGGCCCGGGTCTCCGGGCTGACCGGCCCCTTCTGGCCGAGTTTCGAGATCATGATCTCGACCGGATCGCCGGGCATGAGCCGCGGGACGAAGAAGTTGACGGTCAGCGCGGCCCAGAGGGCGACCAGGTAGAACCCGGCTTTGCGGAGCAGGAACATGGGCGCTACTTCGCCGCCGGCTTCAGGTTGGCCAGCACGATGCCGTTGTCCCACTGCTTCCAGGACGCCGGCAGCGCGTACTTGTTGTCGTTGGTCGGCCAGCCGGTGGCGTTGGCGGTGTTGAACTCGGTGAGCATCGAGTTCAGGTAGATCGGGATGTACGGCAGGTCGTTCACGATCTCCTTCTGGATGATCGCGTACTGGGCCTTCTGCGCCGCCTCGTCGTTGGTCGCCGACGCCGCCTCGATCGCCTTGTCCACCGCCGCGTTGCTGTAGCGGGCGTAGTTGCCGCTGGTGCCGGCCGCCTCACCGACCTTCGCAGTGGTCTTCGTGACGTACTTGAGGCTGTAGGTGGCGTACGGGTTGGTCGACGCGCCCAGGCCGATCGAGTCCAGCGAGAGCTGGTACTTGCCCTGCACCTGGTTGTTGTTCCACTCGTTCCAGGACAGCTGGGTCGGCTTCAGCTCGATGCCGACCTCCTTCAGCTGCTGCGCCATGGCGTCGTTGAGGGAGATGTAGTCGCTCCAGCCGGTGACCGTCTGGATGGTGAGCGAGAGCTTCTGCCCGCCCTTGGCCCGGATGCCGTCGCCGCCCTTGACCCAGCCGGCCGCGTCCAGGAGCTGGTTGGCCTTGGCGGCGTCCGGTGCGCCGGGGATGGTGGCGTGCGCCGGGTCGGCAATCCATTTCTTGTCCCGCTCCGGCGGGAGCATGGTCGGCGAGGCCGGTGCCGCGAACCCGCCGCCGGCCAGCTTGTTCAGCTGGTCCCGGTTGAGCGCGTGGTAGATGGCCTGCCGGACCGCGACGTCGGTCTGCGGGCCGGTGCAGCCCAGGGCCGCGTTGGCGCAGGTGAAGATCGAGGTGGTCATCGCCGGCGTGTTGACGTACGTCAGGTTCTTGTTGCTCGCGATCAGCTGGTCCAGGCCGGGCAGGAACGAGCTCATCCAGTCCACCTGGCCGGCGACCAGCGCGGCGCTCGCGGCGTCCGCGGTGGCCAGCGAGATGTAGCGGACGTTCTGGATCTGCGGCTTGTCCGGCTGCCAGTAGCTCGCGTTCTTCTCCATCTGGTAGCTCTGCGCGGAGAACTGCTTGAGCTTGTACGGCCCGGTGCCGACCGGGTTCGGGTTGATCGTCTTGGCCGGATCGTCGATCTTGCTCCAGACGTGCTCCGGGATGATCGGGGTGTTGCCGACGATGGCCGCCTCGTCGGTGTACGAGGTGGCCGGGAACGTGAGCACGACGGTCCTGTCGTCGGTGGCCTGCGCCGAGGTGAGCTTCAGCCCGGTCGCGTTGATCCCCGGCGTGCGGCGGATCAGGTCGAAGGTGAAGGCCACGTCCTTGGCGGTGAACGGCTGGCCGTCCGACCACTTCACGCCCTCGCGGGTGGTGATCGTGAGCTGCTTGCCGTCCGAGTTCCAGGAGTGCGCGGTGGCCAGCATCGGCACCGGCTCGGCCTCGGTGGCGAAGTTGTAGTAATAGAGCGGCTCGAAGATGAGGCCGTTGGTGGGCTGCAGGAACGTCGGCGAGAACGGGTTCCAGTTCTCCACGATGGTGCCGGTCGCGCCGTTGAAGACGGTGACCGTGCTGGTCGCGCCGTTGCCGGATTTGTTCCCGCCGGAGGACTCCGAGCAGCCGGTCAGCGCGAGCGCCACCGCGGCCGTCGCCGCGACGGCCGCGCCGGCTCTGCGGCCACGGCGGGTGAAGAGGTCATACATCAGCGAATCCCTCGTCTGGATCGCCGTCACCGACGGCGGGTGGAGTGCGCGGGATCACCCACGCCGGGGCCATTATTAAGTGGCTTAAGTTTGTGTTGTCAAGGGTTGTCGCGCAGAGCGCGACATCTCGGCCGATCGATGCCGCACTCCACTTGACCCGCTTAGTTAACTCATTTTAGATTCTGGGGAGCCCGCAACGGCAACACCCCATTGACAACGATGAAATCCCCGGCGCATCGTGGGAGCGCTCCCAACCATCCCCCATCCCACGTTCGTCCGCCACGCACCCGGCGGGCAGGGAGGAACTCATGAAAAAGACATGGTGGGGCGGCCTCGCGGCCGTCCTGACCGCGGCCTTCGCGGTGTTCACCGTCGCGCAGCCGGCCCAGGCCGCCGCCGGCTTCACGGTGTCCGGCACCCGGATCCTCGACGCCAACGGCAACGCCTTCGTGATGCGCGGCGTCAACCACGCGCACACCTGGTACCAGGACCGCACTCCGCAGGCGCTGGCCGACATCAAGGCGCTCGGCGCCAACACCGTCCGCATCGTGCTCGGCAGCGGACAACGCTGGGGACCCGACAACGCCGCCAACGTGTCCACCGTGATCAGCCAGTGCAAGGCCAACCGGCTGATCTGCGTCCTGGAGGTGCACGACACCACCGGGTACGGCGAGCAGGCCGGCGCCGCCACCCTGGCGCAGGCGGTCGATTACTGGATCTCCGTGAAGAGCGCCCTGGACGGCCAGGAGAACTTCGTCATCCTGAACATCGGCAACGAGCCGTACGGCAACGGCGCGACCGCCACCAACTGGACCGCCGACACCAGGAGCGCGATCACCCGCCTGCGCGCCGCCGGCTTCCAGCACCAGATCATGGTGGACGCCCCGAACTGGGGCCAGGACTGGCAGTTCATCATGCGTGACAACGCCGCCTCGGTCTTCGCGGCGGACCCGCAGAAGAACACCGTCTTCTCGATCCACATGTACGGCGTCTTCGACACGGCCGCCGAGATCACCGACTATCTCGGCCGGTTCCAGACCGCCAACCTGCCGATCGTGGTCGGCGAGTTCGGCTTCGACCACTCCGACGGCAACCCCGACGAGGACACCATCTTCGCCACCGCGCAGCAGCGCGGCATCGGATACATCGGCTGGTCGTGGTCCGGCAACGGCGCCGGCGTCGAATACCTCGACATGGTCACCGGCTTCAACCGGGCCGCCCTGACCACCTGGGGCGAGCGGATCTTCAACGGCGCCAACGGCATCAGGGCCACCTCCCGCGAGGCCACGGTCTTCGGCGGCACGTCCTCGCCGTCTCCGTCCAACCCCGGCTCGCCGTCACCCAGCAACCCCGGCTCACCGTCCCCCAGCAACCCCGGCTCACCGTCGCCGAGCAACCCGGCCGGCGGCTGCACGGCCACCTACACGGCCGGCAACTCGTGGCCCGGCGGCTTCCAGGGCGCCGTCACGGTCAAGGCCGGCGCCGCCATCAACGGCTGGACCGTCAGCTGGACCTGGCCCAGCGGCCAGCGTTTCACCAACAGCTGGAACGCGACCGTGACGACCTCGGGCGACGTGGTCACCGCCCGCAACGCCGGCTGGAACGGCAAGCTGGCCGCCGGCGGCGAGGCCAGCTTCGGCTTCACCGCCACCGGCGCCAACACCGCACCCTCGCGGGTCACCTGCGCCGCGAGCTGATCATCCGGTCACCCCGGTGCCGCGGAGGGCTCTCTCCGCGGCACCGGTTTCTTTCGCGGGGGTACGAGTCGACGGAGTGCCGTCCCCAGAAGACCCGCGATCACCTGCCACCCGGGGCCGCAGCGCGGCCGCCGGCGTAAATCAATGGTCCGGCCCAGACGCCCCGCCCCCTCGCCCCCAGCGTGTGAAGGTGCGGCTCGATTCGGACCCCAAGTTCACACAGTTGCTCGGTGCTCACCGGATGGCGTAGGTGCCCAGAGCCGGCTCCAGCAGCGCGAATCCCTGCTCGGCCAGCTCGGTGACCGCGCGGGAGATCTCGTCGTCGTGGTGGCCGTCGAGCGTACGCCCGAGGGTTTCTTCGAAGAGAAGCCGCAGCAGACCGCCCAGCTGGACCCCCGCCACCCGCGGCCGCAGATCGTCCGGCGCCGCGCCGGTCTCCTCGGCGAGAGCCCGGACCAGGGCTCGCTCGCGCTCGTCGTGGAACTCGCGCAGCCGCGCCCGCAACGCCGCGCTGGCCATCACCATGCGGGCGAACTCCGGCCCGGAGAAACCGATCACCGGGTCGTGCGCGCCGACGGCCACCAGCAGCGCACGGCGCAGCGCGGCCAGAGCGGACTCGCCCGGCGCGCGGTGGCGGACGGCGAAGGCGGGGCCCTGCACGAACGCGTCGCCCAGGTCGAGGGCCAGGTCCTCCTTGCGCGGGAAGTAGTTGGTGACGGTCATCTTGGCCACCTCGGCGGCGGCAGCCACCTCGGCGATCGTCACGCTGTCGAACCCGCGCTCGAGGAACAGCCGGGTGGCCTGGTGGGAGATGTGCGCACGGGTCTGCTGCTTCTTGCGCTCGCGCAGCCCGGCCGGTCGTTCGCTCACCGGCACACTATATAGGCTTGACATATTCTTATGCTCGACCTAAGTTTATTCGACAGCGTCATGCGAGAAGGGGATCGATGACTGAATTCGACCGCCAGATCCACAACCTGATCGAGCTGGGATATCCCGCGCTCACCGGCCTCGGCCGGGCCGAGTTCGAAGCTCGGCTGGCGCCGCTGAGCGACCTCGTCCCCGACTCCCCCACCGCCGCTCCCACCGAGGCCCCGGAGGCGGGCCGCGTGCCGTTCCTGCTGGTCATCACCAGGACACTGGCCCCGATCGAGGCGACCATGCCGTTGACCTCGCTGGACGGCAAGAGCAAACCCGGCTTCGTGGACCGGACGTTCGAGCCCGGCTCGCTGGAGCGCTTCGTCGCCATCCCGACGGCCGCGCTGCCCGGCCACGAGGCCTACCTGCTGCTCGGCGTCGAACGGGGCGAGGAGTTCTGCGGCGCCGTGCCGAACGACGCCATGGCGACCATCGCGGAGCGGGGCCGCACCCTGCTCACCATCGAGGAGGGCGTCGCACTGATCACCCACTTCCCGGGCATCCTGGTCAAGAACAAGTGCTTCTCCCTGGGCGGCTCCCGATCCACCGACCGCCGCGTCCCGGCCATCTGGATCAGCCGGAACGCGCCGAAGCTGGGCTGGTGCTGGGCGGGCAACCCGCACACCTGGCTCGGCATGGCGTCGGCAGCCGGCCGCGCCGCACCGTCCTGAGGTGTCACCGCCCCTCACGTGAACGTGCGGCCAGCCAGGCGAGCGCGAACGCCGCGTCGATCTGGGCGATGGTCGCGAGTGCGGTGGGATCGCCCACCACGAGGTAGCCGGCGACAGCGGCCACATGGAGGGCGCCGAGCAGGAGCAGCAGGTGAGGCATCGGGGCGACCTTTCGGGTCAGGCGTACGTGTGACCTCTCCTGTCTGCCCTTCCGGCCGCGATCCGGCGATGCCGCCGACGGCTACAGTGCGGGAATGCCCAGCTCGGACATACTTCCGGACCTGTTCCGGTTCGGAACCACCAGATGACGAGGTTCTCCACCGAGCTCCGGGAGCTCTACGAGGCAGCAGGCAGTCCCGACTATGCGACGCTCGTCCGCCAGGGCACCGCACAGACGCCGCCGGTAAAGCTGCGGGATGCCACTCTGAGCGACTGGATGACCGGCAAGTCGGTGCCGAGCGACAAGAAGGCGGTCCAGTTCCTGGTCAGCTTTCTTGAGGGACGGGCCAGGGAGAGACCCGGACACGGCGCGGGCTACTGGGAACAGTTGCGGGCGCGAGCTCAGCAGGAGCGCCGGACGGAACGGCCACGCCGCACCCCGGCACGTGCCTCCCATCCGGTGTATCTCCAGCAGGTCCGCCGGATGGCACCCGCCCACCTCACCGCACGCGAGACCGAGTTGGCGGAGCTGGCCGCCTTCTGCACACAGCGGGACGGAGCCGCCTATCTCTGGTGGCGTGCGCCTGCCTGGGCCGGCAAGTCGGCGCTGCTCTCCTGGTTCGTTCTGCACCCGCCGCCCGGTGTCCGGCTGGTCTCGTTCTTCGTCACCGCCCGGTTGGGCGGCCAGTCCGACCGGAATGCCTTCGTCGAGGTCCTTCTCGAACAGTTGGCCGGGCTGGTCGGCGAATCAGCGTCGCCCTACCTGACCGCCGCCAACCGCGAGGCCCATCTGCTGAGCATGCTCGAACGAGCCTGTCCCCTGGTGCTGGTCGTGGACGGGCTCGACGAGGATCTCGGCTGGACAACCGGTGGTGACGCACACAGCATCGCCGCCCTGTTGCCCGTCTCTCCGCCGGCCGGCCTTCGCATCATCGTGGCGGGCCGGCACGACCCGCCGCTGCCGGCCGACGTGCCCACTGACCATCCCCTGCGGGATCCGGCCGTGTCGCGTGAGCTGGTTCCGTCCGAACACGCTCAAGTCGTACGGCACGATGCCCATCGGGATCTGCGGCGACTGCTCGACGGCTCACCGCTTCAGCAGGATCTGCTCGGCCTGATCACGGCCTCGGGGGGCGGCCTCTCCAGCACCGACCTCGCCGAGCTGACCGGTCGCGGACGGCTCGAGATCTCCGACGAACTGGCGTCTGTGGCCGGGCGCGCCTTCCAGAGTCAGGCCGGGCCGGTCTACCTGCTCGCGCACGAGGAGTTGACGGAGTCCGCCTCGGACTACCTGGGGCCCACGCGACTTCATGCGTTCCGGTCACGGCTGCACGCCTGGGCTGACGGGTATGCCGCCGGCCACTGGCCCGCATCGACACCCGCCTACCTGTTGCGTCCGTATGCAAGCCTGCTGCACACCCTGGGCGATGCGCACCGGATCGTGACGCTGGCAACCGATCCCGACCGCCACGACCGCATGCTCGCCGTGACGGGTAGTGACGCGGCCGCTCTCGCCGAGATCGTCGCCGTGCCACCGATGGACCTCACCACGACGGCCCGGCTCGCCGTGCACCGCGAGCGATTGCGCCGCCGCAACGCGAACCTGCCGGCAGAGCTGGTCGAGGTTCGGGCCAGGCTCGGCCAGCGCGCCCGGGCGGAGGCGCTCGCGCACACCATGACCGGCTCCGAGCAGCGAGCATGGCGATCACTGGTGACAACGGCGGCGGAAGCCGGCGACGTGGACGATGCGCTGCGCCTCACCGAGAAGATCACCGACGAAGGTGAACGGGTCCGCGCCCTGCTTGCCGTCGCGACAGCCGACCCCGGCCGTGCCACCGAGCTGCTGGAGCGGGCGATCAGGATGTCGGCGCTGATCACCGATGCGGCACCCCGGGCCACCTGCTGCGGAGAGGTTGCCGTCGCTGCGGCTCGACTCGGCCACAAGGAGACATTCGCCGAGGCCTGCGAACTGGCGGAGTCCGCGGCGCGCTCGCTGCCGAATCCGGCGCAGCGGGCGTCAGCGCTGTCGGGACAGGTCACCCTGTCGATCCACGCAGGCGACACCGTGCGGGCCGAGCGCCTCTCGAACGAGACCTTCGACGACTACAGCCGGATCGTGCATCTGGGCGAACTCGCCGACGCCGCAGACTCCGCTCAGAGATGTCGCCAGCTCCTCGCGGAGGCCCGGGACCGAGCCGGCTCCCTGGACGACCCTCTCCAGCAGGTGATCGCTCTCACCATGACGGCCGTTCACGCGGCCGCTGCGGGCTTGACCGATATGGCTGACGCCATCGTCCCGCAGGCACTTGATGCCGCGCACCGAGTTTCGGCGACCGATATACGGGCGTGGGCGTTCGCTTCGGTCACCAGAGTCGATCCCGGTCGCCTCCGGTCCGTCCAGAGGACAGCCGAGGAGCTGGCCCGCTCGGTCCAGGACACGGAGAGCCGTTCGAACGCGCTGAAGCACGTCGCCGTCGCCGCGGCGGAGTACGACGTCGCAGGAGCCGAAGATCTCGTGCGCGAGATCTACTCGTCCAGCAGAGCTGATGAGGCGCGGGAAGAAATCTCTCGGATCGCCGCCGGTCGAGGAGACCTGGCGAGCGCGCGACGTCTGGCTCTGGCGATCGAGCAACCGCAGCGGCGAGCGAGGGCGCTCGCGGGCCTCGCGCTGAGCCTGACCGATGCCGGCGAATCGGAGGACGCGTCCGCGCTGGCCGACGAGGTGGAGAGCACCGCCAGGCTGATCGTGGCACGGGATCAGCTGGCCGGCTCCTTCCTCTCGCTCGCCTCCGCGATGTGCCGGGCGGGCGACACCGGCCGGGCCGCCGAACTGGTGTCCCGGGCAGAGCCGTTGGTGGACGCCACGCAGTCCGGCCTGGCCGTCCACCTCGCAGTGACCATGGTCCGTGCCGGTGAGTACACCGCCGCGAAGAGATTGGCGCAGCGGCCCGACAGCGACGATCCGGTGATCGTCGAGGTAGCCCTGGAGTTGGTGCGGGCGGGCAGGACCGACGAAGCCGTCGAGCTCGCCCGCTCGTTCCGCGACGTCGGGTGGCGCGTCCAGGCCCTCACCATCCTTGCCGATGACCGGATCGACGCCGGTGACCCCGACCGCGCGCGTGCACTCGCGGAGGAGGCGTCCGCCTGCCTCGCCCCCGAGTCGTCCGGGGAACCTCGGCGAGACGACGTCCCGTCCTTTCTGACACATTTGTCACGCGAATTCATCGGGCGTCCGCGTCTCGCAGAGACGCTCGCCCGGCTCGGTGAAGGAGCCCGGGCCGAGAAGATGGTCAGTGCCATCCGCCAGCCGCACACCATCGCCACAACCGCGACCGCGGTCGCCGTCGTTCTCGCGCTCGCCGGCGACCCGGTCCGGGCGATCCGGCTGTTCGACAAAGCGGAACAAGCCGCCTCGCTGGTGCCGAACACCAGAGAGATCGCTCAACTGATGTCCGCGTTGGCTCCGGCAGCCGTAGTCGTCGGCATGTCCGACCGTGCGGCGGCGCTGCTGGATCGCGCGGAGGCGGCAGCCGGCGAGCAACCTGACATGCGCGACCACCTGCTGACCACGATCGCGTTGGGTGCGGCGCGTGCGGGTGACTTCGGCCGGGCCGAACGCCTGGCACAGATGGCTACGAGACCGACCTGGGCTTCGCATGTCGAGCAGGTCAGCAAGATCGCGGAAGCTATGACCGAGGCCGGTGAGAGTCGGCGCGCGGAACGCCTGACCGGCCTCATCGCCGCCGATCGCCGGTCGCCGGTCCAGGCCCGCCTGGTCGCGAAGCTGCTCGGGCGCGGGGAGTGCCGTGAGGCGCTGCGCCTGGCTCGCTCGGTGACCGATCCCGACGTTGCGGCCGGGGCGCTGGCCGCCGTCGCCGGGGCTGACCGTTGCGCCGACACCGCCGGCCTGATCAGGGAAGCCCTGCGCAGTGGCGACTGGTCCGCGTCGGTGGACACGCTTGCGGATGTCGACCGTGCGGCGGCCATCGCCTTGGCCGATGAGTTTCTGCGCCTGCAGGACCGTGCGGCAGGCAACCGTTGAACCCACGCGGCTGCCGAACCTGGCCGCCTCGATCTCCGCTTTGACAGCCGCCCATCCTCGGATGTGAAGATCTGCCCTGCTCAGTCGGGGTGAGGTGCGGGGGATGCGCGGATGAGGTGGGCCAGGACGGCCGTCGTGGCAACGGTGGCCCTGGGTGCGGTCACGGGCTGCGCGGTGCAGGAGGAGGCGGCCGGCCCCGCCCCGGCGGCCGCTCCACCCTCCGCGCCGGCGTCCGCGGCCGGGCCGCCGGCGACGGGCACGGCGTCCGGGCAACAGCCGCCGGCGGCGGGCACGGCGTCCGGGCGACAGCCATCGGCGGCGGGCGCGGGGTCGTGGGTGGGGACGTGGGTGGGGACGTGGGCGGTCGCGGTGCAGCCCGGCGGCCAGGCCTTCCGGCGGCAGACCGTGCGACAGGTCGTGCACACCAGCATCGGCGGCGGCAGCGCACGGGTTCGGCTCTCCCATGCGTACGGCCGGAGTCCGCTCACCGTGAGCGCCGTCCACGTGGCCCGGCATGTGCGGGGCCATGCCGTGGACCCGGCCACCGACCGGGCGGTGACCTTCGGCGGGGCGAGCTCGGTGATCATCCCGCCCGGCGGCGAAGCGGTCAGCGACGAGATCGCCTTCGCGGTGCCGCCGGACGCGGACGTGGCGGTCAGCGCCTATCTGCCGGCGGACACCGGGCCGACCACCCGGCACGGGGCGGCGGCGCGGCACAACCACGTCGCGCCGGGTGAACAGAGTGGGGCGGCGAGCCTGACCGGGGCGACGACGACGGGCAGCTATTTCGTGCTGGCCGGGCTGGATGTGCGCAACGCGGCGGCCGAGGGCGCGGTGGTGGCGTTCGGGGCGTCGATCACGGACGGGATCGGCTCGCGGTTCGGTGCGAACAGGCGCTGGCCGGACCTGTTGTCGGATCGGCTGCGCGCGTCCGGTCGTACCGTCGGGGTGCTGAATGCCGGGATCAGCGGTAATCAGCTCACCGGCGACCTGCACGGCGACCGCGCGGCCGAGCGGTTCCGGCGGGACGTGCTGGAGCAGCCGGGCGTCCGGTGGGTGATCATCTCGGACGACGCGATCAACGACCTCGGTATGTCGGGCGTTCCGGCGCCGGCACTGGTCAGCGCCGTGCAGGAACTGATCGACCGCAGCCACGACGCGGGCCTCGAGGTGGTCTGCTCGACGTTGACGCCGTTCCGGGGAGCGTCCTACTGGACGCGGCGCGGGGAGCAGGGCCGGGCCGCTTTCAACGCGTTCGTCCGGCGCGAGGGCAACGGCTGTGACGCCGTCCTGGATCTGGACCGGGCGACCCACGATCCGGGCGATCCCACCCGGTTCCTGCCGCGGTACGACTCGGGCGACCACCTGCACCCGGGCGACCGAGGCATGCAGGCGATCGCCGGCGCGGTCGACGTCCGGTGGTTCCGGCCCTAGGCCCGCAGAGGGCGGACCGCGCCCTCGACGGATCGCAGGACCAGGCGCAGCGCCTCGTGCCGGGAGACCTTGGCCTCCGCCAGGTAACTCCAGCCGGCGTAGAGCTGCGACCAGATCAGGCTCTGGATCCAGAGCGGCGGCAGTTCCGGGTCGATGCTGCCGTCGGCCTGGCCCCGGCGCACCATCGCCTCGAAGCCCTCGTCACAGCCGCCTTCGTCGCCGTCGCCCGCGTCGTCGAGCGCCACCTGCTCGCGGAAGAGCAGCGACAGCACGTCACCGAGGTCGAAGTACTCCTGGCAGAGCCGGCGCACCGCGGAGACCCCGGTGTCCTCGTCGACCCGGGCCCGGCGGCGGGCCTGCTCTAGCCGCTCGTCCGCCTCGGCGTTCAGGGCGTTGATCAGGTCGCCGCGCTCCGCGAAGTACCGGTGCAGCGTGGTGCGCCCGACGTCGGCCGCCGCGGCGACGTCACCGAGCGACGCTGCCGGGTTGCGCGACAGGACTTCAATGGCGGCATCCAGGATCGCCTGCCGGGTCCGGGCGCGGCTGCCGGTGGGAGCACTCACCGGCACAGATTAACAGTTGCCCTTTCTGGAACAGGAGTGTTCCACTATGGGAATGCCGGATACCACCACGAGACTGCGAACGCTCCTGTCCGTGCTCCGCCCGCACCGCCGCACCATGCTGCTCGGCCTCCTGCTCGGCCTGATCGGCAACGCGGCCGGCCTCGCCACCCCGATGGTTACCAAATGGGTGCTGGACTCGTTCAGCGGCGACCTCGACCTGGCCCGCCCGATCACCGTCCTCGCCGCCCTCGTCGTCTGCGGCGCCGTGATCACCCTCTGGCAGTGGATCCTGCTCGGGACGCTCGCCGAGCAGATCGTGCTGGACGCGCGCACGTCGATCATCCGGCGATACTTCCGGGCCCGGGTCGGCGACCTCCAGTCCCGCCCCACCGGTGAGCTGGTCACCCGGGTCACCTCCGACACCGGCCTGCTGCACGAGGCGTCGAGCAGCATCATCGGCCTGATCAACGCCGGCATCGGGCTGATCGGCACGCTGGTCCTGATGGCCGTGCTCGACCTGACGCTGCTGGGTTGCACGCTGGCTGCGGTGGTCGTGGTCGCCGTGCTGATGGCCGCGCTGCTGCCCAGGATCAGCGTGGCGCAGACCGCCGCCCAGGAGTCGGTCGGCAGGCTCGGCGCGGGGCTCGAGGGATCACTGCGCGCCATTCGTACGATCAAGGCCAGTCGCGCCGAGGCCCGGCAGGGTGACCAGATCATCGGCGACGCGCGCGAGGCCGCGGCACACAGCGTGCGGGCCGCCAAGGTCGCGGCCTCGGTCTGGACGATCGCCTTCTCCGGCATCAACCTGGCGGTCATCCTGATCCTCGCCGTCGGCGCCTGGCGGGTCGACGCCCGGTTGCTCGAGGTGTCCAGCCTGGTGGCGTTCCTGCTCTACGTCTTCCAGCTGATGGGCCCGATCAGCGAGCTGACCCAGAACATGACGGCCCTGCAGGCCGGCATCGCCGCCGCCGGCCGCATCAACGAGCTGGAGTCCATCGCGGTGGAGCCGCCCAGCGGGAGCGACGCGACCGGCGCAGTGATCCCGGCGGCCGCGGCGCACACCGCGGAAACGCCGGTGCTGGCGTTGCGCGACGTCACCGCACGGTACGGCCCGGACGCGCCGCCCGCGGTCCGCGGCATCGACCTGGACATCCCCCGGCGGGGGCACACCGCGATCGTGGGACCGTCCGGCGCCGGCAAGACGACGCTGTTCTCGCTGCTGCTGCGCTTCGTCGAGCCGCAGGACGGGCGGATCCTGCTGGACGGCCGGCCCTATGCCGACTGGACCCACGAACAGGTGCGGGCCCGGCTGGCCTACGTCGAGCAGGAGACCCCGGTCGTCCCCGGCACGATCGCCGACAACCTGCGCTTCACCCACCCCGACGCGACCGAGGAGGAGATGCGGGCCGTCCTGCGCGCGGTGCGCCTCGACGACAAGCTCGACGAGCTGCCGGACGGCCTCGACACGTCGCTGAGCTCGACCGGCGTCTCCGGCGGCCAGCGTCAGCGGATCGCCCTGGGCCGGGCGCTGCTGCGCACCCCCGACGTCCTGCTGCTCGACGAGGCGACCGCTCAGGTCGACGGCCTGACCGAGGCAGCGGTCCAGGACTGCATCCGGGAGCGGGCCGCGACCGGCGCGGTCGTGACGATCGCGCACCGCTTGTCGACGGTCCTGGACGCCGACCGCATCGTGGTCATGGAGGACGGCCGGATCCGGGCCAAGGGCACCCACGCCGAGCTGTACGCCACCGACGATCTCTACCGCCGGCTGGTCGAGGCGCTGCGCATCGCCGCGGACACCGGCCAGCCGGCCACCGTCTGAGAAGCAACAGCGGGGGTACGACCTGACGTCAGCCGGCGCCGACCGGCCGGGTGGCCATGGTGCCGCCGACGGTCCGGTGCTCGGTGGCGCCGAGGTCGGGCTCGCCCACGTCGGCGGCCCACGCCTCGGCGTCATCGCGCGGGTGGTAACCGATCGCCTCCCCGCCGGCAGTCGACCACCAGCGGCGGGTGTTGGCGGAGACGCCCCAGACCACGTGCCAGCCGGTCGCCGTGAGGGCGGCGTCGACCAGGCGGGCCAGGTCGTCCGGTGAGAGCCAGACCGACAGGTCGCGGGGGTTCTTCGGGCGCTCGTGGCAGCCGCCGATCCGCAGGCAGACGACGTGCAGGCCGTAGCGGTCGTGGTAGAGCCGCCCGAGCGTCTCCATCGCCGCCTTGCTCCAGCCGTAGTAGCCGTCCGGCCGCGCCGGCACATCGTCGGGCAGCCCGCCCGAAGGCACGCCGGCCGGGCGCGCGTCACCGCGCTCGTGCAGGCCGGCGGCGTGGTTGCTGGAGGCGAGGACGACACGGGGCACGCCGTTCTCGTGTGCGGCCCGCAGCACGCGCTGGGTGCCGCGCACGTTGACCTCGAGCACGTCGTCGAACGGGCTCTCGTCCGCGAGGCCGCCGAAGTGCAGGATCGCGTCGACGCCCCGGCACGCGCGGGCCAGCGCCTCCCCGTCGGTCACGTCGAGGGCCTGGACGCCGTCACCGGCATCGATGTCGGTGCTGCGCAGGGTGTGGTGCGCGAGGCGTTCGCGCAGCATGGTGCCGAGTCGCCCGGAGGCGCCGGTCAGAAGGATCACCGCCATGCGACCGTGATGCCCATCCCGGCGCCCGCTATGCCGACGGCTCCCGGGTGCGATCGGGACCTTGACCGGGGTCCGGGTCGGAGCCGGAATCGGAGCCGGGGCCGGGGTCCGCCGCGGCGTGGTGGCGGCGGCGGTAGGCGGCCAGCACGAGCGGCGCCACGAGGGCCAGCACGACGATCAGCCAGAGGACGACGGTGAGCGGGCTGGACACGAGCACGCTCCAGTCACCCTCGGACAGGGCCAGGGCCCGCCGCAGCTGCTGCTCGAACAGCGGGAACAGGATCAGGCCGACGATGGCCGGGGCGACCGGGACGTCGGCGTGCCGCATGAGAAGCCCGATCAGGCCCAGCGCGGTCAGGATCAGCAGGTCCGCGACGCTGCCGCCGGCCGCATAGGTGCCCAGGCAGGCGAAGACCAGGACGCCGGCGTAGATGCCGTACGCCGGGATCGTCAGCAGCCGGGCCCAGAACCGGACCAGCGGCAGGTTGAGGACGAGGAGCAGGACGTTGCCGATGTACAGGCTGGCGATCAGCGCCCACACCAGGTCGCCGGACTCGCTGAACAGCTGCGGCCCGGGCTGCAGGCCGTAGGACTGGAAGGCGGTCAGGATGACCGCGGCCGTCGCCGAGGTGGGCAGGCCGATGGTGAGCAGCGGGACGAGCACGCCCGCGGCCGCGGCGTTGTTGGCGGACTCGGGGCCGGCGACCCCCTCGATGGCGCCGTGACCGAACTCGTGCCGATGCTTGGAGAGGCGCTTCTCCAGGCTGTAGCTGAGGAACGTCGGCACGTCCGCGCCGCCGGCCGGGAGGCTGCCGATCGGGAAGCCGATCGCGGTGCCGCGCAGCCAGGCCGGCCAGGAGCGGCGGAAGTCCTCGCGGGAGAGGACGGCGGCGCCGCGGAGCGGCTCGATCGTGCTGTGGCCGGTGCCGGCGACCAGGTGGCTGAAGGTCTCGCCGAGCGCGAAGAGGGCGACCACCACGATCACCACGTCGATGCCGTCGAGCAGGGCCGGGGCGCCGAAGGCGAGGCGTTCCTGGCCGGTGAGCGTGTCGATGCCGACCAGGCCGATCGCGGCGCCGATGATCAGGCTGGCCGCGCCGCGCAGCAGGCTGGGGCCGAGCAGCGCGCTGACCGTCACGAACGCGACGGCCATCAGCGCCACGTACTCCGGGGGGCCGAAACTGACCGCGATGTCGGCGACCGCTGGGGCGGCGACGGTGAGCGCGATGGTGCCGATGGTGCCGGCCACGAAGCTGCCGATCGCGGCGGTGGCGAGCGCCGCGGCAGCCCGTCCGCGGCGGGCCATCCGGTTGCCTTCGAGCGCGGTGGCCACCGACGCGCTCTCGCCGGGCGTGTTGAGCAGGATCGAGGTGGTGGAGCCGCCGTACATGCCGCCGTAGTAGATGCCGGCGAACATGATCAGGGCGGCGGCCGGTTCGAGGCGGAAGGTGATCGGCAGGAGCAGGGCCACGGTGAGCGCCGGGCCGATGCCCGGCAGCACACCGACCGCGGTGCCGATGGTGACCCCGACCAGGGCCCACAGCAGGTTCGCCGGGGTCAGCGCGTCGGCGAAGCCGGCGAGCAGGGCGTCCATGTCAGAACCCCCACGGTCCGGCGGGCAGGCCGAGACCGATCAGCCGCTCGAAGATCAGGAAGGCGACGGCGGCGAGCGTCCACCCGTAGGCGACGATGCGGGACGGATGTGGTGCCCCGAGCAACAACGCCGCTCCGACGAACAACGCCGCCGAGCTCACCACGTACCCCAGGAAGGGCAGGACCAGGGCGAACGCGATCAGCAGGACCACCATCGCGCCGAGGCGCCAGAGGCGCCGGGCCTCGAAGCCGAACCCTCCGGGGGTACCCGCGAAGCGCACCGACCGCACCACCAGCCCCGCACCCAGCGCACCCAGCAGAATGCCGATCACCGTGGGCGCGGCCGCGGGCCCCAGCGCGTCGTCCGAGTCGCGCATCCCCGCGGCATCGATGAGCACCACGGTCCCGCCGATGATCATGAGCGCCCCGAGCAGCACCGATGCTCGGGCTTTTGACCGCTGCTGATCGTCGGTGACGACGTCCGGCCCGGTCGTCATGCCAGCCCCATCTTCACCAGGACGTCCCGCACGATCTGGCGTTCCGTCTGCAGGAAGGTGTCGAACTCGGGCCCGGCCAGGACGGCGTCGCCCCAGCCGCGGCGCTCCAGCGTCTCGCGCCAGGCCGGGGTTCGCGTCATCCGCACCATCAGATCCTCCAGCGCCTGTTCCTCGGCGTCGGTGACGCCGGCCGGGGCGACCACGCCGCGCCAGTTCGCCAGCTCGACGTCGACGCCGCCCTCGACCAGCGTCGGCACGTCGGGCAGGTTGGGCAGGCGCTCGGCGCTGGAGACGGCGATCGCGCGGACCGTGCCGGCCTTGACCTGGCCCTCCAGCTCGGAGACGCCGGAGACGCCCGCGGTGGCCCGGCCGGAGAGCACGGTGGAGAGCGCCTCACCGCCGCCGGCGTGGGCCACGTAGTTGACGCCGCCCGGGTCGGCGCCGATGTCCTCGGCGATCAGGCCGGCCAGGATCTGCTCGACGCCGCCCGCCGAGCCACCGGCGAAGGAGACCGCGCCGAGGTCCTGCCGCATCCGGTCGACCAGGTCGCCGACGTCGCGCACCGGCGAGTCGGCGGGTACCACGATCAGCTCGTAGTCGGTGGTGAGCCGGGCGATCGGCGTGACGCTCTCCAGCGTGACCGGCGAGTCGTTGCTCTCGATCGCGCCCATCATGACCGAGCCCATCACCATGACCTGGGTGGGATCGCCGGAATAACGGGCGAACTGGCTGAGCCCGATCGTCCCGCCGGCGCCGGCCACGTTGTAGACCTCGGTGCGCCCGGCCACGTCACGCAGGGCCGACTGCATCTCCCGGGCGGTCTGGTCCCAGCCGCCACCGGGTGCGGCCGGCGCCATCAGCCGCAGTTGGCGGCCGTCCAGGAAGTCACCGGCGTCCGCCTCGTCGCCCCAGGACATCGTCACGATCAGGAGCACCGTCGCGACCGCGGCCGCCACCCAGGGGCCCACTGCCGAAGGTCGCCAGCTCATCGCCCACCCCGCCCCATCGGTCGTGTGTGAAGTCCGGGTGCGGTACGCGCCCGAACTTCACACACACACACTTTGATCGCGGGTCCATTCTCGACCCGGTGCGGGGATACCGCACGTCAGATCTTCGCGCCGACCGCCGTTCCGTTCGCCGGGACCAGGTAGTTCGACGACGGGATCGAGCCGTCCGCGGCGCGCGGGCCGGTGATCGTGGACGTGTCGGTGCCCTGCGGCGTCCAGGTGCCGCCGATGTTCCACGAGTTGCCCGAGGCGGTGGACGAGCCGAGCGCCACCGCGGTCTTGTTGCCGACGGCCAGGTTCGCGGTCAGCCTCGACTTCGAGCCGCCGTCCACGTCGAAACCGGTCTTCGCGTTCTGATAGGCCGTACTCCTGGTGATCGTGATGGTTCCGGTGTTGCCGTTGTCGGTGAAACCGTGGGCGGCGTTGCCCCAGGACATCGTGTTGCTGACGGCGTGCGCGGCGGCCGGGCCGGTGCCGCCGCTGCCACCGAGCTTGAGGCCGTTGCCGTCTCCGGAGAAGCTGGGGATGCTCCACCGGTTGTAGCCGTTGCCGTACGCGACGGTGTTCTGGATCGTGATCGGTGAGGTGAACATCCAGGCATCGAAGCCGTCGTCCACGTTGTTCCAGAGCCGGGCGCCGCGGACCACGTTGCCGCTGCCGGAGCCCTCCTTGATGCCGAGGCCGTCGGCGCTCTCGCCGTTCTTGCGCGGGTCCCGGTTGCCGTGGCTGTCCAGGTTGAGGATCAGGTTGTTCGCCGAGCTGCCCTGCAGCTGGAACCCGGTCTCGTAATTGTCCCGGGTGGTCAGCCGCTCGAAGGTGTTGTTGCTGCAGCCCGCGCAGTACACGCCGTACGGCCCGTTCCGGATCTCCAGGCCGATCAGCCGCCACCAGGAGGCCTCCATGTGGATCGCGCCGCGCTGGGCGGCCGGGATGGTCGAGCCGACCGCCCCCGGGGTGTAGCCCAGGGCCTCGCCGTCGATGACGACCTTCTCGGTGCCGTGGCTGGTGAGCGTGATCGGGCTGCCGGGCGTACCGCTCTTCGTGATCTGGATGTTGGTGGTCAGCACGTAGCTGCCGCCGCGTACCACGATCGTGCCGCCGGCCGCGACCAGGCTGACCGCCTTCTGGATCGTGGCGAGCGGTGCGGCGATGGTGCCGGCGCCGGCGTCGTTGCCGCCGGGAGCGACATAAAGCGTCGCCGGGGCCGCCGACGCGGGCGCGGGGATTAATAGGAAAGCGGCGCCGAGCATTGCCGCGGACAGCATTTTCCAGCGTCCGCCGGGGGAACTCATATGGGGATTCTCCTCGTCGGGCCGGCCGATGACGCACCGTCGCGCGTCGCACGGCCGGCGGCGTGACCGGCGACTCGGGGGAAGCCGCCAACGTGGGGGAATGCGCTTTCCTACGGAACCTAGCCAGCGCCCGCTGCGCTGTCAATGGACTGCAACATTCCTGCAAACGGAAAGCATTGACCCTGACCAATATCAAAATTTATGGTCGGGTCCTCACCCCTTGTTTCGGGGACATTACGGCGGACAATTCCCGGAGGTTCCGCGCATGAGACCAACCCGATTGATCATGGCGGCCATGGCGATGTCGGCGTCGGCATTGCTGGTCGGCGTGATGGCGAGCGGCCCAGCCTTCGCCGAGACGCTCTACTCGGACGACTTCGACGACGGCAACGCCGACGGCTGGTCGCGCAACGGTGGCACGTGGTCGGTGGTCAGCGACGGCTCACCGGCGTACCGGCAGGCCAGCACCAGCGCGAACGCCCGGGCGCTGGCCGGCAGCACGGCGTGGACCGACTACACCGTGCAGGCCCGGGTGCGGCCGATCTCGTTCGCGGCAGCGGACCGCACCGTGGGCATCGCGGCGCGCGCCCAGTCGAGCAGTCAGTACTACGCGCTCGTCCTGACCGGCGGCGGCACGGCCCAGTTGCAGCGGGTCTCCGGCGGCACGGCGACCGTCCTCGGCACCGCTGCGGTCGGCACCGGCACCTGGCGCGGGCTGGCGCTCAGCGTGCGCGGCTCCACGCTGACCGGTTTCGTGGACGGCGCCCAGGTCGTCCAGGCCACCGACAGCACGTTCCGCGGCGGGCGGATCGGCCTGGTCACCGGATATGCCAGCGCCACCTATGACGACGTGCTGGTGGACACCGCGGTGACGCCGAGCCCCAGCGGTTCGTCGACGCCGCCCACCAGCACTCCTCCCCCGCAGCCGGGCGAGTGCCGGGTCACCGGCGCACCCACCGGCTTCGCCTCGGTGAACGCGTGGGGGCAGAACGGCACAACGGGGGGCGCTGGTGGACCGGTGGTCGACGTGGACACCGCCGCCGAGCTGCTCTCCGCGATCGCGCGTGTCGGGCCGCTCACCATCTGCGTCAACGGGACCATCACCCTGCCCGCCGGCATGTACGACGTGACCAGCAACAAGTCGATCATCGGGGTTGGCTCCACGGCCGGGATCACCGGCGGCGGCTTCAACATCGGGCTGCCGGTCTCCTCGGTCACCAGCCCGCCGGCCGACGCGGTGCGCAACGTGATCATCCAGAACCTGACGTTCCGCAACGCCAGCGACGACTCGATCAACGTGCAGATGTTCTCGCACCACGTGTGGATCGACCACAACGACCTGGCACAGGGCTACGACGGCCTGATCGACGTGAAGCGGGGCTCGTCGTACATCACGGTCTCGTGGAACCACACCCACCACCACACGAAGAACATGCTGCTCGGGCACGACGACGCCAACGGGGCGCAGGACACCGGGCGGCTGAAGGTGTCGTACCACCACAACTGGTTCGACAGGACGCCGCAGCGCAACCCGCGGGTCCGGTTCGGCGAGCCGGTGCACGTCTACAACAACTACTTCGTCTACAACACCGACACCGGCGTGGCCTGCCAGAACAACGCCGGCTGCGTGGTGGAGGGCAACTACTTCGAGGACGTCGAGGAGCCCGTCACCAACACGTACGCCGGACCGGCCGGCCGCTGTGTGGCCCGCAACAACGTCTTCGTGGGTGAGTCGGGGGCGCCGGACTGCAGCGGCACCGTGCAGGAGCCGTCGACCTACTACAGCTACACGCTCGACGACCCGAACTCGATCAAGTCCATCGTCACAGCGAACGCGGGAGTGTTCTGATGTTCAGACGGGCTCTGGTCGTGGCCGGCACCGCCGCCGTCACGGTGGCACTGGCCATGACCACCACGGGGGCGCAGGCCGCCACCCTGTTCAACGACGACTTCGAAGACGGTAACTCCAGCGGCTGGAGCACCAACGGAGGCACCTGGTCGGTGGCCACCGACGGCTCGCGTGTCCTGCGGCAGAGCGGGACCAGCAGTGACGCCCGGGCACTGGCCGGCACCTCGAGCTGGACCGACTATGCCGTGCAGGCGCGGGTGAAGCCGACCGCGTTCAGCGGCAGCAACCGCTTCGCCGCGGTGCTGGCCCGGGTGCAGAGCAGCACCAGCTACTACTACCTGGCGCTGCGGTCCAACAACACCGTGGAGCTCAAGCGCCTCGACGGCGGATCGGCGACCACGCTGGACACCGCGCCGGTCCCGGTGACGGCCGGCAGCTGGTACACGCTGCGGCTGGAGGTCAGCGGATCGGCGCTGCGCGGCTCGGTCAACGGCGCGCTGCTCACCGAAGCCTCGGACACCCGGTGGAGCAGCGGGCGGGTGGGCGTCGCCACGTTCTACACCAGCGCGAACTTCGACGACGTGCAGGTGAGCACGGGACCCGGCCCGGATCCGTCCGGCTCGGCCAGCTCGGGCCCGCCGTCCAGCCCGCCGCCGTCGGACCCGCCGCCGCAGCCGAACGCCGCCGACGGCTGGGCCTCGGTGAACGCCTGGGGCCAGAACGGCACCTCGGGTGGGGCCGGTGGACCGACCGTCACGGTCAGCACCGCCGCCGCCTTCACCGAGGCGATCGCCCGGCCCGGGCCCCTCGTGGTGCAGGTGCAGGGCACGATCTCGCTGCCCGGGCCGATGCACGACGTCAGCTCGGACAAGACGATCATCGGAACCGGCTCGGGCGCGACGATCACCGGTGGTGGTCTCAACATCGGCCTGCCGATCGACAACGCGATCACCTCACCGCCGGCCAACGCGGTGCACAACGTGATCATCCGTAACCTGCGGTTCAGCGGCTGGCCGGACGACGCGATCAACGTGCAGATGTTCAGCCACCACATCTGGATCGACCACAACACCTGGACCACCGGCTCGGACGGCGGCGTGGACGTCAAGCGTGGCTCGTCGTACGTGACCATCTCGTACAACCACGCCGACGGTACCGACAAGAACATGCTGCTCGGCCACGACGACAGCAACGCCGCGCAGGACGTCGGCCGGCTGAAGGTGTCGTACCACCACAACTGGTTCGACAGCACCAACCAGCGCAACCCGCGGGTGCGCTTCGGCGACCAGGTGCACGTCTACAACAACTACTACAACGACACCGGCAACTACGGCGTCGCCTCCACCGAGGACGCCGGAGTGATCGTCGAGGGCAACTCGTTCGAGAACGTCGACGACCCGTACCACCTCGGTGAGGGTTCGTCCGGTGACGGGCGGCTGGTGGCCCGGGACAACTGCTTCGTCAACTCGGGCACGGGCCAGACCGGCGGCAGCGTCAGCCCGGTGTCGTACGCGTACACCCTTCAGCCGTGCGCCCAGGTCAAGGCCACGGTCACCGCACAGGCCGGCGCCGGCCGGATCGGCGCCCCGACCCCGGACCCGACCACGACGACCCCGACGCCGGACCCGACGACGACCACGCCGGTTCCGCAGCCGCCCACCGGCCTGATCGGCTGGGCCACCCAGAACGGCGGGACCACCGGCGGCGCCGGCGGGCAGACCGTCACGGTCAGCGACGGCCAGGCCCTGGCGGACGCGCTGGAGTCCTCCGCACCGCTGGTCATCCGGGTGCGCGGGACGGTGACCATGCCGGACAAGATGAACGACGTCCGGTCCAACAAGACGGTGCTCGGTGAGGGCGCGGTCCTGGACAACGGCCTGAACATCAGCAGCGCCCGCAACGTCATCGTGCGCAACCTGACCTTCCGCGGCTGGGACGACGACGCGATCAACGTGCAGGGCTCGACCAACGTGTGGCTCGACCACAACACCTTCGACGGCGGGTACGACGGTGCGCTCGACATCAAGCGCGAGTCCGACTTCGTCACGGTGTCGTGGAACCGGGTCACCAACCACACCAAGAGCATGCTGCTCGGCCACGACGACGGGCACACCGCCGACCGTGGGCACCTGCGCGTCACGTACCACCACAACTGGTTCGACGGCAGCAAGGAGCGGCACCCGCGGGTCCGCTTCGGCGACCCGGTGCACGTGTTCAACAACTACTACAACGGCGCGGACTACGGCGTCGCCTCGACCATGGGCGCCGGCGTGCTGGTGGAGAGCAACTACTTCGAGAACGTCACCCGGCCCACCGCCGTCGGCTACGCCGAATCGGACCCGGGCGACCTGGTGCAGCGCGACAACGTCTTCGTCAACTCCGGCACCCCGGAGAGCGCCGGCGACGTGGCCGCCATCCCCTACGAGTACGCCCGTGACGCCGCCGCCGGCGTCAAGGCGAGCGTGACCGCCGGCGCCGGCGCCGGCCGCATCACCGTCTGACACCCCCGGGCGGGGCGGCCCGGCGCCGCCCCGCCCGCCACGGAAGGAAATCCCCTCATGCACCGCAGAACGTTCCTCGCGGCCGCGGCGGGCGCCGTCGTCGCGCCCGCCGTCACCGGCCTTCCGGCGCAGGCCGCGCCCGGCGGGCCGGACGGCTTCGCCACCGTCGCCGGGTACGGCCTGGCCACCACGACCGGTGGGGCCGGCGGGCCCACCGTCACGGTGACCACGGCAGCCGCCTTCCTCGACCACATCGCGCGGCCCGGGCCGTACGTCATTCAGGTCTCCGGCACCATCACGCTGCCGCGCGGGACCAACGACGGCATGCACCCGGTGTCGTCGAACAAGACGATCGTCGGACTGGGATCGACCGCCGCGCTCGTCGGCGGCGGGCTGAACATCGGCCTGCCGGTCTCCTCGGCGACCAGTCCCCCGGCCGGCGCGGTGCACAACGTGATCATCCGCAACCTGCGGTTCTCCGGCGCCTCGGACGACCTGATCAACGTGCAGATGTTCAGCCACCACATCTGGATCGACCACAACGACTTTTCCGACGGCGACGACGGCGCGGTCGACATCAAGCGTGGCTCCGACCTGGTCACGGTCTCCTGGAACAGGTTCCACGACCACGACAAGACGCTGCTGCTGGGCCACGACGACGACAACGGCGCCCAGGACGCGGGCCGGCTGCGCGTCACCTATCACCACAACTTCTTCGACGGCTCGGACCAGCGCAACCCGCGGGTGCGTTTCGCGCCGATCGTGCACGTCTACAACAACTACTACCTGGACAACAGCTACGGGATCGCGTCGACCAACGACTCCGGCGTGTTCGCCGAGGGCAACTACTTCGTCAGCGTCAACAACCCCGGGCGGGTGGACTTCAGCGGGCCGCTCGGGCGGATGGTGCAGCGCGACAACATCCTCGTCGACTGCAACCACGCCATCGAGACGCGCGGGACCGTGGCCGATCCGCGGACGTTCTACGCGTACACCGCGGACCCGGCCTCGTCCGTGCCCACGATCGTGCCGGCCGGCGCCGGCGTAGGAAAGGTGTGACCAGCATGCGTAAGTTCCTGCCCGCCGGTGTCGCGGCGCTCGTCGCGGCGGCTCTGCTCGGCATCCCCCAGGCCGCCGTCGCGGCGCCGTCGGCCGTCGCGGACGGATTCGCCACCGGCACGACCGGCGGCGCCGCCGGACCGACCGTCACCGTCACCACCGCCGCCGACCTGGCCCGCTACGCCGGGGCGAACACGCCGTACACCATCCTGGTGTCCGGGCGGATCTCGATCAGCAGCATGGTCACCGTGGTCGCCAACAAGAGCATCCTGGGCGTCGGCTCGAACGCCGAACTCACCGGTGGCGGGCTGCAACTGGGTACCACCACCCGGCCCGGCAACAACGTGATCATCCGCAACATCACGTTCACCGACGCCGACGACGACTCGATCAGCGTCACCAACGGCGCCCACCACGTCTGGATCGACCACAACGAGTTCGGGCCCGGCTATGACGGCTCGCTGGACATCAAACGCAGGTCGACGCAGGTCACGGTCTCCTGGAACGTCTTCCGCGGCACCGACAAGACGATGCTGCTGGGGCACTCCGACAACTACCGCGACGACATCGGCTACCTGCGGGTCAGCTACCACCACAACTGGTTCGACGGATCCAACCAGCGGCACCCGCGGGTGCGGTTCGGCGAGCCGGTGCACGTCTACAACAACTACTACGACAACGTCGGTTCCTACGGTGTCGCGTCCACCGAGAACGCCGGCGTGGTGGTGGAGGGCAACTACTTCGAGAACGTGGCCGAGCCGTGCCACTCGACGAGCGGTTACGCCGAGAGCAACCCGGGCCGGCTGGTCCAGCGGCTGAACGCGTTCGTGAACTCGGGCGTGTGTGAGGCCGGCGGCACTGTGGCCGAGCCGCGGACCTACTACTCGTACACGCTGGACCCGGCGTCGTCGGTGCCGTCCCTGGTGACCGCCGGCGCGGGCGTGGGGAGGATCTGATGCGGATCCTCCTCGCAACCGCCCTGGTCGCCTCGAGCCTGTTCGTCGCGGCGCCGGCCGCCGCGGCCCCGTCAGCGCCGGACGGCTTCGCCTCGGTGCCCGCGCTCGGCATGACCACCACCACGGGCGGGGTGGGCGGCCCGACGGTCACCGTCGACACCACCGACGAGCTGCTCGACGCGATCGACACCGTGGGGTCGATGGTCATCCAGGTCTCCGGAACCATCGAGATCACCAGCAAACAGGGGGTCCGGCCGAACAAGACGATCATCGGGATCGGCGCCAACCCGACGATCTCCGGCGGCGGGTTCGACTTCTACCGCTCGTTCAACGTGATCGTCCGGAACCTGACCTTCGTCGACGCCGAGGACGACGCGATCAACGTCGGTCAGCAGTCGCACCACATCTGGATCGACCACAACACCTTCCGCCGGCCGGTGGACGGCTCGATCGACGTGGTCCGTGGGGCGGACTACGTGACGGTCTCCTGGAACCACTTCGCCGGAACCGACAAGAGCATGCTGATCGGCCACTCCGACGGGGCGTCGTCCACCGACATCGGGCATCTGAAGGTGAGCATCCACCACAACTGGTTCGACGGATCCCGGCAGCGGCATCCCCGGGTCCGGTTCGGCGAGCCGGTGCACGTCTACAACAACTGGTTCCGGAGCAACGAGCTCTACGGCGTCGCGTCGACCCAGAACGCCGGCGTCGTGGTGGAGGGCAACAACTTCAGCGCAGTGCCGTTCCCCTGCTTCTCCACCAGCGGGTACGCGGACAGCGGGCCGGGCCGTCTGGTGCAGCGGAGCAACGTGTTCAGCGGGTCGGGACCGTGCGAGGCGGGTGGCTCCGTGGCCGAGCCGCGCACCTACTACTCGTACACCCTCGACCCGGCGGCGAACGTGCCGGCGATCGTGCAGGCCGGGGCGGGCGCGGGGAAGATCTGACCCGAGGTGTTCGGTGCGGCCCGGCGAGTTGTCGCCGGGCCGCATCCGGCGTCAGGCGCTCAGGAACTCGTCGATGCGGGACGGCCAGGTCCGGACGTCGTCGACGGTGGCCGAGATGTGCAGCCGGGCGTTCGGCAGGGTCGCCGCCAGCAGGCGGGCGCTCGACACCGGGTGCACCGGGTCGGTCTCCCAGGCCAGGATCAGCGCCCGATGCGAGACTCCGCGCAGCGCCGCGTCCCCCGGCAGGTCGCTGGCGGCGGCGCCACGCATCACCGAGGGCATCAGCTTCTCCGGCACATCGGCGTCGAACACCCAGGTCGGCACGCCGGCGAAGATCGGCGGCGGCGCGAAGCACCGCACCGCGCGAAGCCAGAACTCCTTGCCCCGCTGCTCGACCACCTCGGCCGCGGCCGCATAGGTGCGGGCTGTGGCGGACCGGCCGTCGCGGACCGTCGGCGGAATCATCAGGACCAGCCGGCGGAACCGGGCGGGCCGCTTCACCGCCGCCCAGAGCAGGCTCGCCGCGCCCATCGACGACCCGGCCCAGTCCACCGGCTCCGGCCCGCCGGCCACGTGGTCCGCGACCGCGAGCAGGTCGTCGGCCAGGGCGGGCCAGGCGTACGACGCCGGGTCCGGCGCGCCGGTGGACGAGCCGTGGGCCCGCTGGTCGTGCCGCACGATCCGCCGCGACCGTGCGAGCCCGGACCAGTCGAGGACCCCGATGGAGTCCTCGACCGCCGGACTGAACCAGAGGCCGTGCGAGTATCCCAGCGGCGGCCCGTCGCCGAACCCATGGATTCCCAGGGTGGCGCCGGGCCGCTCGATGTGCACGACCCGAACTTAGCTCAGGCGCACCTTCAGCTGGGAGGCGCCGGGCTGGACCCCGACCACGGTGCCCGCCGGGTAGCGCAGCGTGTGGTCGCGATCGGTCGAGATGAGCACCAGCCCGAGCCGGTGACCGGCCTTGAACACGTGGTCGGTCGACTGCAGGTCCCACCGGAACGTGTATGCCTTGCCGTCCCGGATCGGCGTGGTCACCGCCGGCGAGAACCGGTTGCGGACGTCGATCCAGCCGCGGGTGACGATCTCGAACGGGGTGGACGCCGTCACGTACTCCCGGCGGTTGAAACAGCCCGGATCTCCCTCGATGCCCGGCCCGATGCAGTCCTGCACCGGCAGCGTCCTGGTCCCGGCGAACCGGTCCGCGGTGCCGTAGTCGACGAGCAACGCGGTCAGGTACGGCGAGTCGCCGGTCAGGTCGGCACGCACCGTCACCTCGGGAGTCCCGGAGAGCCGGACGTCCCTGGTCAGCGTCTCCGAGAGATATGCCAGCCGGTTCGGGTCAGCGGCCGTCTCGTTCGCCGCGAGGTTCTCGGCGGTCCGGGCGGTGTCGTCCACGAACGTCTGCCGCCCGAACGACGGCTTCCCGCCCAGCGTGCCCTCGCCCAGCCTCAGCGTCGTCTGCCGCGACGCCGGGAGCGGCCAGTCGCGCGAGGTCTGCCACTGGTTGGGTGCGACCTCGACGTCGGCGATCGGGTCCTTCATGATCCCCGTGTCGATCTTGTAGAGCCAGAAGTCGAACCACCGGTTCAGCGTGGTCAGCCACTCCTGCCGGCGGATGTTGAACGGGTCGGTGTGGCCGGCCTGGTGCAGCCAGATCTTGCGCGGCACCCGGTTCTTCGCCAGGGCATCCCACCACTGCCCCGCCTGCCCGGTCCGCACGTTGAAGTCGTGCAGCCCGTGCACCAGCAGGACGCTGGCCCGCACTTTGTGCGCGTCGCGCAGATAGTCACGCTCCGCCCAATACCGGCTGTAGTCGCCGGTCTCCCGGTCCTGGTCGCGTTCCAGAGCGGCCATCACATCGGCGCAGACCTCGGGGTTCTCCCGGGTCAGCACCGCCTTGGCCAGCACGTCGGTGTCCTCACCCTGGAAGCCGCCGGGCGCCACCACCCCGCCGTTGGCGCGGTAGTAGTCGTACCAACTGGAGATCGCGGCGATCGGCACGATGGTCTCCAGGCCGCGCACACCGGTGGCGGCGACCGCGTTCGGAAGCGTCCCGTTGTACGACACGCCGATCATGCCGGTCCGCCCGGTGGACCAGCCGGCCCCGATCGGCGCGCCGGCCGCGTCGTAGCCCTTCGCCCGGCCGTTCAGCCAGTCGACGACGGCCTTCATGCCGAGCGTCTCGTTGCGCCCGCCCGAGGTCGGGCAGCCGTCGGACCCGCCGCTGCCCAGGCTGTCGGCGAAGACCACCGCGTAGCCGCGCGGGACGAAATAGTTGTCCAGATAGCCGGCGAAGGTGATGGTCTCCGCCCGGTTGGCGCCGGTCGCGGACCGCAGCGCGCTCGAGCCGTCACGGTCGATGTCGTCGTGGTTGGGGACGTCGTTGAGGCCCGCGTAATACGGGCTGGGCTGGAAGATGACCGGGACCTTGCGGTCGGTGGCCGGCCGGATGATGCGCACGGCGACCCGATCGCGGACGCCGTCGGCGTCGCTGTCGGTCTCGGTCTGGACCCACACCTGCTCGCGGATGGCGGAGGCGTAGTCGTGGATCGGCTGTGTGCCCTGGATCGGCTGAGCGCCCTGGGCCGGCTGGACGCCCTGCGCACCGGAGGGCGTGGCTGTGGCCACAACCGCCCCGGTGAGGGCGACGAGCACGGATAGTGAAGCGGCAAGCATCGGCACACCCTATCGCCGGACGTCGATCGTTTGGGGGCACCGGCCGTTCGTCCGGTGCATCGACCGTGGCGATCGTCTAGGTTCATCGGTGTTCGAACTGGACAGGAGATTCCATAGATGAAGAAGCCATCCCGGCTACGCCTGGTCGCTGCCGCAGCCACGGCCGCGGTCCTGGTGCTCTCCTCGGCGAGCGCCGCCTCCGCCGGAGGCAAGGGCGGCCACGGCAGCCACGGCACCAAGTGCGTCAAGCAGGCCAACGACACCTACGAAGAGCTGCTCAAGTGCGTGACGCTCGACGGCGTGCTGAACCACCTGAAGGCATTCCAGCGGATCGCCGACCGCAACGACGGCGAGTTCTACCCCGGCTCCCGGGCCGCGGGCACCGAGGGCTACGCGAACAGCGTGAAATACGTGGCCGGTCTGCTCCGCAAGGCCGGTTACCGGGTCACCCTCGACGAGTTCGAGTTCAACTTCGTCTTCCCGGCGCTGCTGCAGCAGCTCACGCCGACCAGCGCGAGCTACCCGACCGGCGCCTTCACCAACAGCCCGGCCGGCGACGTGACCGGCCCGGTCATCCCGGTCGACGTGAACCTGACCGGCGACCGCGCCAGCACCAGCGGCTGCGAGGCCACCGACTTCACCGGCCTCGACTTCAGCGGGCCCAGCGACATCGCGCTGATCCAGCGTGGTGGCCCGCCCGACAACTCCTGCACCTTCGTGGTGAAGGCGCAGAACGCCCAGGCGGCCGGCGCCGAGGCCGTCGTCCTGTTCAACCAGGGCAACGACCCGACCCGTGAGGGCCTGATCGTCGGCACCCTCGGCGAGAACCCGACCGTCACCATCCCGGTCGTCGGCGCCAGCTTCGCCAACGGTGTCGCCCTGGCCGCGGCCGGCTCCACCGCCCGCGTGCGGGTGCTCCCCTCCGAGACGCGCACCGACGTCAACGTGATCGCCGAGCTGCCCGGCAAGAACCGGGACAACGTGGTGATGGCCGGCGCCCACCTGGACAGCGTGGGTGACGGCGCGGGCATCAACGACAACGGCTCCGGCTCGGCCGCGATCCTCGAGACCGCGCTGCAGCTGGCCAAGGTCAAGCCGCAGAACACCATCCGGTTCGCCTGGTGGGGCGCGGAGGAGGAGGGCCTGATCGGCTCCGCGGCGTACGTCGCCGAGCTGTCCCAGGCCGAGAAGGACCGCATCGCGCTCTACCTGAACTACGACATGGTGGGCTCGCCGAACTACATCTTCCAGGTGTACGACGCGGACCAGTCGTCGTTCCCGGCGCCGGTCGTGGTGCCGGAGGGCTCGACCGCGATCGAGGACCTCTTCGAGTCGTACTACACCTGGAAGAAGCAGCCGTACGACGACGCCGAGTTCTCCGGCCGCAGCGACTACCAGGCGTTCATCGAGGCCGGCATCCCGTCCGGCGGCCTCTTCACCGGCGCCGAGGTCGTCAAGACCGAGGAGCAGCAGGCCATCTGGGGTGGTGTCGCGGGCGAGTCCTTCGACCCGTGCTACCACCAGGCCTGCGACGACATCGACAACCTGGACCTGAAGGCGCTCGAGATCAACAGCGATCTGATCGCGTTCGCCCAGCTCACCTTCGCCTACTCGACCGAGTCGGTGAACGGCGTGAAGGGCAAGAAGGTCCCCGGCAAGCCGATCCGGCTGCCGGCCCCGGCCGGACCGCAGGGCACCTTCGTCACCGACGGCGGCGACGCCCCGCACCACCCGGAAAGCTGACCGAAAGGCGACGGGTCGCGGGCGTTCTCCCGCGGCCCGTTGCCCCGGCCGCCGGCTTCCGGTTGACGGGGTGTGAAACGCCTCCTCGCGACGGGCCTGCTCCTGCTCCTCGCCACCACGGTCGCCGGCGCGGTCGCCGCCGGCACCGCGGTCCGCACCCACCGCGCCGACCGGCCGGTCTGGATGCCCGCCACCGATCCCCCGCCGGGCGTCACCGTCGCCCGTTACCGCTTCGACGGAACCGGCGACACGGCCTGGGCCGACTCCTCCGGCAAGGGCCACACGCTCAGCCCGGTGCTCGGCAACAACGCCACGCTCAGCCGGGCCCGCCACGACGGCGGCCGGGCCGTCCGCTTCCCGCAACGCTGCCGGCGCAACCCCTGCCCGCGCCTGGTGCTGCGAGCCAGTAGCACGCCCGCTCTCAACCCCGGCTCCCGCAACCTGCGCTACGGCGCCACCGTGCGGCTCGCCCCCAACCTCACCACCAGCGGGCAGAACGTCCTGCAGAAGGGCTACTCCACCGAGGGCAGCCAGTACAAACTGCAGATCGACGGCCGCTCCGGCCACCCCAGCTGCGCCCTCGTCGCCGGGGCCGCCATCCACCTGGCTCTGGCCCGCGTCACCGTCGCCGACGACCGCTGGCACGAGCTGGAATGCCGGCGCGAACGCACCACGCTGACCGTCCTGGTGGACGGCGTGCCGCAGGGCTCGACCCGGATCCCGGCCGGCCTCTCGGTCACCAACGATCGGCCGCTCAGCCTGGGCGGCAAGAGCGCCCACGGCGACAACGACCAGTACCACGGCCTCCTCGACGACGTCTGGATCACCATCGGCTGACTGCCCTTTTGGTACGAACCAAACCGTCCCGTCGGCGACCAGGCGACCTGGCAGCCGCCCCGGGCCGCGCCCACCCCGGGCCGCGCCCACCCACTGTGTGAAGTTGAGGTGCGGATCGAGCCGCAACTTCACACACGGCCGAGCGCGCCCAGCGCCGGGCACACACCGCGTCGCGGGTGGCGCCGACGGGGTCCTTGGGGTTGGGTGAGTGGGCAGCTCAGCCCGGCGGTCGCGGCACGGGGCCGGGTGGCCGGCGACGTCGCGTGGCAGCCACGGGAGTGGGCACAGGTCGTACTCCTAACGGGTCTTCTGCCAGTCCTGACGGGCCGCGGCCGCCGCTGTCAGAGCTTGGAGCAGCGGCAATGCCTTTTCGGCCGCGTCGTGGCCGGCCTGCTGGAACTCGGGGATGCGGGAGAGTTCCCAGAAGGCGTACTCGTCCACCTCGGGCGTGAGGACCAGATCGGCGTCGTCGGCGAGGGTGTCGGCACCGCCCGGCTGCAGGGTGCTGACCGCGACCATGATGTGCAGCAGCGTGCTGGGCGGGCGGCGCGGCAACGGGCCGGAGACGTCGACGGCCACGACGATGTCGGCGCCGAGGCTGCGGGCGAGCGCGGCCGGAACCATGTTGACCAGGCCGCCGTCGACCAGCAGGTGGCCGTCGCGGTCGACCGGCGGGAAGACGCCGGGGATGGCGGCGCTGGCGAGCACGGCGCTGCCGACCGAGCCGTCGCGCATGACTACCTCGCGGCCGGTGGTGAGGTCGCAGGCCACGGCCGCGAACGAGCGTTCGAGCTTGTCGAACGTCAGCCCGCCGAGGGCGTTGTCGAGGAACGCGGCGAGCTTGGCGGTCTCGAAGAGCGCCCGGCGCGTGCGGGCCGGGCGGATCAGCCGTGCCCAGCGCAACGTCTGCGCCAGGCCGGCGATCTCGGCGGGGCTGCGGCCGGCCGCGTAGAGCGCGCCGACCAGGGCGCCGGCGCTGGTCCCGGTGATGATCGCGGGTTGCAGGCCGGCGCGGTCGAGAACGTCGAGGACACCGATGTGCGCGGCGCCCCGCACGGCGCCGCCGCCCAGAGCCAGCCCGATCCGGATGTCAGTCACCCTCACACCCTGCGGTTCCGCGGTGCGCCAGACAAGGGTGAGAAGAATCGGCTTGCGCCGGCCGGTGGCCGGCGGGCAGGAGTGAGACGATACCCGGCGGACAGCCGGAAGGCCGCGGTGGCCCGGCGGCGACCGTGGTGTTCCCGCTGGTCAGCGGACCGGGCCGGCGGCCTGCGGGGGCACGTGCTGGGCCGTCATGACCGGGTAGGCGAACCGGTCGATCGGGCCGACCACGCCGGACTCGACCTCGGTGGGGCCGAGCATCACCCAGCGGACGGTGCGCTGGCTCAGCACCGCGACCATCGACGGTCTGATCTGGGTCAGCCACTGTTCGATCTCGGACAGGCCGGTGGTGGGCGCGGCCACCGCCGCCTCGGCCGGGGTGAGCTGCTGCATGATCGCCGCGTCCACCCGGGTCAGCAGGTCGGAGTCGAGCGCGGTGACCTCGTGCCGCACCACCAGCGCGGGCACGTCGGGCGGCACCGGGCGCAGATAGTCGCCGGTCACCGGGCCGACGTCGATCACCACGGCGCGCGAGCGGCCGGCCGGGGCCACCTGGATCGGCTCGCCGGGTGTCGCGGGGATGAGCAGTTGCGGGCCGATGCCGGAGCGGTGGACGAAGGGTGCCCACTCCTGCGGGCGCAGCGACTGGACGATCACCTGGACGCCGAGCGCCACCAGCCGGAAGACCATCAGCTGGGCCATCGGCAGGCCGCCCACCAGCAGCAGCCGGGTCGGCTCGGGACGCAGCACGCGCAGGGTGACCGGGCGGCTCTCCCGGTCGCGGCCGACCATCAGGCCGTCACCGGCGACGGTGGGCGTCAGATCGGCCAGCGCCGACGCCGGGGCGAGGTGCGGCGCGATCTTGCTGATCGCCGACGGGTACCGGATCACAGGGGGGAACCTCCGTTCGCAACGGCTGCCGTCACAGCAGGAAGCCTCCGAACGGCAGGGTCGCCGCCAGACCGGCCGCCTGCCGGCCGTCCAGCCGCTCCACCTCGCCACCGATGGCACGCATCAGCTCGGCCAGTCGTCTGCCGGCCGCGTCCAGCGTCACCCGGTCGGGGGCGGCGAGCCGGATCACCAGCTCCATGGCGATCTTCCCGCTGTCCCCGGCGTGCACCGGGTCACCGGTCGCCGCGACCGCCACAGTGGCGGTCGTCGGCATGTTGCCGAGCAGCCGGTCGATCGTCCACTGCTGGGTGGGCCAGCGCCTGATCCGGAAGGACGCCTGCACGGCGCGGCCGGTGGTCACCCGGCTCCACGACTCGCGGGCGGCGGTCGCGCCGGTCGCCCCCGGTTCGAGGCGGGCCAGGGCGGCCGCGGCGACCAGCAGCTCCTCCGGGCCGAGCAGGCGGTTGGGCAGCTTGTCCTGGCGCAGCCGGCGACGGGCGCGCTGCACCGCGTTCAGCAGGGCGGGACGCAGGTTCTCGTCGTAACAGGCCTCCGGGGTCCGGCGCACCTGGACAGCGAGCCAGCCCTGCCGCTCGGCGGGCACCTCACCGTCGGTGAGCAGCCGGTACGAGTCGAAGGCGGCGCCGGCTCCGGGCCACGGGGTGACCGCCTCGGCCCGGATCAGCGACTGCACCACCACCGGCGGCAGGTCGGGCTCGCCGACCGGCAGCAGCGACACCAGGTCGGGCAGCCGGCGGGACTCCGCGCCGAACAAGGTGTGGTTGCCGGGCGCCAGCTCGAGCACCGCGGTGATGCCGCTGGGGTGGGCGATCGTCGCGACCGCCTGACCGTCGACCTGCAGCTCGCCGAGCACCATCGACGGCTGCAACTGGCGCAGCAGGGCGAGCCGGGGATCGTCGAGGGCGCCCGCACCGGGCTGCTTGCGGGTGCGCCACGAATATCGCAGGCGCATGCCGAGCCACTGATAGAGCCACACGCCGCGGAACGGCAGGCCGGTCACCACCAGGCAGCCCGCGGCCACCACGGCGGCGGTCGCGGTCACCGCCGGGTGGCGGCCCCACGTCACCAGCACCGCGACGATGGCGACCTGCCAGGACAGCACCTGGGCCAGGCCCAGCCGGCGGCCGCCCGGAGTCTCCGGCCGGGCATATCCGGCCGGATCGCCGGCCGGGCCGTGCGGGCCCGACGAGGACGACGCCGCGCGGGGCGCACCGGTCGCGGCGCCGGCGGCGCCGGCACCCACGCCGGCGGCTGCGACAGCTGCCCGTGCGCCCGCGGCGGCGCGGGCGGCCTGCCGGGCCGCCTCGGCGCCGGCCGTGTTCGCCGCGGCGCCGGCGTAGGCCCGCTGCTGCTCGACGCGAGGCGCGTACTGCGTGGGGACCTGGGCTCGGGCGTCCGGCCGGCGGACCGCCTGGCCCTGCTGGTCGGCCTGCGGCACCGGAACCCGGGCGGAGCCGCGCGCGGCCGCCTGCTGCCGCTGCCACTCGGGCTCGGGCGCCTGCGGGGCGGTCATGCGGTGCCTTCCATGGGCATGCCTTTCCGGCCCTCGTCCACACGGTCCCGCACAGCGGCGCCGCTGGTTCCGGGCAGCACGCGGCGCGAAACCGGAGACGTGAAGCTCATGTCAGCGCGCCTGAATCGCGGCCAGCACGTCCGGCACCGCGATCGTCCGTAGATCCTCCATGCTCGGCATCCGGCCCAGCGCCCGCAGCCGCTGCGCCTGGAACTTGCGGACGCCCTCGAACAGGGTCCGGGCCTCGCGGGCGTTACCGAAGTTGGGACCGCGGTCGACGGTGGTGAAGTGCTGCACCAGCACGCCGCGCACCTCGGGCGACAACATGTACGAGTCGGCCTCGGCGATCCGGACGGTGATCTCGCCCAGCTCCTCCGCGGAGTAGCTGTTGAACTCGATGGTCCGGGTGAACCGGGACGCCAGACCGGCGTTGGCGGCCAGGAAGTCCTGCATGTCGGCGGTGTAGCCGGCGGCGATCACGGCCACCTCGTCGCGGTGGTCCTCCATCAGCTTGACCAGCATGTCGATGGACTCCTGGCCGAAGTCCGCGCCGGCGCCGGCGGAGCGGGACAGGGTGTACGCCTCGTCGATGAAGAGCACGCCGCCGAGCGCCTCGTTGAAGACGCCCGCGGTCTTCTCAGCGGTGTGACCGATGTACTGCCCGACGAGGTCGCGGCGCGACACCTCCTTGAGGGTGTCCTTCGGCAGCACGCCGAGCGCGAACAGCAGCTTGCCGTAGAGACGGGCGACGGTGGTCTTACCTGTACCCGGGGCGCCGGCGAAGATCAGGTGGCGGCTGACGCTGGAGCTGCCCAGACCGGCGAGCCGGCGCCACTCGCTGACCTGCATCTCGTCGATCAGGCTGCGCACCTCGGCCTTCACCTCGGCCAGGCCGATCAGACTGTCCATCTCGGCGAGGAGCTGCTCGACCTGCTCCGCGCCACCACCACTGCTGTCGGCGCCGACACCGACGCGGGCGGTCACCGGGGCCTCGATGATCTCCAGAGTGGCCTCCGGATCGATCGACATGCCGGCCGAGTCGACCTTGCAGCCGTCGAGCACGCCGCCGCAGCCGGGGCCGGCCGAGATGCCGAAGTCGTCGGTGTCGCGGACGGCCGTGCCGCGGATCGTCGGGCTGCTGCCGTGCGCGATCGCGATGCCGATCCCGCGGGTGCCGATCACCTCGCAGTTGGCGATGGTGGGCTTGCCGTACTGGTAGATGTAGATGCCGCGGTTGCCGCAGTTGCGCACCGTGGTGTCGGTGATCTCCGGGTCGGCGCCGAGGCTGACGATGATGCCGTCGCCGCCGATCTCCTCGATGGTGCAGCCCTTGACGGTGCCGGAGCAGCCCTCCAGGGACAGTCCGTACTGCGAGCCGGTGATCTTCGTGGCGTCGAGCGCCAGCCGGGCGCCCTGGGCGACCTGGACGGCCACCCCGTACTGAGCGGACAGCTCGCAGTCGGTCACCCGGATCTCGCCACCGTCCACCGCGATGGCTGCGCCGTAGCCCCCGCGCACGGTCACGTCGGCGAGCGACACCGTGCCGGACTCGACCCGCAGCACCGGCTCGGAAGAGTCGGAGCTGAGCACGACGGTGCCCGGGCCGTCAGCGGCCGACAGGGTCACGTCGCGACCACGGAGGACGAGCGCCTCCCGGTATTCCCCGGGGGCGAGCGAGATGGTCCCGCCGTCGGCGGTGACCTCGAGTGCCTCACGAACGGTCGGGACGGCACCCGGGCGGTCGGACGAGACGATAACGGTGCGTGCCATGGCTCCGGGAGGGGGTCGAGGAATCGTCAGGCGACACTACAACAGGGCCGCCTCTGGCCTTGGTGCGAGCCGTCAGACTACTCGCCCCGGGGCCTTCCCCGCCGTCCCCCGCGGGGCCGCCGCCGCCCGCGGTCCGCCTTCGTCATCCCCGCTTCACCACTGTGGAGGTCGGAGGGTCCCCAGGGCTTTGCGGTGTCCGGTAAGTTCGATGCCTGAAGGTAGAAGACCATCACTCCGGCCGGTTGCCGCGGCGCCGAGCCGGAGACCGACCGAAACGGGTGGATGACCTTGGCTGACAAAGTCAATGCGGTAACTGATCAGCTGCTGGCGGCAGCGAAGGACGCGGACCAGACCGCGGAGAACATCACCGCGAGCCTCGCCCGGCTGATGGGCCAGCTCGACGAGCTGCCGGCCGGCTTCAAGGGCTCGGCGGCCACCGCGTTCGAGCAGACCAGGGTCGCCATGCAGCAGAAGCTCACCAACATCACCGATGCGCTGCACAGCGTCTCCAACGGCATCACGAGCTCGAGCCACCAGTTCGCCCACGCGGACGAAGAGGCCGAGCGCGAGGTCTCGAGCATCCTGTCCGCCCTCGGCGGCTCCTGACCGAGCCCCACCACCGGCACTGACCGCAGAGCACAAGGAGACAAGAATGAGCGACGGCTACGGCGGCATTACCTATACCTACGGCTCGATCGAGAACGCCGCGGGCAACATCAACTCGTTCGTCAGCTTCATGAACTCGGAGCTGGCCGACATCGAGAGCAAGCTGCGCCCGCTGGAGACCGACTGGACCGCCGACTCGCAGCAGGCGTACCTGGCGCAGAAGACCAAGTGGCAGGAGAACGCGAAGGAGATCGTGCAGTTGCTGGAGCGGCTCAAGGGAGCGCTCAGCTCCGCCGGCTCGCGCATGCAGGAGGCCGACTCGGCCGCCGCCAAGATGTTCCCGGGCTGATCGGCGGACCTCGGTCGCACATCGACATCGCCGCCGCCGAGCGGCGATCGTCGTCTCGGGGCCCGTGGCATGTCGTCTTCACGACAGGCCGCGGGCCCGACGTGTTTTCGCGCCTCCCGCGATTTCCGCGCGCTGTGCGGATTTTGCGCATGCTGAGCAAGGCCGCGCGCCGTGCTGTGACCAGGGCTGTGCCGCGGTCAGGGGTGGGACGTCAGTCGTCGTCCAGGTCGTCGAAGAGGCGGCGATTGCCCTCAGCCTGGGTGCGCGGCGCCGGAGCCGGGGCACGACCCGGTCGCCAGGCCCGGCGACGACCGCGGGGCATCGCGATGCCGGCCATCCCGGCGGCGGCCGCCACGGCGAGCACCACCAGCGCCGTGATCAGCGCCCAGCGCACCTGAGCTGCCCGGACCGGGTCGGTCTCCGGCGGCACATAAGCGCTCAGTGCCTGCGGTTTGCCGGGCTTCTCCTCGACCGGGCGCTCCACGACCGCGCGGACCGGCTGGACGACGCCGAAGCCGTACCCCGTGCCGTTGGCCGGAACCCGGACCGGCGCGCCACCCAGGCTGGGGTCCGCCGTGGCGAACAGGCGCCTCGCGACCTGGTCGGCCGGCAGGTCCGGCTCCCGGGACAGAACCAGCGCCGCAGCGGCGCTGACGAACGGCGCGGCGAAACTGGTGCCGGTGTACCTCGCGTACCCCGAGGCGCGCGCCGCGGCGATCACCTGGTCACCGGGCGCCACCAGGTCCACCCAGGGCCCGACCGGCGACACCCCGGCCTTCGCGCCGCTCTGGTCCACCGCGCCGACCCCGATCACGCCCGGGTAGGCCGCCGGGTACGGCGTGCGGCCCGGCGGAGCCTTCGGGTCGATGTTGCCGACCGCGGCCACGACCACCACACCGGCGTCGACGGCCTCCTTGATCGCGCTCTCCACGACCTGCACGTCGTCGTACAGCACCAGCGAGATGTTGATCACCTTGGCCCGGGCCCGGACGGCGAAGCGGATCCCCTCCGCGAATCCGGCCGCGGTGCCCGGCTCGCCCAGCCCCTCCTCGGCGCCCTTCTCGCTGACGACCACCGGCACGATCTTCACCTGGGGCGCGTAGCCGCGGAAGGCCACGCCCTCCTCACCGCCGCCGGCGATGATGCTGGCCACCGCGGTGCCGTGCCCGATGCAGTCGAAGTCGCCCGCGCCGCCACCGGGAAACAGCAGGTCCCGCCCCGGGCGGACCCGGCCGGCGAGCTGCGGGTGCCGGCTGTCCACCCCGGAGTCGATCACGGCGACGGTCACGCCCTCACCGCTCGCGAGCGGCGCCACCTGCCGCGGGTCCAGGCTGCTCTGGTGCCAGGGCAGGTCGGCGATCCGCTCGCCGGGGTCGGCGCAGTCCCGGTTCGCCGGCGGCCGCAGGGCGGCAGGGACTCCCTCCGGTGTCGCGGATGCGACGCCCGGGACGAGCGCGCCGCCGAGAGCCGTCACCAACGACACGGCGGACAGCCGTCGGAGCAGCGAGATCCCGCGCCGCACATCGCCTCCCTCTGCCGTACCGGTCGCCGCGATGGTAGTACTGTCGGGCGCCTCGCCGCGGGGCGGGACATCGTCGCGTGCCGACATTGACTATCGTCGGATGGCGATACGCGTACGCGCGTCTCGACGGGGAGCCGAGGTAACGGGGGAGACATGGATCCGGTCGCAGAATCCCGGCAGCGTCTCGAGTCGTTGATGGAGGACGCCCACAAGCTGCTGGGCAACGCCGCCGAGATGAAACGCAAGCTCGAGGAGCTCAACGTCAGCACGAAGTCGGAAGACGGCTTCGTGGTGACCACTGTCGACGCCCGGGGCCGCCTGGTGCAGCTCGACCTCGACCCGCGGATCTACCGCTCCCCCAACGCCGGCGCGCTGGCCCGCCAGATCATCGAGGCCTATCAGCGCGCGGTCGACAAGGTCGAGCAGGATTCTCGTACAATCCTCGAGAAGTACCTGCCGCGTGAGTTCGACGTCGACCGGTTCACCAACATCGACCTCGACAAGTACGCCGCCCGCCGCGACATCACCGACTTCTAGGGGGTCGCCATGAGCAACAACCTTTGGTACGACCCTCGCGGAGTGGTCGCCGGCACCGCCGACATCAAGGCCAGCGGCACGGAGCTGGCCGCCAAGTTCACCGAGCTCGCCAACGCCGCCGCCCGGATCAACGACCTGGTCGCGGCGAAGCCGGCCGGCACCGACGACACCGGCACGGAGTTCGACGCCGCCCACCAGAAGCTGATGGCCGGCTTCATCGAGCAGGGCAAGCAGGTCGGTGATCTGGTCAAGGACCTCGGTGTCGACGCGGAGACCGCGATGGCGATGTTCACCAAGACCGACGTCGAGAGCGCCGACGACCTGAAGCTGGACTGAGGCCCGCCGGATGGGATTGAGCCTTGACTGGCTGATCGAAGAGATCGACAGCTGGCCGGAGCCCATCCGCGACGCCGTTTCGGTGCTGTTCACCGGTCAGAGCTGGCCGGAAGGCGACGAGGACAAGGTCTGGGAGCTCGCCGAGGCCTGGACCCAGTTCGGTGAGCAGATCGCCCGCATCCACGAGGAGGCGAACGCCGGCGCCGAACAGGTGATGCGGAGCTGGGCCGGCGACGGCACCCCGGAGGCGTTCCAGCGCACCTGGTCGACGCTCGCGGCCGGTCCCGACTCGCCGATCGGATCGCTCTACGAGAGCGTCCGGATGATGTACGACACGACGTTCCAGACAGGACTGCAGATCTCGCAGTCCAAGTACGAGATCGTCATCGAAATCATCATGCTCCTCGTCGAGCTGATCGTTTACGCCGTGCTCCTGCCGCTCACCGGCGGCGGCTCCACCGCCGGCATGGCCGCCTCGGTCGCGCTGCGCCGCCTCGCCATCAACCGCATCATGGCCGCGCTGCGCTCCAAGGTGGCCGCGCTCGGCCTGCGCCGGATCGCCGCCACCACGATCCGCCGCGGTGCCGCTCCGGGCCTGCGGGCCGGCGGCCGGCAGGCGGCCGGCGGAATCCGCGACAAGGCGCTGTTCAAGCTCGGCGTGGAAGGCGTGCAGGAGGGCGCCGAGGAAGCCGCGACGAACGCCGCAGCGCAGGCCGGCGCCCTGCAGGACGCCGGCAAGGACCCCACGGACATCGACCTCGGCCAGGTCGGCACATCGGCGTGGGCGGGCTTCGCCGGCGGCGTCGGCGCCGGCCTCACCGGCCGGGGCCTCAACAAGCTGGGCCGCGGCGGACGCCCGGACATCACCCCCGGCGGGCGCCCGGACATCACCCCCGGCGGTACGCCGAACCCGCGCTCGCTGGGACAGAAAGCAGGCGACGCGCTCAAGCGGGCCGGCAACGACGCGGCCGTCGAGGTCGGCGGCGAGGTCGCCGGGTCGGCGGCGGTGGGGCAGCTGCCGACGCTGGAGGGGCTCGGCGGGTCGGCGCTCTCCGGCGGTTTCACCGGGCGGGTGCACGAAGGTGTGGAGGCGATCTCCACCCGGGCGGATCAGGCCCTGGGCAATCGGCTGGGGCTGACCGATCCGAGCCAGAACCCGAGCCTGAACCCGGACGGATCCGAAGAACGCGGCGGATCCGAGGAGCGGGGTGGCAGCGAGGAGAGGGGCGGATCCGAAGAACGGGGCGGCAGCGAAGAGCGCGGCGGATCCGAGGAGCGTGGCGGCAGCGAGTCGCAGACGCAGACCGGCAACGAGGGTGAGACGGGCAACCAGAACCAGCCCGGGTCCCAGAACCAGCCGGCGACGCAGGGCCAACCAGGGTCCGAGGGCCAGTCCGGGTCTCAGACCCAGCCTGGATCCCAGGGTCAGGGCGGGTCCCAAGGCCAAGGCGGCTCTCAAGGGCAGGGTGGGTCGGAGAGCCAGACCGGGTCTCAGGCGCAGACCGGCAATCAGCAGGCGCCGGTGGTCACACAGAATCAGGCGCCCGGCTCGCAGACCGGAGGCCCGCAGTCCGGTGGCCCGCAGACCGGTGGCTCGCAGACCGGCGGCTCGCAATCCGGTGGCTCGCAGACCGGCGGCTCGCAGTCCGGCTCGGGCGATCGGTCCGGTTCGGGGCAGTCGGGAGGCGGCAGCAGCCCCGAGTCGGGAACCCCGGGCGGCCAGGACTCGTCGGCCGGCGGCCAGGAGACCGGCTCGGAGCCGACCCAGTCATCCGCGGAGACCGGAAGTCAGGAGTCCGGGGACCGGCAGCAGGGCACGACGGAGCCCACTGCCAACGCCTCTGATTCCACGGCGGCCGGCACCGGGACGGACTCGAGTGCCGCGCAGGCCGACACCGATCCCTCGCAGCCGGCCACCGAAGTTCCGGTCACCGGCCAGAGCAGCATCGCCGACATCCTCAACGGGGGGTCGACCACCACTCCGGGCTCCGGGCCGACCGCCGACGGGCTCGGCGTCACCGCCGACACCGACGGCAGCACCAACGGTGCGGGACGCGACAGCTCCACCGCGACGGCGCAGGGTGGACCCGGTGTCACCGTCACCCCTGGCACCCCGGGCGGCATGTCTGTGCCCGGACCGACCACGCCGGGTCCGGCCGGCCCGTCGACCACCGCGACGAGTTCGCCATCGACCACCTCGACGTCGTCCACCACCTCGACGTCAACCACCAGCAGCACGAGCACCGCGACCGGCAGCCGCTCGGAAAGCTCGACGACCGCATCGCAGTCGACGCCCGGTCCGACGAGCACGGACGCGACCACCACCACTGATACCGACTCGGAGATCACGAGCGGCTCCGACACGAACGCGGAGGCGACGAGTGGCTCCGAAGTCGGCACGGACACGCAGACTGCGGGTGGGGCCGACACTACGACGGACTCGGAGACGGCCGAGGACAGCGATGTCACGCTGACCGGCAGCGTCGCCACCGCGCCGACGGCGAACACCACGACCATCCCGCCGCCCGCCGTCCAAACCAACGGTGCTCCGAACACGAACACCAGCCCGACGCTCACCCCGACGGTGCGCCCGCCCGCGCCGGCGACCACGTCGATCGACCCGGAACCGGAAAACGAGGACGTAGTCGCGTTCGGTGACTTCGACGATGAGTCGGACGTTGACGCCGAGACCGCAACCGACTCCGAGACGACGTCCGACGCTGAGACCGACCCCAACGCCGACCCTGTCCTGGATGCGCCGTCCTCCTCGGATCTGCCACCGATCGACAACGACGCCTTGGAACGCCAGGCGATCGCCGACCTGACACCAGCCGAGCGTCAGCTGTTCGAATCGATGCTGGCGGACGCACAGGACACCGCCGATCGCATCCTTCAGGATCTCGAGGCGGTGGCGGCCCAACTCCGGCAGGAGACCGGCCGGGACGACATTCGACCGGTCAGCACCAAGAACCGGGTCAAGACGCTGGGCTCGCTGGCTCGCAAGTACCTCGACGCGGTGCGCAGCGGCGACGTCGCGCGCGGCGACGCGGTCGGGTTCCTCAACGGCAACGACGACCTGGTGCGGTTCTCCCTCCAACTTCCGCCGGATGGTTACGACACCCTCACGAACCGGGCGCTTGCTCTGCTCGCCGAGCGCGGGCACGTTCGGGGCGAGCGGGTCGTCGACGGGGAAACCCGTCCCGACCGGCTGACGCACAGCTGGTCACCGGGCAACCGCTACCACGGCGCCAGCGTCATCCTGACCGACCCCACCGCCCAGCGGTTCGAGGTGCAGTTCCCGACACCGCTTTCGTACGCGGTCGGGAACGAGACCCACGGGTTCTACGAGGTCGTTCGTGCCCAGACGTCTGGAAACGGGTATCAGCGGCTGCGGGCGTTCCTCGAGATCCTCCGAGAGAACCAAGCGCTGTCGGAGTCGCCGGACACCGCTGGTCTGGGCAGTCCACGGCCTCGAACCCTGGCCCGGTGGATCAACTCCAACGAGGGCAGGGATGCTTGGACCGAAGCGCTGGATGAACTCAGGGAGCGGGGCCGTACCTTCGCCGACCTGGCCAACCGCTTCGGTTTGACCGAGCAGGACCTGCCGGATCCGCACGACCCGGAGCAGGGCCCGGACTGGCGACACCTGGGAGTGGAGTTCCGTGACGGAGAGTTCGTTGTCGAGGATGATGCGGGACGGCCTGAGGTACTGGGTGTACTGGGGACTGATGCCCAGGCCGGGGACACCGCAGGGGATCGTGGTGGCCGGCCTGGGGACCGGCCCGATCATCTGGGACAAGACCAAGCCGGAGTGGGAGTACAACCGCCCGGGGGTGTACGTGATGATCACGCGGGAGGGCCGGGACGTCCTGACCCCGCCGGAACGGCTGAACCCGAAGGATCCGGTGCAGATGGTCGACCGGCCGACAGCGACGCGGATCGCGGCGGAGCTGGGTCTGACCCTGCCGGAGGAACCCGGGCTGTGGGCGATCCTGCAAGCGGGGATCGCGAGCCGGGACAGCCAGAGGTGGCAGGCGAGCCTGATCCGGATGTACGGCCGCCCGCACACGTCACTGGGGCTGAGGGCCCCGTTCGATCCGGAACCGGACCAGGAAGAGCGGGAGACGACGTTCTACGCGTCGTACCCGACGGACACGGCGACGGAGCCGACCGGAGTGGCGATCATTCAGCCGTCGACGGGCGGCTACATGAGGGCGGTGGCCTGGGCGCCCAAACGGGAACGGTGGGTGTACGCGGCGAAGGCAGTGGGGTCGTTCCTGAGGGACCCGTACAACAGCATGCGCAAGGAAGTGGTCGACCGAGCGACAGCGGAACAGATCTCCCTGCGGGTGAACAAGGTCCCGCTGCCGACCGAGGAGGAGATAACCAGGATCTGCGACGAGGCGATCGCGAAGCTGCCGAGCGCGACGCGGCCGCCGAGGTAAGGGCTCTCGCGTCGACGATCGAGGGCGCGATCGTCACTCCAGGCGATCCCCCGCAGATCATCCTGGCCTCGAACGACTACGCGGAAAACCGCGCCCACCTGAACAACCTTCTGCTCGGCGCCGGATTCTCGATCGACACCGAGACAGAGACCGACGGATGGGCCGACCCGGACGGTCCCGGCGGTTACCAGGTCACCTGGCAGGACGGGAACGGCCGGCGGGTCACGGTGGCGGTGCACACCCCGGCGAGTTTCGTGGCCGGCCGCGCCGCCGACCAGCTCGCCGCTGCCGACGACGGCAACCGTGACCTCCGGCAGGAGCGCGCCGACGCCACGGCCGCCCGCTCGGAGGCGCCCGTGGACGTGGAACGCGGCCGGATCACGCCACCGGCCGACACCACGACGATGCCCGAGACCGACCCGGACACCGACGACGACACCGATCCGGACGACGACGATCCGGTCTCCTTCGGTGACCTCGGCCCGGACGACGACCCGAACCTGGACGACGGCGGCGCGGCGGTGCCCGGCGAGGCCGACACCGACAGCGACCCGGTCGCGTTCGGCGCGCCGGACGACGACGGTGCGAGCAGCAGCGACAGTGAGCCTTCGCCGGGTACGGATCCGCCGAAGGGCAAACTGACCAACGCCGAGCTCGAGGAACTAGCTATCCGGGACCTGGGCGACGCCCGGCGGGAGCTGTTCATCGCGGTGCTGGCCGATGCCCAGGTCGCCGCCGACCGGATTCTGGCTGACCTGCAGGACACCGTCGCCGAGTTGCGGGGCCGTGCGGACGGTTCGGTGACGCTGCCGGACGGCTCGCCGGCCGTCGACATGGTCAGCGTCGAGCACCGGGTGAAGAAGCTGGGCTCGCTGGCCCGCAAGTTCCTCGATCAGATCGGTACGTCGGACGGCACCAGCGACCCGCTCGAGTTCCTCGCGAAAACCGATGACCTGGTGCGCTTCTCGCTCCAGCTGCCCACCACCGGCTACGGCTCCATGGTCAACCAGGCGCTGGCACGTCTCGCGGAGACGAGCGGGCAGCAGCCGGACACCGAACGCGGCGACCAACTGAACCAGAGCTGGGTGCCCGGCAGCCGGTACCTCGGCGCCAGCGTGATCCTGACCGATCCGTCCGGGCAGCGGTTCGAGCTGCAGGTCCCGACGCCCGAGTCGTACGCCCTGGGCCACCGGACCCACGAGTTGTACGAGGACGTACGCGCCGAGGTCCAGGGCGCCGGCCTGCACCGGATCGATGCGTTCTTCCAGATCCTGCGGATCAACCAGGACCTCCTCGGCTCGCTGCCGGACACCACCGGCCTGGGCGAGCCGCGGGACCGCACCTTCGCTCGTTGGATCACCAGGGACGGTACGCAAGCCTGGGCGGAGGCCTCGCCGCAGCTCTACGGTCCCGAGAACAACATCGCGGACCTGATCAACAATCATGGCCTGCACGCGGAGGATCTCCCGGGCGCGGGCGAATTTGGAGTGGGCTTCGATGACGACGGACGCGCTTACCTACTGGGTGATCCAGACGACGGCGCCACCGGTGAGCCCGGCCGGGATCATCGTGTCAGGGGTGGGGACCGGGCCGATCAGCTGGGAGCTGACCCGTCCGGAGTGGGAGCACAACCGGCGGGGGATGTACTCGGCTCTCAGCCGGGCGGGCCGGACGACGCCGGTGCCGCTGGAGCAGCTGGATCCGGCCAGAGCGGTGCAGCCGATCGACCGGCCGGCAGCGGAGCGGATCGCGGCGGGGATGGGGTTGACCCTGCCGGCGGAACCGGAGTTGTGGGGGATGATCCGGGCCGGGATGGCGAAGCGGGACGCCCAGCGGTGGCAGGCCAGCCTGATCCGGGCGTACGGACGGCCGACGACGACGCTCGGGAGGCGGACGGGCTTCCGGAACACCCCGGAGGAGAAGCAGACGACCTTCTACGCCTCGTACCCGACGGACACGGCGACGGAGGCGACGGGTCTCGCGATCATGCAGCCGTGGACCGCGTACATGAGGGCGGTCGCCTGGGCTCCGAAGCGGAAGCGGTGGATCTACGTGGGGAACGACGTGAGTCAGTTCCTGCGGAGCCAGGACAACTGCATGCGCAAGGAAGTGGTCGACCGGGCGACGGCGGAGGAGATCTCTCTGCGGGTCAACGGAGTGCCGCTGCCGACCGAGGAGGAGATCACGGCGATCTGCGACGCGGCGATCCTGGAACTGCCGGGGGGACGCAAGGAGTTGGGGCTCGAGTAACCGCCGCCGCGGAGTCGGTCGGCAACGCGATACCGGCGAACGGCACTCCCCCGTCGGTCATCCTGACCGCCGGCAATGACTTCGCCGGTCACATGGACCGGTTCGCCGACGCGATGGCCGAGCGGGGTCTGGAGCCGGTCGGCGTCCGGAACGGCTGGATGTCCGAGGACGGCCCGGGTGGGCTGGAGACCTCGTGGCGGGACACCCGGACCGGTGAGACCGTCACGGTGCGGGTGCACAGCCCGGCCAGTTTCCTGGCGGCGCGGGCCGAAGCCGACCTCGACGGAGCCGGCGAGAACAATCGGAGGGCACGGGAGGAACGCGCCGCACGGCTGCGCGGCCTCTCCGGCGCCCCGGACGGGGTCGCGGGCCGCGAGACGAGAGAACCAGGGGTACGGCATGACGGCGACGGAACTTCCGGATGGTCTGTGGATCAGATGGAGGGGGCGGGTCCGGCGGGCCTGGGAGACGTCGGATCCGCCGGGGACGGTGCTGGTGAATCTGGAGCCCGGGGAGCCGGCGCCCGCCCGGTACGAGCGGGACGATGGGGCGGAGGACTGGATCTTCGTGCCGGAACGGGAGTTGGAGGAGCTCTTCCGGCTTCGGACGTGGGCGCTGTGGCAGGGGATGCGGTGCCCGGTCGAGCGGCGGATCGGGACGGATCGGATCCTGCTGTCGACTCCGCTGATGGGCGCGGAACGGGCGGCAGCCCTGGGTCTGACGCCGACGCTGGAGCGCGGGATCTACGCGGCGGAGGTGCCGTTGACGGACGTGACGGAACTGGTTCAGGAACGGACGGAGATCCCGCTGGACTGACCGAAACCGATCAGGGCGGCAAGGATCAGCAGGACAGCGGGAACGACGACCCGGCGTCCTTCGGCGAGAGCGACGACAACGCCGGGGAGGGCGAGCAGGACGGCGAGGGCGAGCAGGACGGCGAGGGCGACCGGGCCGCGCTGAGTCCGGAGGCGGCGCGGCGCGCGGCCGCCGGCACGACGTTCGGCGGGGCCGCCCTCGAACCCGACACCGGCCGCACCGAGCAGGCCGTCGGCGTCGGGCTGGCGGCCGCCTCCGGGCCCGGGGTCCAGGTGGATCCGGGCCGCCCGGACACCATGGTCGTGACGATCCCGGACGGGGACGGGGACGGGGCCGTCGAGTACCGGATCCGGTTCAGCGCCGAGCCGGCGATCGCGCCGGACGTCGCCCCGGTGGCCGTGATCGACGCCGCGGCGAACACGGCGACCGTGCGGGTCTCCACCGGTGCCGACCCGGACATGATTCGCCGGGCGGTGGTCAGCGCGGTGGCCGAGCTGGCCGAGGGTGCACGGCAGCGGGCCGGCGGCCGCCGCACCGACGCCACGCCGGCGCTGGTCGAGGGCGGCTTCCTGCAGGCCGACCGGAGCGATCCGACGCGGGTGGACCCGGCCGCCCCGCTCACGCTGGGTGAGCGCGACCACGGCCGGGTGGCCGAGCTGCAGCTGGTCCTGCGCGACCTGATCGACGCGGAGAGCAGCGCCCGTGGAGACGCGGACAGCGCTGGTGCCACCGACGGCGACACCGAGAGCGAGACCAGGCGCGACACCGAGCGCGCCGCCCAGTTGCGGGCGGACGTCGTGGGCCTGGCGGCGAGCATGGGCCTGCTCGATCCGGACGCCACGGTGCACCGCAACGACACCAGCCGGCCGATGGTCGGCCCGGACGCGTCGGCGGCGCGCAGGGCCGAGGTCGACGCGAGACTCGGTGCCACCTCGCCGGAGGCGGAAGCTCTGGCTCGTACCCTCGCATCGTCCGAGGCCCGGGCCGCCCTCCAGGAGATTCGCGCCGCACGCAGCGAGATGCGCGCCGCCGCTCGCGCCTGGGCCGCCGAGGCCGCGGCCCGCCGCGACGCGCTCGACCGGGAGCTCACCGCGGAGATCGACCGGCGGCTGGACGCGGGTGAGCGGCCGGTCTTCGACCGGATCATCGTCGGCAACGGGTGGGCCGCCTCGCTGTCGTTCGCGACGATGGGGGCCACGCCGCACACCGAGACCGATGGTGATCTGCCGCCGGTGTTGGCGATCGGCGATCAGCCGCAGCCGTGGTCGCAGCGCGGCGAGCTGATGCTGGGGCAGGTGCCGAGCGAGTTCCATCTGCCCGGCATGCCGTTCCAGACCAGCGACCTGGCCGACAGCGGCACCGATTTCACCCCTTCCAGCGTCTTCACCTCGGCGGTCGACGCCGGGCGCGCCACCGCCGGCATGCCGGCCTACCACGGCCGGGTCACCGGGCTGGAAGCCCGCCCGGACGGCGATCTGACCTGGCCGGACGGCGCGAACTACCGGCTCACCGTCGGCGGCCGGACGATCTACACCGCCACCGTGGACATCACCGCGGGTCCCGGACCGGCGCGGGTGGCCTCCACGCCGTCCGTCGCGACCGGCGTCTTCGTCGATCCGGAGAGCGGGTACACGGCCGACTGCACAGTGCCGCCCACGTTCCGTGACCAGGACGGCAACGAGCTGGCCTCGCCGCCGGCCGGCACCTACCGTCGGGGCAGCGGCGACGGGCTCGTGATCACCGTGGACGATGACGGCAGGCTCACCGACGGTGAAGGTCAGTCGATCGACCCGCGGGCCGTGCCGCTCGCCGTCTACACCGACGCGAACGACAACACGATCAGCCGCTCGGCGGTCTACCGGGATCCGGACGGCGCCGTGGTGGACGTCGAGGATCTTCCCGCCTCGGCGGCGGTCAACCTGGCCATGACGGACCGGGCGGGGTTGCGACTGCCGCTGTTCGCCGATCCGAGCGGGCGCCTCACCGACCCGCGCGTGACCGATCCTGACACCGGCTGGAGCGTCAATCCCGGCGCGCCGCCGACGGCGATCAACGCCGACGGCACGGAGGTCACCCTGGGTGCCCTCCCGCCGGGTGACTACACACTTGCCGGTACGGACCAGAGCGTCACCCGCCACGCCGACGGCACCTTCACCGACCGCGACGGCACCCGTGTCGACCCGGCGTCGCTCGCGTACGGCAGCTACGTCTCCCCCACCGGCGACCGCTTCGAACGCGCCCCGGTCTTCACCGGCCCGGACGGCACCGTGCGGCCGGCCGATCAGGTGCCGGACGACGCCGCCGCCGCACTCGCCGGCGTCGAGCCCGGGCAGGACCGGCCGCGGCTCGCCTTCGGGGGGCAGAACCTGGCCGGCGCGTACGACGCGGGCGACCGGATCCTGGTGTTCGGGTCGGCCGCCTCCGGCGCGTGGGACGTCGAGCAGGCCTCCGGGCAGCCCGGCCCGGACGGTGAGGCGCAGGCTGGACCGGGTGCGGACCGCGAGGTGGAGTGGACCGCCGACGTCGCGGTGCCGGCCGCCGCCGATCCGAAGCTGCCCGCCGAGACCCGGGGCCTGATCGACCGGCACAACGCCGCGGCGCCCGGCTCCCCGGAACGGGCCGCGCTGGCGCAGGAGTACGCGTTCTTCCACCAGGGCGGGTTCAACCGCCGCAACACCGTGCCGGAGCTCGGCGCGTTCTCCGAGGAGCTGCTCGCCCGCAACCAGCGGCGGCTGTCGGCCATGCGCAGCGTCCGGGCCACGCCGGACGGCCGGTTCCGGGTGGAGTTCGCCAACGGCGACCAGGGGACGTACGACCACGTCGTGCTCTCCATCGGCCAGGACGCGGGCTACGTGGGCGGGCCCGGTGACCTGCTCGGGGCCGTGACCGATCCGAACAGCCCGGCGACGCCGATCACCGGGCCACGCACCGCGGACGGCGACGACCGCCAGGTCGACGTCATCGGTGCGCAGGCCGGTGCCGGGCGGGTGCGGCTGCTCGGGTCCGCGGCAGTCACCGGACCGGTCCTCGGGCAGATGGATCAGCGCAGCCGGGACCAGGTCGGCGCGCAGGCCCGCGATCTGCCGCCGGACTCGTACAACATCGCGCCCAGCATCCGCAGCCAGGCGCTGCGCATCGCGGAGGCGAACCGGTCGCTGCCGCGCCCGTCGGGTGACCCCGCACCGGCGACGCCCGCCACCGTCGACCCGGCCGGCGGATCGATCGCCGGCGGCCAGGGCTCGGACAGCGGTGTCACCGGCGACGCGGGCCCGGGCTCAGACGGCGGTGTAGTCGGGGGCGCCGTACCGGGCGAAGGTCTCGCTCAGCCAGGGAAACGGACCGAACCGGGTGTTGAGATTGATCCCGGGCTGCGGCCAGACGACCTCGTACTCGGTGATGACGTCCCAGCTCCGCGCCTGGCCGGGGATCTCGGCCAGGACCGGGGTGACCGGGATCCGGTTGTCGTCGAAACCGAGGTAACGCAGCTCGGGCAGGACGGCGCCGGCGTTCTCACCGAGGGCGGTGACACCGGCCCGGTCGATCCGGCACTTGTTGAGACCGAGCCAGCGGACCCGGCTGAGGTGCGGCGACGCGAGCAGGGCCTTGAGCCCGGTGTCACCGAGCCGGTTGCCGCTGAGGTCGAGGACGGCCAGGCGGGCCAGGAGGGGACTCGCCGCGAGGTCGGCGGCGACCGCGGCGTCGACGCCGGACAGGATGGCGCCACGCCAGGGGACACGCCCGCCGAGTTCGGCGCCCCGGGCGAGGAAGTCGGGCCCGGACATGATCAGGATCTCGGCGAAGCCGCGCCGGAGGTACGTGTTGTCGACGAGTCCGCCGAGGTCGCCACCGATGCGGCGGGCGACGTCGAAGCTGAGGTCCTTCCGCCGCTGGACGGCGTCGGAGTCGTCGACGGGCTGTCCGGCGATCGCGAGCCGGTCGTGGCTGATCTGCAGGCGGATCAGCTCGGCGTGGGCGGGGTCGGAACCGGCGACAGCGTCGGCGTAACGCAGCCGCAGGTCCATGTCGAAGGGGTCGGCGAGAACGGCGGCGTAGAGGTCGGTGGCGTCGGTCACCCGGGCAGCGTATCCACCGGCGCCGAGCCCGTCGGCCCGCAGCCGCCGCTGAACGCCGGTCCGGACGGCACGGTCACGCTCGCCGACGGCAGCCGGGTGCGCCCGGCGTGGTCGCGCAGCGCCCTGGCCGGGCAGCCGTCGTTCGAGGACTCGCTGGCCGACCGGCTGCCGGCCGGGATGACGCCGGAGCAGTTCCGGGAGCTGCGCGGCACCGCGCCGCGGAACCTCACGCCGGAGCAGGTGGCGCAGTTGCGCGCGATCCGGGACGGCGTGGAGACGCCCGAGCGGGTCCCGGTGCAACGGGCGCTGCCGGCCGAGACGTTGCGGAACTATCTGTCGAACAACCCGATCCCGGGCATCTTCGACCCGGCCCGGGCCCGCGGGTTCACCTCGCGTTACGTGGACACCCAGATGCTGACCACGCCGGAGGGCGTGTACGAGGGGCTGCGGCTGGACTACACCGACAGCGGGTACGTCGGCCGTAACGGGCGCCCGCCGTACCTGCCGGGTGACGCGGGTGTGGCGGTGATGCGGTTCTCGCTGCGGGAGCCGGGACGGTTGTCGACGCCGTACGGCGGGCCCACACCGGAGGACCGGGCGGCGATCGGCGGCTCGGTGGACCAGTCGGCGCCGTTCACCGGCAACGGGTTCACCGGCAGCGCGCGGCACGACGTGCCGGAGTTCGAGCTCTCCGAGAACGAGATCCCCAACCGGGCCGAGATCTATCTGCTGGACCGGGACGGCAACGAGACGCTGCTGGCGCGGTTCCGGGCGCGGGACAACCAGTGGGTGGTCTCGCCCGAGGGCCAGGCCGTCCTGGACGACGCGGGCTGGCCGGGGCCGGGAGCGGACCCGGCAGCCGACCCGACGGCCGACCCGACGGCCGACCCCGCTGCTCCGCCCGCGACGGAGGCTGATCCGGAGCCTGCCGCAGAGCAGGAGCAGCAGCAGCCCGACCGCCCGACCGGGCCGGCCTTCCCCACCGCGACCGACGCCGAGGCCCTCGCCGCGATGGCGGCCAGCCTCAGCGTCACCCCCGCCGGTGTCCTCGCCTTCCACGCCGGCCCCGCCATGCCGCTGCACCCGGAGCGGCTGCGTCCGGTCCCCGGCCACACCACGATCGCCGCGCACACCTCGCGCGACGGGCACGTGATGGTCGGCGGCCTGCGGCTGACCGCCGAGCAGTTCGCGACCGCGCTCAACACCCTCGCCGCGGACGGCCGGATCGACCTGGGCTCGCCGGACACCCCGCTCCGCCTGGTGATGTGCCGGCTCGCCGGCGGCCCGGGCGCCGCGACCGTCGCCGCGGTGACCGGCCGGCAGGTGCGGGCCGCCACCGACATGGTGTGGGCCTGGCGGGACGGCTCGGAGATGGTCGCGCCCGCCGATCCGGGCCGCAACCGCCTGCCGTCGCGGACCGATCGCGGCGAGTGGCTGACCATCGACCCGGACGGCAGCGTGGTCGCCAGCGAGCCCGGCGACCGGACCACCCCGCCGGACGACGGCGACCCGGTCAACTACGGCGCCGGCCGCGGTCCGCCGGACCAGCACCAGACGCGTGTCAACGCCGCCCTGGACCGGGCGGTGACCGCGTTGCGCTCGGCGGACCCGAACGGTGAGGTCGCCGCGCTGAGTCAGCCGCAGCCCGACGCCGTGCGGGCGCGGACTCCGGAGGGCCGGACGCAGACGATCCGGTTCGGCACCGCCCCGCTCGGCCCCGAGGGCACCCGGGTGAGCCGGTCGAGCCGCCGTGACGTGCTGGTCGAACTTTCCGCCGCCCAGGTCGCCGACGCCACCGACGCCGAGCTCGACCGGTTGCTGACCCGCGCGCTGGGTCTGGGACTCGGCGAGGCGGGCGGTCGCCGGCGGCTGCTGCCCGGACGTCGTACCCCCGATCCTGTCGACGACCCGCGGCGCGCGACCGACGCCGCTCTGGCCGGGCATCTGCGGGTTCTGCAGGCCCGGCAGCAGGCCGCGCAGACCGGTCCCGAGATCGCCGCGGCCGAGACGGACCTGCAGCGTTTCATCGACGACAACGGTCTGCGCGACGGCGAGGCGGGCGCGGACCGGCGCCGGCAGGCGTTGGGCCGGCACCTGCCGCAGGACACCCGCGACCTCCTGGACACGCGGCGCGGCGTGGAGCACGCGGCCAATCCCGCGGCGGCGGCCGCGCGACGTCTCTTCACCGAGAACACCTTCCATGGGGTACGGGTAGAGCCCAGTCCCGTCGACGGCCACGACATGTACCGGGTCACGCCGCGTGGCTGGCACGCGTCCGGTCTCGCCTCGTTCACCGCCCGCGTCGTCCCGGGCACCGCCGGCCAATTCACCATCCGGCCGTCCCTGAACGGGCGGCACTTCGACCTGGTGATCGGCCCCGACCTGCTGGCGGCCCGGCCGGACACCCCGGCCTCCTGGGCGCGGGCCGAACTCGATGGCCGGGTCGCCGAGGCGCTGGAGGCGATGGTCGACCGGCAGCGGCAGCGTCCGCCGGAGATGGCCGTCGGCCTGCGCAACCGGATGCTGGAGATCGTCGGCCCGCTGGCCGGCGGTGTCGCCTCGACAGTGGTCGCCGCGACGTTCACCACCGTCAACCGGGCACTGCGGCCGATCACCGGGGGGATCTACGACGCCGTGGTGACGCCGCTGACCAGCCGGCGAACGGCGCTGCGCCGCGGCGACCGCGCGCACGACCGGACCATGGCGACGGCGCTGAGCCAGCCGCGGGTCAGCCCGGACACGCTGCGCGACGGCCTCGCCGACAGCCGTCGGCGCCTCGCCGCCCTGGCCGGGGGCGTGGCCGGCGACCCGGACCTGATCGGCTGGTCCACCACCGACACGTCGCCGCCGAGTGCCACCGACGCGCCCGACGACGCCACACACGCGGAGGCACGGCGGGTCGTGCACCGCGTGATGCGGAACCTGCGCGACGGGGTCGGCACGGCGATCGAGGGACTGCGCGGGGTGCGGGTGCCCGGTTCGCACCGCGGCGGCGCCACCCCGGAGTACCGGCTGCGGATCCGCCGGGCGCCCGGCGTCACGATCCGGGTCCGGATCGTCACCGGTGCCGCCGACCCGGACGCGGTCGGCTCCACGTCCGGCCGCGACGGGCTCACCCTGGACGTCCCGCAGGAGCTGACCACCCGCCCGGAGGAGCTGGAACGCGCCGTCCGCGAGCGGGTGGAGACGATCGTGGCCCGGCAGCGGCTGCTCGGCCGCGGCCTGGCGAGCGTCGCCGTCAACCTGCGGCGGTACGTGCTGCCCGAGTCGCTCTCCTGGGGTTCGGGCCGCCACCACGGCAACCAGATCCGTGGCCCGGTCCCGCCCGGCACGCCGCCGGCCCGGCCGGAGCCGACGTACGCCCACGACGTCGCGGCGGCGAACAGCGCCACCCGGGCGGTCGCCGAGGTGATCGGCGCGGCCCGGCGGCTGGCCGAGGAACGCGAGCTCAAGGAGCGCCGCAAGGCCTTCGACGCCACCCCGCCGGCAATGGACGCCCAGCCCGGCCGGTTCGACATCGAACAGGCCATGCCGATGCGCGGCTCGCAGCGCCGGTCGGTCGCCGAACGCCTGGTCGACGTCTTCGCCAACGGCGCGCGGGTCGCGCAGGGCGTCCGTGCCCGGGTCACCCCGGGCGACCGGGGCGAGCCGGCCCAGCCGCCGGCGCCGGCCCGGAACCGCCGGGCCTCCACCGTGGCCCAGGCCGAGCGGGCGATGCGGCAGGCGCTCCGCGGCGGCATGTTCGGTGGCCGGGGCGCCGTCCGGATCCCGGTGCGGGTCCAGCAGGGTGAGGTCACCGCCGGGCGCGTCGTCGACGTGCGGATCATCAACCGCCCGTTCCGCCAGCCCCGCATCGACATCGTGATCGCGCGCGGCGCGGACCGGGCCGAGGCGCTGCGGATCGTCACCGAGATCGGCACGGCGCTGGCCGACCGCCACGTGCACGGCATCCGCCGGCTCGGCCCGTACCTGATGTCCCGGATCCCCCCGGCGATCGTGAGCGGTCTCGGCGTCGCCGGTACAGCCTCGCTGCTGACCAGCACGAACGCGCTGGTCGCCGGCGGCATCGGCGCTGCGTTCTCGGTGGCCGGCGGCCTCAACGCCTACCGGGCGGACCGCCGCGCGGCCCTCGCCGACGCGGTGGAGACGATCAGCGACGACCCGAGCCCGGTGCCGCCGCGCGAGCTGCGCGCGTCGGCCCAGCGGCACCAGGAGGCGGTGGAGGGTCTCGAGGCGGCCCTGGCCGAGCGGCAACGGCAGCTGCTCGCCGCCCACCCCGGCGCCGCCGACCGGATCGCCGAGATCGACCGTGAGCTGGGCGGCACGCCGCGCCCGCTGGCCGCAGTGGTCGCCGACGTGCGGGCCGCGATCACCGCGGCCCAGGACCAGCTCCCGTTCCAGGCCGTTCTGGCGCCCGTCGACGGCGACCCGAACATGCTGCGGATGACCTTCTCGCGCGGCCGTGGCCTGCGGCAGCGCAGCTACACCTTCACCTTCGACATGGCCACCGGGCAGACCGGGCGGCCGGTCGAGGGAACGTCGGTCAACTCCGACGTCCACGCCTCCCTGTTGGTCGACCCCCGGGCGACACCGGAGGACGTCAACCAGCGGGTGATCGACTGGCTGCACCAGCAGATCCGGGCGACCGCCGCGATGCCCACCGGAACGCCGGGCGCCGGCATGCGCGCCACCGCCGCCGGCATCAGCGGCGCCGGGACCGTGGTGCAGTCGGCAGCCGCGCTGGCCACCGGCGCCGCCCCCGCGCTGCTCGGCGTCGGCCTCGGGCAGGCGCTCGGCTCGTCGACCGCTTCGGCGGTCACCGACGCGCAGCACGACCAGGCGCGGCAGGAAGCGACCGAGGAGGGTGAGCGGCGGCTGCGCCACACCCACAGCGACCCGTCCGAGGGTCAGCTCCTGGTCGCCGAGAACCGCAGCCGCAGCCTGGTGGAACGCACCGAGACCGCAGCGCGGCGGGCCGAGCGACTGGACCGGCTGGAGGAGGAACTCACCCAGCCGCCGTCCGGCCCGGATCCGGGCCCCGGCCCCAGCGGCTCGCAGCGTGGTGGCGGCCGCGACCCGGTGACCGCGGTCGGGGTCGACGGCACCCGGCTGCGCGGGCGGTTCGGCACCCGGCCGGAGCCTGCGGCGGTGCTGGACACCGCCCGGCGGGCCCTGCCCGAGGTGGTCACCCGGGTGCTCGGCGACCGGGTCCGGCAGATCCAGGGCCTCGGCGACGGGCGGTACCGGATCGACCCCGCCGACGGACGGTCCTTCGAGATCACCCTCGACGCGGCAGACCTCAGCGGGGTACGCACGGCGCGCGGCCGTGACGTCGTCGCGCACACGGCACGGGCCGGCCGGTCGGGATACCGGGTCCGCCTCTCCGAGCGGCTGGACGTGAACGCCGTACCCGAAGCGCTGATCCACGAGCTGCGTGAGGTGCTCGCCCTGCGGGCCGGCTCGCTGCGCCGGCGGATGACCACCCGGTTCCGCCGGGACAGCCTCACCCGGGGCTCCCAGCTGCCGCCGGACACACCGCTGTCCGGCCACGACCACGGCGGGCTGGGCCAGCTCGACCTGCACGGCGACGACGCCCAGGCGCTGCGCGGCACCGGCTGGCCGTGGGTCCGCACCGTCTTCGAGGCGGCCGCGCTCGCCCGGCACCTCGGCCTGGACCCGGGCAACCCGGGGGCGGCCGCCCGCCTCGACCGGCTCCGCGCCGAGGGTGCGATCAACCCGGCGACACGGGACCTGATGGCGATGCTCGGCTACCAGTCGTCGCTGACGCCGGCCGAACTCCTCGTGGTGCAGATGGCGCACAACCTGGCCGCTGCCCCGCCCCGGACCGACGACCCGGCGGACCTCTACGCGGGGTGGGCCCGGGCCGTGGCCGACCTGGCCGACAGCTTCAACAACCCGCGGTTCGCCGGCGATCTGGTGGACGCCTTCCTCGGCGACATGGATCCGACCCACCTGTCCCAGCTCGCCAGCCGCGACACGGCAGTGCACCAGCGCCTGACCGCAGCGCTGCCGCCGGGCACCCGGCCCGCCGGCCGGCTCTCCGCGGCCGAACTGCGCCACATGGCCGCCGCGTACCCGGCCGCCGACGACAACACCCGGCTCGCCATCCGCCGGCAGGTCGCCGCGACCGTCGACCGCTACGAGAGCCGGCGGACCCACGCTGCCGCCGACCGGTTGCTGGCCGACCTGCCGCCGGACGTACGCGACTTCCTCGGTCGCATGGCCCCGCCCCACCTCGGCCCGGCCGACATCCAGCAGGCCGCCGCGGCCCACGTCCCCGGCGCCCTGCCGACGTCGGCGGCGCTGCGGTCGGCCGACTTCGCCCGGCACCTGACGACCGGCAACCAGCCGCTGAGCGGGCCGGCCCTGCGCGAGGCGCTGGACAGGCTGACGGTGGCCGGCGAACGCGCCGTCACCAGCGTCCCTCGGCTGCCGCACCTCGCCGGGCAGGTGGTCCGGCCGGACCCGGCCTTGATGCCGATCCTCGGCAACGTCGACCCCGCGCTGGCGAACCGGGTGTGGCAGGAAGGCATCTACGTCGACCTGCGCGGCGTGGTGGACCTGAGCCCGTTCGCCGTGCAGAACCTCCAGCCGGTGCTGCTGGGCGAGATCGGCAACCACCACGACACGTCCACCCCGCAGGGACGGGACACCCTCGTGCGCGACGACAGGCGCCGCGCCGAGGTGACCTATCAGGCGGTGTACGGCCACTGGCAACCGCTGACCGGCATGCTGGCCACGCATCAGATGCACCATGTCGGTGACTCGCGCACGATGCTGCTCATCGCACCGCAGCTCGCGGACCTGGTCCGGATGATGGACCCGAATCCGGAACCTCCGAGGCCGCCGGCCCACGGCGTGTTCACCGATCCCGCGACCGGCGACGCCCGCCTTGTCGCGCACCGGCCCGCGATGGTGTCCGCCGACCGGAACGTGTCGTACGGCCGTCCGCTGGACACCGCGGTCGGCCGCACACCGCTGTGGCAGGGCCCGCCGCAGCGGGGGCAGTTCGGTCAGGGCTCGCTCGGCAACTGCGGCACGGTCGCGACGATCCGCGCGGTGGCCGCCCGCCAGCCGAACACGCTCGGCCGGAATCTGCGGGAGAACGGCGACGGCACGTACACGCTCCGACTGTCCCGGACGGTGGTCAACGGCGACGTCGTGACCCCGGACGGCAGTTTCGTCGACGTTGTGGTCGACGGGGATCTGCCGGTCGTCGACGGGGCGCCGAACCAGCCCGCGTACGGCCGCCCCAAGGGCGCGGCGTGGGGGGCCGTGATCGAGAAGGCGATGGCGTCGCTCGACCAGATGTGGGACACCCAGCGCCTGGTCGAGAACCACCGGCGGTGGTACAACGCGCTGACGGAGAGCCGCAAGGAACTCCAGCAGCCCACCCCGGACATGATGCAGGCGGCTGAGGGCGGTTATCACCAGATACAGGGGGCGTCCCTGACCCGGCTGGCCGAGATGATGGCCCAGCTGACCGGGCGGTCGGCCCGGGTGTCCCGGATGGACAGCTCGCCGAACCGAGAAGCAGTGATGCTGCAGCGGCTGCGAGAGCTGATCGCCGCCGGGAGCCCGGTCATCACGTGCACGTCGGCCAAGAAGAGCTATCCTGCCGGCTGGCAGCAGAAGATGCCCTTCGGGCTGTTCGCCAACCACGCCTACGAGGTGGTGTCGATCAACCCGGACGACACCGTGACGCTGAGCAACCCCTGGAACAAGCCCGGGATGGAGCCGGATCCGATCCCGATCACGGACCTCCTCAAGGTGATGGCCGACTATCTGGTGCACCTGGACGACGTGCCGCTGTCTCCGGTTCCGCCGGCTACGCCGGTGCCGCCGCCTCCGATGCCCGCCCCGAACAACCCGGGGCAGGACCAGAGGGCGGACCGTTCGGACAAGCTGCCGCCGTCACGCGAGGAGACCTCGAACAATTCGGACGCGGAAGTCTCCGACCGGATCGCGCCGCCCCGCCGATACACTCCGCAGTTGGTCACGCTTGACTACTACCTGCTGAGGATGCCGGACAGCACCGACGTGGGCGTGGTGATCCTGGTGAGCCGCGACGGCTCGATAACCAGCGTCTGGCAGGTGGCCGGGGACGTGGGATGGCAGCAGGGCGCCGGGCCGGTCCTGCCGGCCAGGGCTGAGGGCGCCGCGCCCGTACCGGTCGACCGGGCGGGTGCGGAGGCGGCCTGCTGGCGGGTTCTGCGCCAGCCGCTGCCGCCGGAGGCCTGGCTCAAGTCCCTGGCCGGGTAGCGACACCGAGGAGATGTGATATGGACACCGTCATTGTGAAGTCGAACATCCAGTTCGCTGAGGTGACCGACGACATCACGATGGCTGTTCGCGGTATGGATGAGACGGAGCCCCGCGTGCTCGTTCAAGTCGCGGTCGGTGAGCAGGCTGCCGAGCACTGGGTCGGGTTGGGCGACGAGTTCCCGGTCGGCGACCAGACGTGGCGGTTCGACGACATCGAGTTCGCCGGAACGGCCTCCATCTGGGCGGTGACCCTTCGCCGGGTTCACGCCGGCTCGCCGCCCTATCAGCCGCCCGCCGCCGAACGGGCCTGGAATCCCGTGCAGCTGCGCCCGTTCGGGAGCCTCGACGAGGGCACCCTGGCCGCCTTCGAACAGCGCGCCGGATTCCAGCTGCCACCGTTGTACCGGCGGTGGCTGAGCGAGAACAACGGGGCCTTCCCCACCGAGGACGCCGGACTGCAAGGCGCCTACTTCGTGCTCAACGAGATCCACCCGATCCTGGGGATCCATCCGGAGGTCCCGCATCGGGACCTCGGCCTCGGCGAGAGCCAGCGCCGCCACTGGCTGACCGACGACTACCTGGTGATCGCGGTGCCGATCGGCGCGCTGCTGGCCGTCAAGTTACGTGGCGAGTACACCGACCAGATCGTGCTGCTCAGCGACGAGGCCCGCGCCGGCGCCGGCAGCTATCCCAGGGACCTCTACCCCACGCCGGCCGATTACATCTGCGCGACGTCGTTGTACCCGGTCGCTCCGTCGATCTACTCGTTCTGCTTCGACCTGCTGCCGCTGCCGCCGGTCACGCCGGGGCAGATCGCTGCGCCGGGGCAGCCCTGGTAGGACGGGTCAGCGGCCGTTCGCGGCCTCGTACGCGGCGATCTGGTCGGCCATCGCGCGGTACTCCGCCTCGTCGCGGACGAGGCGGTCACGCCGGAACGCCTCCGGCTGGCGGTCACGGATCAGGCGTCCGGTCTCGGACCAGAACGCCGCCGGGGGAACTTCGTCGGCGCTCGCCGGCAGGAACTTGCCGATCTCGGCGAGTGCCGAGTACGCCGTGTCCAGGTGGGCGCTGACCTCGTCCAGTGCCTCCGGGGTGAGGCCTCCACCGCCGGCCTGGTCGAGCAGGGCGCCGATGGCGGCCGCGGCGTATTCCTCGACGCCTCGCCACTGGCCGGCGTCGATCAGGATGGACGGGTCGCGGCCTTCGCCGTACAGCTCGCCGGGGAGGACGTCGTCGCGCTCGCCGGCCGGCACCAGGATGGTGAAGTCGTGCAGTTCGCCGTCGTGCCGGCCGTGGACGCGCAGCTCCTGGTATCCCTCGGCCTGCACGAGTTCGGTGATGCGGCGCAGGTCGACCGGTTCGTTGGCGCCGACGACCAGGTCGACGAAGAGGTACGCCTCGTCGAGGGTCCGGGCCTGCAGCTGGGTGGTCATGCCGTCGCTCCTTCGAGGTCACCGGACGTCATGGCAGAGGGTACGTCGCGAGTTCGAACACCGTCCGGTCGGCCGACGGCGCCAGTGTCACCGCCGTCGTGGCGTCCGCGCCGACCATGAGGTGCTCGATGTCGCAGATCTCGAGCAGTTCCGTCGTCTTCCCGTCGGCCAGGGTGGTCCGCTCGACGAACCCGCGGGAGGTGATCGTGACGATCGAGCCGCTGTCCGGGCTGAACCGCATGGCCCGCACCGGGTCGGAGTAGTGGTTGGGGACCTGGATGCCGCGCCGGGACTCGAGCTCGACGACCCAGACGTCCTGGTTGGAGGACGGATCGCTCTGGCCGTATTCACGGACGGCCAGGTATTGCCCGTCCGGGCTGAAGGCGACCTCGATGCCGCCGGAGCCGGGAGCGGTGAACTGCTGCTCGAGTCTGCGGGAGCCGGTCTGCCACACCGACACCTTGCCGCTGGTGTCGGCCAGGGCCAGCCGTTCGCCGTCCGGGCTGAAGGCGAGACTGCTCGTCTGGAACTGCGGGATCTCCTTGGTCTCGGACTTCTCCTTCAGGGTGGCGACCATGCCCCCGGTCTTGACGTTCCACAACCGCACCGACTTGTCGGCGGTGCTGATGGCGACGAGTTTGCCGTCGGGGCTGACCGCGACGTCACGGACCAGGCCTTCTTCCAGGTCCGCGGGGAACACCTGGATCGCCTTGTCGCTGGTCACGCTCCACAGGGCGATGCCCTGGGCGACGCCGTTCTCGTTCTGGAACCGCTGGTGCGTCACGAACGACGAGCCGTCGGCACGGAACGACACCACACTCGGGAACCCACCCTCGTACGCCCTGACGGTCTTCCCGGTCTCCGCCACCACCAGCACCGGTTCGTCGATCGGGTGGAGCAGGTGCCGGCCGTCGGGGCTCAGCACCGGTCTCGGCGGCAAGGGATCGCTCTGCGCGGGCGCCGGGATCTCGGTGCGGACGGTCGCGGAGGGCGTCGCGCAGGTGCGGTCCTCGCCCGCCCACGGCATGTCGTCCCAGAGCGCCGCCACCCCGACTCCACCGGCAACGACCAGCGTGGCAATCCCGGCGACGACGATTTTGGTTCGGCTCATTCCTGTCCTCTGTGATCGGGTCCCGACGTGAACGCGCCGCCGGGTGGACCGGAGCCCACCCGGCGGCGCCGGGATCACCGTGCGTCCGTCGTCAGCCGGCCCCGATGGCCGGACCGCGTTCGTCGCGTTCGTGCCGCTCCGGGGTCTGGATGACCGGCGCGGCGGTGTCAGCCTCGGACACGCCGTAGTCCTCGTCGATCGGGGCGGCGGCTTTCTGCGACCGGCGCGAGGGCGGCGGTTCGACCTGCTGCGGCTGGGCCGGCCGTTCCCGGCCGAGCACCGGCGGTGCCGCGTCGCGGGCGGCGACACCCCGCTGGCGGTTGTATTCCGGGCCGTCGGCGCCCGGCTGGGGCCGGCGCACGGGCCCGCCCTGCGGGCGGCCGCCGATCGCGTCGTGGTCCATGCCGGTCGGCCGCGTCGGGCGGCTGGTGTTGCCGATGGTGGGTGGCGGGGTGCCCCAGGCCGTGTTGCCGGGCCCGATGGTGCCGGGGATCCCGGTCGGGCCGATGGGCTGGTTCTCCGTGTTCCGGCGGTCCCGCCGCTGTGCCGGCGGCGGCGTGCCCGGCCGGCCCTGCTCGTCGGCGCCGGGACGGCGGCCGATCACACCGGGACGCTGCCCGGTCGGCGGGGGCGTCGCGTTGCGCCCGGTGCCGTTGCCGGCCCGGGGCGGCGTGGCGCCGCGACCGCGCTGGCTCGGCGGCGGGGTCGCCTGCTGACCCGGCCGGCGCTGCTGACCGGCGGCCGGCGGCTGGCCACCACGCTGCGCGGGGTCGCCGGGCCGTTTGCCGATCACGCCCTTGCCGGTGCCCGCCGACGGCGGGAGCGCGGGCTTGCCCGGGCCGGTGCCCGGGCGCTGGCCGATGACGCCGGACTTCTTCATCGCGTTACGGCCCGGCGGCGGTGGCACCCCCGGACCCGTCCGGCCGCCCTTGCCGGGGACGTTGGGCACGGTCGGCGGAGTGATGCGGGGCGTTCCGCCGCCGCCTCCACCGCCGATCCTGTTCTGGCCGGGCAGGTTGAGCCCCGGGATCGGCGGCGGGACCGGCGTGCCCGGCAGACCCGGTGTGCCCGGGGGCGCCGGCACGGGCGGCGGTGTGACCACCGGCGGCGCCGGTGGCGCCGGGGCGCCGACCAGCTCCGGACCCGGTCCCGGGGGCACCACGGGCGGACCGGGCACGATCGGCGGTGCCGGCACCGGCGGGGTCGTACCCGGCGGCAGCTTGGGCACCGGCGGCGCCACCGGCGGGCCGGGCGGCGCCGGGATCGCCGGCGCACCCGGAACCTGGCCCCCACCGGGCACCGTCAGCGTGTTGGCCATGATCGGACCCTTGTAGGCGGGCAGGTCCTGCCGTTTCCGGTTGGCAGTCTCGTATTTGCCGGACAGGTCGTACATGACCGTCCGGGCCTCGGCGTCGAACTCGCGCATCTTCGCCGGGTCGATGAAGCCGTCCCCGCCCAGGATCTCCGGCCGGTTGTGCCAGAGGTCGCTGCCGACGTCCTTGACGTCTCTGCCGAAGTCCACCAGGGGGTTGTCCGAGTTGCTCGGATCGCCGAAGTCCTGCCAGTCCTCGCGGCTTCCGATGTATGCCGCGCGGCGGCGGTTGATGTCGTCCATCCGCTGCTGGGCATGGTCCACCGCGTCGGCCGTGTCGTCCAGGATGGTGGCGTAGACCCGGACCTCGTCGGCGTAGGCCTCCAGCGTGGTCACGACCTCGGTCATCCGCTCCCGGAAGGCCTCACCACCCTTGGAGTGCCAGTCCGGGGCGACCTGGTCCCGGTAGTGCCGCAGGTTGCTGCCCAACGCGTCCAGCTGGCCGGCCAGCGATCGCCAGCCCCCCGCCGACATCCGCTGACGCAAGGAGTCCTGCTGGTGGACCGCCTTGTACATCGCAGCGAAAGGGATTTCGCCCCAGTCAGTCATGAGGTCCCCCGTAACCCTCGCTCACCAAGCGCCGCCGGTCATGCGGTGACAGAGCCACTGGGTGTTCCCGATTGCGTGCCCGGATAGGTTCCCGGGGCGCCGGGCGCCACGATGTCGGTGTTCGCGGCCTCCTCCTGCTCCTCGGCCACCTTCTGCTCATACTCCTCGCGCACCTCTTTGGAGAAACCGCCGTCTTCCTCGGTTCGCTTGGTCTCGTCGACCGGGTTGCTGTAGGTCGCGTGGTGCTCGGGCAGCACGTCGGCCGGCGTGTCGTTCTTCGACGTCGGCCCGGTGAACACGGGTTTCTGGCCGTTGGACGGTGCGAACAGGATGTCGCCCTTGCTCGGGTCGATCACGCCGTCGCCGTCCAGGTCGAACCCGTCCGGGCGGAGCGCCTTCTGCATCTCGGCCGGGGTGGGCAGCTCACGGCCACCGCCGCCGCCAGTCTTGGGCGGGTCGGGGAACATGAGTTCGACCCGGGAGACCGAGAGCGCGTTGGCCTCGTCGAGGTTCTTGTAGGTCTTGGCGAGGTTGTCTGCGGCCTTGTGCAGGGCCTCCAGGCCCATGCGGACGAGCTGGACACCGAGCTCCACCTGCATGTGCGAACCCCGGTTGCCCCCGTCCAGGGTATTCGCCTCCTGGAAGATGGTGACGCCCTCCTTGAGCGCGTACTGAGCGCTGAGCGGGTGCGAGTGGCTGCTCTGCTGGTTCCAGCTCTCGAACTGCCCGTCGAAGTCCTTCAAATCGTCGGCGATCTGGTCCGCGAGCACACGAAGCGACTCCACCTTGAGGTCGAGTTTGTACCCGACACCCGTCGGGGCCCCCGTGCCTCCACCGCCGTCCGGTCTCTGAACCATGTCCCCCGCTCCCGTCTTCGGCTCTGTGGCCATCCACCCTATCGAAGGGTGGGAATAGCCCCAACCCCGTCGGTCTCACTGTCCGTCATCCGGCAGGCGGCGTCCACGCGAGCTGGACCAGCTGGCTGCCACCACGGCGCGTCATCAGGTGACCCCGGCCCGGCGGCAGCTGTTCGGGACGCCGGTTGCCGAGCAGCACGCCTTCCTCGCGGTTGCCCGACATCATGATGCCGGGCGACGCCAGCTCGCGCAGTCGGGCGATGACCGGCTCGAACAGGGCCCGCGCCGCGCCGCCGCTGCGGCGGGTGAGCACCAGGTGCAAGCCGACGTCCCGGCCCTGCGCCAGGTATTCGATCAGCGGTGCGACCGGGTTGGTCGCCCCGGCCACCAGGTCGTAGTCGTCGATGATCACGTACAGCTCGGGACCGGTCCACCAGCTGCGGTTGCGCAGCTCCTCCGCGGTGACGTCGGGGCCGGGCAGCCGCCGCTTCATCGCGGTCACCACGTCGCGGATCATGTCCGTCGTGGTCTGCGCGGAGGTCCCGTACGCCAGCAGGTATTCCGGGGGCACGGCGCCGAGCAGGCTGCGCCGGTAGTCGACCGCGATGATCCGGGCCTGGGCCGGCGTGTACCGCTGGGTGATGCCCCGGACCACGCTGCGCAGGAAGCTGCTCTTGCCGCACTCGAGGTCGCCGAAGACCAGGCAGTGCGGTTCGGCGTCGAAGTCCAGGTAAACCGGCTGCAGGTTGCTCTCCGCGATGCCGATCGGCACCCGGCCGGCCGGGCCGCCGTCCGCGACCGGCAGCTGGTCGTAGTGCAGTTCGCTGGGGAGCATCCGGACCTGCGGCGCCCGCGGCCCGGTCCACGCCTCGCTCATCTGGTGCACCAGCTTCGCCACGCCCTCGGGGAGGGTCTTGGGGTCGGCCGTGCCGTCGATGCGCGGCAGCGCGGACAGGAATTGCATGCCCTCCGCGGTGACGCCCCGGCCGGGCGAGTTCTCCGGCACGTTGAGAGCGGCCCGCCGGTCCATCACCGAGTCGGTCGGGTCGCCCAGCCGCAGCTCCAGCTTGCTGCCGAAGAAGTCGCGCAGCGACGGGCGCACGTCCATCCACCGGGCGGCGGAGGCGATCACGTGCACGCCGAAGTTGAGGCCCCGCGCGGTGACGTCGGAGACGTCCATCTCGAGGTCCTCGAACTCCTTGCGCAGCGTGCCGATGCCGTCGACGACCAGGAAGACGTCACCGAACGGGTCGTCGGCGAAGTCGCCCTGCGCCTTGCGCCGGCGATAGACGGCCATCGACTCGACGCCGTGGTCGCTGAAATAGCGTTCGCGGGCCTCGAGCAGGGACTTCACCTCGGCGACGGTCCGGCGCATCCGGTCCACGTCGAGCCGGCTCGCCACCCCGCCGACGTGCGGCAGGTCACGCAGCGCCGCGAGGCCGCCGCCGCCCAGGTCGAGGCAGTAGAACTGGGCCTCCTGCGGCGAGTGGGTCAGCGCCAGGCCGATGATCGTGGTCCGCAGCAGCGTGGTCTTGCCGCTCTGCGGGCCACCCACCACCACCAGGTGCCCGGAGGCGCCCGCGAGGTCCAGGGTGAGCAGCTCGCGGCGCTGGTCGAAGGGCCGGTCGACGAGGCAGACCGGGGCCTGCAGGGCGCCGCGGCTCTCCGAGACGCTGACCGTGAGGCCGCGCTGCGGCTCCACCTGCAGCGGCGGCATGATCTGGTCGAGCGTCGGCGGCACGTCCAGCGGCGGCAGCCACACCTGGTGGGCCGGCACGCCGCCGCCCTCCAGCCGCTCGACCAGGATGTCCAGCACGCTCTCGCCCATCGCGTCCTCGTCGGCCTCGCTCGGCACGGCGACCGGGGCCTCGGTGATCTTGGGGGCGACGTACTGGGTCGAGTAGGGCAGCGCCGGGTCCATGTCGGGGGTCAGCTCCGCGACCGTGGTGCCGGAGGTGTCCTCGTACTTGCCGGAGACGTAGGCGGCCCGGAACCGGACCAGGGCCTCGGTCCCGAACTTGAGGAAACCGTGGCCCGGCGCGCGGGGCAGCTCGTACGCGTCCGGCACGCCGATGGCCGCCCGGCTCTCGCTGCTGGAGAAGGTCCGCAGACCGATCCGGTACGACAGGTGCGTGTCGAGACCACGAAGCCGGCCCTCCTCCAGCTTCTGCGAGGCGAGCAGCAGGTGCACGCCCAGCGACCGGCCGACCCGTCCGATCTGCACGAACATGTCGATGAAGTCGGGCTTGGCGCTGAGCAGCTCCGAGAACTCGTCACAGATGATCAGCAGGTTGGGCAGCGGGGTGAGCGGCGCGCCGGCCGCGCGGGCCCGCTCGTAGTCACGCTGCGAGTCGTACTTGCCGGAGTCCTGGAGCAGCTCCTGGCGGCGGATCAGCTCACCGGAGATCGCGTCGCGCATCCGGTCGACCAGCGACAGGTTGTGCCGCAGGTTGGTGATCACCGCGCTGGTGTGCGGGAGCCGGTCCAGCTTGGCGAAGGTCGCGCCGCCCTTGAAGTCGACCAGCACCAGGTTGAGGATCTCCGAGCTGTGCGTGGCGGCGAGCGCCAGCACGAGCGTACGCAGCAGCTCGCTCTTGCCGGAGCCGGTGGCGCCGACCAGCAGGCCGTGCGGGCCCATGCCCTCCTGCGCGGACTCCTTGATGTCCAGGTCGATCGGCGAGCCGTCGGGGGCGATGCCGATCGGCACCCGCAGCCGGTCCCGGTTGGGCCGGATGCCCCAGGCGGTGGCCGGGTCGAACTGGTGCGGGTCGCCGAGGTTCAGCAGCTCGGCGAGGCCCATCTCGGTGCTGAGCCGGGACTCGCTGCGGGAGGCGACCGACAGCCGCAGCGGCGAGATCTGCCGGGCCAGCCCGAGCGCCTGCTCCTCGTGCAGCGCGTCCGGCCGGCCCACCCGGGTCCGGCCGTCGATGGTGGAGGTGTGCAGGTCGCCCTGGTCGTCGAGCTCGAGCACCAGCGAGGCCCGGTCGAGCATCCGGGGTGGGGCGGTGGTCAGGTCGATCAGCGTGACGCCGTCGATGCCACCCTCGGTCATCAGGTGGTCGGAGCCGCTGATGTCGCCGCCGTCCAGAACCACGATCAGGTGTGGGCTGACGGTCATCACCGCGTCCGGGTCGAACCGGGGCCGGGAGGCGACCACGTCCTCCAGGATCGCCTCCAGCATCGGGATGCTGGAGGCCACCATCCGCAGCTGGCCGAGGGCGTCGGTCTTGGTCGGGTGCAGGGCGTGCGGCAGCCACTTCGCCCACTCCCACTCGCCGGCCACCTCCGGGCCGGCGCAGACCGCGACGAGCAGGTCGTCCGGCGCGTGGAAGGCCACGGCCTGCGCCAGCATGGCCCGGACCAGGGCGCGCGACGGCTGCTGCGGGCCGCGCAGGTAGACCCGGCCGAAGCCGGGCAGTGACAGGGCCACCGGCAGGTCCGGGACCACGGCGTACGTCTTGACGAACCGGCGCAGGGCGACCGCGCAGACCGGTTCCAGGTCCTCCACCCGGCTGGTGCGCGGCGGCACGATCGGCGTGGCGACCTCCAGCGGGCCGAGGCCGAGCCGGACCGTGCCGAAGTCGCCGTCCACCGGGCGCCGCTCCCACAGCCGGTGACTGGCCACCGTCGACCAGAGCGCGTCCGGGTCGGGGTGCCGGTAGTACATCGCCCGGCGCTGCTCGGTGATCACCTTGAGGATCTTGCGGCGGTGCTGCGAGAGGTGGTGCATGTACTTGCGGCGGGAGGCCGCCATCTCGGCCTTGCTCGGCTGCCCGTTGTTCGAGACCACCTGGGCCAGCAGCATGCCGAGCATGCTGACGCCGAACATGGCGCCGACGATGTATCCCAGCGGTCCCGGCTTCTGGAACGAGAACATCATCGCCATGGCGGCCGAACCGGCCACCATGGGCAGCGTCATGAGCAGGTTCGACCAGCCCTTGTTCCCGGGCGGGGGCAGTTCCGGCGGTGGGTCGAGGATGACGTCACCGGACGGGATGGCGGGTGCCGGGCGCCGGGGGTACCGCTTGACGGTCACCGTGCTCACGAACTGCTCCCCGTTGGATCGACGAATGGGTGGACGCCATGTTAGGCAACCGGCTGCTAGGTTGACAGCCGCGGGAAGCCTGATCGGACACAACGGGAGTGCAAACGGTGACCACGACACCCGTCACTGGCCTGGCGCGGGTGACCGTCGCCACACCGGATCGTCGTATCGACCTGGCTCTACCGAGCAACGTAGCGCTCGCCGGCCTGCTTCCGAGTCTCATGCAGCACGCCGGTGAGAATTTCGCGGATGCCGGGGAGACGCACGGCGGCTGGATCCTGCGCCGGACCGACGGCACGGAGCTGCGGACCGACCTGAGCCTGGGCGCGCAGGAGGTCCGCGACGGCGAGCTGCTGCATCTGGTGCCGCGGTACGCGGAGTGGCCGGAGCCGGACTACGACGACGTGGTGCACACGATCGCGGCCGGCTCACGACGCCACGGCAAACCGTGGGAGCCCGCCACCACCCGTCGCGCGGCGCTGACCGTCGGCACGTCGCTGCTGGTGGTGGCGCTGCTGGTGCTGCTGCTGTCCGGACCGTCCTGGGTGGTGCCCGGGATCGTCGCCCTGGTGCTGGCGGTGATCCTGCTGATCACCGGGATCGCGCTGTCCCGGGCGATGGCCGATTCGATGGCCGGCGTCTGGGTGGCCGCCGTCGGGCTGCCGTTCGCCTTCACCGGCGGATGCCTGATCATCGCGAGCGACGGGCCGCTGACCGGGCTGGGCGCGCCGAGCCTGCTGCTCGGCTCGGTGCTGCTCTGCGGCGCCTCGCTGATCGGGTACGGCGGTGTCGCGGATCGGACCCGGGTCTTCGCCGCCGGTGTGGTGCTCGGTCTGGTCGGCGCCTTCGGGGCCGGCATCACGCTGGCCGGCCTGGACACCACGGCGGCCGCCGCGGTGGTGCTGACCACTGTGGTACTGCTCTGCCCGATGGCGCCGCTGATGGCGATCCGGCTCGGCAAGATCCCGGTGCCCGAGTTGCCGGAGAGCGCCGGCGACATCCTCGAGGACCAGCCCCGCACCCCGGCACCCAAGACGTTCGCGGCGGTGGCCCGCGCCGACGACATCCTGACCGGCGTGCTGCTGGGCGGCAGCATCGCCAGCGCGGTCTCGCTGGTCGTGGTGGGTCAGGCGGGCGGCCTGTCCACCCCGCTGCTGGCCACCCTCTGCACCGCGGCGCTGCTGCTGCGGACCCGGATGTTCCTGGCCACCCGCCAGCGGGTGCCGCTGCTCACCGCCGGCCTGGTCGGCGTCGCCGTACTGTCCGTCGGCCTGACACTGACGCTGCCGCCCGCGCTGCGGCCGCTGATCGCGGTGCTCGTGCTGGCGCTGGTCGCGGCCGCGGTGATCGCCGGCGGGCTGGTCTACAGCCGGCGGCAGTCCTCGCCGTACGTGGGACGGTTCCTCGAGCTGCTGGACACCGCGGTCCTGATCACCATCATCCCGGTGGCCTGCGCCGCCGTCGGGGTGTACTCGGCTGTCCGCGGTCACTTCGGGTGACCCGGGAGAGGTGAGGACGAATGGCAACCCGTAGGGACCGCCTGCACTCGTACCAGTTCCTGCTGCAGCGGGTGGTGTCCGCCCTGGTCATCCACGACACCGACCCGGAGCAGTCGCCGTTCCGCCGGTTCGCCGGCTCGGCGTTCGCGGGCCTGATGGTCGCGGTCATCGCGGTCGGCGGCGTCGCGGTGTACGGGATGCTGGTCAGCGGCGGCAAGACGTCCTGGCGCAACCCCGAGGCGATCGTGCTGGAGAAGGAGACCGGCGTCCGGTACGTGTACCGGGACGGCGTCCTGTACCCGGTGGCGAACCAGGCCTCGGCGATGCTGCTGGGCGCCCTGCAGCCGGTCTCGGTGTCCCGCAACTCGCTCTCCGGCACGCCGCGCGGCGAGATGCTGGGCATCCCCGGCGCGCCTGACGTGATCCCCCGCCCGGCGGATCTGCTCACCGGAAGCTGGAGCCTGTGCGTGCGCCCCGGCGACGACGGCCAGGCGCAGACCGTGCTGATGGTCGGCTCGTCGCCGGCGAGCGACCGGCCGCTCGGCCCGGGGGCCATGCTGGTCCGCGCGGTCGACAGCGGCGACAGCCTGCACCTGGTCTGGAACGACCGCCGCTTCGAGATCAAGGACGCCGACGTCGTGCTCAAGGCGCTGACCTGGGAGGGCTACGACTCGATCCCGGTGCGCGCGGCGTGGCTGAACGGCCTGCCCGCCGGCCCGGCGATCGCCCGCTTCGGTCTGCCCACGGGCTCCTCCGCGTTCCGCGACGTCAAGGTCGGCCGGCTCTTCTTCGTCCGCAACACCGCCGGGAACACCCAGTTCTACGTGGCGATGCCGGACGGGCTGGCCAAGGTCACGTCGATGCAGGCCGACATCATGCGCGGCGACCCGGCGCTCAACCCCGACGGGGTGCAGCCGGAGGAGATCCAGGCCGGTCAGGTCGTGGAGTCCGCGGCGAACCTCACCGCCGAGGACGATGTGCAGCCGCCCGCCGCCACCCCCGAGCTGGTCACGCCGGCGACCCCGGACGCACCCCTGTGCGCGGTGTTCCCAGCCGGCGCCGGCGCGCCGTCGGTGCGGACCGACGCGGAGATCCCGGAGGGCTCACCGGCCGGCAACACCCTGGGTGTCGCCGACCCCGGCACCCCGCTGGCGAACCGGGTGATCGTGCCGGCCGGCCGTGGGGCGCTGGTCCACGCGGTGGGCGCGCCGGACGCGACGACCGGCACGCTGATGCTGGTGACCGAGCCGGGCCGGGCCTTCCCGGTGAGCCCGGACATCGCGGAGAAGCTCGGCTATCCCCCGGCCGCCGCGGTCCGGATGCGCACGAGCGTCGTGGGCCGGCTGCCGGTCGGCCCGCCCCTGGACCCGGCCAACGCCGGGCTGCCCGCCGCCCGCCCCTGACGACGGCTGAGCCCGGCGCGGCAGAGGCCGTGACCGGCCTGACGGCGGCGGAGCAGCACCCGGGGACGGCGTCAGGTCGTACCACAGTGGTCGTACCTCAGAGGTCGTCGCCGAAGGCCAATCGGCCCGCATGCTGCAACGTCTGCTCGTCCACCTCGGACCATCGGTATCCCCGGGCCCGGATGTGGGCGAGCAGCTCCGGCTCGGGCGGCAGCCCGTAGTGCTCGGCGAAGTACGCCAGGGACTCCGACCAGACCCACACCCCGTCGGTGTGGATGTGCAGCGGCACCACGGGCAGATCGTCCGCGTACGGATCCTCGCCGGTCCCGAACGCCGCCAGCGCCACCGGCGCGTCCCGCAGGAAGGCGACGATCCGCGGCCGCTCCGCCTCCGGCAGGGCGGCCGCGGGCGGCGGCAGCCGGGCCGGGGTGGCCGCCTCGGCCAGCCGCAGCGGCGGCCCGGTGGTGAACTGGCGCTCCGCCTCGCTCAACGCCGCCTGCCAGCCCGACACCACCCGGCCGGCGAATTCGGCGGACACCTCGACCAGCACGTCGTCCGGGTTTTCCGGGTCGTGGTCGCGCAGCACACCGGTCGGCTCCCAGACGCCGTCGTGGCGGCAGATCTCGTCGGTCCCGCCGGCCGTCCGGCGCAGCACCGCACCGGGTCGCCGGGCAGTCTCCCCCGGCCGGAGCCGGACGTAATAGGTGTCGGTCATGTCAGAAGTCCTCGTCGTCGGCGGGTTCCGGGTGGCGGGCCTTGAACTCGTCCAGCCGGCGGGCCTGCTCGGCCCGGGCGGCGAGCAGCGCGGAGCGGTCGAACGCCGCCGGGTCGGCCCGCAGGGCGTTGCGCCCGGTCGCGGTGCGGAACGCCTCCACCGGCACCCGCCCGGCGCCTTCCGGCACGAACTTGAGGATCTCGTCGTAGGCGGTGGCGCAGCGGGCGAGCAGCGCGGTCATGTCGTCCCACGCGTCCACGTCGCGCCACGCCTTCTCCGCGTCCACCGCGCTCTCCAGCTGCTCGGTGAGCTGCCGGAGCGCGGCCGCGGCGTGCCACCACTCCCCCGGGTCGAGCAGCTCCGAAGGCGACTGGGACGGGCCGCTGAAGTCGTCCTCCGCGGCCTCGTCGACGGCCGGCAGGACGAAGCTGAACGTCCGCTGCCGTCCGCAGTTCGCGCACGCCCCGGCATAGGTCACCAGGCCGTCGGCGTCCGGCACGGTCACGTCCCGGTCGAAGGCGATCTCGCCGCAGACGCAGGGCCGCAGGTCCATGAACAGCACTGCCTCGGCGACGCTGCGGGCCGGCAGCGGGCGGTGCCCGGGCGGCGCCGGCTCGCCCGCCAGCTGCCGGTAGACGTCGCGCTGCTCGGCGAGCCGGGCCACGGTGAACCGCTCCGGCTCGATCTCGAAGACGGAGCGGCCGCGGGCCGTGCGGAACGCCTCGGCCGGGACCGCGTCGGCGCCGGCCGGCACGAAGAGCAGGACCTCCTCGACCGCGGCGGCGGCCGCCGCCAGATCGGTGCAGCGCTCGGCGGCCTCCTCGGCGGAGAGCTCGCCGTCCTCGGCCGGGTAGCTCGCGTAGCGGTCGGCGACCCAGAGCCACTCGCCGGGGTCGAGCAGCTCGGAGGGTGTGGTCAGGGTGGACCAGGCGGCGGGCGCCAGGATCGGCACCTCCGGCGCCACCGGGAAGGTGAACGTGCGGGATCGCGCGCAGGCCGGACAGGCACCGGAATATTCCACCTGCCCACCGCCGTCCGGGCCGGGACCGTAGGCGGCCGTCCGCGGGAAGTCCGACTCGCCGCACTCACACGGGTGGAGATCCATGTAGAGATGGGCTTCGAGATGCGACCGGGCGACAGGCATGGCCGCCATCCTAGGGAATGTCAGGCCGCCTCGTAGGCCGCCAGGATCCGGCGGTAGCCGTTGTCCAACGCGGTCAGCCGGCGGCGGGTGAACTGGCCCGGGTCGGCGGCCAGCACGGCGCGGCCGGCCGGCGTGAAGAACGCCTCCGGCGGCACCTCCCGGCCGTCGGCGGGCAGGAACTTGCGGACCTCGGTCAGTGCGGCCACGGCGATCGCCAGAGCCTCGCGGGCGTCGTCGCGCTCCGGCGCCGGGCAGTGCGCCGGGTCGGCCGGGACCGCGCCGGCCAGCTCGCGGGCGACGGTGAGGAACTGGCCGGCGTCGATCAGCCGGGACGGCTCCGCCCCGCCGAACTGCGGGGGCGCGGGCGGCGCCGCCGGCACGGTGAACTCGAACTCGGCGGCGTCGTTGCACTGCCCGCACCGGGTCTCATAACCGCTGATCAGGGTCCCGTCGCCGGCCTCGCCGAGCCATTGCGCGGCCACCTCGAGCGCCGGGGCGGCGCAGGCGGCGCACGGCTGCAGCTCCAGATAGAGCCGGGACTCCTCGGGTGAGCGGGTGGCTAGCGGCACGCTGGTCACCGTACCGCGTCAGCCGAGGTGGAAGAGGACCACGCCGGGGCGCTCCTCACGGGTGATCCCGAGGGTGTCGACCGGCCTGGTGAACGTCTCCGGCGGGACCGGCTCCGAGTGCGACTCGCGCGGCACCACGACCGTCCGGATGCCGCGGCCGCGCAGGAACTCGACGCTCGCCGCGTCCGGGAACGACTTCACCTTCGCCCGCAGCTCCTCCACGGCCGGTGGGATGTATCCGCTGGACCCGTTGGCGACGGCCGGGAACCCGTCGGTGGTCCACAGCATGGTGAGCAGGTCCTCGAGCTTGTTGGCCGGCAGGACGAGCACCGGCTGTCGCAGCGACGCCAGCTCGACCGGCGCCCGGGGCACCGGGCGGAACGGGGTGACCTGCACGCCCTCCAGAGCGACCAGGCCGGCCGGGATCAGCAGCACGACCGCGATCACCGGTCGCAGCAGGGCGGCCCGGGACCTGTCGCGCAGCCAGTTCCCGGCCTGCTCGGCGAGGGCGGTGATCAGGCCGGCCGAGAGCAGGCCGAGCAGCAGCGTGACCCAGAGGATCAGCCGGCCGGGGGTGCGGATGGCGTTCCAGCCGGGCAGCCAGTGGTGCAGCATCTGATAGCCGTAGTTCCACGGCGCCCGCATGCCCATGCCCACCCACGCGAAGGCGATCAGGGCGAGCAGCAGCAGCACCCGGTGCCGCCGGGACCAGACCGAGACGATCAGGCCGAGCGCGGCCAGGCCCATCGCGAAGAATCCGGGCAGGTTCCACACCTCACCGCCGCCCTGCGGGATCAGCGCGTCGCGCAGCTCCTGGTTGTCCTGGCCCCAGAGCCACTGGAAGCCGGGCGCGGTGACGAACTGGCGGACGTCGCCGGAGAAGGAGTTGATCTCGTCGAGGGTGCGTTCGCTGTTCGGGTACGCCCTGGTCATCAGCAGGTACGGAACGGCCATCAGGCCGACCGTCGCGACGAACGTCGTCACGCCGGCCACATCGGAGACGAACAGCCGCCGGGCGAACGGCGGCCGCCTGATCAGCCAGAACACTCCGGCGGCCGCGGTGAGCGTGCCCAGCACATATCCGAACGGCAGGCCCAGCCCGAACCCGAGCGTGATCTGCCACGCCGCGACCAGCCAGCCGGCCAGGGCCCAGCCCGGGCGGGCCAGTTCCGGCCGGTAGCCGTGCCGCAGTGAGTAGCCGTGGCCGCGGGCGAGCATCGCCAGGCTCAGCGCGATGCCGCCGATCGACAGGATGTTGAGGTGCGACATGTGCGCGTAGCGCCACGGCGCGTAGGCGAAGATCAGGCCGGCCACCAGGCTGCCGGTCCGGTTCGCGCCGAGCTGGCGGGCCAGGACGTACGCGCCGAACGAGGCGAGTGCGAAGACCAGCAGGAACAGGATGTTGTAACGCAGGATCGCGGCTTCGCTGCCGGAGCCGATCAGGCTGAACGGCAGATATCCGAGGAGCGTGTCGGAGTACGCGAACGACCAGCTCTCGCCGAAGTGGGCGTTGCTCTCCCAGAACCGGCCCGGGTCGTGGAGCAGCGCCCAGCCGATCCAGGACAGCTGCCACGCCTGCAGTGACGGGTCCCAGAAGTCCGAGGCGAAGGCGGTCGCCGGATCGCGCATGAGCGGCCAGGTCATCACCACCGCGAGCAGCACCGACCCGGCGGCGGCGAGGGTCCACTCGTGCCGGAGCCATCGCCGGCGGCCGGTGCGGCGCGCCCCACCCGGGGTCGCTCCGCCGGCCGGCGAAGGGCGTTCCTCCACACTGGTCTGGTTGCTCACGTGATCAGCTACTTCCCCGTCGTGCCATCGATGCCCCCAAGCGGCGTCGGGATCATACGGTGTCCGCGCGACACGCGCGCTGACCTGGTGCTGCTACCCTGCGGGCCGTGAACGAAGAGGCGACGCACAACTCGGCGGACCGCGACTGGAACAGCGACCCTGCGTCCGTGGACCGGCAACCGAAGGCTCCCACCTGGGACGGTCCGCCGGTGCCCTCGGGTAGTGGTGCGCAGACCCCGCCCTGGGAGACGTCGCCCGACCCCCAGAGTGGACCCCCTTCGCCGTGGGGTGCGCCACAGCCGAACAGCGGCCCGCCCTCACCGTGGGGAACATCTCAGCCGAACAGCGGCCCGCCCGCGCTGGCGTGGGGCGAGCCGCAGCCGCCGGAGACCTCCTGGGGCCGGCCACAGCCGGAGCCGTCCCCCGGGGAGTCGACCGCGCGGATCACGCCGGTTCCCGCGCCCAAGCCCGCGAAGCAGTCCAGCCGGACGGCCGGCTGGATCGGCGGCATCGTGGCGGCCGCGCTGGTCTTCGGCGCCGGCGGCTACTTCCTCGGCGCGGCCGGTGACAGCGACCCGTCCGGCGGGCCGGACGGCGACCCGTCGCCCACGGTGCCGCTGTTCGAGGCCAACCAGATGGCAGTGAACCGGGAGAAGCTGGGCGGCGAACTGGCCGGGCTGGGCGACCCCTGGCTGCCCTCGGTCGGCAACTGCGTCGCCAACACCGAACAGGGCGCCCCGGCCCTCGCGGCGGACGAGAGCCGCCACGTGACCTGCCGGTACGGGTCCGCGTGGGTGCACTTCGTGGTCTACAAGAGCGTCGAGCAGAAGAACGCCGCCCGCAGCTACCGCCAGCAGCTGAACCTCAACTCCGACGAGGTGGCCCCGGGCGTGCAGGACCCGGGCCGCGTCACCGGCGGCGTCTCCCAGGCGCCGGGCAAGGTGGTGGAGTACGCGTTCCGCCAGCAGAACGGGAAGGCGCTGTGCGGCATGTCCTGGGAGCGGGACGCGGATCCGCTGGCCGCGTCGATGATCGAGGCGTACTGCGAGGAAGACCTCGGCGGCGACTGGGCGGTGCTGCGGGATCTCTGGCAGCGTCACAGCTGAGCCGGGGAAGCACCGTGACCTCCTGGACGACCGTCATCGGTAACACCCTGCGGATGCGGTGGAAACGCCGGCGGGACGCCCTGCGCCCGGATGCGGGCCCGAGTGTCCCGTCACCGTCCCGGCGGGCCCTGCTCACCGGTGGCGGCGCGGTGGTGGTGGGCGCCGGGGTCACCGGTGCGGCGGTCGGGCGCTACACCTCCGACGCGGAGGTCACCTCGGCGCCGTTCCTGGACGTCCGGCAGTTCGGCGCGGCCGGGGACGGACAGACCGACGACACCAGGGCGCTGCAGAAGGCCCTGGACGCCGCCGCGGCCGGCGCGGGGCTGGTGTACTTCCCGGCCGGCACGTACCTGACCCGGCGGCTCACGCTGGCGTCCAACGTGCACCTGCGCGGCGCGGGTGGCGACGCCAGCGTGCTGCAGCTGCACCCCGGCGCGAACAGCGCGATCCTGGAGTCGGCCGGTTTCGGCGATCTGACCACCACGAACGAGCCGGCCGGCGTCACCGGCTTCAGCATCCGTGACCTGGCTCTGGACGGCAACAAGGACAAGAACCCGGAGGGCGGCTTCGGCCTGCGGGTCTACGGCTGCCAGTACGAGCTGTCCGAGCTGATCGTGTTCAACTGCCGGCAGGACGGCATCTACAGCGAGTGGAGCAACGCCGCCGGGCTGCCCGGCCTGTCGCACCAGATGGAGGCGCGGCTCACCGCGGTCCGCTCGCACCACAACGGCGGCACCGGCATCAACTTCAACGGCCCGCACGACTCGATGTTCGTCAACTGCCTGGCGTTCGAGAACGAGGGCATCGGGTTCCGGCTGGCCGGCGAGTCGCACGCCAGTTCGCTGGTGAACTGTCACGGCTGGGGTGTCGCGCAGACCGTGTCGTTCGACCTGGCCGCGCTCGCCATCGGCGCGGTGAACTGCTACGCCGACCTCAACGGCGGGGTCGGCGTCCGGATCTCCCGCAACGACGTCCGCTGGTGGGGCGGTTTCGTGCTGGGCGCCAACCACACCGGCACCCGGCGGGAGATCGGGATCCAGTTCGTGCCGGGGCCGGTCGACGGCGAGCCGGCCGGCTGCGTCATCGACACGAAGATCATGAACTGCGCCACCGCCAGCGTCGACTTCGGCAACGGGTTCGGCGACCGCTCGACGGTCCGCGCATCGCTCACCCAGCCCGGTGTCCACATCGACGGTAAATACCAGGCCGGCACCGGCCGCCCGTGGATCGGCGAACCGCATCGCAACTGCCGCGTCGAGATTCTCGAGGGCGTCGCCGACCCGACGAAGAGCCTGGTGGTCAGCCCGGCGTTCGAGATGCGCGCCCAGGAGGTGACCGGCGCGCCGGCGGCCGACTCGGTCCGGGTCTTCGTCCGGGTCTCCGGCGGCCGGACCCAGTTGTGCGCGCAGTTCCCCAACGGTGTGACCAAGGTAATAACCGGCGCCTGAGGGCCGGGAGGGGACTGCCGGGCGGCATCGTCATCCGTAAGATCGCACGGCGATCCCACCCGGCGCAGAGACGGACCTCAGTGACACAACAGTTGGCTACCGACAGCGATCCCCGTCCGGCCGGGAGCGGCACCGGCCCGGCGCCCCGGCGCGCGCCGTCGCGGCGGCTGCGGTGGCTGTGTCACGAGTGGACGGTGGCGGCCGCCGGCTCGGTCGTGCTCGCGGTGCTGATGACCTGGCCGGCCCTGCGCGAGCCGACCCGGACGCTGCCCGGTGACGTCTGGGACCCGGGTCTGCAGACGTGGCAGCTCGCCTGGGGCGGCTGGGCGGTGCGCAACGACATCGGCCGGCTGTGGACGACGAACGCGCACCACGGTGAGTCGTGGGGCCTGGCATACTCCGACACGCTGCTCGGCTATCTGCCGTTCGGGCTGGCCGGCACCGGGCTCGAGGCCGCGGTGCTGCGCTACAACGTGGTCTTCGTGCTGGCCTTCGCGCTCGCCTTCTTCGGCGCGTACGTGCTGGCCCGGCAGCTGGGTGCGGTGCGGTTCGGCGCGCTCGCGGCCGGGCTCGCCTTCGCCTACACCCCGTGGCGGTACGCCCACCTCTCGCACCTCAACATCCTCTCCACCGGCGGCATCGCGCTGAGCCTGGCCATGCTGGCCCGCGGGCACGGCTTCTCGCTGCGCCACGGCTACCGCCCGGACCGCGTCCGCCCCGGCTGGGCGCTGGCCGGGTGGCTGGTCGCGGCCTGGCAGATCACCCTCGGGTTCGGGCTGGGCCTGCCGTTCGCGTACGTGCTGGCGGTCCTCGGGCTCGCCGGCCCGGCCGCCTGGCTGTGGCGGCGGCCTCCGTTCCGCCGGCGGCTGTTCTGGTTCGACCTGACCGGTGTGCTGGGGTTTCTCGCCGTCTCGGCCGCCATGGCTGTCCCCTATCTGCGGCTCACCGCGTTCTATCCGAACAGCGAGCGCGACCTGAACGCCGTCCGCCAGTACTCGGTCGGCGTCCGGCAGTTCTTCATCGCGCCGGAACGGCAGTGGCTCTGGGGCAGGTTCGACGCCGACGCCCGCGCCGCTGTGGAGCTCGCCGGCTGGGAGGCGCACAACCTGCCCGGCTACTTCCTGCTCGTCCTCGGGTTGTTCGGCCTGGTCCGGTCGGTCTGGCCGTGGCCGTACCGGCTGATCGCCGCTGTCGCGCTGGTCGTGTCGGGCTGGCTCGCGATGGGCATGGCGGCGCCGTGGACCCGGCCGTACGAGTTTCTCTTCGCCCATCTGCCCGGCTGGAACGCGATCCGCACCCCGGGCCGGCTGACCCTCTGGATCGTCCTGATCCTCGCCCTGCTGACCGCGGGCTTCGTTACCGCGGCCGCCGAGCGTGCGCAGCGGCCGGTGCGCGACGGGCGACGGTGGCTGCTGCGCCCGGTTCTGGCCCTGGCCCTGCTGACGCCGAGCGGCCTGCTGGTGCTGGAGGGCCTGCACGACGCCGACTTCCCGGTCGTGCCGCCGGCCCCGGCCGACTTCGCAGCGCTGCGCGGGCCGGTCCTGGTGCTGCCGACGCACCTCGCCGAGGACGAGCTGACCCAGCTCTGGTCGGTCGACGGATTCGTCGACGTCGTCAACGGGTCCAGCGGCTACATCCCGCCCGGTCTGCTGGAGCTGCGGGAACGCGTCGCGTCGTTCCCGGACGCGGCCTCCGTGGCATACCTGCGCGAGCGCGGGGTCCGTACCGTCGTGGTGGAACGCAACCCGCAGGCGATTCCCTGGCCGGCGGGCGCCCGCACGCTGACCGCGCCGGTCGACGGTCTCGGTGTGACCCGCGAGGAACAGGACGCCGCCGTCCTCTACCACCTCTCGCCGTCCTGACCACCGCACGAATCCACGGGGGAAGAAAGATGAGCGTCCAGAACAGCGCGCTGCTCGCCGGCCGGAAGGTCGCGGTGGTGCACGAGTGGTTCGGCGCGACCGGCGGCTCGGAGGCCGTCTTCCTGGCCATCGCCGGTCTGCTCCCGCAGGCGGAACGGCTGGTGCTCTGGGCCGACGAGGGGGTGCCCGCCGATCAGCTGCACCTGCGGCAGTCGTGGCTGGCCCGGACCCCGCTGCGCAACAGCAAGGCGCTCTCGCTGCCCGCCATGCCGCTGGTCTGGCGGACGCTGACCAGCGAGAAGTTCGACGTGGTCGTCTCGTCCAGCCACGCCTTCGCGCACACCGTGAAGCTCGGTGATCCGGACCGGACCCGGCACCTCAGTTACATCCACTCCCCGGCGCGTTACGTCTGGAGCCCGGACTTCGACGGCCGCGGCTCGCACCCGCTGCTCAAACTGCCGCGCCGCGTCCTGCAAGCCACCGACGTGCGGCTGAGCCGGCACGTGCACGCCTACGCCGCGAACTCGCGCGAGGTGCAGGGGCGGATCAAGCGGTTCTGGAAGCGCGACGCCGAGGTGATCAACCCGCCGGTCGAGGTCGGTTACTTCGGCGGCGCCCCGGAGCACCAGCGGCACCAGTCCCGGGACTACCTGCTCGGCATCGGGCGCTGGATCCCGTACAAGAACTTCGATTTGATGATCGCCATTGCCGAGGCGGCGCGCATGCCGCTGGTCATCGCGGGGTCCGGGCCGGAGGAGGAGCGGCTGCGGCGGCTCGCCGCCGGCTCCACCACGAAGATCACTTTCGAGGTACGACCGGAGCGCGACCGCCTGCGCGAGTTGTACTGGGGCGCTCGCGCCCTGCTGTTCCCCGCGCACGAGGACTTTGGCATGATCCCCGTCGAGGCGCAGGCGTGCGGCACTCCGGTGATCGGGTTGGCGCGCGGCGGGCTGCTGGAGACGGTCCTTGACGGTGCGACCGGCTACCTGGTCGACTCCCTCGAGCCGCAGCCGTACGCGGAGGCGGTCGGCCGGCTCGGCGGGATGTCGCCGGACCGGATCCGGGCGCACGCCGAGGACTTCTCGGCCGACCGGTTCGCGCAGCGGATGACCCACTGGATCGACGATGTGGCCGGAGGCGCGTGGTGACGACCACCATTGTCGACGCGAGCGGCGTCGGCCCGGGCGGCATCACCCGGGTCCTCTCCGAGCTGGTGCGGTGCTGGCCGGCCGGCGACCGTCTGCGGATCGTGGCCGCCCCGCCCGGCTGGACGGCGCCGGAGGGCCGGGACGCCGAGGTGACGGTGGTCAGCTCCCAGCAGCACGGCCGGGTCGGCACGATCGCCGAGGCCACCCAGACGCTGCGCAAGGTGACCGGCCGCGACGCCGGGCCGGACGCCCGGGTGTTGTCGCTGAGCCCGTCGCTGGCGGTCCGCGGCAGCCGGCTGCCGGTCACCACTGTCGTGCACGACCTGGCGTTCAAGCTGTGGCCGCACGGTCTGCCGTCGTCCGTCCTGCAGTACCGGCGGCTCAGTTACAGCACCGCGATCGGCCGGTCCGAACGGCTGCTCTGCGTGAGCGCGCGGACCCGCCACGACCTGCTGGGGTTGTACGGCGTGCCGTATTCGAGGACTGCGGTGTGGCATCCCGGCAGCGACCTGGGCGTGCGGCCCGGTTCGCTGCCCGCGCCGGTGGCCGCCGTGCACGAGCGCGGCGACAGATATCTGGTGGTGGCGGGTCATGCCGCGCACAAGGGCGTCGAGCTCGCGATCGAGGCGGTCGCCGGCCTGTCGTCGTACCACCTGATGGTCTTGACCGGCGGTCAGCCGGCCGAGGAGTTCCGCCGCGCGGCGGCGGAGTCGGCAGCGGCCTCGCGGGTGGTCTTCCTCGATCGTCTCTGCGACGCGGAGTACGCGGCGGTCGTCGCCGGCGCCGCCGCCTTCCTGATGCCCAGCCACTTCGAGGGGTACGGCCTGCCCGCGGCCGAGGCGCTGCGGCTCGGCACCCCCACCGTGATCTCCCCCGATCCGGCGCTGCTGGAGGCGACCGGCGGCGCGGCGGCGCGGATGCACACCTGGACCGGCGCGGCGATGGCGCACGCCCTGCAGCAGATCGAAAGCGGACAGCTTCCGGCGGCGGGTGAGCCGGCCGGGCGGTCCTGGCAGGCGGCGGCCGCGCACCTGCACGCGCTGCTCGGCGGCGAACCAACGGCGACCGCGGCCGCGCGGTAGGGAGCGAAGCATGCGAATCGCCATGGTCCACTCGTCGTTCGCGATCCGCGGCGGCGCCGAGCAGTACGTCCGTGATCTGACCGGGGCGCTGCGGGCCCACGGCCACGACGTCCGGGTGTTCAGCCGGCCGTCCGGGCACGCGGACCCCGCCGACCAGCCGGTGGGCACCCGGGTCAGCGAGCGTCTGGGCGCGCGGACCGGTCCGTTGCGCAAGGTGTTCACCCACCTCGGCGACGTGGCCGACCCGACCGGGCTGACCACGGCGGCCCTCGCGGACTTCGCGCCCGACCTGGTGCACGTGCACAACTGGCAGGGGCTCGGCGCGCTACCCCTGGCCCGGATCGCGGCGACGTTCCCGATCTGCCACACCGTGCACGACTACGCGATCGCCGACCCCAACAACGCGCTCGGCAACCGCGGCCGGTCGCCGGTGCTCGACGCGCTGCTGCGGCTGCGGTCCGCGGTGCTGGTCGGGCGGTTCCGCCGGATCCTGCTGCTGTGGCCCGCCGCGCGGACCCGCGACATCCTGGAACAGCACGTGCCGGCGGCGCGCCGGTTGCCCGGCCGCGTCGTGCCGCTCGCGGTCCCGGAGGACGGCCCGCCGCCGCGATGGCAGCCGGGCGATCCGCGCACCTTCCTGTTCCTCGGCGCGCTGAGCCCGCACAAGGGCGTCGACCTGATGATCGACGCCTGGCGGCAGGTGGCCGCCGGGGCGCCGGCGGGTGCGCGGCTGCTGGTGGCCGGCGACGGTGTCCTGCGCGACGAACTCGCCGCCGCGGCCCGCGAGACACCCTCCCTGCAGCCGCTCGGCTTCCTCGGGACGGCCGGCAAACAGGCTGCCCTGCAGCAGGCCGGCTGGCTGGTCTTCCCCAGCCAGTGGGCGGAGAACTTCCCGATCTCCTGCGTGGAGAGCCTGCGGGCGGGACGCCCGATCATCGCGAGCACGGTGGCCCGGCCACCGATGGCCTCGGACGGCGCCCTGCTGACCTTCTCCGGACGCGACGGCCTGGCGGAGAGGTTTCGGCAGGCGATCGGCCAACCCCCCGAGTCGTACGAGCGGATGGCCGCGACCGCCGCCGAGGACGGACGTGCCCTCGACTGGGACCGGCACGTCGGCGCCATCGAGCAGGCGTACGCGGACCTGGTGGCCGGTGCGGTGCCGGAGCGGGTCCCGTGACCACCTTCCTGCACCGCCTGCCCGCCCTGACGCACCACCGGCTGCTCAGGATCGGCCTGCCGGCCCTGGTGGCGGCCGTGTTCGCCTGCGGGTTCGCCGGCCTGTCGCCGCTGCTGCCGGTGGTCCTGCTGGCGCTCGCCTACCTGGCCGTCACGCCGGTGCCGGGCATGATCTACGTCCTGGTCGTGCTGATGGCCCCGCTCGGTCTCTGGATGATCAGGGCCGACGCGTTCATGGCCTGGGTCTTCGGCGGCCGGGAGTACGCGCTGAGCCTCTCCGCCGCGGCGATCGCCGTCACGCTGATGGTGCGCGCCCTGATCAAGAATCCGCCGACCCGCCGGCAGCTCACCGTCGCGGCGCCGGTGCTGGCCGTCCTGGCCGTCTACGGGCTGATCGGGATCAGCCATCACGGGTTGGCGCAGACCGTCGCCGGCGCCCGCATCACCGCGCTCCCGGTGATCGTGCTGATCGTGTTGATCGGCCTCGCCGCCGCCGAACTGCGGCTGCTGCTCACCGTGGTGGCCGGCCTGATGGTCGCCAACGGCGTCGCGGCGGTGGTGGAGTACATCATCGGCCCGGCGAAACTGATCGCGATGGGCTTCGAGGAGGGCCGGGCGGTCCGCCTGATCGGCGACACGTTCCGGGCGCCCGGCCTGACCGAGGTGAACGCCGAGCTCGGCCTGCTGGCCGGCTCGTTCCTGCTCGGCTACACCGCGCTGTGGCTGGTCCGCCCGCTGCGCCCGGCCACTGTGCTGTGGCACGTCGCGGCGGGCGCGGCGGTTGTCGCGCTCGCGCTGAGCACCAGCCGCTCGGCAGCGCTGCTGGTGGCCGGCGGGCTCGGCGCGGCCGTCGTCCTGAACCGCGGTGGCGGGCCGGCGGCGCGCAGGCGGGCCAGGATCCTCGGCGCGGCCATGGTGGTGCTGCTCGCCGCCGGGTTCGTGGCGATCGGCGCGACCGGGGCGTCCAGCTTGCTGGAGCGCTTCCAGGTGTGGGGACGGCTGATCGAATCGGGCGGCCCCTGGTACGGCAACGGCGTCGGCGGGGCGGGAGCCGCGACCTATTCGCGGGCAGCCACGTCGGCGCAGGTGTTCGTCGACAACTACTTCGTCAGCATCGTCCTGCAGTACGGCTACGTGATCGCGGTGGTGGTGGCCGGGCTACTGGTGTGGGGGCTGATCCGGCTGTCGCGAGGGTCCGCCGCCCACGAGCACTACGCGGTCTACCTCGCCGTCCTGGCCGGCGCGGTGTGCGGATCCCTGATGATCGAGCTGTGGGAGTACGGGAGCGCGATGGCCTGCCTGGCGCTGTTCGTCGCGTACGCCATGCGGTCTGTCCCGATCCTCTCCCCGCCCGATCCCACTGCGCCCCCGCTCGACGACACCGTCCGGTTGCGGCGTTCCGGCGAGCCGGACACCGTGGTGCTGCGCCTGCCCGGTGAGGCCGACCAGTGATCGGCGGCCTGGCCCGGACGGCTCGCAAGTTGCAGGGCACCCAACTCTCCGTGCAGGCGCTGTCCCGGCTCGCCAGCGTCGTGCTGTTCCTGCTCGCCTCCTGGGCCGACACCGAACGGCTGCCGCTGGTCGCCCTCCAGGGCATCCTGCTCGCGCTGCCGTTCGCCCTGATGGAGTCCCTGGTCGGCCGTCCCGTCTCGGCCGGGCTGCTGCCCGCCCACTGGGACGTCGAGTCCTGGGCCCGTCGCGCGTCGGCCGCCACCATCGTCCCGGTCGCCCTGATCGCCGGGCTCTCCACCACCGTGGCGCTGCCCGAGGCCAGTTGGACCGACCGGTTGCTGATGCTCACACCGGTGCTGCTCCAGCTCCCCCTCGAAGCGATGTTCTGGGCGCAGGCGCGCACCCGCTCCACCGCCCGGGCCAACCTCATCCCGCAGACCGTCGCGATCAGCACCATGCTGGCCGGCGTGGCCTTCGCCCTGGCCGGCATCCGGATCGACGTCGCCGCCGTGCCCGGCCAGCTGGCCCTGCTCGCCTGGCTCCTGCTGGAACGCCGCCCCCGGCCCGTGGGCACCGTACGCCCCGGATACCTGGCCGGCCTCAGGGTCGGCGCGACCTACTTCGTCACCGCCTCGGTGGACCTCGCCTACTCGGTGGCGCTTCCCTCGGTCGCGGGCGCCCTCGCCGGCCCGGCCGCGGTCGTCGTGCTGCGCGCGCTCGAACTGGCCTTCGGCCCCTTCCACGTGCTGCTCTCCGCCACCACCCGCGAGGACGTGGTGCTCGGCCGCCGCAGCCGCCTGATCAACCCGGTCCGCCTGCTGACCGTCGCCGGGTGGGCCCTGGTCTCCGTCGTCGTCACCGCCAGCCCCTGGGTGCGCGGCCTGCTCGCCGCCGACCTGCGCGACCTGACAGTCGCCGCGGTGGCGGTCTTCTGCGCCTACAAGGGCCTGCTGATGTTCGCCACGTGGATGTCGGTGCAGCACATGATCTGGGCCCCGCCGCGCCGGTACCTGGTCTCCGGCGTCGGATCCCGGGTCATCGCCCTGGCCGCCCTCACGATCTCCGTCGTCTGGGTCGACCGGGTCCCCGACCTGCTGCTCTCGCTCCTGATCAGTGAGGTCCTCGTGGTGCTCTGGTTCGCCTGGCGCACCGCCCGGACTCCTCGGACCCCCGCGCCGCAGGTCCCCACCCCGACCAACGCCTAGCGGGCTTCGGCCGGGGCGCCGGTGCCCCGCATGCGAACGCGCCGCCCGCAACGAATGCGGGCGGCGCGTCAGAGCTGCGGGAGCAGGCTATTTCTTCTCCTCGGCGATCGCCTTGATCGCGTTCACGTCGTCCTTGCGGACCGCGGTGAACAGCGCCTTCGACTTCGCCTTGTCCGGAAGCACCACACTCTGGCCGCCGATCATGCCCGTACCCTTGGTGGGGTTGGTGTAGAAGCCGAGGTTCTCGCTGCGCATGTGGCGCAGGTCCATGGCCATGTCCACCATGTTCATGCCCTTGTCGACGCTGACCGTGTTCGTCGTCGCCTTCAGGAACGAGTTCAGCTTGCCGGGGTTGGTGACCACCCCGCCGGAGACCGCCTTGTTCAGGATCGCCTTGATCACCTGCTGCTGGTGGCGGATCCGGGCGAAGTCGCCGTCCTTGAACGCGTACCGCTCGCGGGCGTAGTCCAGCGCCGCGGCGCCGTCCATCGTCTGCGGGCCCTTCTCGAACTTGCGGATGCTGTCCGGGTTCAGCGAGTGGGTCGAGGTGAACGACGTCTCCACGTCGACCTCGACGCCGCCCAGCGCGTCGACGATCTCCTTGAAGCCGGCGAAGTCGACCAGCGCCACGTGATCGATGCGAACGCCGGTGTACTCCTCGACGGTCTGCACCATCAGCGGGACGCCGCCCCAGGAGAACGCCGCATTGATCTTGGCGTTGGTGTCGCCGTGCCGGCCGTTGGCGGACTTCGGGATGTGCACCCAGGTGTCGCGCGGGATGGAGATCAGCTGGGCCGCCGACTTGTCCTTGTTGACGTGCATCACGATGATCGTGTCGCTGCGTGAGCCGCCGTCGTTCTCCGGGTCGCGGGAGTCGCTGCCGAGCAGCAGGAAGTTCTTGGCCTCGCCGGCCACCGCCTCCTTCTGCGGGCGGCTCGCCTCCGGGACCGCGTCGAACGCGTCCACCCGCTCGAGGTCGCCCTCCACCGACTTGAGGTAGAAGGCGCCGCCGATCAGGCCGAGCCCGGCGAGGATCACCGGGATCATGAGCACGATCAGGGCGATCTTCCATTTCTTGCGCGGTTTCTTCGCCGCGTGCTTCCCCGGTTCCGGGGCGTCGACCGGCTCCATCACCGCAGTGGAGTCAGGGTCGTAAGTCGGCTGTCGGGTGGGCATGGCGACGATCGTAACTACCGGTGCAAGCCCGTACGGGGTCGTTGGTGGACTGTCCGGCGGCGACTCCGGGCGATGTATTGAAAACGTGCACAGTTCGCTCGTCATCAATGGTGAAGATCACACCGTTAGGCACGTTTCGGGGAGGAAAACGAACACGACAAAGACCACAAAAGGCAGGTACCGGGGTGGCATCGACTCATACGAACCTCTACGATCCGCTCCGATCACGGTATTAGAAACCGTGTTCAGTGCACGGGGGACTCGATGATCCAACACACCGGTCCGGCACTTCCGGGGCAGCGCTCCCCGGACGCGTCCGCCGAAAGATCGAACAGGACGGACCAGCGCGACTCGTTCGGATGGCTGACCCCGTCCCAGGAGAGCAGGCAGTTGCCGAACGTTCCGGCGCAGCGTTCCGCGACCACGCACCAGGACGCCGCCACCCGCCCGGATGCGGCTTCGCGCAAGGACGAGCCGGAGACCGAACGACTGATCATCCCCGGCGGTGACCTCGGGTCCACCGTCGTCCTGCCGTACGTGGCCTCGATGGCCGCCAAGCGCACCCGGCCGCTGCGCGCCTGGATGCTCACGTTGCCGGCCGACTTCGTCGCGCTGGTCGCGCCGCTGGCCTGGAGCCAGCAGTACTGGAAGGCCACCCTCGCCACCGCGTTCGTGACCGTCGGCCTGTTCGCCGTCGGCGGGCTGTACCGGGCCCGGCGCCACCTGAGCGTCCTCGACGAGCTGCCCAGCCTCTACCTGCGGATGCTGACCGGCACCGCCGCCGTCGCCATGGCGGTCGCGATCCGCCACGACTCGATCGACAATGTGGACGGCTTCCTGCGGCTGGCCGCGATCTCCGCGGCGCTGCTGCTGCCGGCCCGGGTGGTGAGCCGCCTCGCGGTGGTGATGGCGCGCCGCCGCCGGTGGGTCGAGCACAGCGCGATCATCGTCGGCGGCGGCCCGGTCGCCACCGAGCTGGCCCGCCTGCTGCGCCGCTACCCGCAGTACGGTCTCCGCTTCGGCGGGTTCGTCGACGTGGCCGCGACCGGGCACGACAGCAGGGAGAGCCTGCCGCTGGTCGGCCGGCTCGACGACCTGGAGACGCTGGTCCGGCAGACCGAGTGCGACGTGGTCATCATCGCCGACGTGGACTGCCCGGAGAGCCGCCTGCTGGGGACCGTCCTGGCGCCCGGCCTGCGCGACTGTGACCTGTGGATGGTGCCGCGGCTGCGCGAGTTCCCGCAGGGCCTGGGTGCGCCCGACCACATCGGCGCGATCCCGGTCGTACGCCTGCGCCGTCCCGTTCTCGAGGGCCCGAAATGGGCGGTGAAGCGGACGTCCGACCTGCTCGTCGCATCCGTGGCGCTGCTGCTGCTCAGCCCGATCATGCTGCTCTGCGCGATCGCCACATTCCTGGAGGGCGGGCGCGGCATCATCTTCCGCCAGCAGCGGATCGGCCGCTTCGGCAAGCCTTTCGACGTGCTCAAGTTCCGCTCGATGCGGCCGGTCGACGACAAGGAGTCGCAGACCAACTGGAACATCGGCCACGACAAGCGGGTCGGGCCGATCGGCCGTTTCATGCGGCGCACCTCGCTGGACGAACTGCCCCAGCTGTGGAACGTGCTGCGCGGCGACATGAGCATCGTCGGCCCGCGCCCCGAACGGCCGTACTTCGTCGATCGCTTCTCGGTCGACTACCCGGAGTACGCGATGCGCCACCGCGTCCCGGTCGGCCTGACCGGTCTGGCCCAGGTCAGCGGTCTGCGCGGCGACACCCCGATCTCGGACCGGGCCCGGTTCGACAACTACTACATCGAGAACTGGTCGCTCTGGCTCGACGTCAAGGTCGTGCTGCGGACGGTGAGTGAGGTGTTCCGCGGCGGCGGCCGCTGACACCGGCGGCGCCCCACGACCGGATCGGTAGGGTTCCGGTCATGACGTTGATCAACTTGCTGGTGCGGGCCGCCACGGAAGCACCGGACCAGGTCGTTGTCCACGTCGACAGCACCGGCGGCGAGCGCGTCACCACCTATGCGGAGCTGCACGACGACGCGCTGCGGGTCGCCGGCGGCCTGCGCGGCGCCGGACTGCGCCCCGGTGATCCGCTTCTGATCGTCACCGACGACAGCGCCGAGTTCCTGCCCCTGTTCTGGGGCGCGATCCTGGCGGGCGTGGTGGCCGTACCCCTGCCCGCCGAACCGGATCGTCTGGCCGGGGTGTGGCGGCTGCTCGGGCAGCCTGCGCTGGCCGGAGACGCCCACCTGATCTCCCCAGCGGTCCGCCTGCCCTCCCCCAACGGGCCGTCGGCAGGCGACTTGCCTTCCCCGGACGGACCGCCTGCCGCCCGGCTGCTTTCCCTCGCCGAGTTGCGTGCGGCCACTCCGCTGCCCGAACCGGTTGCGGCCGGACCTGACGAGGTGGCTTTCCTGCAGTTCTCGTCGGGTAGCACCGGCGCCCCGAAAGGCGTCGAACTCACCCACGGCAACCTGATCGCCAACCTGGACCAGTCCACCCGTGCCAGCCGCGCCGGCGCCGCCGACGTCGTGGTCACCTGGATGCCGTACTTCCACGACATGGGGCTGATCGGCACCCACCTCGCCCCGCTGTACGTGCGCTGCAAACAGGTCCGGATCAGCCCGCTCGCCTTCGCGAAGCGCCCCGAGCTGTGGCTGCGCACCGCCGACCGGCACCGCGCCACCATCCTGTCGGCGGCCAACTTCGCGCTGGCACTGACCACACGACGGGTCGGCGACGAGACCCTCGACCGCCTCGACCTGAGCAGCGTCCGCCTGGTCATGGTCGGCGCAGAGCCGATCTCCCCCACGGTCTGGCGGGCCTTCACGGCCAAGCTCGGCCGGGCGCGGCTCGATCCACGATCTTTGCAACCGGTGTACGGCCTGGCAGAGGCCACCGTGGCGGTCTCGTTCCCCCCGATGGGCGAACTGGCGCGCCCGCACCGTCTCAGCCGTGCCGCCCTGGCCCGCGGTGTCGCGGTGGACGCGGCGCCCGAGGCGCCCGCCGTCGAACTCATGGACGTCGGCCTTCCGGTGCCCGGCTGCACGGTCCGGATCGTCGACGACGCCGGAACGCCGCTCGAGGAAGGTCTCGTCGGCCACATCCACGTGCGCGGCCCCAACGTCACCCACGGCTATCACCGCGACCCTCAGGCCACCGCCGCCACCCTGACCGATGGCTGGCTGAGCACCGGCGACCTGGGGTTCCTCCGGTCCGGGCGGCTCTGCGTGACCGGGCGGCACAAGGACGTGCTGTTCGTGCACGGCCGCAACTTCCACGCGTCCGACCTGGAGGAGGTGGCGGCCGGAACGCCCGAACTGGGAACCGGGCCGATCGCGGTGGTCGGCGCCACAGATTCGGCGACCGGCCGGGAACGGGTCGTGGTGTTCGTGGCCGCCTCAGCGGCGCGCGTTCCCGAGACCGGCCCAGCGGTGCGCGCCCGGGTGGCGGAGGCGCTCGGGTACGACGGCGTCGAGGTGCAGGTCGTGCCCAACGGCACGTTCACCCGGACCACCAGCGGAAAACTGCGCCGCCACGTGCTGCGCGAACGCCTGCGACCCCTCGACGAGGCGAAGCCGCCCACGCCCACCGAGATCCCCGCAGCCGCGCCCACCGCAGCGGTTCCCGAAGATGCGCCAACGCCAGCGAGCTCAGCAGGCGCACGCACCCCAGCCGAGTTGGAGCGGATCGTCCGGGCGATCTGGTCCCGGGTCCTCGGCATCCCGGCGGATCAGATCGGGCCGGACGACCGGTTCATGGCGATCGGCGGCTCATCGTTGAAGGCCATGGAGGTCCTCGCCGCCTTGGAGGACACCTTCGGCCGCACCCTGAACCCGGTCCTGCTGCGCGACGGCGTCACTGTCACCGCCCTCGCTGACCTCCTCCAGACTTCCGCTGTCACCCGTCCCCATCACACCGTGCAGTCGGCCACCGCCGCCGGGCCCGCGGCCTCCGGCGAGGCCGGCACAGACGTCGCCATCATCGGTATGGCCTGCCGTTTCCCGGACGCCGACACCCCCGACCAGTTCTGGGCCAACCTGCTCGCCGGCCGTGACAGCGTCACCGCGGTGACCCGCTGGCCGAACGGCGGTCACGGCGCTTTCCTCGCCGACCCGGCGTTGTTCGACGCCGCCTATTTCGGCATCGGCGACACCGAGGCCCGCCACCTGGACCCGCACGCGCGAATCTTCCTGGAGCTGGCCCACGAAGCCCTGGAGCGGGCCGGTTATGCCGGACCACGCCGCCGCGGACGCCGGATCGGCGTGTTCGCCGCGGTAGGCGAAAGCGGCTATCCCGAGCTGATCGCCGCCACCCGGCCCACCCCGTCACCGCAGCCCGGCACCGCACCGGACTCGTCCGCGCTGACGGCCGCCCAGCTCAACCCGTCCGCGCTGACCGGCACCCAGCTCAACCCGTATGCGCTGACCGGCACCCTGCGCAATCTCACCGCCGCCCGGGTGGCGCACCTCCTCGATCTGCACGGCCCGGCCCTCGCCATCGACACTGCCTGCTCGTCCGCCCTGGTGGCTCTGCACCTGGCCCGCCTCAGCCTGGCCGCCGGCGACTGCGACATAGCAGTGGTGGGCGGCGTCAACCTGAACCTCACCGCCACCGGTGAAGGCCTGCTCGACGCCGCGCAGGCGCTGTCACCGACCGGCCGCTGCCGCGCCTTCGACGCGGACGCCGACGGTTTCGTGCCGGGCGAGGGCGGCGCGGCGCTGGTGCTGACCCGCTTGTCCACGGCCGGCGACGACCAGGTGCTCGCGGTCGTCCGCGGCACCGCCGTCAACAACGACGGCCGCTCACTGAGCCTGATGGCACCCAACCCCGTGGTGCAGCAGGAGGTGATCCGCCAGGCATACCGCGACTCCGGCGTAGACCCCGCCGACGTCTCCTATGTGGAGGCCCACGGAACCGGCACCGCGGTCGGCGATCCCATCGAGGCACGCTCACTCGCGCACGCCTTCCCACCGTTGCCACACGGGCAGAAGCGACTGCTCGGCTCGGTGAAGACCAACATCGGTCACCTGCTGAACGTGGCCGGCCTGCCGGCGCTGGTCAAGGTCGTGCTGGCGCTACAGCATCGCGAATTACCCCCTTCTCTGCATCACGCCCGCCCGTCGCGGAGGTTCGACCTCGCGGGAGCGGGCTTCGAGGTGCTCACCGAACGCCGCCCCTGGACCGGGCCGCTCGTCGCCGGCATCAACAGCTTCGGTTTCGGCGGCACCAACGCCCACGCGATCCTGACAGCCGTCAACCGCTCGAAGTCCCCGTCGCCGGCGGCGCGCCCGGCAGCCGGACCGCACCTGCTGACGCTGTCGGCCCGGTCCGCCGCCGGTCTCCGTGCCGCCGCCGCTGAACTCGCGGAACACCTGCGCCGCCACCCGGATCTGCACGAGGCCGACGTCTGTGCCGGCGCGTCGAACGCACGGGACGACGGAGCCCACCGGCTCGCGCTCGTCGCCGACGGAGACCTCGCCGAGCAGCTCACCGTGGCGGAGCCGGGCCCGCCGGTCGGCCGGGCACCCCGCCTCGCCTTCCTCTTCGGCGAGCAGGACGCACTGGTCCCCGGCCTGGGCGCCGCCCTCTATGCGACCGCGCCTGTCTTCCGGGCGGTTCTCGACGAGTTGTCCACCTCAGCCGGGCCGATCGCCGGCCGCTCCCTCGTCGCATGGTGCACCGGCTCGAACGCGCCCACGACTGATCTCCGACGTTCCCAGGTTGCCTCTCCTCTCGTTGTGGCGTTCGCGGTAGCTCAAGCCGCCCAACTACGCGCTTACGGGATCCGGCCGGACGCGGTGGCCGGCCACCGCGCGGGCGAGCTGGCTGCCGCCGCCATTGCCGGGATCCTCACCCCAGCACAAGCCGTCCGGCTGGCCGCAACCGGCGACTCCGATCCCAGCAGCGTCGCCGTCCACGAGGCGGCCGAAGTGCCGCTGCTGAACATGGCCACGTTGGAATGGGCCGGCACCGCCGGCCGGCCTGACCGACCCGATGGCCCCTCCCGCGAAGTGACCGAGCCGATGGCCGCAATCGCTCAGCTGCGAGCAGTTGGCTACGACACTTTCCTCGAGCTTGGCGCACCCGGCGGTCTTGCTGGAGCGATCGGCACACGCCCGGCGGGCCTCGATCCCCACGAACTCCTTTCCACCGCTGGTGCCTTGTGGAGTCGCGGCGTCCCGCTCGACCGCACCGCCCTCGACTCCGGCGCCCGGCGACTCCCACTCCCCACCTATCCCTTCCAACGACGCCGTTACTGGATCACCGACCCGCCGCCTCCCACACTCGCCATCCCCCGCTGGATCGAAGCACCCGCGCTCCCCAGCGTTTCCGTGCCCTCAAGCCTGCGGCCTGCCCTTGGGGACGAGTCAAGCCCCACCGGCGACAGTCCCCAGGCCGGAATCCATCCGAACGCCAGCACGATCACCATCATCGACGCCGGCGCACTCGATCGGAGCGACGCGACCAACCAGAGCGGCACACCCGACCCGACTCTGGATGCCCAGGTCGAAGCCGCCGCCACCGCAATGGCTGCGGCCCCGCGCACCGGTCATCTCCTGGTCATCACGCGAGACGTGCACACCACCGGCACGGGCACAGAACGCCCGAACCCGTCCCGAGCCGTCTGGTCCGGCTTGGCGATGGCCTTGGCCGACGAGAACCCCGGCCTCGGGGTACGCCTTGTCGACCTCTCCACCGGCGAGTCCGAAACCGCCCACCGCTGCGCGCTGGCCCGGGAGTCCGCCGACCCCCCGCTCCCCGGCGCCGCGCAGTCGGTGGCCTGGCGAAACGGCCGACGGCTCGTCCGCCACTTCCTCCCGGCCGACCCCAGCACAACGCACGCAGGACCGGCGCACACAGCGTCGGCCCCCGATGCAGCCACCACCGGCCTCGTCCAGGACCTGCCACCGGCGGACGGCCACTACCTGATCGTCGGCGGCGCCGGCGCGGCCGGTGCCGCGATCGCCCGTCACCTCGCCCGCCGCGGCCACCCGACGCTGCTGCTGGCCGGTCGATCCGCCGAGCCCACCGCCCTCCTCGGCGAGCTGCGAGCTCTCGGGGCCGCCGTCTCCTACCGGGTCACCGATGTGACCGACGCGGCTGCCGTGACGGCCCTCGTCGCCGGGCACCGTTTCGACGTGGTCATCCAGGCCGCGGGCATCGTGCGCCCCGGTAGTCTGCGCGCGAAGAGCGTTGCCGATCTTCTGGCGGGACTGGCGGCAAAGGTGCGCGGCACCGCCTTGCTGGCCCAGGCCGTACGCGACTCCGATCCGCTTTTCATCGCTCTTTCCTCGATTTCCTCCGTCGTCCCCGGCCTCGCCGGCGCGGTAGGCGACTATGTGGCCGGAAACGCTTTCCTGGACGCTTTCGCCGCCGCCGAACGTCTGGCCGGCCGCCGTTTCGTAGCGGTCAATCTCCCCGCACTGGCCGGCGGCGGAATGGCCATCGCCGGCGCGAACGGCCCGTCATTGCCACTCGATCAGGTCCCTGACGTCTTGTGGGCCGCGGCAGCCCTGGGCACCGCTCAGGTCCTGGTCACACCGTCCCCGGACCAGCACGGCCACCGGTCCGGGAGATCCCCGGTGGAGACGGCCGCCGACCGTCCCTCGCCTGAGCATCACGACGAGGACCACGTGATCGACACGGTCCGGGAATTGCTCGCCGGACCCCTGGAACGAGAACCCGGGACGATCGGCCTCGACGAGCCGTTCCTCACCCTGGGTCTCGACTCACTGACCGCCGTCGACCTGGTCAAGGAATTGGAGACCCGGCTGGGCCGCACCTTGTCGACAACCCTTTTCTTCGAGCACCGTACGGTCGGTGAGCTGGCCCGGCATGTGGCCGGCGCACCCGAGTTCCCGCTCAGCCCGGTGCAGCAGGCCTTCCGCACCACGGGACAGTTGTATCCCGAGGTCCCGGCGTACGCCTACGTCCGGCAGACCGTGGCCGGGCCGATCGACAGCGACCGGCTGGCGTCGGCCTTCGCCGAGCTGGAACGACGGCACCCCATGCTGCGTCTCCGCTTCGGCGCACGCGGCCAGCGTTTCACCGCGCCCGACAGCAAGCGACCGGAATGGTTCAGCCTGATCGACTTGGCCGAGCCGATCGAGGACCTCGACGCGCGCCTGCGCAACCAGACGTTCGACCTGACCCGGGAGGCCCCGGTACGCGCGGTGCTGGCCATAGCCGGTCCCGATCTGACACATCTGATCGTCGTCGTGCACCACGCGGCCGCCGACGGCTTCAGCCTCGCGGTGCTCGGTGACGAGCTGTGGTCGCTCTACAGCGGCGGGGAGCTGCCCGCGCCGCCCCGGGCCACGTTCGCCGATCACGAGGCGTCGCGCACGGCGCCGGCCGCATCCGACCTGGCCTACTGGCGACAGCGGCTCGCCTCTTGGCCTCAGCTCCCACTCCCGTTCGACGGCGACGCCGAAGCCGATCCGCGAGCGCCTTACGTCGTACACCTGACCGGTCTTGATCCCGCAGTGACCGCACGCCTGACCGCTCGGGCACGCGCCGCCGGGGTGTCGCTGTTCCATCTGCTGCTCGCCGGCTATGCCCGCTGCCTGTCGCGTTGGAGTGGGCGGACGACAGTGCCGATGGCGGTGGCGCGCGCCGGCAGACAGGCACGGCTGGCCGGAATCGATCGCATGGTGGGACCGTTCGCGGACACCCTCCCGGTGCTGGCGGAGGTTTCACCGGGTGAGCCGGCGGCGGCCCTCGCGGATCGGCTCCGGCAAGCGTGGCTGGTCGCTGAGCAGCACGGATCGGTCTCCACGGTGGACCTCGCGCGGATGCTGGCGACGAATGGCGCCGGGCCACGAACCACCAGCCCGGCCAGTTTCAGCTTCGCGCGATTCCCCGCAGCGGACGGCGCGGGGTCGAACGTACGGGCCACCGCGGCGGGCACGGCGTCCGCGGCGACCAAGCTGGGCCTGGTCTGCTTCGAGGCGCACGGCGCGCTGCACTTCTCCTGGAACTATCCGGCCGCACTGTTCGACGCCGGCACCATCGAACGCCTGGCCGCCGGCCACCTGGCCGAGATCAGGGCCCTGGCCGACGCACCGGAGCCGCCGGCACGACCGATCCCGGTCATCGAGCGGATCCGCGCCCAGGCCCACCGCACCCCCGCGGCCACCGCCGTCCTCACCAACGGCGCACCGCTCACCTACCTCGACCTGGACCTCGCCTCCGACCGCCTGGCCGCCCACCTCGCCACCCTCGGCGCCCGGCGGATCGGTCTGCTCACCGCTCCCGGCGCCGACACCCTGATCGGCCTGCTCGGCATCCTCAAAGCCGGTGCCGCCTGGGTGCCGCTGGACCTCAGTCACCCACCGGCGCGCCTGTCCTCCCAGCTCAGCCGCGCCGGGGCGGACGTCGTCGTCTGCGACACCGCCACCCGTTCCGCAGCCCGCGCGCTGGGCGGCCGGAGGCTGGTCACCACCACCGAGACCCCGCACGCCCTACCGCCTCCGATCAGCACCGGGCCGGACGACACCGCGTACGTCATCTTCACCTCCGGCTCGACCGGCCGCCCGAAGGGCGTGCCCGTCACGCACCGGGCGATGGCCAACTACCTGGACTGGTCCCTGACCGCTTTCGGCTATCGGCCCGGCGACCGGCTCGCGCAGACCGCCTCGATCTGTTTCGACGCGTCGGTGCGGCAGTTGCTGGCGCCCCTGTTGGTGGGTGCCACCGTCGTCGCCTGGGACCGGGACGTCGTCCGCGACCCCGGCGAACTCCTGCGCCGCGTCGAGCAGGACCGGATCACCGTCTGGAGCTCGGTGCCGACCCTCTGGGAGAAGCTGCTGAACGCGGCCGAGAAGCGGGCCGGGAGACCTGATCTGGCTCTGCGCTGGGTGCACGTCGGCGGCGAGGAGCTGTCCCCCGCCCACGTACGCCGCTGGTTCGACCTGTTCGGCCCCGGCCAGCGGATCGCCAACCTCTACGGCCCCACCGAGGCCACCATCAACGCCACCTTCCACGTGATCGACGAGCGGCCGGCCGACGACGTGACGCACCTGCCGATCGGGCGCCCGATCGGCGGCGCGCTGGTCGAGGTGATCGGTGACGACGGCCGGCCGTGCGCCCCGGGTGAGATCGGCGAGCTGCACATCGGCGGGATCGGCGTGGCCGCCGGCTACCTCGACGATCACTCCGACGCGTTCGTGGAACGCGACGGCACCCGCTGGTATCGCAGCGGGGACCGGGCCTACCAGGACGACGACGGCCTGCTCTGGTTCCGCGGCCGCGCCGACGACCAGGTGAAGATCCACGGATACCGGGTGGAGCCGGGCGAGGTCGAGGCCGTCCTGCGCGCCCATCCCGCCGTCGGCAACGCCGCCGTGCTCGCCGGCGACCGCCTGCTCGCGTGGGTCCAGCCCCGGCCCGGCGTCGTGGTCCCCGACCTGCGCGCCTACCTCGAGGAGCTGCTGCCCGCCTATCTCGTGCCGGCGCGCACGGAGATCGTCACGGCCCTGCCGCTGACCGCCACCGGCAAGGTCGACCGCGCGGCGCTCCAGCTCACCGCGGCCGTCGAGGCGCCCGGCGAACCGCCCGCCACCGACACGGAACGCCTGCTCGCCCGCATCTGGTCGCACCGGCTCGGCGTCCCGCACGTCGGCCGCGACGACGACTACTTCGCGCTGGGCGGCGACTCGATCGGCGTCCTGGAGATCTTCGCCGACCTGGAGAACGAGCTGGCGGCCCTGCCCCGGCCCACCGTGATCTATCAGCACCGCACGCTGACCGCACTGGCCGCCGCCATCGACGCGGCCACCGCCGAGCCGATCACGCCGGCCGCCGGCGACGAGCCCTATCCGCTCACCCCCACCCAGCGCGGCTTTCTGCTCTCCGATCTCCTCGGCACCCCGTCCACCTGGCTGGCGGCCCCCCATCTGCACGGCCCGCTCGACCTGTCCCGCTTCCAGAAGGCCGTCGACACCCTCGTCGCCCGCCACCCCATGCTCCGCACCGTCTTCACCCGTGAGACGCAGCACGAACTGCCGGCCACCACCCGTTTGAAGGTCGACTACACCGCTTCTCCCGGTCCCCTCGAGGAGGAGCTGGCCGCCGAACGAGCCACCCCCTTGAGCCCCACGACGCATCCCCCGATCCGCCTCCGGCTCCTGCGGACCGCCTCCGACGAGCACGTGCTGCTGCTGCACGCGCACCATCTGATCGGCGACGGCTACAGCGTCGCGCTGCTGACCCGCGAACTTCTGGCCGCATACGACGATCGGCCGCTCCCGCCGATCCGCTCGACGTTCCGCGACTACGCGGCGTTGCTCGGCTCGCTGCCGTCCACCGCCGTCCCGCGCAGCCGTGCTCCCTTCGAGACGTCCCCCGCCACCTCCACCGGGTTCACCCTCGACCCCGTCACCGTCACCCGCCTGCGCGATGTCGCCAAACGATCAGGGCTTACGCCTTTTGTCCCCGTACTCACCGCCTATCACCAGGTGCTCGCCCGGCTGACCACCGAGCCCGACCCGCTCATCGGCGTAGCCGTGACCGGCCGCGATCACCCCCTCCCCGACGTGACCCGGCTCTTCGGCCCCTGCGCCACCGCTGTGGCCGTGCACCCCGGCCCCCGCCCCGGCCTCCGCGACGTTGCCGAGGCCGTGCGGCACGCCCGTTCCCGGGTCTTCTCCGCCCCCGGAGGCTGGCAGTTCTTCTTCACCTATCTCGACTTCGACGCCCTGCCGCCGGTCGACGGCGCCACCCTCACCCTCACCTGGCCGGACATCGATCCGGACCTGGCTGTCCCGCCCGGCACCGACGTGCTCCTGGCCGTCCGCCCCACCAGCAACGGCCTGCGCCTCACCCTCCGCGGCCGCGTCGCCCCCGCTCTGCTCGCCGGCCTCGCCGCCGAGTTGCGCGCCGCCCTGCTACGCACCGCTGCCATTTACCCGGGCACCGCTCAGCGTGACGATGCCCGGGCCACCTCCGCGACCCGTTCGCCCGCTGCGGCGACCGCCACCGACCGGGTGGATGCCGCGCTGATCGGTTACCTCCCGGCCCCCGCGCAACTCGCGGCCATCGCGACAGATCTCCCTCCGGCGGTACGCGCAAAGCTGCCCCGCCTGGACCGGGAAACCATCCGCGCGGCCGTCTTCCCCGACGAGGCCCCCCGTCTCCTGGAGACGGTGAGCACCCCGCTCGGACGATCCGCTTTCGTCTGCCTTCCCCGCTTCGCCGACGAGCTCACCCACGACGGCCTGGCAGCCACCACCGCCCGTGCCGTCGACCTGGCCGCCCGGCACGGCGCGCGCACCGTCTCGCTGGCCGGCATGATCCCCGCCCACACCGGTTACGGCGGCGCCGTGCTCCCGCTGGTCCGTTCCACCGCCCGGGTCACCACCGGCCATGCCGTCACCGCCGCCTCGGTGGTCCACGCCACCCTCGCCGCCCTCGCCCGCCGCGGCCGCAGACTTCCCGACTGCACCCTGGCAGTGGTAGGCGCAGGCTCGATCGGTACCTCCGCACTGCACCTGCTGCTCGCCCACGCCGAGCAGCCACCCGTGGCCCTCATCCTCTGCGATCTGCCGTCCGCCGCCGGTCGCCTGTCCGCCCTGGCCACCACACTCCGAGGGACCGGATATCCCGGACCGATCAAGATCGTCGCCGCCGACCCGGCCGCTCCCGACGAGGTCTACGCCGCCGACCTGATCGTGGCCGCCACCAGCGGCGGTCCCGGAACCATCGACGCCGACCGCCTCCGCCCCGGCGCCATCCTGGTGGACGACTCGTTCCCCCACTGTTTCGACACCACCCGGGCCTTCGCCCGCATGCGGGACCACCAGGACGTACTGATCACCGGAGGCGGTCTCCTCGACTGCGGCCCCACCGACCGTGCCGTCTCCGCCCACCTCCCCCTCACCGCCGGTATCGGCCTACCCGGCACCATCGCGTCCTGCCAACTGGAGTCCCTGCTGCACGCCGCGAACCCCGGTCTTCCGCTGGTGCACGGCCCGGTAGAGCCCCACCTCGCCGCCGCGTACTGGAACGCCCTCACCGCCGCCGGCGTCCGCGCCGCTCCCCCACACCTCCTCACCCGCTTCCTCCCTCACCGATCCCACCCCAGCACTGAGCCCACCCCAGCGCTGCTCCGACCGGCCCGTACCAGCACCCACAAACAGCCGGCTTGCCGTGCTGCCCGGAGCCGGAGCTGAGAAGCGCTTTCGCAGGAGCCGGGACGACGGACCCGCGGCGCGACATTCACAGCACTCGATCCGGTTGCTAGCGTCACGGTACGTTGTTTTGCGACCACCCAGCGTGGGGAGGTTCAAGTGAGAACGACCATCCGTCGATCAGCCGCAGCAGCCGCAGCGGCCATCCTGGCCACTGTCGGACTGTTCACCGGGGCACAGGCGGCGCCCGCCGAGGCTGCCGTGCTCGCGGTGCCGGGCGCCGAAGTGGTGCCCGACAGCTACGTCGTGGTGCTCAAGTCAGGCAGGACCGCGCGCACCGTCGCCGGCCGGCACGACGCGACCGTGGCTCACGCGTACACCACAATCTTCAGTGGTTTTGCGGCGACCATGACGGCGCGCCAGGCGCGGCAGGTGGCCGCCGACCCGGATGTCGCGTTCGTGCAGCCCAACGTCATTCACCGGATCTCCGGCACGCAGCCGAACCCGCCGTCCTACGGCCTGGACCGCATCGATCAGCGCAACCGCCCGCTCGATCAGGCCTACACCTACGCCACGACCGCGTCCACCGTGCACGCGTACGTGATCGACACCGGCATCCGGACCTCCCATCAGGACTTCGGTGGGCGTGCGAGCAGCGGCTTCGACGCCGTCGACGGCGGCGCGGCGGACGACTGCAACGGGCACGGCACGCACGTGGCCGGCACGGTCGGCGGCAGCGCCTACGGGGTGGCCAAGGAAGTGCGGCTGGTCGGCATCCGGGTGCTCAACTGTTCGGGCAGCGGCACCACCGCGCAGGTCGCGGCCGGGATCGACTGGGTGACCGCAAACGCCGTGAAGCCCGCGGTGGCGAACATGAGCCTCGGTGGCGGCGCGGACACCGCCCTGGACAACGCGGTGCGCGCGTCGATCGCCTCCGGCGTCAGTTACTCGATCGCGGCGGGCAACGGGTTCCTGGGGCTCTTCGCGCTGGACGCCTGCACCCAGTCGCCCGCCCGGGTAACGCAGGCGATCACCGTCTCGGCGACCAACAGCAGTGACCAGAAACCGTCATGGGCCAACCGCGGCACCTGCGTCGACGTGTTCGCGCCGGGGATCAATATCCCGTCGGCGTGGTACACCGCTGACACGGCCACCAACACCATCAGCGGTACGTCGATGGCGGCGCCGCACGTGGCCGGGGCGGCGGCGCTCTATCTGGCGACCAACCCGGGCGCCACACCGGCCCAGGTGCAGGCAGCGGTGATCGGCAACGCCACCACCGGTGTGGTCGGCAGCCCGGGCTCGGGCTCACCGAACCGGCTGCTCTACACCGGAGCCTTCTAGGCGGATCCGCCGCCACGCGGGCACAGCGCGCTGTCGCCGGGGGCGTACCGGCCGTTCGGGCCCGAGCGGAAGCCCAGCGCGGACAGCCCGGCCGTTCGGGCCCGAGCGGAAGCCCGGCGCGGACAGCCCGGCCGTTCGGGCCCGAGCGGAAGCCCGGCCGGCCGACCCGGGTGGGCGCCGGCCGGGTCAGCGTGGGAGCTCAGCTGATCAGGAAGCGGACGTCGCGGAGCACCTCCGAGGTTGCGATCGGGCTGAGGGCGGCGAAGGAAGCGGGCCCGCCGCCGGTGCGGACGACGCGGACCTCGGTGAGGTGCTGGGGATCGTCGGCGCCCTGCCAGTGATAGCCCGGCCCGAAGTGGATCTCGGCGGTGTGGTTGCCGGGCCAGTAGCGCAGCAGGCTGCGGTGACCGGTTCCGAACTCCCATCCGAGAGCGCTGAGCGCGAACAGCCGCTTCCCGGTGATCGGAGCGCCCGTCAGGGCCGGCAGGTCGACGTCGGCGAGTGTCAGCAGCTCGCGGCCCACCTGGGGGAAGGGCTGGAGGACGGCGTAGTCGGCGAACAGGTCCGCCCAGGTCGCCGCGTCGGCGGCCAGGTGCCAGGGGTGCGCCAGGCCGACGGTGGCCGCCGGGTCCAGCGTCCATTCCTTGTCGTCGATGTCGGCGAACGTCCGGTCCTCGGCCGCCCGGAAGACCGTTGCCACCGCGCCGTGCGGGTCGAAGGTGGCCCACAGCAGGCGACGGGTCAGCTGCCACATCAGCGGGTGCCGGACGAAGTGCTGCTGGAACTCGGCGGCCGTCCACCGGCGCTGCATGACCATGGCTTCCTCGAGCGCCCGGGTGCGCTCCGACCCGACCGTCTTCAGGTCTTTCCGCAGCTGGGTGAACCGCTGGTAGGCCGCCGGCGCCGCCGTCGGATCGTCGGCCGCGGCGGGGCGGGGCAGCCGGGTGAAGCGCTTGCCGTCCTGGCCGGCGAGCACGGGTTGCAGGTGCTCGTCGAGGCTGACGGTGAACCGGCGCGGCCCGTAGTCGAGGGTGGTCCGGCCGTCGCCGTCGAATCCGAGGCCGGGCACGATCCGGTCGGCGAGCTGTTCGCGGTCGAGGCCGCGGGCAGTGGCCACCTCGGCGAGACGGTCGGCGGCGGTCCGCCGGAAACCGGCGGTCCGCGCCTTGCGGGAGAGCCGGTCGAGGTGGATCAGCGCCAGGTCGGTGCCGATCGCGGCCAGGACACCCATTCCGGTACGCACCCGGGCGCTCACCGACGACCATGCCGGGAACAGCTCGCTCAGCGCCTGCACCGTGGAGTCGTCGCCGCACAGGGCCAGCGCGGTCATCGCGAGGCCGCTCCTGGACGGGTACTCCGCGGCCTGCCACTGTTCGAAGACGGCCCAGGCGAAGGCGGCCAGGTCGGGCAGCTCGCACAGGGCGCGCACCTCGGCGATGCCCGGGTGCGGTTCGGCGATCTTGGAGACGGCGAGGAGCCCGCACAGGGCGCGTGCCGCGCCGGCCGAGAGGACGCCGTCGCTGTCCCGGACCCGCACCGCCGGAAGCCGCGGGACGACCAGCCACTCCGGCAGCGCCGGCACGCGGATGGCCCGGCCGTCCGCCCGGCGCGGTGGCCCGGACAGCACCGCGGGAGTCACCGGCGACAGCCCGGCAGCCGGCGAGGGAGCGGCAGCCGGCGAAGGATCAGGCGACGGGGCGGCCACGTGGGGATAGGACAGTTGGTGATCGCGGAACAACTCCGCGACGGCCGGCGAACGGTCCGCCTTCGCTGACAGCACCCGCCACGCCAGGTCCGGTGCGCGCTTGGCGGCGGTCAGCAGCGCCGGGCGGAAACCCTTCCTGTCCACCCGGTCCACGAGCAGGCCGAACGCCTCCTCCGTCGGGATCGCTGCCAGCGCCGCGATCACCCTCTTCTCGTCGTCGGCGCCGTCGAGCTGTTGCCGGTCCGGCAGCCGCCGTTCGAGCAGCGCAACCCAGGCGGACCCGACACCGGCACCACCGCTCTCCACGATCTCTTCCGCCCGGGCTCGCACGGCCGGTGGCAGCAGGTCCGCGGCGGCCGGCAGCAGTCGCGGCTCGCCCAGCAGCAGCCCGCCGAGAAGATCTGTGTAGAGCGGGTGCTCCGGCTCCAGCTCCACCAGGATCCGCAGCGCCCGCACCGGGAACCGGGTGAGCACGCCGGATCTCAACAGCATGGTGACCCGGCTCAGAGGCGCCTCGACGGTGTCCCGGCACAGCACCCGGAGCGCGTCGTCGGTCGGGATCGCGGCGAACAGGCGGACGGCGTCGGCACCGAGGCGGTCGCGGGCCTGCCAGTTCTCGTCGTGCAGGTGCAGGCGGCCGCGGTAGTAGGGCTGCGCCAGGATCGGCGCGGCCGCCGGCCCGACCCCGTCCAGGATGGTGGCGATCGCGCCGGTCAGGCGATGCGAGAACAGGCCTGTGTCGATGTTGTGGCGGAGCTGCTCGAGGTGATCGACGCGGCCGGCGGCGAACAGCAGGAGCCCGGTCATGTGCCGGTGATCGCCCCATTCGAACTCCTCGCCGCCGGACCGGTCGGCGGTCCACTCCCCGGCCCGGGCGCAGTCGGCGTCGACCCAGTCGAGCCGGGTCGGCATCAGGTAGGAGGAGAGGATCCGCCCCATCGGCGTGGTCCGCAGCGTGCCCAGGAGCTCACCGGCCGCCGCATGATCCGCGTCGGGGGCGGTGGCCAGGTGGGCCCGCAGCGGTCGTGCCACCGAGTAGACGCTCTGCAGGTCCTCGCCGCGCCAGAGCCTCTCGTAGGTCTTCTGCGCAGCCGCGTCGACCACCCAGAGCAGGTCGGTGGTGAGCAGCCTGATCAGCTCGCCGATCACCTGGATCGCGAACCGCACGCCGGACCGGGCCACCCACGAGTCGACCATGCTGCGCGCGGTGTCACCCCGGCCGGTGCCGGTGAGCAGGGCGGCCACGGCGGCCGCCCGTGGCGAGAAGTCGGCCGGGTGGTTCCGGCCCTGGTCGAGCAGGTCCTGGTCGAAGATGACCGCGCGTTCGAGCTTGCGGGCCACGTCGCGTGCGACCGCCTCGGGGTCGCGTGGCGGACCGGCGGCCGGGTCCGGGCGGATCCGGCCGCCTCGGCGCGGATGCACCTCCTGACGCCATGCCGGGGGCAGCGCCCAGGTGTCCTCGTCCGGCAACACGAACTTTCGCATGGCCCGGAACGCTAGACCACGGGTACGACATGCACGGTCCTCGATCCCGCGCACCGGGGCGGGAGGCGAACCCGGGTCAGCGCGGGACGCCTCCGCTGACGGCGCGGGGTGCCGGGTTGCGGTCGGTGCGGCGGCCGCGGCGGGTCACGTCGAGCTGCCAGTGCTCGGGCAGGCGGGTGCCGCAGGCGTCGAGGAAATGGGCGTCGACGACGCGTACGGTGTCGCCGGTCGGCAGCGTGATCCGGGATCCGGGTGGGGCGACGGTGTCCGGTGGGCAGAAGACCGTGCTGTCGGTGACCACGCACGGTCCGACCCGGACGGAGCCGTCGCCGGTCTCCACCTGCACGGCGCAGGGCTCGGTCGTGTGCAGCAGCGAGAATTCCAGCCAGTTCACGTTCCGCTCTCCCGATCACCGTTCTCGTCAGGGACCTGTCCTCCGACATTTCCCGATGCCGGCCTGATCAATCCCCGGCGGGTGATCATCCCAGGTGGTGGCCGGTGATTGTCCAGCACGTGCGGCGGCAAGAGATCGGCGATCAGGGCGTCGGCAACGGCGACGGCGGCTTCGTGACGGCGAAGGCGAACGTCGTCTTGATCGACGCGAGCGACGGGATGGACCTGATCTCCCGGCGCAGCAGGTCCTCGTACGCCTCGAAGGACTGAACCACGATCTTGGCGAGGTAGTCGTCGTCACCGGCGAGCAGATAGGCCTCGACCACCTCGGGGATCGCACGCAGTCTGGCCTCCACCTCGTCCACCACGGCGGAGGTGTGCGACAGGAGCGTCAGCCGCGCGAAAGCCGTGATCGACAGCCCGAGCGCCCCGGGCGACAGCACCGCGGTGTATCCCGAGATCACCCCGGCTTCCTGGAGCTGCCGGACCCGGCGCAGACAGGGCGACGGGGAGAGGCCGACGCGGTCGGCGAGCTCCTGATTGGTGAGCCGGCCGTCCCGCTGCAGCTCCAGCAGGATCCTCCGGTCGATCGAGTCCAGCGCCATGTGGCAGATTCTGCCACGCAATGTTCCGTTCGTGGCAGAAATAGCAATCGGCTGCCGCCCGAACCTTCCTAACCTTGCGGCCGTGACGAAGTCGAAAGGCGGCGCCGCTCTCGCGGTGGCCGTGCTCATGTGGGCGTCGTTCGCGCTCACCATCCGCGGTATCGGCGGATCCGGCCTGACCGCGATGGACGCCGCGTTCCTGCGCTTCGCGGTGCCCGTGCTTCTGCTGGCCCCGTGGTTGCCCCGGGCGGTGGGGGCGGTGCGCCGGGAGAGCCCCGCGGTGGTGTTCGCGCTCTGCCTGGCGGGTCTGCCGCATTTCCTGCTCTCGGCGCTCGGCGGCAGCCTGACGTCGGCGGCATTGGTCGGCCTGCTGCTGCCCGGATCGGTCCCGCTCTTCGTGGTGCTGATCCTCCGCATGCGGCACCGTGAACGGGTCGGCCCACGGCGCCTGCTCGCGCTGACCGCGATCGTCCTGGGGATCGCGGCGACGACGGCCCTGACGACGTCCGCGGCGACGGTCGCCGGGATCGGCGTGCTGCTGGCGGCCGGGTGCGCGTGGGCGGTCTACACGGTCGCGCTGCGGCCGGCCCGACTGGATCTCACCAGCCTGGTGCTGCTGGTGTGCGCGCCGTCCGCGCCGGCCGCCGCCCTGCTGGGCCTGACCGGGGCCGCGTCGTCGAACCTGCTCACCGGCACGGCGCCGCTGCGGGACGTCGCGCTCTACACGCTTCTCCAGGGCGTCGGCACCGGGATCCTGTCGACGGTGAGTTATGCCTATGCGGTGCGCTGTCTGGGCAGCGGCATCCCGGCCGTGACCGGGGCGATCAGTCCGGTGCTGACCACGTTGCTGGCCGTCCCGTTGTTCGGGGAGCCGGTCACAACCGGCATCGTCGTCGCACTGGCCCTGGTGGTGGGAGGCGTGGTCGCTTTCAACCTGACGCCGTCGCCGGGCGCAAGAGAAGCAGGCCGGGAAGGGCTTCGCGCGGGCGGAGCGGCCACGAAGCATAAAGACGCCGCTGCGAATTCCACGGGGGAAGAACTCGCAACGGCGTAGACCGCACGTTAGCCGAGAACAACCCGTCACGTCCAGTCATGATCCTCGAACCAATCCGAGAAAATTTCAGCACGGTACGGGAAAGAAGACTCAGGCCGTCTGGCGCTCCGGGGCGTAACCCGGTGGCTGCCGCGGCGGCGGGAGCATCGGTTCCACCGGGACGACCGGCCGCTCGACCGGGGTGTCCGCGGTGACCTCCACCTCCTCGCCGTAGAGCAGGATCGGCAGACGTGCGGTGTGGCCGTCGCGCAGGCTCACCCGTACCGCGTCGTGTCTCGCCTCGATCAGCAGTCGCAGCCCGTGGCGCCGCAGCCGGAACCGCAGGCCGGTGATGCCGCGCGGCAGCCGGGGGGCCAGGGCCAGCGTCTCGCCCTGCTCGCGCAGGCCGCCGAGGCCCTCGACGATCGCCGACCAGGCACCGGCCAGCGAGGCGATGTGCAGTCCGTCGCGGGTGTTGCCGTGCAGGTCACGCAGGTCGACCATGGCGGCCTCCCAGGCGTAGTCGTGGGCCAGCTCCAGGTGGCCGACCTCGGCGCACATGACGGCCTGGCTGCACGCGGACAGCGACGAGTCGCGGACCGTGATCCGCTCGTAGTAGTCGACGTTGCGGGCTTTCTCCTCGGCGGTGAAGTCCTCCCCGCACCAGTGCAGGGCCAGCACCAGGTCGGCCTGCTTGACCACCTGCCGGCGGTAGAGCTGGAAGTACGTGGCCTGCTCCATCAGCGTCTTCTCCGGCTTGGTCTCCGGGAAGTGCCACGGCTTGTACCGGGTGAAGCCCTCCGCCTGCGGGTGCACGCCGCGCCGCTCGTCGTACGGCACGTAGACGGCGTTGGCGCAGGCCCGCCACGTCTCCGGTTCCTCCGGCCGGACGCCCAGCCCGTGCGCCAGCTCCGGATGGCGGGCGCAGGCGTCGGCGGCGGCGCGCAGGTTCCGGGCGGCCATCAGGTTGGTGAAGACGTTGTCGTCGCTGACCGCGCTGTACTCGTCAGGCCCGGTGACGCCGTCGATGTGCCAGAGGCCGTCGGCGTCGTGGTGGCCGTACGACGCCCAGAGGCGGGCCGTCTCCACCAGGATCTCCAGGCCGCACTCCGCCTCGAGCTCGGTGTCGCCGGTGACCAGCCGGTACCGGTCCACGGCCCGCGCGATCACCGCGTTCAGGTGCAGCGCCGCGGTGCCGGCCGGCCAGTACGCCGAGCACTCCTCGCCGTCGATGGTGCGCCACGGGAACGCCGCCCCGGCCAGGTCCAGCACCCGGGCCCGCTCGCGGGAGTGGCCGAGGATGGAGTGCCGCCAGCGCAGCGCGTCGGCCGCGGCCCGCGGAGCGATGTACATCAGCATCGGCAGCACGTAGCCCTCGGTGTCCCAGAACGCGTGCCCGTCGTAACCGGGGCCGGTGAGTCCCTTGCCCGGGATCGCCCGCCGCTCGGTCCGGGCGCCGGCCTGGAGCACGTGGAAGAGGCTGAACCGGATCGCCTGCTGCAGCGCCGGGTCGCCCTCGATCTCCACGTCCGCGGCGTCCCAGAAATCGTCCAGATAGTCCCGCTGCTCGGCGAGCAGGCCGTCCCAGCCCGTGTAGCGCGCGTTGGTCAGGGCGGCGGCGACCTGGTCCCGCAGTGCCTCGACCGAGCGGGACGTGCTCCAGCCGTACCCCAGGAATTTGATGATCCGCAAGCGCTTGCCGGGCGGCAGCAGGGTGACCACTGTCGTGCGCGCCCAGTCCTCGCGGACGTCGGTCTCCTCCTCGTAGTCGCCGGGCGCCTCGACCAGATGGTCCATGCCGGCGGCCATCAGCAGGTCGCTGCCCTTCGTGGAGTGCAGCAGCACCGCGCCGTGCTGTTCGCGATCCTGTTCGACGGCCTGCAGCGGCCGTTTCAGGGCGGCCGCCACCCGCGGGTCGTCGGAGACCTTGACCTGCTCCTCGTTGGCGGCCAGGCCGGACTGCAGGGTGATCCGAACCTCGCGGTCGACCGCCTCGACCTCGTAGGAGATCGCGGCCACCGCGCGCTGGGTGAACGAGACGAGCCGGCGACTGCGGATCCGGACCCGCCGGCCGGCCGGCGACTCCCAGTCGATGTCCCGGCTCAGCACGCCGGACCGCAGGTCCAGGGTCCGCTCGTGGGAGTGCAGGATGCCGCGCTCGACGTGGAACTGCTCGTCGTCGACCATCAACCGGATCAGCTTGCCGTCGGTGACGTTGACGACCGTCTGTCCCTGCTCGGGATAGCCGTATCCCTCCTCGGGGTAGGGCAGTGGGCGCTGCTCGAAGTAGGAGTTCAGGTAGGTGCCGGTGACGCCGTGCGGTTCGCCCTCGTCGAGGTTGCCCCGCAGCCCGAGATATCCGTTCGACACCGCGAAGACCGATTCGGTCTGCGCAAGGCGCTCGAGATCCAGTCGCGTCTCGCGGACCCGCCACGGTTCGGCCGGGACGATGTCCTCATCGATCATGCGCCTTCCGATGCCCGGAAAACGGGGTCGAAAATCCTAGTAGTGGTTGTTGTTCTGCCAGTAGGCCCAGGCGCCGCACGGGGTCCGGTAACGACCCTTGATGTAGCCGAGACCCCACCTGATCTGGGTGGCCGCGTTCGTCCGCCAGTCGGCGCCCTCGGACCTCATCTTGTTGCCCGGATAGGCCTGCGGAATCCCGTAGGCCCCGGAGCTGCGGTTCTCCGCGAGGTGGTTCCAGCCGCTCTCCTTGTCCCACAGCCGGTTCAGGCAGGGGAACTCCGCGATCGCGAACCCCCGGTCCAGCATCAGGGCGCAGCCGGTCCGGCGATTGCCTTTGAACTCGGCGCAGGAGGCGGGGATCGGGCCGTCGAACGGCACCGAGCCGGTGGCTTTCTCCTGCTCGTCCGCCTTCTTCTTGGCGACCCGCTTCTTCTCCAGGGTCTTCGCCTGGCCGGCGGCGGCCTTCGCCTCGCCGGCGGCTTTCGCGGCGGCCTGGTCCTCGGCCGCGGTACGGAAGGAGCGTGCCGCGACCTGCCGGGCGTGCCGTTCCTTGAGGAGCATGGTGTCGTCGACCGCGGTGGTCCGCGCCGGCCGGCGCTCGTCGCGCTCGGCACCCAGGTGGACGCCGCCGACGGTGCCCGCGGCCAGCAGCAGCACCGCGGACACCCGCCAGAACCAGTTCGCCACGTTTCCTCCCCGCGCTATGACGCATGCGGCGGCGGAATTGTGGCACGGATCTTGTTACTTGCTGTCGTCGACCTCGATGGAGACCCGGTGGCCGGCCGACTGCCAACTCGGCACCGGCATGCTGGTGACGCCGCCGCCGCGGTGGCGCACGACGATCGAGGTGAACCGTTTCGCCGGGACGTACACGTCTATCCCGGTCATGAACGTGACGGCGAAGATGTCCGGGATCGGGGTGGCCAGATCGGTGACGCCGTCGCTGCCGTCGTCGAAGGCGAAGACGCCGATCACCCGCTTGGCGCGCGGCGCGTTGGCGCCGTTCAGGATGTCGCGGCCGTTGACGAGCAGTCGGTCGCCCTCGGCGCCCCACCACTCCTTCTGCCGCTGGAAGGTCAGCGCGGTGTGCCGCTCGCTGGTGTCGACCAGGGCGCCGATCCCCTCGCCGGGGCGGCTGGTCAGCAGGCGCACGAAGGAGTCGGAGCGGCGGAACGGCTCGAAGTAGAGGTGATGGGTGGCCTGGCCGGCCCGGAGCAGGGCGAACTCGTACCGCAGGTGCGGATGCAGCGGCAGCGGGCCGAAGGCGCCGTCGGCGCCGATCGCACCGGCGTGGGCGGGCCGGCCGGTCAGCCGGCGGCCGGTGAACGGGCTCACCGGATAGACCTCCAGCTTCGCGTCGGTCACCCCGGCGTTGCTGGGGAAGAGCACAGCACGACCGGAGACGTACGCGGTGCGCTGCGGGACGACCCCGGTGGTACGGGGTTCGCGTCCCTGGAAGAAGCGGTAGATCTCCCGGAACGACTCCTCGGACGACACGGTCTGGGTGTGCGACTGCTCCGGGAAGGAGACGTTGGTGGCCCCGGCGACCGTCCGCGCCGGGTCGCCCTCCCCCCAGATGGCCAGGGTCGGCACGCCGCCGGGCAGCGCGGCCGCGGGCCGGCCGTCCAGGTTGACGTAGTGCGCGACCCGGGCGGCGCGTTCGGGCGAGCTGTTCAGATATCCCTGGATCACGAAGGTGCCCAGGGAGTGCGCGAGCAGATCGACCCGGTCGGCCCCGGAGGTGGCGAGCAGCCGGGTGATCCGGGCGTCAAGGCCCGCGTAGATCGCCGGGAGGACGGTGGCGACGTTGGGTGAGTCGTACTCGTGCGCCTCGACGTGCCGGTAACCGTTGCTCGCCAGGCGCTTGGCCTGGGTGCGGAACTGCAACGCGGAGCCGGCGCTGCCGTGCACGAAGACGGCCGGGCGCGGATCGGGTCTCGCCTGCGCCGGTGCGGCGAGGCCGACGGAGGTCAGCACCGCGGCGACGGTCAGGGCCAGGAGTCTGCGCATCTACCCTCCTAAATTTTTACCTTCTTGAATTTGCACTGAGAGTGTGAATACTGCCGTGCCGGGGTCCGCCGCACAACGCCTCCGCACCGGTCGCCTACCATGGCGCGAGTTTCTCTGTCGGCCGGCCGGAGTGAGGCGTCATGCGGTGGTTTCCGTTCGGGCCGGGTAAGCGGTCGGCGCCGCAGGACCCGGGACAGCAGCGGGCGCTGCTGCAGGACATCCGGCAGCGGTTCGGCGCGCACGTGCAGGCGCCGTTCACCGCACAGGCGGACGAGCTGGCCGGGGTGATCGGCAGCGCCGGCGACGACGGCATCGCGGTGAGCGCCATCATCCTGCGGGAGTTCGCCGACTCCGCGTACGCCGAGGTCCAGGCGCAGGCCGCGGCCCTGGGGCGCCCCACCGACCGGGCGAACTACCGTCCGCTCTGGCAGCACGCCGGCACGCACCTGCGGTGGCCGCTGTTCGCGCTGCCGTGCGGCCTCCATCCGTACGTGCACGTCGCCGCGGCCGTACACGTGCTGGCCGCCCAGGCTCAGCAGGCGGTGCGGGTCACCGCGCCGGACCCGCTGCTGGTGCACATGTTCGAAATCCTCGACCTGACCCTGGACGGCTGGGAGTTCGGCCGGGTCCGGGTGGACTCCGACGCCGCCACCCTGGCCAGCCGCATCATCGTCGCCGCCACCGAGGTGCGCGCCGCGATGGGCAACCCGCCGCCGCTGCCCGGCCCGGTCCGCGAGTGGATGCGTCGCAACAGCAGCGTCCAGGTGCTGGACCCGGCCGCGAACCAGGTGCTCGGCGCCTGGAACCCGGGCCGGGAGATGCGCGAGAGGTTGCTGGCCTGATCAGGGAGTGTGCACCCGGTCGACCTTGACGGTGAGCAGCACGCGCTGCTGCTGACCGCCGCCGAAGCCGGGGTACGGGCGGCCGATGTACTTCTGGGACAGCTCGTCGATGTGCTCCCGCGCGCCGTCGGTCGTGGCGGCCACGACGCTGCCGCGCAGGGCCCAGTACCGCGAGGGCGCGGCGGGGTCGGCGATGCCGATGGCGACACGCGGGTCGCGCTCGACGTTGCGGGTCTTCTGGTGGGTGTCCACAGTGTTGATGAGCACGTGTTCACCGTCCGTACCGGCCCAGGTCTGGGAGATCTGCGGCGATCCGTCCGGCATCAGCGTGGTCACGAAGCAGATCGCCTTGGCGTTGAGGACCTCGAGCAGGTCGTCGGGCAGAGCCATGATGGGCTGGACCTTCATTTCTTCTGATCGTTGTAGAGATGGTCGATGACCGTCTCCCCGGGCGGGTCGCCCGGCAGTTCGGCGTGACGCAGGCCGGTCAGGGCGATCGCGAGGGCCCGGCGCCACAGCTCGGGGGCGGAGGCGCGTGAGGCGTCCAGGACGCTGCCCACCATGACGTGCACCGCGGCGAAGTCGGCGGGAGTTGCTCCGGCCGGCAGCTGACCGGCCCGGACGGCTCGGGCGATCAGGTCCGCCACCAGCGGGGTCATCCGGTCGTGCGCCCGCTGCACCAGGGCGGTGGCCTGATTGCGGCTGCGCAGCAACTCCCCCAGCCCCCGGCTCCGGGCCTCGATCTCGAGTTGCCGCTCCAGGAACCAGCTCAGGCCGGCCCAGGCGTCGTCGTGCCGCGCGGCCTGCTCGGCGAGCCCGATCACCGTGTCGATGTGCTCGCTGAACAGGGCGTCCAGCAGATCCCGCCGGTGCGGGAAGCGCCGATACATCGTGCCCGTCCCGGTGCCGGCGGCGCGGGCGATGTCCTCGTAAGGGACGTCGAGACCACGGGAGGCCATCAGGTCGTACGCCGTGCGCAGCAGGAGCCGGCGGTTGCGCTCGGCATCGCGGCGCAGTGGAGGGCCTGAATCGCTCACAGCACGAGGCTACTCAAGTGGAAGAATTATTCCAAGTTGAATTTTGATTCCGTTTTTGTCGGAGGGTGCTGCCCGTGGCGGCGAAGGTGGCGAGCCGTGTCCCGATCGGGTTGATCGAGCCAGGTAGGCCCCGCCCCCCGTAGGCTCGGGGTGTGGACTGCACCGACGAACTGGCCTGGCACCATGCCATGGGACAGGTTCTCGACCGCTCTCACCTGTGGAAACAGGAGCAGGTCGGTGAGACTGTCAGCGCTGCCCTGGAACAGTTGGGCATCACCGCGACGATCTATCTCGTCGATCGGGAGCAGCGCACCCTGCGCGCCCTCGGCGTGCCGGGGCGCAAGGAGGCCGCACCCGCTCCCGTGGACGCCTCGCTCGCCGGCCGGACCTTCGCGCTGGTGCGCTCGACCTCGGCCGGCCCGGACCCGGACGGGCGGTCCCGCTGGTGGGTGCCCATGGTCAACGGCACCGACCGGCTCGGCGTCCTGGACTTCCTGCTGCCCGCCGGCCTGGACCCGCAGACGAGCCTCATGCGGGAACGGTGCGAGCTGTTCGCCGGGATGGTCGGCCATCTGATCACCACCACCCAGCCCCGCGGCGATCACCTGGAGCTGATCCGCCGCACCCAACCCATGTCGGTCTCGTCGGAGCTGCTGTGGCAGATGCTGCAGCCGTTCACCATCAGCACCGACGAACTCGTCATCACCGCGATCCTCGAACCGTGCTACGCGGTCGGCGGCGACGGCTACGACTACGCCATCGACGACAACCGGGCCCAGCTGGCGATCCTGGACGGGGTCGGGCACGGGCTCAGCGCCGGCCTGGCCACCGCGGTCGCCCTGGCGTCGCTCCGGGCGGCCCGGCGGACCGGCAAGGACCTGCGCGAACAGGCCCGGGAAGCCGACGCCACGCTGCTCGCCGAGTTCCCGGACTCCCGTTTCGTCACCGCGTTCCTGGCCGAACTCGACCTGGGGACCGGGCTGCTGCGCTTCCTCAACGCCGGGCACCCGGCCCCGCTGCTGCTGCGCGACAAGGCCGCGGTCACCGAAGTGACCGGCCGCGGCCGGATGCCGCTCGGCATCGCGGACCCCGCCGCCGAGCTCGGGGAATACCGGCTGGAGCCGGGCGACCGGCTGCTGTTCTACACCGACGGCATCACCGAGGCCCGCAGCGCCACCGGTGAGCAGTTCGGCCGGCACCGGCTCGCCGAACTGGCCGTGAACCACGGCGCCGCCGGGCTTCCGGCGCCGGAGACGCTGCGCCGGCTCTCCCATGCGGTCCTCGAGCACCAGCACGGACCACCCGCGGACGACGCCACCCTGGTGCTCGTGGAGTGGGCTCCGGCCAGTGTTCGGCGTACCGTGCCATGATCCGGATGTCCAATGCAGAACGGAGCGCATGGCGATGGATCCCGACGTCCTGACCGTCACGGTGAAGGACACCTCCAGCGCCGGCACGGTCATCACCGTGGCCGGTGAGATCGACCGCGACAGCAACAAGGAACTGCGCGCCACAGCCGAGACGGTGCTCCGGGACGGCTGTCACCGCCTGATCCTCGACGTCCAGGCGGTGACCTTCTGCGACTCCAGCGGGCTCAGCCTCTTCGTGGACCTGCACCGCAGGACGGCGGTGGCGGGCGGCTGGCTGCGGTTGGCGGCGGCCACACCACACCTGCGCATGATGCTGGCCGCCACCCACCTGGACCGCCTGCTCGCCGTCCACCCGACGGTCGAGGACGCCGCGGACGTCAGAGGTCCTTCAGAACCAACGTGAGCAGCCCGTGGCCGAAACCCACGACGACATGGCCGCCGACAGGGGCACACGCGAGCGCGGTGATGTGACAGCACCGGATGACCGGACCGTCCCCGTCGGCACGGCCCTCGCCGACGGCCGGACCGTCGAGGTCGGCCTGGAAGCGCTCCGCCGGACGGCCGGAGCAGATCGGACCCCGCACGGGCCGCCGGCCTATCTGGACTCGACGGAAGTGGTGATCTGGACGCCGAACCGGGACGGTGGCCGGCCGCTGAGCCTCCAGCCCGCTGCCGAGGCTGCGGAACTCACCCCTTGAGGCCGGTGTGCGCGAGGCCTTCGATGAACTGGCGCTGGGCCAGCACGAAGACGATCAGGACCGGGATCGCGGTCATCGACGCCGCCGACAGCTGTACGTTCCAGAGCTGCCCCTGATAGGCGTCGGTGAACTGGGTCAGCGCCTGCGGCAGCGTGTACTTCGTCTGCGAGGATATGTAGACCACCGGCTCCAGGTACAGATTCCAGCTGTGCAGGAACGTGAAGATGGCGACCGCGCCCAGGGCCGGCCGGGCCAGCGGCAGGGCGATCCGGCGGAAGATCGCGGGGCGGCCCAGCCCGTCCATCCGGGCCGCCTCCTCCAGCTCGCCCGGGAGCGTGATGAAGAACTGCCGCATGATGAACGTCGCCAGCACGCTGGGCGGGCCGAGCATCGGCACCAGGATCAGCGGCCAGTGGGTGTCGACCAGGCCGAGGCTGTTGAAGATCCGGAACAGCGGCACGATCGTCACCTCGCTCGGGATCAGCAGCCCGGTCAGGACGACCAGGAAGAGCACGTTCTGGCCGGGGAACCGGATCCGGGCGAACGCGTAACCGGCCATCGCGGCGACGATCAGGGTGCCGGCGGTGACGACCACGGCGATGTACGCGCTGTTGAAGTACTGCTGGGCGAACGGCTGCATCTCGAACACCTGCCGCCACGGCTCGAACGTCCAGTCCCGCGGCCACAGCGACGGCGAGAAGATCTCCGTGTTCGGCTTGAACGAGCTGGTGATCATCCACCAGGTCGGGAAGACGAACGGCACGCAGAGGACGAGGAGCACGCCGTACAAGAAAATCTTGGCTCTATTGCTCATGGAAGACCCACCTCTTGCGCATCTGCCACTGGAGCACGGTGAGCGCCAGCACGATGACGAACAGCAGGACGGACAGGGTGGAGCCGTACCCGAAGGCGTGGAACTGGAAGGCCTGCTGGTACAGGTAATAGACGAGGACCGTGGTGGAGGTGCCCGGACCGCCTTGGGTGAGGACGCTGATCTGCGCGAACACCTGCAGCGACCCGACCACGGTGATGATCGAGGTGAGCAGGATGGTCGGGCTGATCAGGGGCAGTGTGATCCGCCGGAAGATGGTCAGCGGGCCGGCGCCGTCGGTGCGGGCCGCCTCGTAGAGTTCCTGCGGCACGCCCTGCAGCGCGGCCAGGAACAGCACCATGTTCAGGCCGACGTTCTTGAAGACCTGCACGACCACGACCGAGGCCATCGCGGTGCCACCGGAGCGCAGCCAGTTCGGGGCGTCCACGCCGATCGCGGCGAGCAGGCCGTTGATGCCGCCGTTGTCCTGCAGCAGGAAGCCCCACACGATGGTCCAGGCCAGCAGCGAGACCACCACCGGGGAGAAGAACAGCACCCGGAAGACGGTGGTGCCGCGCAGCCGCTGGTTGAGCAGCACGGCCAGCAGCAGGGCCAGGGCCAGGTTGAAGACCACCAGGCCGACGGAGAACAGCCCGGTGGCGCGCAGCACCGCCGGGACGTTCGGGTCCTCGGCGAGCTTGCGGTAGTTCTCGGCGCCGACGAAGTCGAACGTGTCGGCCAGGACGTTCCACTCGTGCAGGCTGTACCAGACCACCAGCGCCAGCGGCAGGAACACGAAGGCGATCGCGCCGGCCAGGGCCGGGGTGATGAACAGATAGCCGGTGAGCTGGTCGCGGCGCCGCGTCGTCCAGAACGATCGGGGAGGAGCGGACCGGGCCTTGACGGCCCGGTCCATCAGCACGGTCACTTGGCGAGCAGCGGGGTGATCGCGGTGCACACCCCGCCCAGGACGCCGCGCACGTCGGCGTCCGGCTTCCACAGCGGGTCGAGCGCGGAGCGCACCGCCTGGCTGATCTCGGCGCTGCCGGTGTGGCTGGGCTTGACCACGCCATCGGCGATGCCGTCGATCACCACGTCCTGCAGCTGCTCCGGCTTGAGCAGCGGGTTCGCCTTGGCCAGGGTCGCGGCGGTGAGCTGCGACTGGCGCGGCGGCGGGAAGAACTGGGCGAGCTTCTCCGAGTTGGCCGGGCTGGTGAAGAACGTGACGAACTCCTGCGCCGCGGCGACGTTCTTGCCCTTCTTGAGTACGCCGAGACCACCCTGGCCGATGACCGAGTACTCGCCCGCCGGCCCGGCCGGCAGCGGCACCAGCTGCCAGCCGAACCCGCCGTCCTTCAGCAGCGAGGCGCGGGAGATCTGGGCGATGGTCATGGCGGACTCACCGGCGAAGAAGTCCGCGGCCACGCCGGGGGCGGGCAGCGCCTTGTCGGTGAAGATCGCCTTCTGCAGGAACGTCATCGCGTCGACCATCGGCTGCTGGTCGAAGCCGCAGGTCCTGCCGTCGGCGGTCCAGGCGTCGGCGCCCCAGCCGCGGAACACGGTGGCCAGGAAGGTCCAGTCCTTGTAGTCGAAGTCCCGGACCACGAGTCCCTGCTTGCCGGTCTTCGCCGCCGCTGCCGAAGCCACCTCGACGGCGTTCTCCCAGGTCCACTCCGCACCGGCCGGCAGGGTCTGCCCGGCCTGCTTCAGCAGGTCGGTGTTGACGAACACGCCGAACGGCGAGGTGGAGAACGGGTAACCGATGAGCTTGCCGTCCTGCCGCCACAGCGCGGTGGCCGCGGGTGACAGGTCACCGGCGTCCTCGATGCTCTCCTCGAGGGGGGCGAGCGCGCCGGAGGCGACGAAGTCGGGGGCCGCGCCCTCCAGGATCCAGGCGATGTCCGGCGGGTTGCCGCCGGCGATCTGGGTGGTGACCGTGGTCGTGTAGCTCTCCAGCGGCAGCGCCTCGAACGTGACGCTGACGTCCGGGTGGGAGGTCTTGTAGTCGGCGGCGATGGCGTTGAACAGCTCCACGTGCGCGGGGTTGGCCGACCACGTGGTCATCCGCAGGGTGACGGGTCCGTCGGCCGCGGGCTCGTCACCGCCACAGGCGGCGAGCGACCCGAGCAGGACCAGGGCTGTTGTTCCGGCTGAAATACGTCGCATGGACGAGTCCTTTCTCAATAACCGCTGATGTCGGGCCAGCGCAGCTCGACGCCGTCGGCGCTCAGGTGGTTCTGGAACTCGGCGAGAAGCTCAGGGGTGTTGCGGACGGCTCGCGGGGACACCGCGCGGTTCAGGCAGAAGGCGGCGAGCGCCCCGGCCACCTCCCCGGCGTTCCACTCGACCGGGTGCAGCCGGTACGAGCCGTTGGTGATGTGCGTGGTGCCGATGTTCTTGCCGGCCGGCAGCAGGTTCTCCATCCGCCGGGGGATCAGCGCGCCGAGCGGGATCTCGAACGGGCAGGACGCGACGTCGATGTAGTTGTCGCCGCCGGTGGAGGGATGCAGGTCGATGCGGTACATGCCGACACCGACCGAGTCGGCGTAGGACACCGCGCCCTTGTCCCCGCGCACCTGCAGTGACAGGTCCTGCTCGACGACCGTGTACTCGGCGCGGATGCGGCGGCTCTCCCGCACGTACGGCGCCATGGCCAGACCGTCCGCGCTGCCGGTGACGTCGCCGCGCAGCCGCAGCCCGCGCCAGCCGGTGCCACCGTCCGGGCGGGGCGCCTCGGTCTGCAGCCAGTAGAGGACCGAGCGCGACAGCTCGCGGGCGGCGCTCTCGACCGCGCCCGGGTCCGGCGCGCCGACGTACGGCTCCTCGAAGTAGTCGATCATCGGCCAGTTGACCAGGCAGATGTCGCTCGGATAGAAGCCGTCGGCGAAGTTGCGCCGGGCGGCGATCCGCCGGAACGTCCAGAGGTTGCCGTCGCCCGGGTTGACCCGCTGGTCGGCGTCGACCAGCCACGGGTCGTCGTCCGGGTTCGGCGTGAACGACCGGGTGGAGGGCTGCAGCGTGCGCGGGTTCGGCGTCTGCCAGGAGAGCATCGGCGCGCCCCAGAAAGGCGGCTCGTAGGAACGCCAGAAGTCGTACCGCGCCGGCCGGTCGATGGTGTGGTCGCCGTGCACGTGGTCGATCGCGAAACACACCGACAGCGCCTGCATGTTCGCCGGGCCGGCGATCTCGGGTGCGTTCGGCTCACCGGTCTCGGCCTGCGACTCGGCCCCGGTCACATGCTCGGTTCCGGTCATCGGCAGCAGCTCGCCGGTCTCGGTGGCGTCCAGCACGAACGGCGCGGTCACCACGACCTGCTCGCCGTCGACGGCGAGCGTCACCGAGGTGACCCGGTCCCCCTCGGTCGAGGCCGACACCGGCGTGGCCGGCTGCAGCACGGTCAGACGGCCCGAGCCGCGGTACGGCGCGAGCATCGCCTCGATCACCGCGACGGCGACCCGCGGCTCGTGGCACAGCCGGCTGACGTGCCCGGCGCCCGGGTTGAGGTCCCGGGTGCGGCGGGCACGATCGGTCAGCGGGAAGTTGGCGCGGTAGTAGTCGCGGATCCCGTCGCGCAGCGCCCGGTAACTCGCGGTCACCCCGAAGCGTTCCACCCAGCTGTGCTCGTCCGGCGGCACGGCCTGGCTGGTCAGCTGGCCGCCGAGCCACGCGTACTCCTCGGTCAGCAGCACCGACCGCCCGGCGCGCAGGGCGGCGAGGGCCGCGGCCACCCCGCCCAGTCCGCCGCCGACGATCACGACATCGGCATGCATCTCACGCACGGGCCACCGCCAGCGTCGCCCCGGTCACCGGCTCGCACGGCAGCAGGCGCTGCGTCTCGCCGCCCGAACCGTCGATGATGGCGGCCAGCACCTCCACGGCCTGCCACCCCATCTGCCGGCGCGGAATCCGGAAACCGGTGAAATCCAGGTCCGTGCTCGCCTGCCGGGTCGGATCTCCCAGAGCGACGAAAGACAGATCATCGGGTACGCGTAAAGCACGGCGACCCGCTTCTTCGGCGAGGACCGCCCCGTCCGCGAACTCTTCCACGAAAATTGCCGTCACCTCTCGCTCGACCAGGTGGTTCATGACTTCCGCGGCCTCGGTGAACCGCACGTGCACGCCGGTGATGCCGGCGTCGGTGACCGCGGCGGTGAAGCCGCGCAACCGATCGGCGTGCGATTCCGCGCCGGCGCCCTCCCCCACGTACGCGATCCGCCGGTGCCCGAGCTCGACGGCCCGGCGCACCTGCGCCGCGGTCGCCGACGGGTAGTCGGCGCCGACGTACGGCACCGGCCCGCCGGCGTCGTCGCGGCGGCCGACGCTGACGAACGGCTGACCCTCGGCGATCAGCCGGGCCAGCTCCTCCGGATCGAGCCAGCGACCCAGCAGGATGCAGCCGTCGGCCAGCCGCAGCCTGTTGTCCTGGTGGAAGATCCGGCGCCGGCCGTCGACCACCGGTGCGCTGGTGAACAGCAGCAGGTCGCAGCGCAGCAGCTCGGCGCACTCCTCGATGCCGACCAGGAACGGATGGTAGAAGTCGCCCTGCCCGGCCGGGAACACCGGCTCGTAGGTGAAGACGCCGAGGAAGCGGTTGCGTTGATCGGCCAGGCGGCGGGCGATCGGGTCGGCGACGTAACCGGTCTTGCGGATCGCCGCCAGCACCCGTTCCCGGGTCTCCGGGGCGATCCGGACGGCGGCGTCCTCGCGCTCGTTGAGCACCATCGACACGGTCGTCTGGCTCACGCCGGTCATCCGGGCGATGTCCTGTTGCGTCACCCGTCTGCTGCTTGGTGGCACGGGGGTGTCTCCTCTGTTACGCCGCTAATACGCATTAACAAACGTGGTGCCGATCGTGGGCCACCGCATCAGCGCCCGTCAAGGCTCCCGATCGAGAAACCCCAGGAGTAATAGGTATTAGCACCTTGACCGGCGCGGCTCCGGGTGACTTAACTTCGATGTAACACAGGTGACGACCTGCGAAGAAAGTACCGCTATGGCCCGTACCCTTGCCGCGATCGGAGAACGACCATGCACCGCCGCAACCTGCTCCGCGGGGCCGCCGCCGTGGGAGCGGCCGGCTTGACCGGCCTCGCCTCCCCGAGCGCCGCTCAGGCCGCCGGCCCGGCCGGCATGCCCACCTACCGCTACCTGCGTGACGCGCTGACCATGCCGCTGCGCTACAACCCGACCGGCGAGTTCATCTTCCCGTGCGTCCGCGGCGTCTACGACAAGATCAGCGGGGCGCGCGGGCGCTACTACCTCTATTACGCGCCGCACGAGAAGCCCGGCGGGATCTGCGTGGCCTGGGCGGATTCGCTCGCCGGGCCGTTCACCGAATACACGGCGAACCCGGTCATCGACAATGTGCTGCCGTCGACGACCGTCTCGCACGTGTCGTCACCGCACGTCACCTGGATCCCGGCTGCCAAGCAGTTCTATCTCTATTACCACGGGGAGAACACCACCACCCGGGTGGCGCGGTCGCCGGACGGCCTGACCTTCCGCGACGAGACGCCCATTCTGAGCACCCGCCTCGTGCCGGGACTGACAGAGACGTCCTATGCGCGGGTCTTCGAGCATCAGGGGCGGTACGTGATGGTCTACATGGGCGTGCTGAACGGGCGGCGGAAGATCTATCACGGGTTCTCACCGAACGGGTGGGACCAGTGGCAGTTCGCGCAGACCCCGCTGGTCAGCCCGGAACCGGACGGGCTGACGGACATCTCCGGGCCGTCGTTGGTGGCGCGGAACGGGACCACCTATGTGGCCTATCACGGCAATGACGGCCGGATGCGGATCACCGAGGTGGGCAACGGGTTCGACCGCGAGATTCATCTCGGGGTGTTCCACTCGCCGGGCGCCTCCGACAACGGGCGGGTCGCGGCGCCGTCGTTCGGCACGGACGGCGGGATGGAATACATGTTCTACGAGGCGGGGGCGCGGTTGAACGCGCGGATCTGCATCGCGCGGGCGGTCTGATCTCCCGGCACCGTTCTTTGTTGACCGGGGGCTCTTTGCTGACCGGCGGCTCCTGTTGACCGGCGGCTCCTGTTGACCGGCGGCTCTTTGTTGACCGGCGGCTCCTGTTGACCGGCGGCTCCTGTTGACCGGCGGCTCTTTGTTGACCGGCGGCTCTTTGTTGACCGGCGGCTCTTTGTTGACCGGCGGCGATACCGTCGCGGAATGGCTTCGACTTCGACTCCGGGTTCCGCCGCTGCCTCTCCGCGTGCGGTCGTCTCCTATTCGCGTGCGGTATCGATGGCCGCTCTGCAGGCGGGGCTCGGTGCGGCCTGGATCGCGGCCCGGGAACTTCCGCCCGCGCGGCGGCGGCTGGCGCGGGTGGGCATTGTCGCGGTGGTCGGGGTGGTTAGCTACCTCGCCTCACCGTCCTCCGACTCCTCCAGTTCCTCTGACTCCTCCAGTCCCTCCGGCGACGATCTCGTCGTGGGCGCCCGGCCGTTCCCCGTCGCCGAAGGCGCGCCTTCGAGGGCGGACGAGCCGTTCGTTCTCGACAAGCGCAAGGCCGCGGTCGGCCTCGGCCTCCTCGGGCTGTCCGTGGCGGCGATGGCCGGCCGTCGGCAGCTCGAGAAGCGGTGGCTGGCCCGGCTCACCCGGGCCGGCCACCCGCACCCGACACGCGCGCTCGCGGTGCGGATGGCCGGGGTGGAGTTCGCCGGGCAGCTCGCCCTCCAGCTCGCCGACATGCGCAAGGCACGCGCGGACCTCACCGGCTCCACGCCGCGCCCGTGAGCCGGCGGAGGCGCCGGTAACCAGCACGGGCCACATGTCACCGCCTGCGTTCCCCGCATGGTCGCTCCGCCGCGGCCGTCTCAGCTCCGTTTACCGCTTCCCACCACGGGCAGTCCTCCCCCATGGAACCCATCGGCGACCCTGACGAGTACACCGACAACCCCGGCGACCCCAACGCCTCCGGCGACTTCGCCGAGGAGCACAAGCTGACCGAGGTCGGCCCCGAGGAGGAGAGCGACGGTGAGCCGGAGAGCCCGGGTCGCTGGACCGGCGGGCTGGACCGCGAAGGCCCGCCCTGATCGGCGGACGTGCTCGGCATCGACCTGGTGCGGGCCGCGCTCGACAACTCGACGAGGCGGGTCGCCGCTACACCGTCGAGGCCGCTCTCGGCTCAGCGACCAAGATCGCCTCGGAGGGGGCGTAGCTCGGGGCTGGGCTTTGCGCGTACCGGGAATGCTGATGGGGGCCGGGCTTTTGACCCGGCCCTTTCTCTTGCTCAGCTCCAGTTTTTCGCTCAGCTGTAGTTGAGCGAGAAGTTGTTGACGGTGAAGTTGGACTGGCCCGCGGTGCCGGTGATCTCGAAGCCGAATTGGGCCTCGCCGATCGTCACGTCGCCCCACCAGCCGTTGGTGCGGAGCCAGTTCATGATGGCCAGCAGGTCGACGTTTCCGGAGTTCGTGTTGGTGCGGATGAACGAGAAGACCGCGTTCGCGCCGTTCGAGCCGCGGTAGACGTTCCAGGTGTGGCCGCCGACCGAGAGATTGCGAACGTTCGGCACCGCGCCGTTCGCGTCGTACTGTTCGGCGATCGGGCCGACGGAGCCGTTCTGGTTGGTCCAGATCATGACTTCATAGGCGTGGTTGTTCGCCCAGATGTCGTACGTCGTCGCGTAGTCCCCGGTGCCCGGCACCGACACGTTGAACGAACTGGTCATCGTATTCAAGGAGCTCAGCGTGCGATTCAGGGTCTTGCCCGTGTTCGGGTAGGACTTCACGCCGCTGGTCCGCGGGTGATTGGCGACGACACCCCAATTGGTCCCGCTGCGCGCCCAGATGGTCTGCGATCCGGCGCCGGAGCCCCAGATGTTGTTGTAGAGGGTGTAACCGTTGTTGGTCCAGTTCGCCCACTGCCCGGAATCCACCCAGGTGGCGTCGGCGGGGATGCCCGTGCCGGGATTGCCGGTCGGGCTCGACGTCGGGGAACCGGTCGGGTTCGTCACCCCGCCCGTGCAGGCGGTCCCGTTCAGCGTGAAGGCCGTCGGCACCGGGTTGCTGGTCCCGCTCGACGAACCGTTGAACCCGAACGACACGGTGCCGTTGGTCGCCACCGAGCCGTTGTACCCAGCGTTACGGGCAGTGACCTGCGATCCAGTCTGGGACACCGTGGCGTTCCACGCCTGGGTCACCGTCTGACCGGCGCCGTAACTCCACACCAGCGTCCAGGAACCGAGCGGGTCACCGAGGTTCCTGATCGTGACATTGGCGCCGAAGCCACCGGACCATTGGCTGCTCACGGCATAGGTGACGCTGCAGCCGGCGGCGGCCGAGGCCGGCCCTGCGGCGATCGCCCCGGCTGCGGCGGCAAGGGCGGCGGTCGCGGTCAGGGCGAGGGCGAGATGACGTCTGCGCATGGCGGTCCAATCTCGTGGGGGAATCACACAACGTCCATCGAACCGCTTCGACAATTCCTCGTAAAGTTCGATGAACGTCAGTGCGAGATTGCGCCGATATTACGCGGGAGCGCTCCCAAGGAGCAAGACGCCGGTCGATGCTGAACCTGTCGGGCCCGCCGACGGTACACCGGCATGGATGGCATCCACGGTCTCGGAGGTTCCTGCGGTGAGGCTCCCCACTGAAGCAGTCCTGCAGCACACCACCACGGTCGAGGCGGCAGCCGAAGCCGTCCAGCAGGCCCGCGCCGCCGCCCGGATCACCATGGACCCACAGGCATATGGGCAGCTGTGCCAGTTCCTGCCGACAGCCTTGGGCGTCGTCTTCGAGGCGGCGATCGTCGCCATGAACGGCAGCAGCGAGGCGTTGCAGGAGACGGCGCTGAACCTGCGGTCGGCGATCTCGACTGTCACGGAGACCGACGACTCGAACGGGAAGGCGATAGGCGGAGTCCCGTGACAGTCACTTCCGTCACTGGTCTCGGCCTGGTGGAGGACGCCCAGCTGATCGCCGCCGGCATCCGGGACGGCAGCTGGGTCGACGCGACGCTGGGCGGGGTCGGGGCGTCACTGGACGGGTTGGCTCTGGCGATCGACCCGCTGGGCACTCTCGCAGCGTGGGGTGTCGCCTGGCTGATCGAACACGTCCGGCCGTTGCAGGACGCCCTGGACTGGCTCGCCGGCAACCCTGATGAGGTCGCCGCGCACGCCGCCACATGGGCCAACATCGCCGCGGCCACCACGACCGCCCACCACGACTTCACCAGCCGACTTGACTCGGAGCTAGCTGGCTGGTCTGGCGCTTCCGCCGACGCCTACCGCATCCACGCCGCCGAACACGTGACTGTGCTGCAAGGCGTCAGCACCGCAGCCGGCGGCATTTCCCTCGCCGTCGAAGGCGCCGGGCTGCTGGTCGGGCTGGTCCGCGGCATCGTGCGAGACCTGATCGCCCAGTTCATCGCCACCCTCGCCGTACGCATACCGCAATGGCTGGCTGTTGAAGGCCTCACCCTGGGAGTTGCCACCCCACTGGTCGTCAGCCAGGTCAGCGCCCTCGTCGCCCGCTGGGCCAACGAGATCCAACGCTTCATACGGGCCCTGCTCGACAGCCTGCGCCGTCTCCTCCCCCAAATCGACGACCTCAGCAGAGTTCTTGACCGTCTTCGCATGCGGTCCGAGCGCCTCGCCCGCCCCGACCCGGCAGATTCGCGAGACGCCGCTACCCCACAAGGCGGGGATGGCGCAGCCGGGCATGCCGGCGGATCTGATCCGGATCCGAAGCGGAACGACGAAACGACGACCACACGAGACGTGCACGGTTCGGACCGCGCGGCAATGCGGGATGTCGACGTCGACGATGTCTGGCAGAACGGAGAGATGTACGTCCAAAACGACGGTCAGATCGTCAGAGTCCTCGACAACGGCAACGGCACCTACGATGTCGTCGTACGGGACATGAGCAATCCGACGGGCAAGCCGACGACCGCGCTGAAGGACGTCACGCAGAACTACGTCGACAACAAACTGCGGAACGGACGTTGGGAATGACTGCGGAGAAACGTGACTGGACCGGCGAGGTGAGTGAGCGGCTCCGTTGCTGCATCTGCGGAGAGGACACGGAAGGCGCAGACGATTACGTCCTGTTGCGCCTCACCGCGGCACCGTCGGATGCCAGGCAGTGGCTGGGTGCGCACGCCACTCATCTGGACTCGGTGTTGGCTGAGGGCTTCAGCGTCGAGATCCACCTGATGTAGCGAGGGCCGCGTCGCGAGGTGCGGCGGCAGGCGTGTTTCCGGCTCGGTGAACCAGCCCCGGGCCGGGGCGGTACATCGGCGTAGGCGAATGACGGCATCCCAGTGGACGAGCCTGATTCGCTGCGCCTGTGGCCGTCGCGCGAGGAGGAATCGCCGGTGAACGCCATCAACTCAGCTGCGGAACGGATCGTCGGCGGGCCGCCGTGAGCATGCCGCTGGTGGCTGCGATCGAGGACTCCACCACAGCAATCACCGGCCTCGGTCTGGTGGAGGACGCCCAACTGATCGCCGCCGGCATCCGAAACGGCAGCTGGGTCGACGCCACATTAGGGGGAGTCGGGGCGTCACTGGACGGCCTGGCCCTGGCCATCGACCCCCTCGGCACCCTCGCAGCCTGGGGAGTCGCCTGGCTCATCGAACACGTCCGGCCACTGCAGGACGCCCTGGACTGGCTCGCCGGCAACCCTGATGAGGTCGCCGCGCACGCCGCCACATGGGCCAACATCGCCGCGGCCACCACCACCGCCCACCACGACTTCACCAGCCGACTCCACCTGGAAATCGCCGGCTGGACCGGAGCCTCCGCCGACGCCTACCGCGTCCATGCCGCTGAACACGCAACAGTGCTGCAAGCCGTCGGGACCGCGGCAGGCGGTATTTCCTTCGCCGTCGAAGGTGCCGGGCTGCTGGTCGGGCTGGTCCGCGGCATCGTGCGAGACCTGATCGCCCAATTCATCGCCACCCTCGCCGTACGCATACCGCAATGGCTGGCTGTCGAAGGCCTCACCCTCGGAGTTGCCACCCCACTGGTCGTCAGCCAAGTCAGCGCCCTCGTCGCCCGCTGGGCCAACGAAATCCAACACTTCATACGAGCCCTGCTCAACAGCCTGCGCCGCTTACTACCTGACGTCGATCGCCTGAAGGAAATCCTGGACAGGCTTCGCGTGATCGCTGAGCGATTGGGCAGGTCGGATCCGGCCGGCCGCGGGAAACCCCATGAAGGCGAAGGTGAAGGTGACGGCGCAGGCGCGCCGACGGAGAAAGAACCGGCCGGCAACCAGGAGAAGCCGGAACCGGCGGACGTCTCCCCGGCCGTCTTCGTCAACAGCGTCGTCGGCAACCCCCGGTCCCTGGTGGGACGGTCACCGCAATGGATCGCCGATCAGTTCAATGCCGCCGGGTACCCTGCGGTCGTTGAGCAGGGCTCCAAGAAGGGAACGTCGGGCAACGCCATTCAGGTCCGCGTCCGAAGACATCCGGAGATCACGAATATTCAGGTTCATCCTGGTGGTGGGCGGCATACGCCCGCAGGATCGCCCTATTGGAAGATCTCCACGAGTACGGCCGGGAAGACGTGGGTGATCCCGAAGGACTTCCGCGGCGCTGACGAATTGGGTGGGAACGTGGTGCGCTATGGCGAATGAGGTCGTGAAGGTGGACCGGGTGCGGTCGGCCGCCGAGGCCACGACTCTGGGAGCCCTCGGCGTCGACATCATCGGTGTCAACGTGGATGCGGATCCGCGGTTCGCCGATGACCGGACAGTTGGCGTCGAGAGAGTCATTTCGATACGCGATGCGGTCCCTAGCGTGCGACTTGCGGTGGGGGTGAACGCTCACCGGGATCCGGCCGACGTGGTGCGGCTGGCGAGGCTTGCCGGTGCTGATCTGGTCCAGCCGATCACCAGCGCCATCCCACCGCATCCTGTTCGCATCGCCCTTCGCGATGCCGGCATCGGCATCGTCTATGCCGGCATCGAGGTCTCCCATGACGATGATCCCGGGTGGGTCTTCAGCGCTCATGATGACGCGGAGGACCTCAACGCTGCTCTGTTCCAGGTGGACGTGCTGCCGGAGTACCGTGAGCCGTGGGCTTTTCTGCGTGACAGCTCACCCGAATTTCAGCAGGAGTTCCAGATCGAGGACCTCGATGAACTGGCGCGAAGCCGCCCGGTGGTGGTGACCCTGGATGTCACGCCGGTCAACCTCGGCGAGATCAGCACGGGGCTGCCGCACGTCCGGGGCATCGCGCTTGTTCTGGGTGAGGTGACAACGCGGACCGACGTGCGGTTCCACTCCTTCGGGGACGCCAGTCGCGTCCTGGAGGCGACACGGTCGGCAGCCTGACCCACAATTGATTCTGCCCGGTGTGGCGCGGCCATGCGGTTGGAGGCGGTGGAGCGGGCGCGGGCCACGCCGGGTGTCGAGGATGTGTGTGGCCGGCTGGCGGGCCGCCGCCCGTACCCGGGTCAGGAAATCCTTGAGTTCGGCGGCCGCCTGCCGATGGTCGCGGCGATCCCGGAAGATCACGGTCGGCCGGGCTGCGGAAGGATTTCTCGACCATGACCCTGGCCTCTGAGCGTGGCGTGCCGGTTCGCGGCGATCTCTGGCGTCCCGAGGACGAGGTGCTCAACAGCATCATTCGCAAGTGCATCAACGAGGCGTACGACCGCGCGCCCGGTGGGGACGGCAGCGCTGTGCTCGTGGCCGGTGGGCTGGTGTTGGCGATGTTCGGCGTCGTCGTGGCTGCGGGGACCGGCAATCCGATGCTGGCGCTGGGCATCGTCGTCGCGCTTGCCGTCGCGGGGCTGTGTTTTGTCGCGGTGAAGGCGGCGCCGGTCGCGGTGGACCGTTCGCAGATTCTCGCGGTTGCCGGGGGTGCGGGCAACCTGCCGGCCGGATACCTGGTGTACCCGCCGGCGTGGGAGGCGGGCATGCAGGAGTGTCTCGCCGGGACGCCGGACCGGCATCTGCGGGTGGCCGTGCGGCTGTGCCGGGAGCATCCGGGTTCGGTGTCCGGCCTGTTGCGGATGGTGCAGCGGGCGGAGAGGCAGATCGAGACGCATTCGCCCGGCCGGCGGATCACCGAGGAAGACGTTTTCCGGCTTGCCGCCCGTTTCGTGTACGAGCAGGTCAGTCACGCCCCGACGATGGTGCTGTCGCGGTAGCCGAACGGCCCGGCCGGGATCACCGGCCGGGCCGTTTCTGGTCGGCGGGGGTGGTGCGGTGCGTGCGGTCCGCCCGTAATAAGCAGGCGTGTTCGTTCGGAGTCCGGGAGGGTCCTGTGGTCAGTGGGGTGCACAATCAACTCATGATCAGCATGCGCAGGCGGCCGTAGCAGATGGAGCTCACGCCTGAGCAGTACGAGCAGATCCGCACGTTGCTCGAGGACGAGCTGCGCGCCGCGACCCGGGTCGCGCTGGACCGGGGCGCGACGGCGGCTGACGTCGAGGCGGACCTGGCGGCGCGCCGCCGCGCGCTGGACGAGTCAGTCCACGGGGTCGCGGAGGATCCGCAGGATGCGCTTGATCAGGGCGTCCCGGGCCGCGGGGTCGCCGAACAGCTCTGAGAGCAGGTCCTGGATCCCGGAGCCGGCCCGCGGAGGCTGATCGATCTCGTCGGCGCCGGTGCCTTCCAGGAAGAACGCCCGCAGCACCTTCTCCACCGTCTTGGCGGCGTCCCGGTTCGCGGTCAGCGCTTTCTCCAGCGCCCGCAGGACGGCGGCCGCGGTTTCGCAGATCCGCGACTCGAGGCGCTCACCGGGGTCGGTGGCGACGAACGGCTTCGGCTCGCCGGCGCTGTCGCCGGGTGAGCCCGCCACCGGCGCACTCTTGTGGCCGAGGGGGCGCTCCACGTGCTCCTCGTACCAGGCGGGCCGGACCCGCATCGCGGCCAGGACCTCGTCGATGTCGGCCTGCACCTGGACCGGGGTGCTGCCCCGGTGGTCGCCGGTGAAATCGGCGCGGTCGCGGGCCCAGCTCTCCAGCGGCCAGAGCACCGAGCCGGCGCCGTGCGGCAGGCCCACCCAGACCAGGATCTTGAGGGCCAGCTCACGCAGCCACGGGCGGTCCGGCAGGGCGGCGGCCAGGGTCTTGGTCATCCGGGGCCGTTGCAGCGCGCCGTGTTCGCCGCGACGGCGGCGGTACCCGTCGACGGTGGCGTTCAGCGCGCGGCGGGCCAGCCACTTCTCCAGGTCAGCGATCGGTGTGGCGGTGCCGAGCAGCAGTTCGACGACCGCTTCCACGTCGTCGTAGAAGCCGTCCAGGCAGGGGCCGTCCAGATGGCGTACGCCCCGGGCGCACTGTGGATGCCCCCGGCGGTGTTCGAGCCGCCGGGTGATCACGTCGAACACGATCGGATAGGTCAGCGCGTAGGCGGCCGGGTAGAGCCGCCGGCGTCCGGCTCCGGTGAGCGCGGCCAGCTCCCCCCGGCCGGCCAGCTCCCGTAGGCGGTCGAGGTCGTCCCAAGGGTCCCCCAACCCATCGGGTATTGTCATCAGGTCGTCACTTTCCGTGATTGGCAAGCGGTGTCGGGCGAAGGCACCTCAGCCCCGCGGCCTGCGCCCGAAGGATCGGCAACCATTGGAGCATCGGGGACACGGTGACAATCCGTTAAATGCCGGAGTCTGTTTGCTCGCCGGGGCACAGGACCGGCGAAAGCCGCACATCGCACTAGGCGTGGATCCTGTCCGTCAATACCAGGCATGTGGACGGACGCGAGACTGAGCGACGACGAGGTGCTGGCGCATCGTGCTCTCACCCCGCTCGGCGGACGGGGCGTGCCGGCTCCGGAGGGCACTCGCAGCGGGGTGCGCTGCGGCCGCCCGCTGGTCTATCCGGTGGCCGCCGAGGACCTGCCCCGGCCGTTGCGGGAACGGGCCACCGGCACCGGCCACCGCTACGCCGGGGCGCTGTTCGCGTTCGACCTGGACCCGCTGGACCCGGGCCACCGCTACACCGGCGCCCGCTTCGAGGTGACGCTGACCGACCCGGCCGCCCGCGCGGTGCGGTTGGAGACCGGCGGCGACGCGATGGGCCTGGTCCAGGATCCGGACGCCACCAGGGCGGCGTCCCCGCTGGCGGCCCGCGCCGTGGCGGCGGCGCGGGCCCGGCCCGGCTGGCTGCGCCGGCTGGCCGGGCGGCGGCAGGCGCCGCGGGCCTGGACGAGCGGCGTGCAGACCGCCACGTTCAGCTGGAACTACGACGACCCGCAGGGCCGGCTGCTGATCCCGGACACGCATGCCGTGCACGCGCTGCTGGAGCTGGCGCCCGGCGCGGCCGGGGTGGCCGGGCTGGTCACCGTGCAGGTGGAGACGACCGGGCCGGACGGTCCGCAGCGGGCCACATTGTCCGAGGCGGTGACCTTCACCGAGCGGCTGAGCCCGGCGGACACCGGGGGCGCCGCGGTCCGGCTGTGCATGGCCGCGGACGTGACCGGCTACAGCAGGCGGGGCAACACCGAGACCGCCGTGCTGCAGAGTGACCTGGTCGCGGTGCTGGCCCGGGCACGGCAGGCGGCCGGGATCCGGGAGGACGCGGTGGAGCCGCAGGCCCAGGGCGACGGCCAGTTCACCGTGCTGCCGATCGGGATCGACGAGGCGGCGGTCATCCCGGCGCTGGTCCGCGAGCTCAGCGCGGGGCTGGCCCACCGCAACCGGCACCTGCCCGACGAGCAGCGGATGCGGCTGCGGGTGGCGCTGCACCGCGGGCTGGTCAGCAAGGGCGCCAACGGCTGGGTCGGCCGGTCGGCGATCGCGGTGCACCGGCTGCTGGACAGCCCGCCGCTGCGCGACGCGATGATCCATAATCCGACGGCGGGGTACGCGCTGGGCCTGCCCGACGTGCTGTACCGCGACGTCATCGTGCACGCGATCGAGCCGCCCGGCCCCGGCGACTTCCAGCCGATGACGGTGGACCTGCCGGCCAAGGACTTCGTCGAGCACGGCTGGGTGCACGTGGGACCGGATCTGCGGTCCTGAGGCGCGGGGCGGACCGGGCTCAGGGCCACCCGGCCCGGTCGAGCCGCGCGGGCCGGACCGGGCTCAGGGCCACTCGGCCCGGTCGATCAGCGCGCGCAGGCCCGGCTCGTCGAGGACCACGATGCGCCGATAGCCCGTACGCAGGAAGCGTTGTGCCCTCAGCCGGCGCAAGGCCCGCTGCACGGTGTCCTCCCGGGCCCCGACCAGCTCCGCCAACTCGGTCTGACTCAGTTCCACGGTGAGCATCACGCCGTCCTCCACCGGCCGGCCGCAGCTGGCCGCCAGCTCCAGCAGGATCCGGGCCAGCCGCACGTGCACCGCGAACACCGGGAACTCGGAGCGGCGCTCGTTGGACCAGCGCAGCCGCCGCCCGACGAGCGCGGTGATCTGCGCGGCCACGTGCGGATGTTCGCCGACGAAGTGCAGGAAGTCGGCCTGCCGGATCACCGAGGAGACGACCTGTCCGCAGGTCGTCACCGTGGCGATCCGGCCGTTGCCGGTGAACGCGGCGAACTCCCCCACGATGTCGCCGGGCAACCGGACGGCCAGCAGCCGGGGCACGCCGCCGACCGCGGTGGTCACCTTCACCAGGCCCCGGAGGATCACCTCCACCTGGGTGTCGCGCCGGTCCTCGGCCAGCAGCCGCCGTCCGCCGGGCAGGGTCCGGGGTGTGCCCAGGGCGAGCAGCTCGGCCCGCTCCTCGGGGGTGATCACATCCAGCAGGGAGCCCGGTGTCCACGGCTGCTCACCGACGCCGGCCATGGCATCCATTGCATACGGTCACCGGACCGTTACGCAACCGCTGTCCGTCAGCCCTGGCGCTCCTGGATGATCGTCATCGCGGTCGCCACGATCCGCTGCAGCCGGCGGCCGTCGGCCAGCGCGCCGGTGATCTCACCGACCGGGTTCGGCCCGCTGTGCGGCGCCCGGTCCAGGGTGCTGGTGATCACGCCGCCGAAGACCGCGCGGATCACCTCGGTGATCACCGTCTCGGCGGGCTCGCCGCCGGCCACCCGCCGCCGGATCGCCCGGACGGCCTGGCCGGCCAGCTCCCGCAACTCCGAGTCGATCTGCTGGTCCGGATCACCGAGCGCGAGCGGGGTGAGGGGCTCCCCGTACTCGTCGGTGCCGACCGTGGCCACGGGTGGGCGCTTGGCGCCGAGCGGACGTTCCACAAAGGATTCGTACCAGGCCGGGCGGCGGCGCATGACGGCGAGCACCTGATCGACCTCCCGGCCCACCGCCGCCGGGTCACTGGACTGCCAGTCGCCGGTGCAGGCGCTGCGCTGCTGGCCCCACGCCTCCAGCGGCCAGGTCTGGCTGCCCGCCGTGCTGCTCACCCCCACCCAGACCAGGATGTTGGTGGCCAGCGTGAGCAACCACGGGTCCTGGCCGAGCGCGTCGGCGAGCCAGCCGGGGATGCGCGGCCGCTGCAGGGCCCCCCGGCTGCCGCGGCGGCGCCGATGGGCGTTGATCGTGGCGGCGTTGAGCCGGGTGGCCACCCAGGCCTCCAACGAGACGATGGGTTGCCGGGCGTTGCCGAGCAGATCGTCGACCACCGCCTCGACGTCGTCGTGGAACCGGTCCAGGCAGTCGTCGGCCAGATGGGCGATGCCGGCGGCGCAGACGGTGTGCCCGCGCTGCAGCTCGAAGCGCCGGGTGAGCCGGGCGAAGACGATCGGCCAGACCAGGTTGTACGCGGCGCCGCTCAGCGCGGCCCGATCCGGGCCGCCCCTGGCGGCCACGGCGGCCAGCAGACCCTGCCCGGCCAGCTCCGCCAGCCGCTGCCCCGGCTCCTCGGTCCGCAGTGGCCGCGGGGAACGCCGTGGCCCGGGAATCTGGACCGGACCGGCAGCGCCTGGTCCGGCAGCGACGCCCGCGCCGTCCCGTGGCCGCGCCGCTCCGGCGCCGTAAAGACTCCCTCCCGAACCGTTCCTGGGCTTCCGGATATCGCTCCGGCCCGCGATGCGCACTGTGGAATCGCCCACCGAGTGCTCCTTCCCGATATGTCGGTCCGCGACGTGATGCAGCTTGCTCGTTCTCCGACCGTTGCGATATCCCCGATAACCCCTTGTACCGGTTCGAGTACCGATTCGGCACCATCGGCCAGATTCGATGGGTCCGTTCGGTGATCGGTCATGCGGGCATGAGCCGGGCGGATCCACCACTCCGGGGGATACCGTCGTCCTTCCTTCGTCTGATGGACCGCCGCGGCCACCGGCCGGTCCGTCAGATAGCGGTACGGAGCCCGACACGCCGGAAGGTGACCCATGCCCGATCTGTACGCGCTGCTCGTCGGCATCAACCGCTACCGCTCCCCCGACGTGCCGGACCTCAGCGGCTGCGTCCACGACGTGCGCAGCGCCGCTGACCTGCTGCAGGACAAGGCGATGCCAGGGACGCGGGTCGAGACGCGGATGCTGCTCGACGACGACGCGACCCGGGACGAGGTGGTCGGCGCGATCCGTGAGCACCTGGGCCGGGCGGGCGCCGGCGACACCGCGCTGCTCTGGTTCTCCGGGCACGGCTCCGAGGCGCCGGTGCCGGACTGGGCCTGGTTCCGCGAGCCGGGCGGCCGGCTGCAGACGCTGGTCTGCGCCGACAGCCGGACACCGGGGGTGCCGGACCTGTGGGACAAGGAGCTGTCCGTGCTCCTCGACGTGATCGCCGATCGGGCCGGCCATGTCGCCGTGGTGCTGGACAGCTGCCACTCCGAGGGCGCCACCCGGGACCTGCGCGGGCACGAGCCGGCCGCCGTCGCCCGCTCGGTACAGCCCGGCCCGCCGCGCGCCCTCGAATCGCTCGTCGCCGAGGTGCGCGAGCGCGCCGCCACCGGCGCGAAGGACCACGTGGTGCTCGCCGCCTGCCGCAACGACGAGTCGGCCCAGGAGAGGCCGATCGGCGGGGTCACCCGTGGCGTCTTCTCCTGGTCGGTGCTGGAGGCGCTGCGCCGCCTGGACGGCCGCGCGACCTACCGGGAGCTGCTCGCCGCGGCACAGACCGGGGTCGAGCAGCACTCGCGGCAGCAGACACCACAGTTGCATCCCGCGGTGTCGCCGCTGGCCGACCACTACTTCCTGGACGGCCGGGCCGGCCGGCCCGGCACCGGCGTCCGGATGCGGCACACCCCGGAGGGCTGGGCGATCGACGCCGGCGCCGTGCACGGCCTGCCCAGCGGGGGCATCCGGATCGGGGTCCGGGGCGGGAAGGCCCAGGAGGCGGTGGTGACCCGGGTCCGGGCCCGGACCAGCCTGGTCGAGCCGCAGAACGGCTGGGACCCGAACCCCGACGACCAGTTCCCGGTCGCGGTGACCGAGGTGCCGCTGCCCCGCACGACGGTGGCGTTCCGCGGTGACCCGGCCGGGGCCGGGCGGATCGCCGGGGCGCTGGCCACCGCGGGACCGTCCGGCGGGCCGTCACCGCACCTGCTCGCGGTCAGCGCCGAGACCACCGTGCCCGACCTGCGCGCGGACGTGACGGCGACGGGCCGGATCACGGTCACCGATCACCACGGCGAGCGGATCGCGGACCTCAGCCTGGACGACGAGGAGAGCGTACGGGAGGTGGTGGCGGCACTGGAGCACATCGCCCGCTGGCGTCTGCTGCTGCGGCTGGACAACCCGGCGACCTCGCTGGTCCGTCCGGTGCGCGTGGAGATCGTCCTGCCCGAGCCGGGTGAGGTGCTGGCCCCCAAGACCGGCGGACGCTCCCCCGACTTCACCGACGGCGCGTACCGGCTGCCGTACCGCCGGGAGGGTGGCGGATGGGCGCCGCCCGAGTTCTTCATCCGGCTGCACAACACCAGCGACCGGATGCTCTACTGCGTGCTGCTGGACCTCACCCCGCGCTTCGCGGCGCACGCCACGCTCTTCCCCGGCGCCTTCATCGCGCCCGGTGAGCGCGGCGCGGCCCTGGACGGCCGGCGGGTGCAGGCACATCTGCCCAACGGTGTCCTGCCCGCGCCGGGCGTCAGCGTCCTGGACCGGCTGCGGCTGTTCATCGCCGAGGAACAGTTCAGCCAGCAGCCGTTCCTGCTGCCGCCGCTGGGCGGCCGGGCTGCCGCCCGTGCCGCGTTCGCACGGCGCGGGCTGATGGAACGCCTGGCCGGCGCCGCCGTGCACCGCGACCTGTCCGGCATCGAGGACAGCGGCGCCTACGACTGGACCACCACGACGGTGCTGTTGCGGACCGAGGTGCCGCGGTGATTGCCCGATGAGCGGCGCGGCGGGACTGGCCGCGCTGGACCGGTACGGCGAGTCCGGTGACCCGGCCGAGCTGGAGACGGCGGTGGTCGCGCTGGAAGGCGCGGTGACCGCGGACCCGGCGGATCCGGACAGCCTCAGATGGGCGGACGGGCTCGGCCGGGCGTACGCCGAACTGGCCGCCACGACCGGCGACAGCGGGCACTACGACCTGGCGATCCGGTGGCGCACGATCGTGGCCGGAGAGCTGGCGGACGACGACCCGGACCGGGCGGACGTGCTGGCGCACCTGGCCGAACTCATGTGGGAGCGGTACGCCGACGAGGACGTGGAACACCTGGTCGAGCGGTTGGCGGAGCTGCGCGCCGGTGGACCCGGCCCGCGGCTGCTGCACGCGATGGCCACGGTCCTGCGGGACGACCCGGTGCCCGGCATCGACGTGCTCGCGCCGATCTGGGCGGAGGCGGCCGGGGCCGCGGACGGGACCCCGCCGGGACGGCTGGCGCAGGCGGGATTTCTGCTCGCTGACGCGTACCGGGAGAAGGCCACCCGCAGTGAGCGCACCGCGGACCTGGACCAGGCTCTCGGGGTGTTACGGACCGCCGCCGCCCTGCCCGGGCTGGAGCCCGTCGCGATCGCGCAGCTGGATCTCGCGCTCGGCCGGGCCCATCACCATCGCTGGCTGCTGACCGGTGCGGACGCCGACCTGGACGCCGCCATCGCGGCGATCGAGAAGTCCGGCCGAGCCGATCGCTTCAGCCCGGCCGGCGGCGGTGCCGAGCCGCCCGCGGCCGTGACGGATCCGGCAGGGACAAACCCGACCGGGACCGACCCGACCGGGACCGACCCGGCCGGGACGGATCCAGCCGGGACGGATCCAGCCGGGACGGATCCAGCCGGGACGGATCCGGCCGGGACGGATCCGGCCGGGACGGGCCCGGACGGCGCCGGGGCCGCGGAGGAGCCCGGTGTCGACGAGGCCTGGACCGCGGCGTTCCTCGGCGAGCTGCTGCGGATCCGGGCCGAACGGCGGCAGGACGCGGCCGAGGCGGATCGGGCGGCCGCGCTGTTGCAGACGGCCGCGGCCCGGCTCGGGGACGACCCGGAGAACTGGTGGGTGCTGCACTCCTCCGCCACGGCCGACCGCGTCGCGGGGCATCTCGGCAGCCGGCCCGCGCTGCTGGTGCGGGCCGCGGCGACGCTGGACCGGGCGATGGCCGGCCCCCCACCGGAGGACGGGCGGCTGCTCGTCGTGCAGGACCGGCTGCGGGTGGAGATCGGGCTGATCGATGCCGGACAGCACGGAACCGAGCAGGGATCGTTGCGGATCCGCCGGCTGATCCGCCTGGGGGATCGGACGCTGCAGGAACATCCGCGGGCCGAGCCGGAGCAGCGGGCCCTGCTCGCCGGGGTGCTGGCCTTCGCCGAGTTCTCGGCGGTCACCGTGGACTACGCCGGGTTCGACGCGGTGCGGGTCCGGGAATGGCTCGCGCTGGCCGCGACGGCCCGGACCGGCGGGCCGGACTGGCCGGCGATGATCGAGCAGGGGCTGCAGACGGCCGCCGTGTACGACTCGCTGACCACCGGGGTTCCGCTGCAGGACGGTGCGCCGCCGATGGCGGATCTGAGCGTGCGGTTGATGGAACGGCTGCGCCAGGGTGATGTGCGGGGTGCGGCGGAGCTGGCCAAGGAGGCGCGGGAGGCACTGGGCGGACATCCGCCGGCCGGCCAGGCCCAGCCTGCCGGCGCCCAGCCTGCCGGCGCCCAGCCTGCCGGCGCCCAGCCTGCCGGCGCCCAGCCTGCCGGCGCCCAGCCTGCCGGGGGGACCGGGACGCGGCCGGCCGAGGAGCAGTTGCGGGCGCTGCTCGACGCGGTCGCGGTGATGGCCGATCCGGCAGCGGACGTGCCTGATCCGGTGGAGATCGTCCCCGGCAGCGACACCGAGGGCGCCCAGATCGCCAGCGCCCTGATGGTCGCCGCGGCAGCCGCGGCGCAGGCCGGCCGGCGCGGGGACATGGTGCGGATGCGATCGGTACGGGACTCGATGACGGCCCTCGCCACCCGCGTATCGGACCGGCAGGCGCCGCTGCGCCGAAGGGTCGCGGTGCTGGCCGCCACCATCGACGCGGCCGTCGCCCGTACCCTGATCGGCGAGCTGGCGGCCGCCGAGCACGCGGCCCGGCTGCACGAGCAGGCGCTGGCGCTGATCGACGGCCCGCACTCCCCGGAGTGGGCGGACCTGACCGTGACGCTCGCCGAGATGCTGCGGCTGAGCGGCACCACGGACCTGGCGCGGACCCGGCGGCTGGGGCTGGCCGCGGTGCGGGCCGGTGGCCGCGGTCCCGGCGAGATCGGGCCGACGCTGCCGATGGGGCCGGCCGTGGATCCGGCCGGGCTGGTGCTCGGCTGGTGCCTGGCCGACCGGCAGACCGACCCGACGGCGGACGACGACCTGATCGCGGCCCTCGAGGAGAGGGTGCGCGACAGGACAGCGGCGGGCGAGAAGGAGACGGCGAACGAGACCGTGCGCGGAATCGCCGAGGCGCTCACCGCAGCCGGAGCCGACGCGCTGGTCCATCTGGTCGCCGGCAAGGAGGGACTTCCCGGCCGGGCGGTGATCGTCGCAGCCCGCGGCCGGCTCGATGTGCTGACGCTGCCGCTGCTGCAGGCCGGCGGAAAGCCGGGAGCGGCCGGCCCCGAACCGGGAACGGCCGACCCCGAGCCGGGAACGGCCGGCCCCGAGCCGGGAGCGGCCAGTCCTGATCCGGGAGCGGCCAGTCCTGATCCGGGAGCGGCCGGCCGGCGGGACGAGGAGACCGCGAAGGACGAGGAGGCGGCGATCTGGGCCTGGGACGCCGTGATCGGACACGTGCTCACCCACGCGGCCACCTGGGGACTGGGCCGGCCTGTGCGGCTCGTGCTGGTGCCGGCCGGGGCGTTGGCGGCGATCCGGTGGGATGCGGCGTTCACCGAGGGCGCGGGTGAGCGCCGCTTCGCGCGGCGGGAGGCGGTCTTCGCGTACGCCACCTCGGCCGCTGCGCTGACCGGTCCGCTGTCCTGGACGGCCGACGCAGAACTCACCTGACTCGGAGCGGACGCTCACACCAACTGGGCTCACCTGACGCGGAGCGGACGCTCAGATCCCGCGGAGCACCAGTGCGCGCGCATGTCCCGGAGCGTCGTCGTCGCGGCGGCCGAACGTCGCCGCCCACCCGGCCGCCAGCCCGGGCACCGGCTGCCGGCCGGGATCCCGCAACCATTCCCGCACATGCCGCACTGCCTCGGCCGGTTCGTCCCCGGCGCGGAGCAGCCGATCTCGCAGGACGGTCATCGCGGCGTCCGCCACCCGCGCCGGGACCGGCCGCAGCCAGCCGATCACACCGGTGCACCCGGCGGTGAGCAAGGCGTCGGCCAGCGCCAGGGGTACGGCCGCCGACGAGACGACCACCAGGCCGCCACGGGCGCGCCCGGCCGCGAGCGCCGGCGGGGTCAGCGGCTGCGTGAGCTCGAGAGCGCCGTCGGCGGTGACGCCGCAGCCCAGGACGAGCAGCGACGCGTCCAGCCGGGTGAGCACCCCGGCCGGCGCCGGCCGGTCCAGCACCGTCGCCCCCTCGTGGAAGGCCGCGGGAACCCGGTGCGGACCGGTCACCACGACGGGGGCCTCGCTCAGCCGGCGGCGCGGCCGGGCGGCCACCGTGATCAACTGGGCGGCCGTCGTCGCGTACGAGATGGTGGTGTTCGGGGCCGGAAGCGTCCGCCTGCCGATCGCCACCACGCGCCGCGGCAGCGGCGCGCCTTCCGCCACCGGCCGGAACCGGTCGCCCACCAGCACCATCGCCCCACCGGGCCGGGGATAGGCCAGACCTGCCGCACCAAGATCTTTCAACGTCCGGTGTACGGGTGCGAAGCGCTCCGCCAGCGCGACGAGCACCCGGCCGTCCCGGTCGCGGTCGTCGAGCCACTCGGCCAGCGTGAGAGCGGCCGTGACCAGCGGTGCGGGCGCGGCCGGCAGCGCGCCTCCGGCCGCGATCAGGTGCCGGCCGGCCGCCCGCGGATCGTCGTCCCACTCTCCGCCGGGGCCCTGCCGGCTGCGCTGCGCCAGCGCGAACGCGGCCAGCACCCGGTCACCGGGCCGGTCTCCGCCGCGATGCAGGATCGACGTGGTCAGCGCGACGAGGTCGTCGGTCACGGCGACCGGCAGCGGCGGGGCGCCGGGCCGGAGCCGGGCGAGCATCGCGGTGTACGGGTCGGCGCCGCGCACCAGCCGGTCCCGGGCGGTCCGGCGCAGCTCGTCCAGGTCGCCCGACGGCTGCGGAGCCCGCTGTGCCGGAGCGGGCCGTGGCGGCACCGGCTCCGGTCCCTGCACCACGACGGGCGGGAGGTCGATGGCGTCGCGGCGGAGCATCTCGTTCACGTCGAAGCCCGGCATCGCGACGCCCGGCCCGCCCCGGCGCATCTGCTCCTGCATCTGCTGGAACCCCTGCAGCGCGGTGATCATCCCGCCCATGTCGGACCCGCGACCGCTGAACATGGCGCGCATCGCCTCGGCGGCCTGGATCATCGTGGTGGCCATCTGCCCGCTCTCCGCGCTCGCCGGCGGCCCGTCGAGGACCCGGCGGAACCAGGCCACCGCCCGGTCGATGTCCGCGTCGCCGCCGGCCGCGGCGGTGCCGCGCGCGAGCTTCAGAGCGGCGCCCGGTTCGGTCAGGAACCCGTTGGCGCGGTTCAGGTAGAGCTGGCCCAGGATGACGCGGCAGCCGTCCCGGATGACCGGCTGCACGAAGGGCGAATCCACCGGCCCGAGCAGCACAGCGATCGCCTTCTCCCGGTCCTCGGCGTCGGCCGAATAGCCGAGCGCCCGCCCGCCGAGCAGCATGCCGAGGTTCGCCTCCAGCTGGACACGGCTGGTGTCCGCCTCGTCGAGATATCCCCGCGCCTCGTCCATCGCCGCGATCGCGGCGTTCAGGTCGGGCTCGGTGGCCTCCGAGCCGATCCCGGACTGCCAGGCGCGGTGCATCAGACGCTGACCCAGATCGATCAGCGGCCGCAGTCGCGCGGGACCCCGCAGGCCCGCCAGTCTGGCGTTCAGGCGGGCGATCTCGTCGTCGTGCATCGACTCTCCTACCGGCTCATCGGCCCCAGTGGGTGAAACCCGCCCAGGCCACGACGTCCGCCGGGTCGGTGCGGGTCAGGTGCCCGCGCAACGGCCCGGGCAGCAGCTCCGGGTCGCGAGCGGGGTCGAGCATCCAGAGCTGCGCCGCGCGCAGGGCCTGCGCCGGGGAAAGCCCGCCGGTGATCAGGTGGTGGTGGAACAGGTACATCAGCAGCGAGGTGGCGCCGTCCGGGACGGGCCACTGGGTGGAGAGCACCGAGCGGGCGCCGCCGGCCAGGAACGCGGTGCCCAGGCTGTACGCCTCGTCGTAGCCGTGGATGGACTGCCCGGTGTGGCAGGCGGCCAGCACGACGAGGCCGACCTTCCGCCCGGCGGCGCTGCCCATCAGGGCGATCAGCTCGCCCGCGGTGAGCCGGTCGCCGTCGGCCAGCACCAGGTAGGCGGTGCCGCCGGCCTGGTCCACGACGCCGTGGCAGGCCAGGTGCAGGGTCGCTCCGGCCGCCGGGAAGTCGCTGGTCAGCCACTCCCGGACCGCGTCGGCGCCGCCGGGGCCGGACGGACTCGCCGAGCCGTCCGGCCACCGGCCGACGTAACGGGCGCCGCGGTAGAAGGCGCGCTGGATGGCGAACGCCTCGACCCGGGCGGCGGGCAGGCCGGGTGCGGCGCCACCGGTGGCCGGGTCGCCGACGATCAGGCCGAGCGGCTCGGCCGGGACCGGGCGCAGTCCGGCCGAGTGGCAGAGCATCCGCGCCGACGCGGCCTGGGAGATCGCGACGCGCTGCACCGCGAAGACACCGTCGCGGTCGCGGGCGGCGTGCCAGGGGATCTGCGCCAGCTCACCCATCGGGACGAGGACCAGCCGGGGTACGCGGTCCGCGCGCGGCCGGACCAGGCGGGGCACGCCGCGTTCGACGAGCGGGCCGATCGCCGACCGCCACGCCCAGTCGCACATGTCCTGGACGGCGCCGCCCAGGTCGGCCGCGGGCTCGGCGGCGACCAGGTCGCGGTCGCCGGGCCCGCGCGGACCGCGGCTGCGCCGGGCCAGCGTGCTCAGGTACCGCTCGACGTCGATGTCCTCGGCGACCCGCAGGAACGGCAGTGCCATGAACGCGGGCGGCCCGTCGGCCGGGGCGATGACCGCGAAACCGGGCAGATAACCGTCGGCCGGGACGAGATAGACGAGCGCGTCGGCGTCCAGCGTGGTCAGCGCCGTGCGGATCTCGTCCAGGGTGGGCGCGTCCAGCATCCCGGTGTCGGCGCCGGCCGCGGAGAGCGCGGACCACACCTCGGACCGGAAGTCACCCGGCAGACGGTCCGGGTCCCCGCTGGCGGCGGCCCGGCGCCAGCGGCGGGCGAGTCCGGTCAGGCCGGCCCGCTCCAGGCGCTCGGCGACGCCGACGCTGTGGTGGGCGGCGAAGAGCGTGAGTCCCCGCCCGGCATCGAGCGCCTGCATGGCCGCCGCCGGGTCGCCGTCGCTCAGGCACTGCCGGGCGATGTCGAGGGCGTCGCGGGCCGCGCCGCGCACCGCTGCCCGGGCCGCCTGCGGCGTCGACTGCACCAGCGCCTTCCAGGCGTACCGGCGCAGCCCCTCGATCGCGTGCCGGCCGGGCTGCTCGCTGCCGGGCAGCCGCCGCCGGGCGTTCGACAGCATCTCGTTGATCATCGCCCACTGCGGGTGGTGCGGGCCGCCGGCCAGGCCGCGCGCCTCCTGCAGCACCTCGGCCGCCTCTCGCACGTCGTCGAGCGAGCCGCCCAGCTCGTTGCGCCGGAACAGGCCGACGGCGAGCGAGCCGAGCTGGAAGGCGCGGTGCGGATGCCCGTCCGGCAGCACCCGGATCGCCGCGCGGATCTGCTCGATGCCGGCGTCCACCCGGTCCCGGTCGCTCTCCATCGCGAAGTTCGCGAAACCGGCCGCGGTCATGTGGAACGCGCGGTCGGCGTCGTTCAGATCCGACCGCGCGGCGCGCTCGCGCATCGCGTCCATCCGCGCGTCGTCCAGCGGGGTGTCCGGGTCGGCCATCAGCTGGGCGTACCCCTCGGCCATCACCGTCAGGTCGGCGATCCCGGCAGCCATCGGATGGCCCTCGGGCAGCCGCGCGATCGCCTCGTTGAGCTTGCTGAACGCCGCCATCGGATTCTCACCCAGCTCGGCCCGGGACCACGTCTCGTACGCCGACTCGAACAGCTCCAGGAACTGCTCCGCCTGTGGCAGGTCGCCCAGGCGCGCCCGGATCTCGGCGACCTCCTCCGCGTCCCGGAAGAAGACCGCGTCGTCGCCGTGCTGCCGGGCCAGCTCCCGGCGCACCCCCATCCGGGTCAGCGACAGGAACGTCGCGGTGATCGGGTCCGAGGGCATGGCGTCCAGCTCGGCCAGGGCGGCGCGCGGGTCGGCGAGACGGAACTCCGAGATGGCCAGCAGCATCGACGCGGCGCGGGCGGCGCTGCGCCGGCGCGGCCAGTCCGGGTCGGCCGGCGGGTCGAGGTCGGCGATCGCGAGCAACGCGTCCAAGTGTCGGATACGCGTCACTTCCGGGCTCGACGACTCACGGAGCAGACGATTGATGAGGGCGGCCGCCAGCGGGCCGCGCACCGGCAGCCCGGCCGGGAGTCTCAGCAGCTCGGCGACCGCTTCGTCGAGGTCGCCGTCGCCCCGGGCAGCCCGGCCGACGGCGGCGCACCGGGTGGCGAGGTCGGCGGTCACGGATCCTCCTTCGCGGATTCGGGTTCACCCTGCTCTGACGGACCGGCGTCCTGTCCGTCAGATACACGGCGTAAACGACGTACGAGAGGAACCACGTCGCCCATGGACCAGGAAGCGATTTTCGTCAGCATGGTCTGCAGCACCCAGCGCCAGCCCACGGTCCTCCGATTCCAGCGGGTCGGCCAGGACTACGCGGCGGTGGGGGCCTCCAAGCAACGGCCGGGCAGCGTCATCCCCGCGGGGGACGGCGGCGCGATCCGCGGCGGGTTCGGGACCATGCCGGGCTATCCCGGGTGCCCGTACTGCGGGTCGGACGGTTTCGTCCGGTGCGGACGGTGCGAGGAGCTCAGCTGTCACGACGACACCTGGGAGATCTTCAACTGCCCGCGCTGCGGCAACTCCGGTCCGATCACCGGCACCATCGACAACGTGTCGGGGCTGGGCACCGCATGAGCCCGGTCCGGTCCCAGCGGCACGTCCGTGGCGTGCACGGCGATTACCAGGTGGTCGGCGAAGCGATCAGCAAGGGCGGGGTCGGCAGCATCTTCCGCACCACCGACCCGAAGTGGGTCTACAAGGAGTACCACTCGCCGGACAAGGCGCCGCCGAACGACCTGCTGCAGCGGCTCGTCGACATCGGCCGCGACGTGCTGCTCACCCAGGGCCAGCAGATCGGCTCACGGCCCGAGTCGTCGGTGAACTGGCCGGTCGACATCGTGCGCCGCCCGGACGGCCGGATCATCGGCTGTGTCCTGCCGACCATTCCGGACCGTTACTTCCACCCGACCCACAAGACCGTGAACACCCTCGACTTCCTGGTGATGCGCCGGGCGTCGCCACCCGCGGCCAAGTACCGGATGGTGGTGCTGCTGCGGATGGCCGAGATCCTCGCCTTCGTGCACAGCAAGGGCCTGGTGCACGGCGACGTCAACGCGAAGAACGTGGCGTGGGCGCTGCAGCCGGAACCGGCCGCCTATCTGATCGACTGCGACGGGATGGTCCCGCAGGACCCGCCGCCGCAGACCGGCGTCCAGGCGAACTTCTGGACCGACCCGCGGGTGGTCGACCGGGTGGCCCCGGCCCACGACCACTACAGCGACTGGTACTGCCTGGCGCTGGCGTTCTACCGCGGACTGCTGCTGCCGGCCGGCGGCAACCTGGGCAAGGACGCGAACGGCAAGTGGCAGCCGCCCGGCCAGATCCCGTCCGACCTGGACCCCCGGATCGCCGGCCTGCTGCGGCGCGCGCTCACCGACCCGCTGGACCCGGGCAAACGCCCGGAACCGGCCGAGTGGGTGCGCACGCTGATGGAGGTCTACGTCGCGAACAACAAGTTCGACGACGCGGCGCTGGCCAAACTGGACCGCGCGCTGTCGGCGCCCAAGCCGAACCCGGTGCAGCCGCAGCCGACCCAGCCGATCCATTTCCAGACGCTGCCGCCGACGGCGCCGCCGCCGGGCCGGCCCACGCCCCCGGGCCCGCAGACGCCGCCGTGGGGACAGCCCCGTCCGTCGCCTCCACCGCCGCACCGGCCGACGCAGCCGACGCGGACCCCGCCGCCACCGCCGCAGCCCACCTATCAGCAGCCCACCTATCAGCAGCCCGGCTATCCGCCGCCGGCGCCGCCGCCGCCGGCGTACACCGCCTCGCCGTACGGCATGCAGAACCCCTACCAGCAGAACGGCTACCAACCGGCGGCGTTCGCCCGCTGGGCGATGGGCGGCGGTCCGCGCTGGTGGGTGCCGGTGGCGATCATGGTGTTCTGCCCGGGAGGGTTCCGGCCGCTCAGCATCGTCGCCGTGATCGTGTTCTCGATCGTCCTCGTTCAGACGCTGCGCGTCCCGTCCGGCTGGCCCGGGCGGACCCAGGCGCTGGTCACCAGCGGCCTGGGCGCCGGCTTCGCCGCTCTGGCGCTGTTGCAGGCCCTGACCGTATGACAACCACCTCGCAAGGAGAACAACGATGACCCAGTCCGAGCTGTTCACCGTCTTCCCGGTCTTCCTGCTGGTCGACGTCAGCGCGTCGATGGCCGGCGGCCCGATCGAGGCGGTCAACAAGGCCCTGCCCGACATCCAGAACGAGATGCGCACCAACCCGATGGTCGGCGAGATCGCCCGGGTCGGCCTGACCACCTTCTCCGACGATTCCCGCGTGGTCATCCCGCTGTGCGACCTCGCCGACGCACACCTGCCCGAGCTGATGGTCGAGGGCGGCACCAACTTCGCGGCCGGGTTCCGGGGCATGCGCCAGGCGATCGAGACCGGGATGACGTCGCTGCCCAAGGGCACGCCGGTCTATCGGCCGGTGGTCTTCTTCATGAGTGACGGCGCGCACCAGGCCCGCGAGGACTGGTCCGAGCCGCTGCGGCAGCTGCGCGACAGCAGCTGGAAGTTCGCCCCCGAGGTGGTCAGCTTCGGATTCGGTGACGCGCACAAGGAGTCGCTGCAGAAGATCGCCACCCGGTTCGCCTTCGTGGCCAAGGACCAGGACCCGGTGACCCAGGTACGGGAGATCATGAACGCGATCATCGGCAGCATCCGCACCACGTCCACCAGCCTCGCCGACCCGTCCAAGGCCCAGGGCCTGTATCTGGACACGCCGACGGAGCACTTCACGCCGTTGCCGGCGATCACCATCTGAGCGGGCGGGCATGCGCAATCCCATTCGCCGTCAGTGGCCGACGTTGCGGGACAGCCCGGAGGCTCCGGAGGAGCAGATGCCCCCGGAGGATGCGGCTCCCCCGCCGGCGGTCGACCCGTGGGCGGATCCGCCGCCCGGCTACGCTCCGGCCCCGCCGCCCGAGCATGCCCCTGTGCACGCGGCGCCGCCGCCCGCGCACGCCGCTACGCACGCGGCGCCGCCGCCCATCGCGCACCCGGCCGCCCAGCCGCCGGCCGCCGCCCAGCCGCCGGCTCCCGCGCCCGGCGCCCGTCCGGCGGCGTCCCCGCCCGGCGCCGAGGATCTCGCGGATCAGCGGGCGCCGATCTCGCCGGCCGGCCCGGCTCCCGCTGAGGCGCCCTTCGCTGAGCCGGGCGCGCCGGCCGGGGAGCCGGTCAAGCCGGAGGCGCCGCCCGTTCCCGAGGCGCCGGCCGGACCGGCCGACCTGCCGGGCAACGCGCCTACCATCGGCAGGGCGGGCGCGCCGCACCTGGGCCGGGTCAACCCGGACACGGCCCTGCGACCGCCCGCGGTGTCGCTCGACGGCACCACCGCCGGCGACTTCCGGGTGGCGGCGGCGTCGCTGATCGGCACCGGTCACCTGGTGTCCGGGCATCCACGCCAGGACGCGTACAACTTCATGGCCGGCCGGTCCGGGCGTCTCTACGTGGCGATCGCCGACGGCCTCGGCTCCAAGCCGGCCTCACAGCTCGGCGCGCACCTGTTCGTCGAGTCGGTGCTCGTGGTGGCCGCGCACGCCGAGGCCGAGGAGATCGTGCCGTCCCCGGCCGAGCTGCTCAGCCGGGCGAGCCGGCGGACCGCCCGGATCGTCGAGGAGGCGTACGAGCTGGACCCGCGGGCGGTGGGGTTCGTCGGGGCGGTGGCGGTCTTCTCCGGACGGCACTGCCTGGTCGCCCGGATCGGCGACGTGTCCGCCTTCACGCTGGCCGGTGGCGAGTTCACCGAGGCGTTCGCCGCCGACGACGGGCTGGTCAACATCGTCTCGGCGTCGATGCCCGGGGAGAAGGAGTCGGAGATCGAGGTCGTCGACCTGCCGCCGGCACCGGTCGCCGTCTTCGGCACCGACGGGCTGGTCAACGACATCCGCAACTCCGAGCAGCTGCGTGTCTGGCTGGCCGGGCAGTGGCAGCGGCCGCACCTGCCGTTCGCGATCGGGGACACGCTGCGTTACCGGCGGCAGGGTTCGCACGACGACCGTACGGCTGTGGTGGTCTGGCGTGAGGAAGGTGCCGATGAGACGTGAGCTGAGCCTGGGCGGGATGTTGTCGCCGGCGCGGCTGCCGCTGATCTTCCTGGTGCTGTGGACGGTCACGCTCTGGGCCCTCGGCCCGCTGATCGCCTTCGCCGGCGCGCTGGTGATCACGGCGGTGGTGGCGCTGACCATCGTCGCCCTGACCCGGACCGGCTGGTTCGCCCGTCGTGACCTCGCCTCCCGGACGGGGGTGCTGACGTTCTGCCTGACCGGGTACCCGGCACTGCTCACCTGCCTGATGCTGGGCACCTTCGGGCTGGGCGTGGTGTGGACGCCGATCCTCACCGTGGCGATCGGGCTCGGGCTGGTCTGCTTGCACGTCGTGACGCGCAAGCCCGTACCCCTGTCGCAGTCGACGCCCGCCAAGCCGGCGCCGGCCCCACCGGCGCCGCTACCGCCCCGGCAGGCGCCACCCCTGCGCCCGGCGCCGCCGCACCCACCGGCCCGCACGCAGCCTGCCCCCGCTCAGCCCGTCCGCTCCCAACCCGCTCCCGCCCCACCTGTCCGCACCCAATCCGCTCCCGCCCAACCGGTCCGCACGCCACCCGCTCCCGCCCCTCCCTTCCGCACGCAGCCGGCTTCCGCCCATCCTGAGCGGGCGGAGCCCGGCCGGACTCCGCCAGCGCGGCCCGCGGCAGATCATCCGCCGACCCGGGCGATGCCGGGCGATCCGGAGCTCGCGGTGGAGCGCGCCCGAGCGCTGCTGGTGTCCTCCGGCCCGGCCGCCGCCCTGCCCGTCCTGCGCGACGCCGTCACCGACCCCGCTGTCGATCCGGCGTCCGCGCTGGCCGTGGCCGACGAGCTGGTCGAGGCGGAGAGCGCCCGGGCCGAGCGGACCGCCGACGACCGCCCCTACAACGAGGCGATCCGGGTGCTCACCGATCTGGTGCAGCGGCATCCCCGGGTGCCCGGCGGCAAGAGCATGCTGCACAGCCACCGGGCGCAGTACCTGATGTTCCAGGCGGGCCGGCTGGCCGACGGGGCCGACGCGTCCGACGCCCGGGCCACCGGCCGGCTGCACGCGCTGTTCGCCGCCACCGAGACCGAACTGCGCGAGGCGGTCGCCGCCGCGCCCCGCGGCAGCTCCGTCTGGGCGCGCGAGAGCACCGCGCTCGGTCTGCTGCTCTGCCAGGGCGTCCAGCAGGGTGAACCCGACCGCACCGACGAGGGGATCACGCTGATCCGGCAGGCCGCGGAGACGCTGCCGTCCGGGCCGCAACGGGACCAGGCCCTGCTCGATCTGGCCGGGGCGCTGACCGCCCGGGTCCGCCTGCGTGACAACGAGCCGGACCGGCAGGAGATCCACCGGCTGCTCGCGCAGGTGGCCCGGCCCGGGTCACCGCTGGCGGAGCAGGCCACCGCCCTGCTGACCGGCCTGGAGGCGCACCGCCTCAGCTGAGCGGAGCCGTCGACTCGCGGGTCACCAGGCGGCCCGCGATCGTCTCCACCCCCGTGACGGGGTTGCCCTCCATCGCCGCCGACAGCCGCTGCGCCGCGATCCGCCCCAGCTGTTCCAGGTTGAGGTCGACCGTGGTCAGCGGCGGCCGGGCGTTGACCGCCAGGATGTTCCAGTTGTCGAAACCGATCACCGCGACCTGATCGGGCACGGCGATCCGTTCCTCGTGCAGGACGTCCAGAACGCCGCGGGCGATCTCGTCGGACCCGGCGAAGACGGCGTCCACGTCCGGGCAGCGGTCCAGCAGCATGCGGGTGGCGCCGCGGCCCCAGGCCTCGGACCACATGCCGAACCAGACCTCGCCGCCGGCCAACTCCAGGCCCTCCTCGGCGAGCCGGTCGAGCGCGCCGCGGGCCCGGTCGTGGGCCGCGCCGTACCCCGGGTCGCCGGTGATGTGCGCGATGCGGCGGCGCCCGCAGCGGATCAGGTGGTCCACGGCCATCCGTCCGCCGCCGACGTTGTCGGTGACCAGCGAGAGGTCCGCCGGGTCGTCCGACGGCGAGTACGCGTAGACGACCGGCACCGGCAGGTCCCGGCCCAGTGACGGCCGGGTGTCCGGCCGCGCCCCCACCACGATCAGCCCGTCGACCCGGCGGGTCAGCAGCGCCCGCAGATGGTGTTTCTCGCGAATGGCGTCACCGCGCGCGTCGCAGAGGAAGACCGACGTCTGGCCCGACCCGAACGCGTCCTCGGCGCCCATCAGGATCGGGATCGAGAACCGGCCTTCCAGGTCCGAGGTGAGCAGCCCGACCGTGCCGCTGCGCTGCGTGATCAGGCTCTGGGCGAAGGTGTTCGGCGAGAAGGAGAGCTGCTCGGCCGCCTTGACCACGCGGGCCCTGGTCTCGGCGCGGACCTGCGGCTGGCCGTTGAGCGCCTTGGACGCGGTCGCCACCGAGACGCCGGCGAGCCGGGCCACGTCACGCAGGGTCACCGTGCGATGGGCCGCCACGCCGTTTGTCGCCTCCAAGCCCCGCCTCCGCTCCCGACGATTCTCGACCGGCCCCCGCCCGGCTGTCGAACCTCTTGACAAGAAAATCTCCACAGCATTACGTTTCTGAAAACGTTTTCGGCAACTCGGGACCGAATCCCACGGCTTACTCGCCAAACGCTTTCAGCTGCCGATTTCGGTGCCGCTGCAGCTGCGAGCGTAATACACGTGGCGGCGCGTCCGAAACATTGTCCGAAACGGTTCAGGGAGGGCACAGTGCGGACACACCTATCCCGCGGCATCCGTGGAGTCGTCGCCTCGGTCGCGGCTCTCGGGCTCGCCGCCGCGATGGCCGCGTGCGGGTCCGACGACGACACGGCGCCCGGCTCGTCCGGCGCCGTCACCGCGGCGGGCACCGACGACGGCTCAGAACTGGCCCTGTGGACCCGGGCCCCCCTCGAACTGCAGGCCAAGGCCCTGGTCGAGGCATACAACAAGACGCACAAGAACCAGGTGAAGCTGACCATCGTCCCGAACGACGACTACGTGGCCAAAGTCGGCGCCGCGGCCGGCAGCGGCAACCTGCCCGATCTGTTCGCCGCGGACATCGTCTATGTGCCCAACTGGACCAAGGCCGGGCTGTTCAGCGACCTGACCGAACGGATCGGCCTGCTGCCGTACGCCGACAAGATCAATCAGGGGCATGTCAGGGCCGGCACCTACGAGGACGAGCAGTACGTGCTCCCGTTCGTACTCGATCTGTCGGTGATCTTCTGGAACAAGGCCCTCTACAAGGAGGCGGGCCTCGACCCGGAGAAGGGCCCCACCACCCTGGACGAGTTCAAGCAGCACGCCTTGAAGATCCAGGGCCTGAAGAAGCCGGACACGTACGGCACCTACTTCGGCGGCAACTGCGGCGGCTGCGGCGTCTTCACCTGGTTCCCGATGGTCTGGGCCAGCGGCGCCGAGGTGATGGACGCCGAAGGCACCACGTCGCTGCTCGACGGCCCGGCCGCCCAGCAGGTCTACGCGACCTGGCGTGCGCTGCGGGAAGGCGGGGCGATCGCGCCCGGCTCGAAGGACGAGACCGGCGCCACCTGGGTCGCCGCCTTCCAGGAGGGCAAGATCGGCGTGATGCCGTACCCGGCCACCCTGCTGCCGACTGCGTCGAAGACCGTCGACGTCGGCGTGGCGCCCATCCCGGGGGCGACCGCCGGCACCGGCGCCACCTTCATCGGCGGCGACGGCATCGGCATCTCCAAGGACTCCGCGAAGAGCGACCAGGCCTGGAACTTCCTGTCCTGGCTGATGTCCGAGGCCGCCCAGGTCGAGGTGCTCGCCGCCGGCAACAGCACGGTGGCGCGGACCGACCTGGCCGACAACCAGTACTCGGCGAAGGACCCGCGTGTCGTGACGGTCAACCAGGTCGCGGCGTCACCGCAGAGCAGGACGCCGTACGCGGTCAACTTCCAGCAGGCCTTCAACGCTCCCGGCAGCCCGTGGGTGACCCTGTTCCGCAACCAGGTCTACGGCGATCCCGGGTCCCTCGCCGACGACAACGCCGCGGTGACCGGCGTGCTCGGCCAGTGATGACGATCGACGAGGCGCCGGCCACCGACCGGGAGCGCCGCGGCGGCATGCCCGCCGCCCCGGGTCGCGGCCGGCTGCGGCCGCTGGGACTGCGCGAGGTGACGCTGCGACCCGGTTTCTGGCAGCGCCGCCAGGAGGTCAACCGCACCGCCTCGCTGGCGCACATCGAACGCTGGCTGGAGCGGGCCGGCTGGCTCGGCAACTTCGACGCCGCCGTCCAGGGCCGCCTGCCCGGCGCCCGGCGCGGCCGCGAGTTCGCCGACACCGAGATCTACAAACTGCTCGAAGCGATGGCCTGGGAGCACGGCCGCACCGGCGACCCCGGGCTGGACGCCCGGTACCGGGCCATCGTGCGCCGGGTCGCCGCCGCCCAGGAACCCGACGGCTACCTGAACACCAACTTCGGCCGGTCCGGGCAGCAGCCCCGCTACAGCGACCTGGAGTGGGGCCACGAGCTCTACTCGTTCGGCCACCTCATCCAGGCCGGCGTGGCCCGGGCCCGCACGCACGGCCCGGACCAGCTCGTCGAGGTGGCGATCCGCGCCGCCGACCACGTCTGCCGGGTCTTCGGCCCGGACGGTCTGCCCGCCGTCTGCGGGCACCCGGAGATCGAACCGGCGCTGGTCGAGCTGTACCGGGTCACCGGCGACCAGCGATATCTCGAACAGGCCCGGCTCTTCGTCGAGCGGCGCGGCCGGCAGACCCTCGCCGACATCGAGTTCGGGCGCGCGTACTTCCAGGACGACATGCCGGTGCGCGCCGCCGGGGTGCTGCGCGGCCACGCCGTACGCGCCACCTATCTGGCCGCCGGGGCGGTGGACGTGGCCGTGGAGACCGGCGACACCGAACTGCTCGCCGCGGTCTCCCGGCAGTGGCACGCGACGGTCGCCCGGCGCACCTACCTCACCGGCGGCATGGGCGCCCGCCACCAGGACGAGGCGTTCGGCGAGGACTTCATGCTGCCGCCCGACCGGGCGTACTCGGAGACCTGCGCCGGCGTCGGCTCGGTGATGCTGGCCTGGCGGCTGCTGCTCGCCGAGGGCGACGTCCGGTACGCCGACCTGATCGAGCGCACGCTGTTCAACGTCATCGCCACCGCGCCGTCCGACGACGGAACCCGCTTCTTCTACACCAACACCCTGCACCAGCGGACGCTCGGCACCGAACCACCCACCGACGCCCCGGTGCCTCGCGCCGCCTCCACCCTGCGGGCGCCCTGGTTCGAGGTCTCCTGCTGCCCGACCAACCTGGCCCGGACCTTCGCGAGCCTCGCCGCCTACGTCGCCACCAGCGACGACGACGGGCTGCAGCTCCACCAGTACACGCCGGCGCGGATCCGCACCGAGCTGCCGGACGGCCGCACGATCGGGTGCGAGATCGAGACCGACTACCCGGCGACCGGCCGGATCACCCTCCGCGTCACCGAGGCGCCGGACACCCCCTGGACGATCACGCTGCGCATTCCCCGCTGGGCCGCGGGGGCGACGCTGGACGGGGTCGCGGTCGCGCCCGGCCACGTCCGGCTCCGGCGGCGCTTCCACCCCGGCGAGACCGTCGTACTCGACCTGGCGGTCCGGCCCCGGCTGACTGCCGCCGACGCCAGAATCGATGCGGTACGCGGATGTGTGGCGATCGAACGGGGGCCGGTGGTGTACTGCGCCGAGTCCGTGGACCTGCCGGCGTACGTGCCGGTCGAAGCGCTGCGCCTCAACCCGGGGGTGGCCCCCGTGGACGCCGACGGCGGGGTGGTGGTGGCCTGCCGGGTCACCTCCCTGCCGGACGAGGACTGGCCGTACCCGCCGCCGCCGGGACGCGGGAGCGACGTCGACTCGATCAGGGTGACGCTCCGGCCGTACCACGACTGGGCCTCCCGCGGACCGTCCACCATGCGGGTCTGGCTGCCGTCGACCGTGCAGTAGGTGGTTGGGATCCGCGCCATCGGGTACATCCAGGGCGTACCGAACTGACGTGGAGGTGCCCGATGGCGTTCGATGACAAGGTTGGCAACAAGGCCGAGGAAGTCGGCGGCAAGGTCAAGGAAGGCGTGGGCCGGGCTACCGACGACGAGCGCCTGGAGGCCGAGGGCAAGGCCGACCAGACCAGCTCGAACCTGAAGCAGGCCGGTGAAAAGATCAAGGACGCCTTCAAGTCCTGATCCTGCGATCGGACCGGGCCGGGCACGCGATGCGTGTGCCCGGCCCGCTGCTGTCCGCGGACCTCAGCCGGCCAGCCGGACCGCCAGCTCGATCTGCCAGCGGGTCTTCATCCGCTCGGTGCGGGGATCGGTCAGGTACGCCTCGTACCGGCAGCCGAACCGGTCGCCGGCCGGGTCCTCGGCGACGTCGAGCGGGAGCTTCTCGTCGCGGGCCCACTCCAGCAGCATCCGGTTCGCCCGGCGGCCGTGCCCGACGTACGTCATCGTCGCGTAGCGGCCCGCCGGCAGCACACCGGCGGCGACCCGCTCACCTGCTGCCACGGTCCCGTCGGTCAGCACGCCGACCTCGACCTCCATCGAGCCGGCCATGTCGACCACCAGCAGCCGGAAGAACGTGAGCCCGTGCGGGACGCCGCGCTCGTCGAGCCAGGCGTAGAGCTCCTTCATCAGCTGGTCGCGGACCGCGAACATGCCGCCGAACGGGGTGACTGTCCGGATGCCCACGTAGTCGCGGCCGGCGATGGCCACGACCCGGGGAGCCTCGATCACCTGCACAGTGGAGCAGCTTGTCAGCTGAGGCCGCTCAGCGCAGCCCCGCGAAGAGGTCGTTCTCCGGCAGCGGCGCGCCGGTGGTGTCGTGGACCCGGACGTAGCACTCGGTGCCCATCACCGCGTCGAAGGTCTCCCGGCCGAGGCCGATGAAGAACGCGCCGTCACCCTGGCTGGCGTGCGCGGCGAGGGCGTCGAACTTCTGGTCCAGCACGGCGGACACGTCCACCCAGGTGTCGATCTCCTCGTCCGGCAGGCCCATCGGCGGCTGATCCTGCGGGTCCGGGCCGTCCAGGCCGAGGCCCATCTCCCGCATCCGCTCGCCGACCTGCTCCATCATCGACCGTGGGATGGTGCTCCAGTAGACCTTGGCCGGGCTGTCGGCCAGCTCCACCGCGGCCATCGTGACCCGGTGCACCTGGATGTGGTCCGGGTGGCCGTACCCGCCGTTCTCGTCGTAGGTGATCAGGACGTCCGGCTGGTACCGCCGGATCAGCTCGGCGAGCCGCTCGGCCGCCTCCGGGACCGGCGCCGCCCAGAACGCGCCCGGCGCCTCGTTGCTGGGCCAGCCCATCATCCCGGAGTCGTGATAACCGAGCAGCTCCAGGTGCGAGACCTTCAGCGTGGCGCAGCTGGCCTCCAGCTCCCGCTGCCGGGTCGCCACCACGGCCTCCGGGTCGTGACCCTCATCGCCCGGCTTGACGCCGTTCGGGCCGTCGCCGCACCGGCCGTCGGTGCAGGTCACCACGACCGTGGTGATCCCCTCGGCGGCATACCTGGCGAGCACGCCGCCGGAGCCGGTCACCTCGTCGTCCGGGTGGGCGTGCACTGCCATCAGCGTCAACGGGCGGTCGCTCATCAGATCACCCTATGCCCGGCCCGGCGGCCCGCCATGATCGGCGACACAAAGTGTCGGACCTCGACCGCATAATGCGCTCATGTCGTACGCCGATCTCACCCTCGCCGCCTGGCTCGACCTCTCCGACGAGGCCGCGGAGCGCACCGCCGCGGCCATCGCCCGGGACACCGGCGCCAAGCTTGTCGGGGTGAGCCGGCGCTCCTCCACGCGACAGCCCGGCCGCACCGCGTTCCTCGAGCGTGACGGCATCCGGTTCGCGCTGGTGCCGGGTGGCACCGCCCGGCTCGGTCACGACGCGGCGCGGTTCACGCCGACGGCCCGCCAGGCCGCCGACTTCGCCGAGGCCGCCGCGGAGTGGGACATCGAGGAGCCGCTGCACGGCTACCTCGATCAGGTCACCTCGCCACCGCGTGACGTGGTGCTGCCCGCCCTGCTCGTGGCCGTCCGGGCCGCGCAGACCGACGCGCTGGTGACCGCCGACGAGGACGACGAGGACTACGACCACGCCTGGATGCTGGCCGGGCTGGCGCGGCGCGGCTGGCGCCCACCGACACCGGACGAGTGGGAGTGGGCGTGCGGGGCGGGAGCGACCACGCTGTTCCGCTGGGGCGACGACTATCCCGAGGGCGAGCCCTACGGCGACGTGCCGCTGATCCGGGAGCCGAACCGGTTCGGGCTGGTCATCGCCGACGATCCCTATCAGAGCGAGTTCACCACCGACCCGGCCGTGCTGTGCGGCGGGGACGGCGGTTCGGCGCTCTGTGGTGGCTACGGGAGCTTCTTGAGCTGGATCACGCTGGCCACGGCGTTCCGGGAGCCGGAGCTGGCGGAGACCGTGGCGGACGGAGGGCTCACCGAGGAGACGCCGGTCCGCCCGGTGCTGCCGATCCCCTGAGCGGCGGCGCTGATTCCTCTCCGGCCGGGGGCTGATGATCTGCTCGCCGGCCGGGTGCCGTGACTGCGACGAGTCGCTGCCCGTTGAGCGATATGTCAGCAATCATCACGGAAAGAGGTGGCCATGCGCCTGTTCATCCGGCCGCTCACTGCGGTTGCCGTCGGCACGGTCCTGGCGGCCACAGCCGCGCCTGTAGCGTCCGCCGCCCCGGAACCCTCCGCCCCTCCTGCGCCTTCTGCCACCCCGGCGGCTCCTGCGGCTTCCACTGCCCCTGAAATGGCGACTGCGGCCTCCGCCGTCGCTGCGGCTTCCGGTGCTCCTACGGCTTCCGGTGCTCCTACGGCTTCCGGTGCTCCTGCCACTGCCGGTGCCCCTGCTGCGCGGGCGGTCAGCATGGTGTTGAACGTGTCGGCCACCACGGTCAGCCGGGGTGCCACGGTCCGGTTCAGCGGACGGGTGTGGCGGGCGCAGACGGGGAATCAGGCGCCGGTCTACTTCTACTTCCAGAAGCGCGGGACCGCGACGTGGAGCCCGGCAGGGTCGGTGCGGGCCGACAACCGTGGGGATTATGTGAAGCTGGTCCGGGCCGCCACCACGGGAACGTGGAAGGCGGTCTACCGGGGTGGCGCCGAGCGGGCGCCGGCGGCTCGCGGGCGGGTGGTCAACGTGTTGGGGACGGTGCCGCGGCAGATCGCGGCGTACACCGCGCCGGCCAGCGCCTGGCAGAGCCCCCGGCTGCGGATCCCGACGAAGCAGTACCGGGCCGTGGCGACCTACCGGTGTCCCGGCTCCGGGTGGCTCTACCTCACCTGGAACGGGGACCACAGCGCCTACGAGTCGGTGAGCTGGTCGAAGGCGTCCGGCACGGTGACCTTGAACGGGCATCAGGGTGCTCGCTCGGGCTACTTCGACGTCGCGACGTGGATGGACTGCACCTGGTCGCTGAAGGTCTACTCCGGAACCGTCCGGGTCCTCGTCTGACCTCTCGCCCCGCGACCGGACCCCCGGCGCAACGCCAAAGGATCATGCCCTCGCCGGCCCGGCGGCCTCGGCCGGCAACCACGCACCTGAAACGGCCAAGGATCATGCGTCATTGCCGGCCGAGTGGGCTCGGCTGGTTGACGTGGGCGGTGATACTGGCCGCGGCGCCCGGGCAGGCCGGGCCCGGAGGGAGCGGACCTATGACGCAGCCGCCGAACCCGGACGGCGCGGGCACCAACGGCAGCCCGGCATCCGGGTCCGCCAGGGTCCCCGGTCAGACGGCAGCGCCCGGCGGGACGGCGATGCCGGCCGGTTCGGCAGCTGGAGGGGTTTACGGCAGTCCGGCGAAGGCGCCCAGGAGCCGGCGGACGCTGCCCGCTCTGCTGATCGCGGCGCTCGCCGCAGCCGGGGTGCTCGGCGGCGGCGCCGCCGCGCAGCTCGCCCGGGACCTGCCCGCCCCGGAGCTGACCACCGAGATCAGCGCCACTGTGCGGGTCCCCGGCAAGCCGGCCGCCATGCCGTGGCCCGCGAAGGGCTCCGCCGAGCTGATGATCGAGGGTCTGGGCCGTCTCGGCGGCTCCGGTACCGGCCCGGCCCAGCCGATCGGCAGCGTCGCGAAGGTGATGACCGCCTACGTCGTGCTGAAGTCGCATCCGCTCGGCGACGGCCAGGACGGACCGGAGCTCACCGTCACCGCAGAGGACGTCGAGGACTACGAGAGCCGCAAGGCCACCAATCAGTCCCTGGTGCACGTCGAGGAGGGCACCGAACTCACTCAGCGCGACGCCCTCGAGGCGCTCATGCTGCCGTCGGCCAACAACATCGCGCGCCAGCTGGCGATCTGGGACGCCGGCAGCGAGGAGGCCTTCGTCGACCGGATGAACGCCGCCGCCGACCAGCTGGGCATGGCGAACACCGAGTACAGCGACCCCAGCGGCTTCCTGCCGACCACCGTCAGCACCGCCGCCGACCAGGTGATCCTCGGCCGGGCGGCGTTGAGGCTGCCGTCGTTCGCCGAGATCGTCGAGCTGCCCGAGGCCACCATCCCGGTGGCCGGGACGATCAGCAACTACAACGATCTGCTCGGCGAGAACGGCGTCTTCGGCATCAAGACCGGTTCCACCGACGAGGCCGGCGGCTGTCTGCTCTTCGCCGCCCGGCTGAAGGTGGGCGCACGCACGCTGATCCTGGTCGGCGCGGTCTTCAACCAGCCGGGCGCGAACACTCCGCAGCAGCTGGCCGCGACCAACAAGGTGGTCCGCAGGCTGCTCACCACGGTGCGCAAGACCGTCAAGGAGCACGAGCTGCTGCCGGCCGCGCCGGCCGGGCGGGTCGAGACCGAGTGGGGTGAGACCGCCACGATCAGCCCGGAGACGCCGCTCAAGGTGGTCGGCTGGCCCGGCCTGGCGGTGCCGGTCACGGTGCGGACCACAGCGCCGGCCGCGGGGCTCGCCGCCGGCCAGGAGGTCGGCGTCGCCGAGGCTTCGGGGGTACGCGTGAAGCTGCGCACCGACGCCGCCACCGCCGACCCTTCGCTCTGGTGGCGGCTGACCCGCCTCGACTGACCGCCACCGTCCGCTACGCCGCTTTGCGGACCCGCGCCATGGTCTTCACCTTCGCCGTCGCGCGCCGGGTCCGGCGCCGCCGCCTCTCCTGCGTCGCCAGCTGGTCGCGGCGCTTGTCCCAGAGGCGGCGGACCGCGGGCAGGACCTCGGAGACCGCCGGGATGCCCGGTTCCGGGGCCGGTTCGCCGACCGCGAGCGCCGGGGCGGAGCGGGCCAGCGAGCCGGCCATCCGGTCGATGTCGGTGATGATGGAGCCGGCGAGGACCAGCACGGCGGTGTCGTCCATCTCGGTGCGGACCTTGCGTACCGTGCGCCGCCGCGCCTCGATCAGCCCGTCGACCAGTTCGCTGAGGTGGCCGGCGTCCCGGGTCGGGTCGGTGTTCGGGTCGGCGACCAGGGTGGCGTGGGCGGCGAACGCCTCGGAGGCCGCGGTCAGCACCTGGCCGATCTCCTCCAGCACGCCCGCGGAGTACGCGCCGGCGGACGCGTCGAACATCGACCGGGCCACCGAGTTCACCTGGTGCACGCCGTGTTCCAGCGCCCGCAGCGTCTGCTGCAGCGGCAGGACCCGCGCCACCGGCGTGGTCAGCGACCAGCGGGCCTGTTTGACCAGGTCCTCGACCGCGGCGACCGCGTCGTCGAGGTCGTCGTCGAGTTCGCGGGACCGGGCCAGCCAGTCGGCGGCCTGCTCCCGGCGGTAGCCGCCACGGACCCCGGCGCCGAGGTGGCCCAGCAGCACCGCGATCTCGGTGGAGAGGTGCGCCAGCTTGACCCGGGCCCGTTCCAGCGGGGTGTGCCCGCCGACCAGCGGTGACAGGATCACGCCGACGACGATGCCGAGAGCGGTCGTCGCGACGCGCTGCCACACGAAGGCCTCGGTGACCGAGCCTGCGGCGACCAGGATGCCCAGCGAGGTGGCCGGCACCGCGACCGAGCCGTCACCGAGGCGCAGCAGGCGCCCGGCGGCCAGGCCGCAGCCGGCGATCACCGCGATCGACCACGGGGTGAGGCCGAACATCTTCCAGACCCCGACCGCGACGGCGATGCCGGCCAGGGTGGCGATCAGGCGCTGGGTGCCTTCCCGCAGCGAGGCGTGCGAGCTCAGCTGCACCGACAGCGTCGCGGAGATGGCCGCGGTCACCGGGCCGACCAGGTTCAGTACGTCGGCGGCGGTCCAGGCGATGCCACCGGCGATCGCGGTCACCAGCACCGAGCGCACGGCCTCGGCGTCGATCCGGTTCAGGCAGCGCCGGGCCAGCCGCCGCAGCCGGGCCGGCAGGTGTGGCCGCAGCCGGGTGACGGCGGCCCGGCAGGCCGCTTCCACGGCGGGGCGGACCTTGCGGCGCAGCACGGTGGCGACGATCGCGCAGAGCGCGAGTCCCACGGCGACGAGGGTGAGCGGATCGGCGTACGGGACCGGCGTCAACGCGGAGGTGACGAGGTACTGGAGCACGGGTGAGGCTTTCTCTCTCTTCACTATCTGTTACGACCAGACCGAAATTACTTTCGGCGAGGCCGACAAATAGGTGATATGAGGAGAATGTGATGGCCGTCGCGTCACTAAGGGCGTAGGGCGTGCACTCTTTCGATGGTGCCCGCCTTGAGCCTTTCCGCCTCCACGATCTTGAAGCCCGCCGCGTCGACCAGAGGCAGTTGGCGGCGGGTGAAGTGCTCGCCCGCGGCCGGCACGGTGACTCGTTCCAGCAGCCACTGCGCGGCTCTGACCGGCGGCGAGCTGCCGCCGATGTGGTCGAGCAGGAGCAGCCGCCCGCCCGGGGCCAGCACCCGCCGCATCTCATCGATCGCGGCCCGTGGCTCGGGGATCGTGCACAGCGACAGCGCACAGACCACGGTGTCGAACGAGCCGTCGGCGAACGGCAGATGCTCGGCGTCACCCTCGCGCAGGTCGACGGCGAGACCGAGCGCGGCCGCGCGCTGCCGGGCGAACCCGAGCATGGCCGGGCTCAGGTCGATGCCGGTCAGCGTCACGCCGGCCGGGTAGTGCGGCAGGTTGCGCCCGGTGCCCACCCCGACGTCCAGCACCCGGCCGGTGGCGCGGGCACCGAGCCACTCGCGCCCACCGGTGAACCAGTGCCGCTCCAGGAAGGCGATCTGCCGGTCGTAACCCGGCGCGCTGCGGTCCCAGACCCGGCGGGCCTTTGCGGTGCGCGGTGACTCGTCCATCAGCCGGCCGCCTCGGAACGCGGTGACTCGCCCATCAGCCGGCCGCCTCGTAGTAGGCCTTCATGGCCGGGTAGTAGTCGTCGAACACCGGTTGCGGCGAGCCGTCCCGGGCGGCGACGAGCATGTCCAGGTAATACTCCCAGCCGGGGCCGACCTCGCCGAGGCCGGCCAGGGTCTCGACGTGGTGCACGAAGGTCAGGACGGTGCGCCCGCCGGTCTCCGCCAGCAGCAGCTCGACGTGCCAGGAACCGGCCTCGTCGGTGCTGAACAGGCCGAGCCGGCGCGGCTGCTCGCAGGCCTCGATGCGCATGTCCATCCAGGGTGCGCCTTCCTCGTACGCCATCTGCACCTGGACGGTGCGGCCCGGGGCCGCCTCGCCCCGCCAGGACCCGAACCACCTCGCGGTCCGGCCGGGGTCGGTGAGGTCGGCCCAGATCTCCTCGATGCCGGCGTCGAAGGAGCGGGTCAGCACGAGGTCGTGGCCCCGGTCGGTGGGCACCAGGCGCCCGGTCGGTTCGCTCGTCATGCCGCCCAGTCTGGCCCACCCGGCCCGGCGGGGCTGTCCCGTAACGCGTTCAGGCGACCGGTCAGGAACATCCGCTCGGCACCGTTGCCGGTCAGGAGCAGCGCTTCCTCGTACGATCGGATTGCCTCGGGAACGCGCCCCAGCTGTCGCTGGAAATCCGCCCGGGCCGCCGCGAGATAGCTGTAACCCGCCAGGGCAGGCTCGCCGAGCAGCGGCTCGAGGGCCGCGAGGCCCGCTTCCGGACCGTCCCGCATGCCCACCGCGACCGCCCGGTTGAGCCGGACCACCGGCGACGGCCACAGCTTCGCCAGCACCCCGTAGAGGCCGGCGATCTCGTTCCAGTCGGTGTCCGCCCAGCTCGGCGCCTCGGCGTGCACGGCAGCGACGGCCGCCTGCACCGCGTAACGACCCGCCGGCCCGCTCAGCGCCTCGCTCAGCAGTGCCGTCCCCTCGGCCACGAGGTCGCGGTCCCACCGGCTGCGGTCCTGCTCGGCGAGCAGGAGCGGCCGGCCGTCCGGGGCGGTCCGGGTGTGCCGCCGGGCATCGGTCAGCAGCATCAGCGCCAGCAGGCCGGCCACCCCCGGGTCGGCCGGCAGCAACCGCCGCAGCAACCGGCCCAGATCGATCGCCGCGTCCACCAGGTCCCGGCGCATCAGCTCGGCGCCCTCGGCCGCGGTGTGCCCGGCGGTGAAGACCAGGTGCACCACGTCGAGGACCGCGCCGACACGGACCGGGAGGTCGGCGGCGCCGGGAACGCGGTACGGGATGCGCGCCTCGGCGATCTTCCGCTTGGCCCGGGTGATCCGGGCGGCCATGGTGGACTCCCGGACCAGGAAGGCACGGGCCACCTCGGCCGTCGACAGGCCGCAGAGCAGGCGCAGGGTCAGCGCCACCCGGGCCTCGTGGGCCAGCGCCGGATGGCAGCAGGTGAAGATCAGCCGCAGCCGGTCGTCGCCGACCGCCGGCGGGTCGTCGCCGTCGCCCGGTCCGGGCAGCACGTCGTCGAGGACGAGCAGCGGCAGCGAGCGCCGCAGGACCGACTCCCGGCGCAGCAGGTCACGGGCCCGGTTGCGGGCCACGGTGGTGAGCCAGGCGCCGGGACGGGCCGGCACGCCGTCGTGGGCCCAGACCCGCAGAGCCCGGGCGTACGCGTCCTGCGCGCACTCCTCGGCCAGGTCCAGGTCACGTGTCACGCGCACCGTCGAGGCGAGCACGGCGGCCCACTCCCGACGGTGTGCGCCCGCCACCGCGGCGGCGACGTCGGACCCGGTCAGCTGGCGTCCCAGACCGGGCGGACCTCCACGGCGCAGTGCTCCCAGGCCAGCTCGGGCAGCCGGCGGGCCATCGCGATCGCCGCGTCGAGGTCGGGCGCCTCGACCACGTAGTAGCCGCCCAGCACCTCCTTGGTCTCCAGGAACGGGCCGTCGGTGACGGCCGTGCCCCGCAGAGTGGTGGAGGTGGCTGCCGGCCGCAGCCGGTTGGCGTCGAGCATCGCGCTGCCCGCCACGGCGGCGAACTCCCGGTGACCGGCGTCGCGGCGCTCGATCTCGTCCGGGGTCAGCGTCTCCCGCTCCTGCTCGTCGCCGTGGATGAGCAACATGTACCTGGCCATGGTGTGCGTCCGTCTCGTCGGGGCCCGGTCGGCCCGTTCATCGAACCGACGATCGGGCCCCGCCGCCATCGACAGGTGAGGTGCGAGCACTTTCGCCGCCGGGGTCAGGGCTTGAGCACGACCTTGATGCAGCCGTCCTGCTTGTTCTTGAAGATCTCGTACGCGTGCGGCGCGTCCTCCAACGGCAGCCGGTGCGTGACGAGGTCGTCCACGCCGAGCGGGTCGTCGTCGCCGGTGAGCAGCGGCATGATGTCGTCGACCCAGCGCTTCACGTGGGCCTGGCCCATCCGCAGCGTCACTCCCTTGTCGAACAGGTCCATCATCGGGATCGGGTCGGCCTGGCCGCCGTACACACCGATGATCGAGACGGTGCCGGCCCGGCGTACCGCCGCGAAAGCTGTGTTCAGCGCGGCCATCCGGTCGATGCCGAAGGTGTCGACGGCCTTGCGGGCGACCGCGTCGGGCAGCATCCCGGCGGCCTTGACCGCGGCGGCCTGGAACGGCGAGCCGTGCGCCTCCATGCCGACCGACTCGATGACGCCGTCGGCACCGCGGCCGTGGGTCAGGTCGAGCACCGCGGCGGGCACGTCGATGTTGTCGGTGTTCAACGTCTCGATGCCGTGCCGCTGCGCCATGGCCAGCCGTTCCGGCACGTTGTCGGAGGCGATGACCCTCTCGGCGCCCAGGTGGCGGGCGATGCGGGCGCACATCTGGCCGATCGGGCCGAGGCCGGTGACGAACACCGTGTCGCCGGGCTTGATGTCGGCGTACTTGGCGGCCTGCCACGACGTGGTCAGCACGTCGGAGAGGAACAGGTACCGCTCGTCCGGGTGGTGGTCCGGCACCTTGATCGGGCCGAACTGGGCCTGCGGCACCCGCAGGTACTCGGCCTGGCCGCCGGGCACCTGGCCGTACAACTTGGTGTAGCCGAACAGCGAGGCGCCCTTGCCCTGGTCCTTGTTCTGGGTGGTCTCGCACTGGGCGTAGAAGCCCCGCTTGCACATCCAGCAGTACCCGCAGGAGATGTTGAACGGGATCACCACCCGGTCACCCGGCTTGATGTGGGTGACCTCGGACCCGACCGCCTCGACGATGCCCATCGGCTCGTGGCCGAGGATGTCACCGGAGTCGATGTACATCCCGAGGACGTCGTAGAGGTGCAGGTCCGAGCCGCAGATGGCGGTCGAGGTGATCCGGATGATCGCGTCGGTGGGTTCCTGGATCGTGGGGTCGGGGACGGTCTCGACCGAGACCTTCGCCGTACCCTGCCATGTCAAAGCTCGCATATGTCTTTGCTTGCCCCCGAGGACCGCGATCAATCGCCGGCGCCGGATCAGTCCTCGTCCTCGCAGTCACGGCCCTGCGCGATCAGCTCCCGGAAGTTCGCCATCTTGTTCCGGATCACCCGCAGGTCCTCGTCGAGTTCGGCGCGCCGCCGGTGCAGCCGTTCCTCCTGTTCCTGGAGGATCCGCAGGCGCTGACCGGCGTGCTCCGGGGTGCCCGGGCCCAGCGTGACGAACTGGCGCACCTCGGCGACCGGCATGCCGGTGCGGCGCAGCGCCTGGACCAGCCGGACGAACCGGACGGCCGCCGGGCCGTACCGGCGGCGGCCGTCCGAGGCCCGCCCGACCAGCGGAAGCAGGCCTTCACGTTCGTACCAGCGCAGGGTGTCGGGGGTCAGGCCGGTCAGCTCCGACACCTCCCGGATGCCGAGCATGGTGGTCGCGGAGATCGTCACCCGGCAAAAGTACGCGGGGACGTGCTGCTCAGGCCAGGTCGGCGAGGTCCAGCACGAACCGCCAGCGGACGTCGTTGCGGGCCAGGCGGCCGAGGGCGTGGCCGACCTCGCGCGCCGGGACCTTCTCGACGTCCGCGACGATGCCGTGCCGGGCCGCGAACTCGAGCATCTCCCGGGTGCGGGGACGGCCGGCGCTGCCCGAGGCGGCCAGGCGCTTGTAGCCGTACAGCAGGGCCATCGCCTCGGGTTCGTAGCGGTCCGGGATGCCGAGCATGCAGAGGGTGCCGTCCATCCGCAGCGCCCGGAGGTAGGGCGACGGGTCGTGCTTGGCCGACGCGGTGTCGAGGATGAAGTCGAACCGGCCGGCCTGCGCGGTCATCGCCGCGGCGTCCCCGGAGACGATCACCTCGTCGGCCCCCAGCTGCCGGGCCGGGGCTTCTTTGCCGGGCGAGGTGGTGAAGACCGCGACCCGCGCGCCGAGCGCCTTCGCGAACTTCACCGCCAGATGGCCGAGGCCGCCGAGTCCCACCACGCCGACCAGCTGTCCGGGGCCGACGTCCCAGCGGCGCAGCGGTTCGAACACGGTCGCGCCGGCACACATCAGCGGCGCCACGCCGGCCGGGTCGAGGCCGGCCGGCACCGGGTAGGCGAACGACTCGCGCACCACGTAGTCGCGGGAGTAGGCGCCGAAGGTGACGTCGCTGTACGTCAGGGTGGGGAACTCGGCACAGAACTGCTCCTGCCCGGCGCGGCACGCGACGCACCTGCCGCAGGAGTCGACGATGTTGCCGACGGCGACCGGGTCACCCACCCGGAAACCGGTCACCTCGCCGCCCACGGCCGTGACCTCGCCGACGAACTCGTGTCCCGGCACCAGCGGGCCCGATCCGGCGGTCAGCGCCTCGGCCGCGTGCAGGTCGCTGTGACACACCCCGCACCAGGTGACCCGGACGGCGAGGTCGTCCGGGCGCAGGTCGCGGCGCTCGAAGCGGTACGGCTCCCAGGTGCCGCCGGGAGCCGTCAGAGCCATACCTGTCGTCTGCATGACGGCGACGCTAGGCGCTGGAGTGCACTCCAGCGCAAACCCGCCCCGGTCACGTACCGGTTGACGACCTATATAGAGTACGAGTATGCCAAGGATGACACTGCAGGTGCGGCTGGTGCTCCAGACGCTCGCCGAAGACCCCGATCAGGAGAGGTACGGCCTGGAGATCGTCGAGTCGACCGGGCTGCTGCCGGGAACGATCTATCCGATCCTGGCCCGGCTGGAACAGGCCGGCTGGCTGTGCAGCGAATGGGAGACCGCCGCCGAACACACGCCCGGACGGCCCCGCCGGCGCTACTACCGGCTGACGGCCGACGGTGTGGCGGCCGCTGCCACCGCGGCGGCCACGGCAGCGGCCCGCGGCGCCGGACAGGCCCGCCCGGCTCTGGGCCGGATCGTTCCCGGAGGGGCGTACTGATGAGAGCTCTGCGTGTGATGCTCGCCCTGGCGACGCTGGTCCTGCCGCCCGGTCACCGCGCCCGCTGGCGCGAGGAGGCACTCGCCGTGCTGGCTGCGGTCGGCGGCCCCCGGCGCTGGTGGTACGCCCTGGACACAGTGGTCAAGGCGCCGCTGCTGGCCCGCCAGCTTCAGCAGCCGGTGGCGCCGCCCGGGCGGTGGCTGTCCGTCCTGACGGGAACCGCGCTGATCGGCGCCTCCGTCGCGATCGCGGCAGCGGTCCTGCTGCCGCCGGTCATCGGGGAGGACGCGGCCGAGTTCCTGTTCCTTCTGGCGCCGTGCGGCCTGCTGGGTGTCGTCGCCGTCCGCTCGTTCTGGACGGCCCGGTCGTACGGCGGCGGGCTGCTGCCGTACCTCGTCGCCACCCTGGTCACCGTCTTCGCCGGCACCGGTCCGATCGCCGGCGGCGCGCTGTCGGTGGCCACCGGGACGGCCGCCGTCGCGGTGCTCGGCGCGTTCGTCCCGGGCCTGTGGCTCATCGCGGTGAGCGGGGTCGCCGTGGCGCGGCGCACGAGCCCGCCCGCACTCGGCCTGCTCGGCGTGCTCGCCGGCGCCGGGCTGCTCGGCGTCCTGCTCGGCGTGCAGCTGGTGTCGCACGTCCCGGGGCTGCGCGCGGCGGCGTCGGCGCTCACCGTGCTCGGCCTGATCCTGTTGGTGCCGGCCTGGACGGTGTGGTCGGTCTGGACGGGGCTCCGGCTGATCCGGGCGCACGACCGGCAGAGACTGATCTGACCCTCCTTGCCGAATGTGAGAAGAACATCGAATGTCTGCTCGGCATCGACGGTGTGGATCACAGAAGATCCCGGATTCCGGCTCGGATTCATGGCGAGTTCGCTGAACAGGTGAATTGTCACCCGGAATGGCTCGGCACGGCTGATGAGCATCCCGCCGGGCGCCCGGCTTCCCACTTCTTCGGCCATCCGGAGGGCACACGCGCATCGAACAAGATCGGTTAGCCTGCTCCCGCATTACTCGACACGGGGGAGGCTTCTGTTGAAGCGCAAAATGATGGCTCACCTGATCGCGGTGTTCGCGGTTCTCGCGGCGACGCTGATCGGCACCGGCAGCCCTGCGGCGGCCGCTACCGCCTACACGATTCAGCCGTACACGAATGACCACTGCCTGCACCCCGTCGGCTATTCGTCGGCGGGCGGCATCGCCGTCGAGCAGACGCTCTGCACAACCGGTACCACCCGGGCCTGGACCTTCACCCTGATCAGCGCGGGTCACTATCGGATCTCCTACAACAACGGCGGAAAGTGTTTCGCTGTAAGCGGCTCGTCGACCGCCGAGCGGGCGAAGGTCATCACTCAGAACTGCGGCAGTTCCACCCTCAACGACCAGTGGCTGCCGATCAAGAACTTCAGCGCCGCCGGCGCGGACTACTACCAGCTGAAGAACCGGCACAGCGGTAAGTGCCTGGCCGTCGTGGGCAGCTCGAATCTGAACGGCGCCGACATGATGCAGTACACGTGCTACACGACGTCGAACAACCAGGCCTTCACCTGGCAACCCGCCTGAGTAACGCCGCCCGGCCGCGGCGGAGCCCGATCCGGGTTCCGCCGCGGTTCTTTTTGGCGATGATTACGGCGGTAGCGAGAGAAATCCAACTGAATACGGCTCGAATACAATCTGTGAAGAACCGCCACTCGCCCTACCCGCCGGCGGTCCGCTGCCGCAGCACGTCCACCCCTTCGCCGTCGAGGTCGGTGAGGGCGACGGTCCGGCCGGTCAGCGCCATCATCACCGCCTCGGCAGCGCCGCGGACGGCCGGCCCACTGCCCCACGACCAGTCCACATCGGTGGCCTCGAAACGCAGGCCGGCGGGCCGGCGGCGCGGCACGAAACCGATCGCACGGCCGCCGACCAAAAAGTCCAGCGAGGTCCGCAGGCGTTCCGGCTGCAGCGTGTGCGGCAGCCCGAGTGGGCGGCGGATGTCCTGGCTGTGCACCTGCAGGTCGGTGAGCTGCCCGGGATAGCCGACGATCGGCGGCCGGAACGGCTTCTCGGCGTTGTCCCGCAACGCGGTGGCCAGCTCGGCGGCCGGCCGTTCGGCCATCCGGCGGGCGAGCAGGGCGTTGGCCCGGTGCAGCCGGAAGCCGCCGCGCACCATGGCCGGCAGGATCCACCGGTCGGGGGCGGCGACGGCTGCGACCAGGTGGGCGGCCACCTCCTTGACGGTCCATTCGCCGCACAGGCTCGGGCTGTCCAGCTGCTCCGGGCTGAGACTGTCGAGCAGGCCGGCGAGCCGGCGCCGTTCGTCGCCGATCATGACGAGCGCGTCAGTGTCCACGGAAAGCCTCCTCCAGCCACCACGACGGGCGTCCCGCCGCCACTTTCAGGTCGACGACCATGGGCGTGTCACGCGGGCCCGCCACCCACCGCGCGACCGGCTCCAGGTCGGACGGCGAGCGCACCGTCACCGCCGCGCACCCGTGGCCGCGCGCGATCGCCGCCAGGTCGGTGTCCGGGAAGACCACGGTGTGCAGCGGATGCCCGTGCGGCCCGAAGTGGTGCACCTCGGCGCCGTACGCGTCGTCGTTGTACACCACGATCAGCATGCCCAGCCCGAGCCGGCGGACGGTCTCCAGCTCGGCGATCCCCATCAGGAAGCCGCCGTCGCCGCAGGCCGCCACGGGCAGCCGGTCCGGCCGGGCGAGGGCGGCGCCGAGCGCGCTCGCCAGGCCCAGGCCGACCGACTGGAACGCCTGGGTGAAGCAGAAGCCACGGTGGTCCGGAACGGACAGGAACATCGACGGATAGCCCATGAAGTTGCCGGAGTCGACGGCCACGACCCGTTCCGCGGGGAGCAGGTCGTCGAGGGCGATGCTGGCGGTCCGGGGGTCGATGTGGGTGGCGTCGCCGTCGTCGGTGAACGCGACGTCCCGCCACCGGCCCCGGGCGCGGAGCTTCGCGCGTACCCCCTCGGTCCGATAACCGGTCGTCGCAGCCGGCAGCGCGGCAGCCACCGCTCGCGCGCTCTCCGCCGCGTCCCCGACGATGCCCAGGTCGACGCGGTGATGCGCGCCCAGCGCGCCGGGTTCGAGATCGATCTGCGCGACCGTGGCGCCGGCCGGGATCAGCGCGCCGTGCCGGGTGGTCCACATGTTCAGGGCCGCACCCCAGGCCACCACGACGTCGGCCGCGTTGATCAGCTCGGCCGCCACCGGCGTGGCGAAGCCGCCGGAGACGTCCAGGTTCCAGTCGTTGCCGGCGAACAAACCCTTCGCCGCGGCCGACGTGGCCAGCAGGGCGCCGCACGTCCCGGCCAGTTCCTCGATCTCGTGGCGGGCGTGCAGAGAGCCGCGGCCGGCGATGAAAACCGGTCGTTCGGCGCCCGTCAGCAGCGCCGCCAGCTCGCCGGCGGCCTGGTCGGAGGCGCGCGGCGGCGCCGGCAGCGACCCGGGCTGCGGCGCGACCGGCAGGGCGGGCGCGGCCTGCACGTCGAGCGGCAGGTTGAGCACGACGGTGCGCCGCTCCCCCACCGCGAGCCGCCACGCCCGGGTGACGTCGGCGACCACCGAGTCCGGGCCGTGCACCCGGTCGCTGTGCGCGCCCACCGCACGGGCCAGGGCGTCCTGGTCGACCCGGAAGTTGGAGCGCAGGGCGGCCGCCGCCGGCTCGGCGGCTAGCACGATCAACGGGGTACGCGATTTCGCCGCCTCCGCGATGCCGGTCATCGCGTTGGTCAGCCCGCAGCCCTGATGCACCGAGACCACGCCGGCCCGGCCGCTGACCCGGGCGTAGGCGTCGGCGGCGGTCGCCGCGCCCGCCTCGTGCCGGGTGGCGACGAACCTGGCGCCGTGCGCGACCAGCGCGTTCGTGACGTGGAAGTTCCCGCTGCCGACCACCCCGAAGACGTGGTCGGCACCGAGCGCGGCCAGGGTGGCGCCGACCAGCTCCGCGACGTTCGTCGCCGTCAACGCTCGACCAGGGCCAGCACCCGCGCCGGGCTGCCGGAGCCGCCGACGATCGGCAGCGGCGCGGCCACCACGACCGCGCCGGTCGGCGGCAGCTCCCGCAGGTTCCGCAGCTGCGTGAGCCCGTACTTGTCCGCACCGAGCAGGTAGGAGTGGCACGGGAACGCCGGGTCGAAGGAGTGCGCGGCGCCCGCGTCGGTGCCGACCGTCTCCACCCCGAGGCCGATCACCGGCGCCTCCTCGGCCAGCCACTTCGCCGCCTCGGCCGAGACGCCCGGGGTGTGCGGGCCGGTCTCGTCCGCGTTGAGGAACGCCGCCTGGTCCTGCGCCCGGGCGTCCCAGCCGGTCCGCAGCAGCAGCCAGCCGCCCGCGGGCAGCGGCCCGTGCGCCTGCTCCCACTCGCGGATGTGCTCGACCTCCAGCAGGAAGTCCGGGTCGGCGGCGGCGCGGTCGGTCACGTCGATGACGGCGGCCGGTGCGATCAGCCGCCGCAGCGGCACCTGCGACACGTCGTCGCCGTCCCGGCCGGTCACCCAGTGCACCGGCGCATCGAAGTGGGTGCCGGTGTGCTCGCCGGTGTGAATGTTGTTCCAGTACCAGCCGGGACCCCGGTCGTCGTACCGGCTGATCTCCTCGAGGCCGAAGTTGATCGTGTTGGCGAACGGCGGGGGCAGCTGGAGGATCGGCGTTTCGCTGGACAGCGGCGCGGTCAGTTCGACGACCTCGATCGCGCCGTCACCGATTCCGGCGACCAGGGCCTGCAGGATGCTCATGCCGCCGTAGCGTAAAGCAGATCACTCCGGGACGGCGGTCTCCCGCCTGCGCGACAACACCATCTCCAACCACGACACCGACGTCATCGCGACCACGGCCACCACGAGACTGACCCACAGGTCCAGCCGGACCGAGAAACTCAGCACGGCCAGGAACAGCAGGACGACGAAGTACGCAATCCGCCCCGGCATCGTCACGTGGCCAGCCTAGGCCCTGTTTCGTAGAGGGGGCAGGAGCGAGGCGAGGTCCAGGTGTCGTCTGGCCGCACGTCGCGAACACCCAGATACAACCCCGGTATCTGGGCGCCCGCGCCGCACACCCAGACGGCGGCTGGGCCACGCCGCAGCCCAGCCATCCTCTACGAAACAGGGCCTAGTTATCCGGTGCCACTCACGGCAGCAACGCCGCGACGTCCGGTTGTTCCTTCAGCAGCCCGTCCGCCACCGCCAGCTGCCCGAGCGTCTCGATCGACGCCTGGTTCACCTCGGCCGGCCACCGGGGCAGGATCAGCGCGTCCCGTGTCTCCGGCGGGATCTTGGTGTATGTGCCGAGCGACTCGCGCACCTCGTCGGGCTGCCCGTCCGCGTAGGCCAGCGATTCCTTCATCGCCTCGGTGAACCGGGTGACCAGGTCGGGATCGCCGGTCAGCAGCTGCTGCGAGGTGAAGTACATCGCGACGGTCAGGTTCGGCGCCGCGTCCACGTACGGCGAGGCGATCCGGCGGGCGCCGGCCGCGATCGCGGTCTGCTGGAACGGCTCGACGACGAAGATCGCGTCCACCCGGCCGGCCTCCAGCGCCGGCACCTGGTCGGGGAACGGCAGCTCGGTGAACTTGACCGCGGCCGCGTCACCGCCGTCCTTCTTCACCGAGGCCTTCACCGTCGTCTCGACGATGTTCTTCAGCGTGTTCGCCGCCACTGTCCGGCCGGCCAGGTCCTTCGGCGACTTGATCGGGCTGTCCGCCTTGACGTACAGCGCGCCGAAGTCGGCGCCGTCCACCCCGGTCGAGTTGTTGCCGTTGACCACGGCCTTGATCGGCACTTTCTGCCCCTGCGCCAGCATCAGCGAGATCGCGTTGCTGAATCCGAACTGGAACTGCCCGCTCAGCACGCCCGGCACGATGGCCGCGCCACCCTGCGCGGTGGTGAGCGTCAGATCGATCCCACGATTACGGAAGAAACCCTTCGCCTGACCAAGATAGATCGGGGCGACGTCGACGATGGCGATGACGCCGACGTTCACCCTGTCGAGCTGCCCGGATGCGCCGGGCGCGGGGTCGTCCGCGCCGTCGTCCCCGCAGGCGGCCAGCACCAGCACGGCCGCGGCGAGCGCCGCCACGATGGATCGTCGTCGCATCGAAACCCCATCCATCAAGATCGATTCACAGTCTCCCCCGAAACCTAAGTACGCGAGCTGTCCACGGTCAACCCCGCGTCGTGCTCGTAGAGCCAGCCGAGCGCGTTGAACGACCACGCCTGCGACCCGGCCGCCATCTGCGCGTCGCGTTCCCGCTGCGCAGGCCCGTCCGGCAGGTGGAACCGGGTCTTGTTGCCCGCCGACATCTCCTGCAGCCGGGCGGTACGCGGCAGGCGTACCTCCTCGTAACGGCGCAGCGCCGCAACCGGCGGCAGCTGCCCCAGCACCGCGCTCAGCGCCGCCCCGTCCTCGACCGCCTGCGCCGCGCCCTGCGCCATGAACGGCAGCATCGCGTGCGCCGCGTCGCCGAGCAGCGTCACCCGCCCCGCCGACCAGCGCGGCAGCGGCGGCCGGTCGAACAACGCCCAGGTGTACGTCTCGTCCGCCGCCCCGATGATCTCCCGTACCTGCGGATGCCAGTCCGCATAGGCGGCCACCGCGTCCCCGACCTCACCGCGATCGGTCCACGACTCCCGGGTCCACCGGTCCCGCTGGATCACCGCGACGAAGTTGACCAGCCGCCGCCCCCTGATGAAGTAGTGCACGAAATGCCGCCCCGGCCCCAGCCAGATCTGCGCGGTCACCTCCAGCCCGAGATGCTCCAGCCGCTCCGCCGGCACCACGCCGCGATAGGCGACACACCCGGTGAACCGCGCCTGATCCGCCCCGAACACCGCCTGCCGCACCGCCGAATGGATGCCGTCCGCACCGACCAGCACATCGGCCCGCACCCGCTGCCCACCCGCGAACCGGGCCTCCACCCACTCCGCGTCCTGCTCGATCCCGACCAGGCGATGTCCGAGATGGATCCGCTCCGGCGGCAGCGCCGCGACCAGCGCCCCGAGCAGATCAGCCCGGTGCATCTGGTAGTGCGGGAACCCGTACGTCGCCTCCAAGGCCTCCGCCAGCGGCGCCCGCAACAGCGTCCGCCCGTCGTCCCACCTGCGCTGATGCCACGCGAGCGACTTGACCCCGGTCGCCGCGAGCGGCTCTGCCAGCCCCAGCCGGTGCAGGATCCGCGACGCGTTCGGGCTGACCTGCACGCCCGCGCCCACCTCGGAGAGCCGCGCCGCCTGCTCGAAGACGCGCACCTCGAAACCCGCGCGAAGCAGGCACAGCGCGGCACTGAGACCGCCGATTCCCGCACCGATCACCGCGACCTCGGTCATGGCCCGATGCTGCCCGCCGCGCCGCCGGCTCGCTGCCGGGTCTTTGACACCCCGCAGGCAGAGGTACGAGCAATGCCGCCGTTTGCCTGATTCGGGCCCCGCGCGGGCGTCACCGCGGGCACGATCAGGACAATGGGGGTACGAACTATGAAAGCAATGTCCGGCCTGCTCGCCGAGGCAGCGACCGTTGCAGCCGTGACCGGCCGAGCTCAGGCTGTTCGAGCCGCAGTCGTCCGAGCCGTGGCTGTCCGGGCGGTGGCCGTCGCGGGAGTTCTGGCCGGTGCCGTCGCCGGTGCGACGGCGGGTGCACCGGCGCAGGCCGCTGACACGTGCAGCGCGCCGCAGCGTGTCGAATACGAGACGCCGGGCTTCAACACGGTTCTCCAGGTGCGGCTCTGCATCTCGCACGGTTCACCGTCCCGCAGCGCGTACGCCCACGTCGCTTGGATCGACGGCGGCGACAGCGCCGTCGACGGCAACCGTAAGTTCGATCAGCTCGACGTCCACTACGCGCTCCGCAAGGACGGCCTGCCCGAGGCCGACGAGGTCTGCGACCTGGCAGCTCAGGTCAACACCACCGAGAGCGGCACTTTCACCTGCAGTCGCACCGCCTCCCGCCTGTCCCGGCAGACAGGCGGCTGGAGCGCGGGCGGCCACATCTCTTACAACCTGGACCGCGACGGCGTCGGCAGCCTCCGCACCGGCCTGCACAGTTCTCCAGTGGTCCCCACCTGACCACCCCTGCCCACGCACCCATTCCGCGTGGGGCTGACGAACATTCCGATGCCACAGCGCTGGTCAGGTGGGGCGTCCGCGGCGGGCCGGAAGATCGGCCAGCAGGGCGTCAAGCGTGTCGGCATCGGCCCAGCCGTTGACGGAGACGGTGCCGGAGGCAGAGACCAGCACCTCCAGGCGGTCCGGATCGACGGCCACGTCGTAGGGACCCGCGGCGATGCGATCGCTCAAGTGGAGGAATCGCTGATTCGTCGAACCCACCCACGGCCGCTCATGGTCGAGAAGGTCCTGACGGTACGGCCCGGCCACCAGCAGATCGGTGCCGTCGAGCAGAGCAGCGATGTCGTCCCGGCCGGAGTCGGCAAGGTGCCGCAGATGCTCGTACTCGTAGCCGGTGAACGTCATCACCGAAAGTCCGGCCCGCCGCACCCCGGCGGCCACCGCGGCGAGGCCGGCCGCCTGCTCGAAGGGTTCACCTCCGAGCAGGGTCAGACCCGGAGTGCCGCCGGCCAGCACACGGTCGACCAACTCCGCGGGCGGGAGCAGGGTGCCACCACGCACGCCGAACAGGTGTGGGTTGAAGCAGCCCGCACACCGGATCGTGCAGCCCTGCACCCAGACGGCGGTCCGTTCGCCCGGCCCCTCAGCGGTCGTCCGCTCCAGGAACCGAGCCACCCGCACAGCCCCCGGCTCACCCCGGGGAATCGCAGCCCCGCGCAGCCCGGCCCGCAGCGGCCCATCAGCCGGCACCATCTCCAGACGCGGCATCGCTCCGCCACCAGGCACCACTTCAACAGCGGACGCCGCTCCACCAGCCGGCACCGCTCCGACGGCCGGCACCGCTCCGACGGCCGGCACCGCTCCGACGGCCGCACCGCCCGCCGGCGGCGGCCCTCCGGTCGGCGCCGCGCCGTCCGGTGGGGACGGGTCACGCGACAGCGCCGAGCCATCGGGTGGAAGCGGCTCAGACATCGACTATCCGGCCGAAGGGTGAGGGCTCGCCCGCGTCGGGTGGTGGCGGCGGCTCGCACGTCAGCCGATCGCGAACCGCGACGAACTCGTGCGGCGCGAGTCCGGCCACCGCGGCGACCTCGCTCAGACCGTGGAATCCACTTCGGGAATGCCGGGCCGCCACGATCCGGGCGGCTCGTTCCGGGCCGAGGCCGGGGACCGCGGCCAGTTCCTGCTCCGTGGCGGTGTTGACGTCGATCAGGCCGGAAGTCGACGCCGCAGCGGAAGGCTGGGGCGACGGCAACGGCGACGGTGTCCAGGTGGAGGCCCGCTCCGGAAACGGGTCCGGCGCCGGAACCGGAGGCGGCGAAGGCGGCCCCACCGGTGATGCGGATGCTGCACCAGGCCCGGACGAGTGGTCGGCAGGGCTGGGCGCGGGACCTCCAAAGGCCGGGTCGTAAGCGGGGCTCGGCGGCGGACCATCAAAGGTGCGGCTCGGCTGCGGACCATCAGCGGTGGAGCCGGGCGCAACACCGCCGTAGAACTGGTGTGGAGGCGGGACCACGTCCTGCAGCTGGGGCGGCAGCGGCGTGGCGACGGGAGCCGCCGGGCCGGTCCAGGGCACCGGCTGACCCTGCGAATACCAGGGCACGTGGGCGGCACGCCAGCGCAGCCACGAGCCGTTGATGATGAAGGCGTGGACCACGCTGATCGGCCACAGCAGGAACATGATCGTGTAGCAGATGTTCTGCAGGGCGGAGCCCTCCGCGCCCTCCGCGCCGAAGAAGAAGCAGACGTTGGTCACGACGCTGTAGAGCACCCCGGCGATCGCCCAGGCGGGACGGCGGGCGCGCACGCCGACATAGAGGAAGCCGGTCGCGGACAGGCACCCGAAAGGCAGCAGAGGGGCGACCAGCCACGCGCTGTGAGCCACACGCCATGACAACCGCGCGGGACCGGTCGGTGTGGACTGGAGGCCCGCCTGCGAGTGCGGCGGCTGAGGGTAGGGCGGCTGGCCGCCGGGCGGCACCGGGCTGGGAAACGGGGGCAGCGCCTGCTCCGGCGCCAGGTAGGCCTGGCCGTGCGCCTGATAGCCCTGCACCGGCGGCCGGCCGCCCTGCTGCACCGGCGGCTGATAGTTGTGCGTGGGCGGCTGATAACCCTTGCCGGGCGGGTGATCGTGCCCCGGCGTCGGCTGGCCGTGACCCGACGGGTGACCGTGACCCGGCGGCGGGTAGGCCGGCTCGGTGCGGTGGCCGGCCGGGTCAGGCGGGGTCCACGTCACGATTCACGTCCTGTTCCCGCGCGCGCTGGACCTCACGTGTGTAGTCGGCGGTGTAGGCGCTGTCGTGCACCCGGCCGTCGATGAGGTCCTCCAGCACCGCGATGTAATCAAGGCAGCGCTCGCCGGCGATGTCGACGGTCTCCGCACGCACCTGGCCGTCGGCGCCGACGGTCACCACGATCCGGGGCCTGTCGGTCATGCCCGCTCCCGCTCCACCTCGAAGACCAGGCGCACGGCGGCGTCCTGCTCGACCGACTCGGACTCCAGCCGCAGCCCGGCGGCGGGCGCCTGGGTGCGCAGCCGCTCCAGGACGGCCTGCTGGACCCGTCGCCCGTAGGCCTCGTCGACCGTGGTCATCAACTGCACGGCACCGGCCTGGTCGGCGCCGGTGACGTGCGCGGCCCAGATGCCGTCGGCGTCGCGGGTGAAGGTCGCGGCGGCCTCCGCCCAGGTCGCGGTCAACGAGTCGCCGCCGGCGGAGCCCGCGGCGGGGCCCGTGGTGACGGCTGCGCCGGTGTCGGCCAGGGCGGCCTGGAGCAGGGTCACATCACGCATCCGGGTCTGCACCTGACAGATCTGCCGGCCGTCGGCCTTGCGGGCCGCCACGGCCTGGACGGTGGCCGCCCCGGCCATCGCCAACGGCACCAGCAACAGTGAAACGCTCATCCCCACACCCCGCTCGCTCGCAGTGGCCACACCTTATCGGGAGGGTGCGACAACGGGGGTGCGAGAACCGGGCCGGCGAGCGACCCCGGTGGCCGGCCCGATCCCCCGCCCGGCACAACCGGGTGGGCCGAGCGACCCCGGTGGCCGGCCCGATCCCCTCGAACGGCGCCTACGCGCCCCCGGGCCGGTTGGTCAGGTCCCAGTCGTCGGTGGCGCGAGCCGACACGGCCCGGTTCCGGGCCCACCCCCGCAGGGCGTCGAGCCGCTCAGCCTGCGTCACGCTGAGCGGCACGATGCTCATCACCGCCCGGACCAGGTCGTCGCGCCGCAGCGGCCGGCGTTCCGAGAAGGCGTCGAACAGGCCGGCGACGACGGCCTGCTCGATCTCGGCACCGGAGTACCCCTCGGTCAGACCGGCCAGCTCGGTGAACAGCTCCTCGCTCACCGGGAGCTCCCCCGCGGCGAGGCGGTGCCGCATCGCGCGGCCGAGGTGTACCCGCCACACCGCGATCCGCTCGGAGCGGCTCGGCAGGTCGACGAAGAACGTCTCGTCGAAGCGGCCCTTGCGCAGGAACTCCGGTGGCAGGCCGTCGAAGTCGTTGGCGGTGGCGATGACGAACACCGGGCTGCGCTTCTCCTGCATCCAGGTGAGGAAGGTGCCGAAGACGCGCGCGCCGGTGCCGGAGTCGCCCGCCGCGCCACCGGCGAACCCCTTCTCGATCTCGTCGACCCAGAGCACGCACGGGGCGACGGCCTCGGCGGTGCGCAGCGCGGTGCGCATGTTGTGCTCGCTGGAGCCGACGAGCCCGGCGAAGACCCGCCCGACGTCGAGTCGCAGCAACGGCAGGTTCCACGCGCTGGACACCGCCTTGGCGGTGAGCGACTTGCCGCAGCCGGGCACGCCGGTGATCAGCACCCCGCGCGGTGCGGGCAGGCCGTACTCGGCGGCCTCGTCGAGCCACGCGCCGTTGCGCTTGACCAGCCAGGCCTTGAGGTTCTCCAGGCCACCGACATCGTCGAGCACGGTGTCGCCGGCCAGAAATTCCAGAACACCTGACTTGCGTACGGTCTGGCGCTTCTCGTCGTGGACGATCTCCAGGTCGGCCAGGTCCAGCACGGCGTCGTTGACCATCGCCCGGGCGTACGCGTTCTCCGCCTCCTGCATGGTCAGGCCGGCCGCCGCGGTGGCGAACCGTTCCCGCCCGGCCTCGTCGAGCGCCACCCGCAGGCGCCCGGAGGCGGTGTTGCCGCGGACCATGGCGTCGAGCAGGCCGCGCAGTTCGAGCGGCCCGGGCAGCGGGAAGTCGACGACCGTGACGTCCTTGGTGAGTTCGGCCGGCAGGTCCAGCACCGGGGAGAGCAGCACCAGGGTCCGCGGGCTGCGACCGGCCCGGAACGCCTGGACGATGTCGCGGATCAGCCGGACCACTTCGGCGTTCTGCGCGAAGAGCGGGTGCAGGTCGCGGAAGACGAAGACGGCCGGCTCGTCGATGCGCTGCACCGCCTTGAGCGCGTCGGTGGCCCGCTGCGCACCGGCGCGCACGCCGCCGTCGGGCTGGATCAGGCCGCCGGTCAGCGTCCACGACCAGACGGCGCGCGGCACCCGGACGGCGGCGGCGTCGCCGGCGATGCCCACGAGGTGGTGCATGGCCCGCTGTTCCTCGTAGGTCTCCAGGTAGAGCACGGGGAACCGGGCCTTCAACAGCTGCGCGAACGTCTCCGCGAACGACCTCTCCACCCGCGCATGGTACGGGCCGGGCGGTGGTCAGCGCTGTTCCCCCGGGTCCGGGCCACGCGGTTCCGCGGTGGGGAGATTTGTGGCCGCTGGTGTCACCGTGGACCCGGCACGCCTGCGCCGCGGTATGCCACCCGGCGGCGTCCCGGTCTTGCCGATCACCCGGTCGGTGCCGGCCTTGAGCCACTGCAGCGCCTCGCGTACCTGGTCCTCGATCCGGTAGGCGGAGATGGCGCCCGAGTCGACGAGCCGGCTGACGAAGTCGATGGTTTCCTTGCGGTGGGTCGCCGCCTCGGCACGAATGGCGTCCATCACCGCCGACGCCTCGTCCGGGTTCTGCGCGACCTGCAGCACGAAGGTGTCGATCTCGCCGCTTTCGATGATCGTCCGGTAGAACCTGATCCGGGCGGCCGTCAGCTCCTGCTTCACGGTCTCCTTGTCGGCCCGCAGGGCGACCCGCGCGGTGAGCAGGACGCCGTAGGCGACTCCGGGGAGGTGCTCCGCCTCGGCAGCCGCGTCGGTGAGGGCGTCGCTCTCCAGGAAGACCCGGGCCTTCGCCGAACGCATCTGCAGGTGGCTGTTCAGCTCTGCCTCGGCGGCGGCCGGGTCGCCGATCGGGTACTGATTGGAGACGCACCGCAGCTCATGAATGATTGACAGGGTGAGGTCAGCAGCGGGATCCGCGACGTTCTGGCGCACCGCCTCGACCGGGCGAATCACCTGCCAGTTGAGCAGGACGTCCGCGCTGAACTCGAACTTGTTGCCGAGGCTGGGCAGCTTCGCGGCCACCGCCCTGCGGTGCCGGCCCGTGTCGACCAGGTACATAGTCTGGGCCGACGACCAGAACAACTCGCCGTAGGTCGGCTGACGGCCGGCGGCGAAGTACAACAGATCACCCGTCCGGGTGGCGAAAACGAGCGCCGTCGCGGCGCGGGCGCGCGGCCGGTTTCGCAACAGATACCAGCGGCTCACCGGGTACTCCCACCACAGGCGACGCGACCACGCGGGCCGGGCCGGCTTGGCCGGGCGGGTTCGCGCCTCCGCGCTGTCGCGCCCGTTCTGCTGCACGGACGAGGCCTTGTTCTTCGGTTGATCGTCTCGGTCGGGCCGGGAATCGGACGGCTGCATGCCGGCGCTCCTTCTCTCAGATCCGGTTGATGGCCTTCTCGATCCGGTCCGCGGTCCCTGGGTCGAGCGGATCGACCCACTCGACGCGCATACCGCGGACGAGGTAGGAGAGCCGCTCGCGGGCGTGGACCGAGTCGACGAGCAACGGCAGGAAGGCCTCCAGGGCGGACAGGCACGCCGGATCCCTCTCCGCCACCCGGATCCAGCGCTTCAGCAGCCAGAGGGCCGTGATCTCGGACGGGCTGCCGAGCAAGGTCTGCCACACCATGTCGGCCAGGTCCTCGGCCAGGTCCGGTTCCTGCTCGATCAGGGTGAGGATCAGCGGCCAGCGTCCCTGCGCCTCGGGGACACCGCTGCCGACCGGGGTCCAGACGTTGTAGGAGCGCACCCACATTATTTGAAGCACGCACCACAGGGCCAGGTCACGCAACCCGTACCGCGGCTCGTCGAGCCAGGCCCGCAGATGGGTGAGCACCGGGCGGACGGCCCCGTTCGTGAACAGCAGGGCGACGCTCCATCTAGCAACCTGGGCGAGTTCGTCCGAGTCGCCGCCACGCTCGCCGTGTGCGGCCGCCCAGGTGCCGACGATGCGGAGGTTGTCGAGGGTTTCATCGACGGGGAGCAGCCGCAGTTCCCGGCTCTGCGCCAGAGCCGCCGTCCAGCGGAGGCGGTCGTTGTCGCCGCGCACCCATCGACGGAGCTGCGCCACCACAGCCGGGCGGATCCGCTCGTCGCTCGCCGCCAGGGCCAGCACCAAGGCTCCGGCCATCCGGTCGTTCCGGTCGGTGGCGTCCGCCCAGGGCAGCACCAGCTTCCGCAGCACGTACCCGTAGTCGAGCGGGCAGAGCACGCCCAGAGCCTGGGAGGCGCGCACCCAGACGACGGTGCGCAGATCCTCGGCCAGCTCCTTCAACCAGGCGATCAGGGCCGGGCGGTGGTGGTGCTGGTGTTTCCACAGGTACGTCAAGATCGCGTACGGGTATCTGTCATCCTCGAACAGCACGTGGGGCGACGGCACCCCGACGCCGTCCACCAGGGTCACGCCCTCCACCTGACGGCATCGCAACTCCGCGAGCAGGCTGCCACGGTCGGCGGCGAAGGTCGGTCGCCGACGCTGACGGAGCGAGGAGGTGGCCTCGAGAAGCTGATCGGCGAGTTTGTCCGCGGCCTCCACCACCACGTCGTACGGCGCGTCGCTGTAAACCGCGAGGGCGATGCGAAGGCTGCTGATCCGCACCTCGCGTTCATAGGTGGTGCCGGGACCGGCGTCCGGGACGCGAAGACAGGTGAACCATTTCACCACCTGCCGTTCGATCACCTGCCCGGCGCGCAGCAGCACCTCGTCGTAGGTGATCTTGTCTCGACCGTGTGACGCCAGCGCCTCGGCGAGTTCCACCGCTTCCGAGGTGTACGGCTTCGGTCCGAGCGTCCGCAGGATCTCCGGCTGCTCCGCCAGGCCCTGAATCCGGGCGATGAGCTCCGGGTCGCCGGTGTCGCGCAGCGCCTCCCGGATGTGGGCGGCGATCGTCTGCCGGATGTCGGGCGGTGTGTGGTCGCGGGCGTAACCGCCCAGGGTGTCGGACCGGAGTGGGTCCAGCTCGACGATCACGACGCAGTAGGCGCTCTTGTCGCGCAGTATGGTGGCGAGCCGGTCCAGGTGCATCTCGCGGAGAGCCTCGCCATCGGCCTCCATGAGGTATCCCCAGGAATTCTTGATGTCGCCCTCGCTGACCTGCTCCACTGTCCGGTCGTCGGGGAGCCGCGCGACTTGACCATCGACGACGGCGTCCAGCAGGTGCAGGCCGGTGGTCGAGCACCCCGCACCCGGCCGCCCACGCAGCACGATGACGTGCAGGTCGCTGAGAAGGTTCAGCAACTCGTCGTACTCGTCCACCCGGACGTACGTGGCGCGGGTCCACGCCATGACGCCGTCCCGGACCGGTCCAGCGCCGAGGCGACCGCCGCCGGTCGGGAAGTTGTTGACGATGCGGGTGCCGATCTGCAGGTCGGCGATGCGGCTACCGTCGACGAAGGCGGTGTTCCCCACGCCGAGGTACCGGAGACCGGTCTGGTACATCTCGTTCTGGTCGAGCAACGGATTCTCGCCGAGCGAAGCGGTGGCGTCGCCGGTGGGACGGTCCGCGGACGAGGGCTCGGGGGCACCCGGCGGGCCGCTCGCGGGTGCCGGCTCCGCGGCGGCGGGTCCCGGGCCGGCAGCGACCGGCTCTTCACCGGCGGTCATCGGCCGTCCGATCCGAAGGAGGGGCCGATGTGCATGTCGCGGTGCGTGGTGTTCTTGAAAGTGGTGACGTAAGAGTCGCCCTGCTGCTGGGGCGTCTTCGCTTTCTCCTTCGTCTTCTTCCTCGCCTCGGGTGCGACCGGCTGCCGCCGCGCCGGGGGCGTGCTGTAGCCGGGCACGTAGAGCCATGCCGTCCGGTTCGTCTCCTTGACGCGGACAGTGACCTGCGTGAACTGCTCCGGAAAGAGATAGGGGCCGCCGTGCCGGACGACCGAGTCGAAGATCGGCTCGGAGACCAGGACGGCGAGCCGGGCCCTCGGCGCGGCCGCCAGCACCTCGCGCGCCGCCTCGGCGTCGGCCAGCCGGCAGGGCAGCTCCACGTCTGACCCGGCGATGCCCCAGGCGTCCCGGTGCACCTCACCACCGTGGATGCCCATCCGCAGCCGGATACCGGACCGATCACCGCCCAGCGCCTGGAACAGTCCTTCCACTCCCCGGCCCACCAGCCGGGCCTTCGGGACGTCGGCGGTGAGCGTCCCGAGAACGCCGTCGCCACGGTCCTCGAGCCGGACACCCTCCGTGATGCCGGCGACGGCCAGCGCCTCATCGAGCACCGACCGCAGTGCCGCGCGCATCCGAAGTTTCCCCGGGTTGGGAAGCGATCCGGAATTCTGCACATCGATCATGAAAGTGGTGTGATGAACAGCTTCGTCGTCCATGTCACCTCGCCCTGTCGTGCGGTCTTCACGACGGTTCCACACCACTGTCCCGGCCGATGTGAACCCGTTTACAGTTGGCCGATCGACTTCAGCAGTTCGCGATCGGCGATCACTATCCGGCGCGGTTTCGTGATCACAATTTCTTGCTCCCGGAGAACGCGGAGCGCTTTCGCCGCCCCCTCGCGGGTGGCGCCGATCAAGGCGGCCAGGTCATGCTGCGGCAACGGGATGTCGATCTCCGTGCCCTCAGGGCACGACCGGCCGGCCTGGTCAGCCAGTTCGATGAGCGTCTGCGCGACCCGCTGCAGCAGCGACGCCGAAGCCAGCACGCTCCGCTGCGAGTCGGAGTCCCGCAGCCGGCCGGTGATCGAGCGCATGATCACCTGGACCATCCGCGGCCGCCTGGCCAGGATCTCGTTGAACCGGTCGACCGGCACCAGCACCACCGAGGTCCGGACCAGTGCGGTCACCCCCGCACCGTGGCAGCCGCCGTCGACCGCCGAGAGCTCACCAAGCATGTCACCGGGCCCCCGCAGGGCGAGCACCAGCCGGCTGCCTTCCTTCGACATGACGGCGACCATCACCCGGCCAGTGCGCAGGATCATCACGAACTTGGCGGTCTCGCCCTCGGACATCAGCACGTCACCGGCAGCGTAGACCCGTGCCGCTCCGGCTTCGAGAAGCGCGGCGGCATCGTTGGGTTCCAGCAGTTCCAGAACCGGGCGATCCCGGCCGAGCAGACTCATATCCTGGGTCCGTCCGAACATTGGGTAATGGGGATACGTCACCCTACTCGGGCGCCGGCGAACTCCTCCATAGCCTTCTCGGACTGTCCGATGTGCAATTGATCAGATCACACTGATTCCCACCAGGGCCGCCGCGCCGACCGCGCAGATCACGGCGGCACGGATCAATCGAAATTTCGCCATCGCGATCTGACTGCTGGCACAGAGCTGAGTGACCGTGCCGATCAGGTCACCGGGCGCGGCGGCCTCGATCCGCTCCAGCACCCGGGCGGGCTGCCCGAGCCGGACCACATGCCCGAAGTAGGTGATCGCCCCGGCCGGCTCGCCGCCGCGCAGCCGCGGCGCGATGGCACCCGCCAGGCAGAGCAGCGCGATCGCCCACACCGCGGCGCCGGCCCACCAGAGCCGGTCACTCGCCTCTGAACCGGACGTCAGCAGCAACACCGCGAAGCCGCCGCCACCGATGGCCTGCAGGCAGCTCATCGCCTTGGCGTCGGCGCGTCTGACCTCCTCGCGGGTTTCGGTAAGAAGCTTTTCAGCCAGTTCCAGTGCCCTGTCAACCGACATGCTCGCCTCCGTGTCCGGCTCCTGAAGTCAGAATTGCCCAGACACGGAGGATCGGCTGTGGACGTGTTCACAGCCGATGCCGGAGAGCCCGCCGACGCGGTGCTCGCCGAGGATGCCGCCGTGTTCCACGCGCGGGAACCGTACGGTGTTGTCGCCGGTGTCCACCAGAAGGTCCGCGACGGTGCCGACCTCGTCGCCGTCGATGACGGTGCGGCCCCTGATGTCCTGACTGGGTCCTTCCATCATCTGGCCGGTCTCGCTGAGCGGCGCGAGCGTGCCGGCTGGTTTCGTCATGACCGCCACCTCCTCACCGTCCGGCCAACCCGGGCCGGCGTAGATCATGCCCCGGCGACGCCAACGGGAATTTCCCGCCAGTGTTTCTTGCGCGTTAATCGACACGGCTCTATCGTCATCACGAGGAAAGCGCTTTCCTGCTGGTAGCGAAGGAAGCGGCCTGGGGCTGCCGCGCGCCCATCGCTGGTTCGAAGCACGAGAACCCACAACGAACCATGACGAGAACAAGTGAGGCGAGATGAGACGATCAGTCGCGCTGCGACTCTCGGCGGCACTGGGCACGGCCGCCACGGCCGGCGTCATCGCGATTGCCCTGCCGTCACCCCAGGCATCGGCGGCAGTGGGCAGTGCCACCGGTTTCGCGACACAGAACGGCGGCACGAGGGGCGGCGCCGGCGGAGCGACCGTCCAGGCCAGCACCGGCACCCAGATCCACGCGGCGCTGTGCAACCGGGCCAGCAGCAGCACCCCGATCACCATTCAGGTGTCCGGCACGATCAACCACGGCAACACCACGAAGGTCTCCGGCGAGAGCTGCAACACCGCGGCCGGGGTGATCGAGCTCAAGGACATCAGCAACGTCACGATCCTGGGCGTCGGCAGTGGGGCGACGTTCGACCAGATCGGCATCCACATCCGCAACTCCAGCAACATCATCATCCAGAACGTCACCGTGCGGAACGTGAAGAAGTCGGGCTCGCCGACGTCCAACGGGGGCGACGCGATCGGCATGGAGAGCACGGTCCGCAACGTCTGGGTGGACCACGTCACGCTGGAGGCGTCCGGCGGCGAGTCGGAGGGCTTCGACGGCCTGTTCGACATGAAGGACGACGTCGAGTACGTGACGCTGTCGTACGCGATTCTGCGCAACTCCGGCCGCGGCGGCCTGATCGGGTCGAGCGAGAGCGACACCGGCAACAACTTCATCACGTTCCACCACAACAAGTACGAGAACATCGACTCTCGTACGCCGCTGCTGCGCGGCGGTGTGGCGCACATGTACAACAACCACTACTTCCAGCTCAACGAGTCGGGCATCAACTCGCGGGCCGGCGCGCGGGCCAAGGTGGACAACAACTACTTCCAGAACTCGAAGGACGTGCTCGGCACGTTCTACACCGACCAGGCCGGGACGTGGCAAACCAGCGGGAACATCCTGGACAACGTGACGTGGTCGGCGAAGAGCAGCGACCACAACCCGGCCGGCCCGAGCATGCCGTCGACCACGACGGTGAGCGTGCCGTACCCGTTCACGCTGGACAGCGCCTCCTGCGTGCCGAACATCGTGAGCCAGACCGCCGGTGCGAACAAGGGGATCAGGACGTCGACCGGTAGCTGCTCGGTGACCTCGTCGCCGTCCCAGCCGCCGACCTCGCCGTCCCAGCCGCCGACCTCGCCCTCGCAGCCGCCCACCTCGCCGTCCCAGCCGCCCACCTCGCCCTCGCAGCCGCCGTCCGGGACGAACCTGAGCATCGGTGCGGGCGCCGACGGGTCCAGCAAGGCCGGCGGGACCAGTTACGGCAATGTGGTCGACGGCAACCTGAGCACGTACTGGTCGCCGAACGGTGCCACCGGCGACATCAACGTCAAGTGGGGCTCGGCCCGGACCGTCTCGAGGATCAACATCCGTGAGGCGTCCGGCGCGACCGGCGTGATCGGCAACTGGCAGGTGCTCAACGGCAGCACGGTGCTCGCCTCGGGCACCGGTGCGAAGGTCATCAGCTTCACGCCGACCTCGCTTTCCAAGGTCACCTTCCGGATCACCAGCGCATCGGGGACGCCGCGGGTGGCCGAGTTCGAGACGTACGCATCCTGACCGCCGTCTCCTGACCACCTGCTCCGTGCCCTCCCGCCGTCGTGGCGGGAGGGCACAACCATGGGGAAGTCGAATAGCCGTCGCCCGTGCCGGCGCCGGCCTGTTGCTGCCGGTCCACGTCTCCCCTGATCCGGGGCCGAGCCACAATGAAGAACGTGTCTGACATCGGTGCGATGTCGGCCTCGCTCTCGCCGGGCACCGGCGATGCTGCTCTCCACGCCGGACCCGCGCGTGGCCCGGCTGCTGCGCCGGAGCCCGGCTGGCCCCGGTCTCGCGTAACCGGCACCGGGCCGGGCCTCCCTGTGCAGAATGGGAGCGGGCCGTTTCACCGGAGGGAACCACGATGACGGGGCCGTTCACGGTCCGCAAGCACGCCGAGGGCGGCGGAGTTCTACGCCTGGCGGTGCACGGAGAAGTCGACAGCGACACCAGCGCCGCGCTCAGTCTGATCATCGCGAACGCGGCCGGGCAGCCCGGCGCCGAGGTGCTGCTGATCGACCTCGACGGGGTCACCTTCCTCGCCGCGGCCGGCATCCGCAGCCTGCTGGAGGGCCGGACAGCGGCGTTGCGCAGCGGATGCTCCTATCTCGTGGTGAACGCTCAGGGCGTCGTCGCCGAGACCCTGAGCGCGGCGGGGGTCACCGCGCCGGTGGCCGCGCTCCCCGCACACCCGGCCGCGCGGCACAGCCTCTTGGCCACGCCGCATTGACCGGGCGTGGTGATAGGAATAGGTCATGGCCGTCACCGAGATCGATCTGGTCCATCTGCGCCGCTGTGTCGAGCTGGCGCGGGAGGCCCTCTCCGTAGGTGACGAGCCGTTCGGTTCGGTGCTGGTGGCCGGTGACGGCGAGGTGCTGTTCGCCGACCGCAACCGGGTGAAGGACGGCGACGAGACCCGGCATCCGGAATTCGCGATCTCCCGATGGGCGGTCTCGCATCTGAGCCCGGCGGAACGTTCCCGCGCGACGGTCTACACCTCCGGCGAGCACTGCCCGATGTGCGCGGCAAGTCATGGGTGGGTCGGCCTGGGCCGCATCGTCTATGCGGTGTCGAGCGCGCAGCTGGGCGCGTGGCTGGCCGAGTGGGGGGTTCCGGCCGGGCCGGTGGCGCCGCTGCCGATCAGCGTGGTGGTGCCGAACGCCGTGGTGGACGGCCCGGCCGCCGCGCTGGAGAGCGAGATGCGCGAGCTGCATCGGGCCCGCTTCAGCTGAGCCGCGCCCGGCGAGGGCGGTGTTCTCCGGCAGGCTGCCCGGCGACGATCTCCAGGACGGTCGTGACCAGGCGGTCCCGCTCGGTGGCGTCGCGCAGCACCCGTTCGAGCCGGTCGTCGTACGCGCGCCCCGCCGGTGTCGACAGGTCCCCACCGAAGACAGCGTCCAAAACGGTGGTGACGACGGTGCGGGCGGGCTCGCCCCGGGCCAGCCGGGTCTGGATGAGCCGCATCGCGCCGTGGGCCAGCGCGGTGAGGAGGCGATCCGTCTCGGTCGGGGCGTCGGCCGGCACGACGGGTGCCGCCGCCTCCCGGCCGTCGAGGTGCGGTGTGCCCACCACCGGCGCCTGTTTGTGGCCGAGCGGGCCCTCGACGTACCGGGCGTACCAGTTCGGCCGGCTGCTCATCGCGGCCAGCACGGCGCGGATGTCCGCCTGGACCTGCGGTTCGCCGTACCCCGCCCAGTCGCCGTGCCGTTCGCAGTGCCGGACCACCCAGGTCTCCGTCGGCCACAGCTCCAGCCCGGCCGTGCTCGGGGTGCCCACCCACACCAGCATCTGGGTGGCCAGGTCGAGCAGCCACGGGTCGTTGCCGAGCCGTTCGGCCAGCCAGCCGGGCACCCGCGGGCGTTGCAGGGCGCCGTGCTCGCCGCGGCGCCGCCGGTGCCCGTCGATGGTGGCCGGCATGAGCCGGCTGCTGACCCAGCCTTCCAAATTCTCGATGGGTGCGCCGGCTCGGCGGGCGACGTCGTCGATCACCGCCTCGACGTCGTTCTCGAACCGGTCCAGGCAGTCCGCGGCGAGGTGGCGCACCGACGCCGCACAGCCGCGGTGCCCGCGCCTCATCTCGATCCCGCGGGTGAGCCGCTGGTACACCACCGGCCAGACGATCGCGTACGTCGCACCGGTCAGGCGCAGCCGGTCCGGGCCGGAGGCGCCGGTGATCGTGGTGGCCAGCAGTCCCCGGCGGGCCAGGTCCCGGACCTCGTCGACGCCGTCGGTGGTGATCGATCCCAGCACCGCGCCTCCTCACATCGGCCCCGGACGAAGCACATCGCCCCGAACGAAGCACATCGCCCCAACGAAGTCGATCCACCTTGACGCACCGGCGCCGGTGCTGGGAACCGCCGGTCAGGCACGGTCTGAGCGCCTCAGGGAGCAGGTCGCAGCGACATGGTCCACAGCGGAAGGTCGTTAGGCCGACGGGAGCAGTCGAACGCTCTAGCTCGAACGGGTGAGGGCGTCAGCCGCGGCTGAGCTGGTCGCCCGCGGGCTCGGCGGCCGGGGAACGCCAACGGATCGCGAGGGCGCACGGGACGGTCAGCCAGGCGGTGACCACGACCGCGGCCAGTCCCCAGGTCAGGGTGGTGGCATCGGCGAGGAAGCCGATCACCGGCGGGCCGGCCAGCAGGCCGGTGGTGCTCATCGACGCGGCCGCGGTCAGCGCCGCCGAGCCGTGCCGGGCGGCGGCAACGTACAGGCAGGGGCTGACGGCGGCCATGCCGAGGCCGACGCAGGCGAAGCCGGCCAGCGCCGGGTAGGCGCCGCCGGCCAGCAGGCCCCCGGCAAGGCCGGCGCCGGCGAGGGCGCTGCCGGCCAGCACCACGGTGCGGTCGCCCCACCGGTCGCGCCAGCCGTCGGCGAACAGGCGGGCGAGCAGCATCATGCCGGAGGTGACCGCGATGCCCAGCGGCAGCAGGTGGTCGGCGGCGTGAGCGACCTCCTGGAGGTAGAGCGCCGACCAGTCGGTCACCGCGCCCTCGGTGACGGTGGCCAGCAGCATGGCCGGGCCGAGCCAGAGCACGGCGCCGGTGGGGCGGGGCCATCCGCGGCCGGCCGGCTTCGGCGCCGACGGCAGATCCTCGCGCAGCAGCGCGGGACGGGCCGCCAGCACCGCGGCGAGCAGCACGGCGCCGGCAACGGTGAAGTGCACCGTGACTGAACCGGTGAGCGGGGAGAGCGCGGAGGCCAGCAGGGCGGCGCTGAAGATGCCGCCGCTGAACGTGGCGTGCAGCCTGGCCATCGTGGTCCGGCCGGACCGGCTCTCCAGGGCCGCGCCCTGCGCGTTCATGGCGACGTTGAGGCAGCCCACCGCGATGCCGTCGACCAGCAGCACGGCGAGCATCGCCGGGTAGTTCGGGGCGGCGGCGAGGCCGGCCAGCGCCGCGATCAGGACCAGCACCGCGGCCGGGGCGAGGCGCCGGGAGCCGAGCCCGGCCATCAGCCCGGGGACCAGCGGGGCCGACACGAGGGCGCCGGCCCCGGCGGCGAGCAGCAGCACGCCGACCTCGGCCGCGGACAGGTCCAGGCGGTCGGTGAGGGCGGGGATGCGCGCCGCCCACGTGGAGTACTGGAAACCGAGCGCGCCGAACAGGGCGGCGATCGACAGCTGCGAGCGGCGGAACGAGATCACTGCGCGGTCTCCCGGGACATGTAGACGGCCCGCGGCCCGTAACAGGCGGGCGGGGTGACCCCCGGGTGCGGGCGGAACCCACGGGCCGCCCAGAAGCCCGCCGTGCCGCCGACCGAGACGAGCGATATCTGGTCGTACCCCAGCGATCTCGCCGTCTCGGTGAGGTGCCGCACCAGCCGTCTCCCCCACCCCCGGCCGCGCAGCTCCGGGTCGATCACGATGTCGTGCAGGTGCAGGTTGGTGGAGCGGTGCGTCCCGGTCTCCGGCCGCGAGAGATCAGGAAAAACCTGGCGGGGGTACGGGAGAGCGAGCACGTACCCACCGATGCGGCCGTCCAGGTCGAGCACGAACGAGGTGGCCGGATGGGCCCGGGACCGGAGCGCCTCCACGCCCTCCGCCAGGCCACCGGGCCCGTAGGTGCCGGCTTCCAGCAGACCGATCGCGGGCCAGTCGGGTGCCTCGACGGGGCGCAGCAGGGCGGTCCGGACGTCGAGCCGGTCAGACATGCGGCAGCGGGGTCTCGCGGGCGGCCGCCACCAGGCCGGCCCACGCGTCGATCAGCACCGCGTGGTCCTCGATGTCGCGCCGGGCCTCGAGAAGCAGCTCGTCGCGCCGTTCCCGGATCAGGTCGGCGACGCCGGTGAACCGCCCGCCGAGCCGCCGGTACGCCTTCTCCATCCGGTCCACCTGGGCCTCGTTGGCCTCGCGCGGCTGCCAGGTGCTCGCGCGCACGATCGCGGCGATGTCGGCCGGATCGGCGGTGGTCATCCGCTGGTAGATGAAGTGGAAGTAGTACATCGACAGGATGAACTTGGCGAACCGCATCTGGTACGCCAGGAAGCCCGCGTCGCTCTTGCGCTCGGCGGTGTGGAAGTTGACGATGTGCCGGTTGTGCAGCAGGCCGGGCAGACCGGCCTTGTCGGCCACGTGGATGAGGAAGTAATCGCTGCCGATCGTGTCGGTGGCCGGCGGCAGCGGCACCCGCTCGTGCAGCCCGTGGAAGCTGATGTTGTGCATGTCGACGCGCATCGGGTCGACCACCGACAGCACGGTGTGGTCGCCGTCGAACGGCGCGCTGCCGGTGAACGACTCCTCGACGAGCGCGCGTTTCTCGTCCTCGGTGCTGCCCGGCGCGGCCCAGAGGCTGACCAGGTCGTGATAGCCGTCGTGGCCGCGGACGTCCTCGATGTCGACCGACATGTCGCCGACGAACGACGCGCCGGCCATCGCGACGGTCAGGTCGCGGCGGTCCGCGGGGAGCCGGTCCTCGGTGGCCACGACGTCGCGGGCGGGCCGGCCGAGCGCGGACAGCTCGGCATGGATCGGAAACACTTTCTCCTCGGCGTACGTCTGGAAGTAGAGGTCGGAGTCGCGCCGGTGCACCGACTCGCAGCCCAGGGCGGCCGCGATCAGGAAGGCCCGGTTGGTGCAGGCGCCGTACGACAGCCGGCCCGGCAGCAGCAGGTCGAGCAGCAGGCCGGGCTCGGCGGGGGCGGCCCGGTCGACGACCCGGCGGAGGAATTCGCGCTGGGCCGGCTCGTCGAGGTGCCGGACACCGGGGACCGGGGCCAGGACCTTGGCGTGCGTGTCGAAGTCGGCCGAGGAGTCCAGGACCAGCAGCCGCACCTCGGCGCCGAAGTGCCGGGCGGCGTACTCCGCTTCGGCGACCACTTCGGTCAGCGTGGCGGCGCACTCCCGGTTGGTCGGCACCACCAGGCAGATCCGCCGACCCTCGATCGAGGCCTTCACGTCGTTTCCACTCCCGGCGAGGATCCGGTGACAACGGGTATTCATCGTCACCAATCGGACAGACCGCGAGGAAACCTAATAGGTCAACTGTGCTGTCACAACCCCAAATCCGGACGAGAGCCGGAAATCGCTGGTGGCCGCCGGTTCCGGAACTGATCGGTCTCGGACAGCTCGGCTAGGACAGTGTGTGAAGTTCGGGTCCGATACGGACCCGAACTTCACACGCACTGACTGTCAGAAGCGCCCGCCGCCGCCGCGCCGTGCCCGGGAGCCGCTGCCGCCGAAGCCACCGCCCGTGAAGCCGCCGCCGCCGAAGCCGCCGCCGCGGCCGCCGCCGTAACCACCTCCGCCGTAGCCGCTCCCCCAGCCGCCGCCGGACCGCATGCCACCGGCCAGGATGCCGCCGAGGACCGCGCCGGCGAACGAACCCGCGTCGATGCCGCCGGAACCGGCCGAGCTCCAGGCCCGCACGTCGGCCTGCGCGGCGTGCCCGGCGGCGGCCGCGAACTGCCGCGCCTGCTCGGCCTCGCGCAGCGCGGTGACCGGGTCGGCGGTTGCCGCCTGCTCGGCCAGCGCCAGGTGCCGGTGCGCCTCGGACAACCGGGACCGGGCGTCCGGGCCGACCGCCCCGCGGCGCGTCGCGATGAAGTCACCGGTCGCGGTGATCTCGGCCCGCGCCACCGGCAGGGTCTGCGCCAGCAGGGCCCGTGCGTGCGCGTCGCGTTCGGCCTGGTCCTGGACCTCCGCGAGCGCGCTGTCGAGGGCCGCGTCGGCAGCCTGGAGCCGCGCGACGACCGCGACCGGGTCGGGCCGGGGTGTGCCCAGAGCCGCTCGGGCCTCGGCGATCGCCTGCTCCCCGGCGGTGACCGCGGCGGCGAGCCCGGCCGGCGGCGTCACGTCCGCGCTCAGGGCCGCCCGGCCGGCGGTCAGCTCGCCGGTCACCTCGGTCAGCAGCGCGTCCGCGGCGGTCCGCGCGGCCGGCAGGTCGGTGGCCGCCTGATCGATCGCCGCGATCAACTGGCCGGCCTGGTCGACGGCCTGCTCGGCGCCGCGGACGGCCAGCGCTGCCTGGGCGCGGCCGGCCGGCGCGGCCTGGGCGGGGCCGGAAGGGGCCGCCTGCGCGGGGCCGGTGTCGCCCCCGGTCAGCGCCGCTCGCGCCCGGCCGACGGCGTCCGCGGCGAAGGCGAGCCGCTCCCGGGCCTGATCCACGTTGCCGGCGACCGCGGTGACCGTGGCGCCGCTGTACCGGGTGAGCAGCTCCTCGACGCGGGCCGCCGCCGCGGGCAGAGCCGACTCCAGGGTGGTGCGCTGCCGGTCCAGTCCGTCGGCGACCTCGGCGGCCCGGCCCTCCAGGTCCCGCAGCCGGTCGAACGCCTCGGACTCGGCGTCCAGCCGGGCGTCCGCGCCCCGGCACAACTCGATGATCCGGGCGAGCGTGCGCCGCCGGGTGGCCTCGTCCGGCTCGGGCACCTCTTCCAGGGTCATCCGCAGCCGGAACGCCTCGGCGACGTCGGCACGCGCGGAGGCGAGAGCGGCCTGGAACGGGGTGGTCGTCTCGGCGCCGTACTGCGCGGTCGCCAGATCGACTTCACGTTCGCCGGCCCGTAGGTCGTCGTCGAGCTCCAGCAGCAGGGTGTTGGCCTCGCCGGTCAGGTCCTCCAGCGGCGGTTCCGCCCGGACAGGCGCCTGCTCCGTGGTCTCCTTGCGCCGCCGTCGGCGCAGCACCACCCAGGCCAGGGCGGCCACCAGCACCAGGCCGAGCACCAGCACCGCGCCGCCGAGCCCGCCGCCACCCCCACCGAGCCCGCCGCCACCGCCACCGGCGGCCTCCTGATAGCCGCGCGCCGCGCCGACCACGGCGCCCGGCCAGTCCCCGCGCGCGAGGGCGGGCTCGATGTCGCTTGCGGCGACGTCGGTCAGCTCGCGGTCGCTGAACCGGGAGTCGCCGGGGAACGAATAGGCGTACGCCCGATCGGTTGTCGCTACCGCCAGCAGCGCGTCCCGGTCGCCCAGATCGCTGAGCCGGGCCGTCTCGTCGGTCCACTGCTGGGCCGGGATCCCGTCGAAGGAGCGCACGAAGACCACGAACAGCTGCATGCCGGTCTCGGTCTGCAACTCACGCAGCGCGGTGTCCACCTCGGTCCGGTCGCCCAGCGCGCCCGCCTCGTCGGTTATCTGGGTGGCGAGCCGGGCCGGCTCGTCGGCCCGGGCGGCACCCGGCAGGGCGAGCAGGCCGGCCAGCAGGAGCAGGAGTGGCGCCGCCACGGTTCGCACAGTCACTGATCCAACGTAGTCAGCCCACGTCGAGAGCGCCGAGTGAATCGATCGGCCCGGACACCCGGCCGGTGTACTCGCAGTTCCCACAGGTGAACATCGTCTCGGCACTGCGCCCGCAGCCGAGGTGCCCGCAGGCTCCACACCGCACATAGGCGTCACCGCCGCACCCGGGACAGCCCCGATATTCCGGCGCGAACCCGAAGCGGCCGGCCACCGGGAACCCGCCGCCTGCGCCACCCGCTTCCTCCGGCGGGCCCACCGTGGCCAGCTGCCACTCCTCTCCGGACAGCCGGAACGTGGCCACCCTGGCCTGCCGGTCACGCGAGCAGTACATCCACACCCAGGCGGTCCTGGCACGATCGGTCATGGATAGACCTTGACAGGTGTCACTGTGCGGCCGGACCGTAAGGCGGTGAGTTCCTGGCTACGCAGGCGCGATCACAACGTCTTCGTCAACGCGTTCGTCCTCCTGACCTGCGGACTGATCACCGGCATCGTCGTGGCCGCGGCCGCCTTCCCCTATCTGGCCATGTCCGGTCTGGCCGCGAGGGCCGGGGAGCAGGCGTTCGCGAGCCTGCCCAGCGAGCTCAAGGCGTTCAAGTCGCCGCAGGTCTCCCGGGTCTACGCGGCCGACAACAAGACCCAGATCACCCAGTTCCACGACGAGTTCCGCAGCGACGTCCCGCTCAAGCAGATCTCGCAGCCGATGCGCGCCGCGATGGTCGCGACCGAGGACCAGGACTTCTACAACCACCACGGCGTCGACCTCAAGGGCGTGGCGCGGGCGCTGGTGAACAACAAGAACGGTGGCCCGAAACAGGGCGCCTCGACGATCACCATGCAGTGGGTGCGGATGTCGCTGGCGTACTCCGCGACCAGCCCGCAGGACGTCATCGAGGCCACCCAGGACACCCCGCGCCGCAAGATCACTGAGATGAAGTACGCGATCGAGCTCGAGAAGCAGATGGGCAAGGACCAGATCCTGGAGCGCTATCTGAACATCGTGCCGTTCGGCAAGCAGACCTACGGGGTCTTCGCCGCCAGCCGGGTCTACTTCAACAAGCAGCCCAAGGACCTGACGATCGGCGAGGCCGCCCTGCTGGCCGGGATCGTGCGCGCGCCGTCCGGTTACGACCCGACCACCCCGGACGGGTACGAGCGGATCAAGGAGCGGCGCGACACCTACGTCATCCCGGCCATGGTGGAGACGGGGGCGATCACGCCGGCCGAGGCCGCCGCGGCGATCAAGGAGCCGATCCCGCGCAAGGTCCGGCCGGTCAGCAACGGGTGCGTCGCGGTGCCGAAGAACAACTGGGGCTTCTTCTGCGACTACTTCTACCGGTGGTGGATGGGCCGGCAGGAGTTCGGCCCGACACCGTACGACCGGGAGCGCCGGCTCAAGAGCGGCGGCTACCGGATCACCACGACGCTCGACGTCAAGGCGCAGAACAAGGCCCGCGGCCGGATCGGCGATCTGATCTCGGAGAAGAACAAGAACGCGCTGCTGGTGGCCGCGGTCCAGCCCGGCACCGGCAAGGTGCGGCTGCTCGCCGCCAACCGCAAATACAAACTGGACAATCCGGCCGACCCGGCGAACCCGCTCTCCTCCGATCCGAAGAAGGCGCGCAAGGGTGTTCGCGGTTCGTACCCGAACACGACGAACCCGCTGCTCACCGGCGGTGGCGACATCACCGGTTACCAGGCCGGCTCGGTGATGAAGATCTTCACGATCGTGGCGGCGCTGGAACGGGACTTCCCGCTCGCCTACACGATCAAGACGGACAGCCCGTACCGGTCGAAGTACATCGTCCAGCGCAGCAGCGACTCCGCCTGCCCCGGCACGCACTTCTGGTGCCCGCAGAACTCCGGCGGCGGCGGCAAGGGCGTCTTCGACATGTGGACCGGCCTCGGCTCTTCGATCAACACGTACTTCGTGCCGCTCGAGGAACGCGTCGGGGCGGAGAACGTGGTCGGGGTCGCGAAACGCTTCGGTATCCAGTTCCGGGAGCCGGACGACGCCAAGCTCGCCTCGCCGGGGTACTCGCACCAGTGGGGCGCGTTCACCCTCGGCGTGTCCGCGACCACCCCGCTCGACATGGCCAACGCCTATGCCACGCTCGCTGCCGACGGCATGTACTGCGAGCCCACGCCGATCGAGCAGATCGCCACCCGCGACGGCGAGAAGCTCGACGTCGGCGGGACCCGCTGCAACCGGGCCACCAGCGCGAGCGTGGCCCGCGCCGCGATCGACGCGGCCCGCTGCCCGGTGGGTGACTCGGCCCGGCTCGGCCGGTGCGAGGGCGCCACCGCCCGCGCCACCCGCGCGGTGGTCGGCCATCCGGTGTTCGGCAAGACCGGCACCACCGACCGGGACCGGACAGCCTCGCTGATCGCCGGCACCACCTCGCTGGTGGTGGCCGGCTACCTGGTGAACCCCGACTACCAGGCACACCGCGACCGGCTGCGCCACGACCAGGTCAACCCGGCCGTCTACCACACCCTCGCCGATTACATGAAGGGCAAGGAGCGGGTGCAGTTCCCCCGGCCGTCGGACCGGAAGATCGCGTACGGCGACCAGCGGTCCATCCCCGACGTCGAGTGCGAACCGCTGGACACCGCCCGCAGCCGGGTGGCGCGCGCCGGTTTCGACGTGTCGATCGGCCGTGAGGTCGACTCGGACTGCCCGGCCGGCACCGCGGCCGGCACGAACCCGAGCGGCCGGACCGTCAAGGACGGCGTGGTGATCATCGAGGTCAGCAAAGGCAAGCCGGACGAACCGCCGGCGCGGCCGACACCGCCGCCGATCATCACGCCGACCGAGCCACCCCGGTGATGTCCGCCCTGCACGAAGCGGTCACCGACGTCTACGGGGATCTGCGGCTGGCGCCGGTGCTGTGGCGGCTGCTCCGGCACACCGGCCGGCTGACCGGTTCGGAGGCCGGCAGCGTGTCGCTGATCGACGCCGGTCGCGGCTGTTACGTCAAGGCCGCCGAGTACGGCGCGCACTGCCAGCTCGGCCGGGCGTTCCCGCTGGACGAGGGCGCCACCGGGCGTGCGTTCGGCAGCCGCCGGCCCGTGGTGATCCCCGATTACGGCCGGATCCGGGCCGGCCATCTCGCCGCCGCGCATCCGGCCGGCCGTCGCCCCGCCGCCGCGGTGCCGATCTGGTGGCGCGGGGACGTGATCGCCGTCAACGTCGTCTTCGCGCCCTCGATGGAGGCCCTGTCCCCGGGCGGCGTCGACGACCTGGAGGCGCTCTCCCAATCGGTCGCCGCGGCGATAGTCAAGGCCGGCGGCATGGTGGCCGTGCCCGGCCCGAGCCCGGTGCCGTTCACCCCGCGCGAGGCCGAGGTGCTGGAGTTGCTGCGCCGCGGCCTGACCTATCACGGGATCGCCGGGCGGCTCGGCCTGTCGGCGAAGACCGTGGAGAAGCACGTCGGCGCGATCCTGCGCAAGACCGGGGCCACCAACCGGACGGCGGCGGTCGTCACCGCCCTGGACAACGGCTGGGTGGGGAGTTTCCCCCATACCGCGGGGCGTGCGCGTGGGTCTTGACTGGCGTCATGCCCGTCGTCGCCCTGAAGGACATCCTCGACCGTGCCCTCGCCGAGCGGTACGGGGTGGCGGCGTTCAACGTCGTCAATGACCTGACCACCGAGGCCGTGCTGGCGGCCGCGGTCGAGGAGCACGCCCCGGTGATCCTGCAGACCTCGGTGAAGACCGTCCGGATGTACGGCCGGGCGCAGCTGTTCGCCGTCGTCCGCGCCTTCGCCGACCGGGCGCCCGTCCCGGTGACCCTGCACCTGGATCACTGCCCGGACCGCTCGGTCATCTCCGACTGCCTCCGCGGCGGCTGGAACTCGGTGCTGTTCGACGCGCACGAGCTCGACGTCGCCGAGAACCTGCGCCAGACCATCGAGGTGGTCGCCGAGGCCCGCCGCGCCGGCGCCCACGTCGAGGGCGAGATCGAGGGCATTCAGGGCGTCGAGGACGACATCGGCAACGACTACGCCCCGATGGTGCAGAGCCTGGAGGTGGCGGCCGACTTCATCAAGCGCACCGGCGTCGACTGCTTCGCCCCGGCCATCGGCAACGCGCACGGCCGCTATCAGCGGGCCCCGGTCCTGAACGCGCGCCGGGTCAGCGACCTGGTCGCCGCCACCGGCGTCCCGATGGCCCTGCACGGCGGCACCGGACTCGCCGACGAGCAGTTCACCGATCTGATCGCCCGCGGCTGCGCCAAGGTCAACATCTCCACCGCGCTGAAGGAGTCCTATCTCGGCGCGAGTCGCGCGTTCCTCTCCGCGAACGGCACCTCGGACCCGCCGTCGCTGTTCCGGCACCAGCGGGCGGCGGTCGTCGAGATGGCGCGCCGGCACATCCGCCTGTTCGGCGGCTCGGGACGTGCCTGGTGACCGCGCTCGTGTTCGACTGCGACGGCGTGCTCGCCGACACCGAACGGCACGGCCACCTGCCGGCGTTCAACGCCACGTTCCAGCAGTTCGGGCTCCCGGTCCGGTGGAGCGAGGACGATTACGCGCGGCTGCTGCGGATCGGCGGCGGCAAGGAGCGGATGGCGTCGCTGTTCGCCGATCCCGCTGTCGCGGCGGCGGCCGGTGACGCCGACCGTACCGATCTGCTGCGGACCTGGCACCACGCGAAGACCGCCGCGTTCACCAGGCTGGTCAGCGAGGGCCGGCTTCCGGCCCGGCCGGGCGTCGCCCGGATCATCCAGGCGGCACGCGAGGCGGGATGGACTGTCGCGGTCAGTTCCACGTCCCAGGAAGCTTCGGTACGCGCTGTGCTCGTCAACGCCGTCGGCGGTGCGGCCGCCGACGGCATCCCGGTGTTCGCCGGCGACATCGTGCCGGCCAAGAAACCCGACCCGGCGATCTATCAGCTGACCGTCGACCGGCTCGGTCTCGACCCCGCCGACACGCTGGTGGTGGAGGACTCCCGCAACGGTCTGCTCGCCGCCACCGGCGCCGGGCTCGGCTGCCTGATCACCGTCAACGGCTACACCCGCGACGAGGACTTCGGCGAGGCGCTGCTGGTCGTCTCCGAACTCGGCGACCCGGACCGCCCACCGATCGAGGTGCTGGCCGACCGCGGCGGGGTGCGCCCGGGACCGTTCCTGACCCTCGACGACCTGCGAGCCTGCCTGGAGGCGCGGCGATGACCGGCACCGCGCTGGCGAACACCGAGCTGGTGGTCCGCACGATCGCCGAGACGGCGATCGAGAACGAGAAGTACTTCGGCGACCTCGACGCCGTGGTCGGCGACGGCGACCTCGGTTATTCGCTGGCCCGCGGCTTCGAGAAGCTGCTGGACGGCTGGGACGGCATCGACCGCACCGACGCCGGGACGTTCCTCAAACGCAGCGGCATGATCATCGCGTCCCGGGTCGGCGGCACGTCCGGCCCGCTGTGGGGCACGGCGTTCCTGCGCGCCGGAGCCACCGCCGGCGACGCCGCGGACCTCTCCGGCGACCGGGTGGTGGCGATGCTGCGCGCGGCGATCGAGGGCATCAAGGCGCGCGGCCGTTCGGACGTCGGCGACAAGACGCTGCTGGACGCGCTGGTGCCGATGACCGACTGCCTGGAACGGGAGTTCGCCGACGGCGCGGACGGCGAGAAGGCCCTGCGGGCGGCCGCCGTGGTCACCCGCCAGGCGGCCGAGGCGACCCGCGGCATGCTCGCCAGGCGCGGACGGGCGTCCTACACGGGCGAACGCAGCAGGGATTCGGCGGACGCCGGCGCGGTCGCCGTGGCGGTCATCGTCGAGCGGATCAGTGCGGTTCTGAGAGGGGCTCCGTCATGAAGAAGTTCATCAACGACCCGAAGAACTACGTGGCCGAGATGCTGGAGGGCGTCGCGCTGGCCAACCCCGGCAAGCTGAAGTACATCCCCGCCCACAACCTGATCATGCGAGCCGACGCGCCCCGCGACAACAAGGTCTCGATCGTCCAGGGTTCCGGCTCCGGGCACGAGCCGGCCCACGTGATGGCCGTCGGCCGCGGCATGCTCGACGCCGCGTGCCCGGGTGACGTGTTCGCCGCGCCGCCGATGGACTACGTCTACGAGACCGCGAGGCTGCTCAACTCGCCGAAGGGCGTCCTGCTGCTGGTCAACAACTACACCGGCGACCGGATGGCGTTCGACATGGGCAAGGAGATGGCCGAGGCGGACGGCATCCGCGCCGAGATCCTCACCATCGACGACGACGTAGCGGTCCGGGACTCGACGTACACGGTCGGCCGGCGCGGCGTGGCCGGCAACTTCTTCGTCATCAAGGCCGTCGGCGCCGCCTCCGAACAGGGCGCCGACCTGGACGAGCTGCTGCGCATCGGCCGCCGGGTCAACGACGTCACCCGCACGATCGGCGTCGCGCTGACCGCCTGCACCCCACCCGCCAAGGGCTCCCCGCTGTTCGACCTGGGCCCCGACGAGATCGAGTTCGGCGTCGGCATCCACGGCGAACCCGGCCGCGAACGGCGGAAGATCAAGAACGCCGACGCCCTCGTCGACGACATGCTGGAGGCCGTGGCCGACGACCTCCCCTACCGCTCCGGCGACCGTGTCGCCCTGATGATCAACGGCCTGGGCGGGACGCCCGTCAGCGAGCTGTACATCCTCTTCCGGCGGGCCCAGCAGCAACTGGCCGGCCGCGGGATCACGGTCTCCCGCAGCTACGTCAACGAGTACTGCACCTCACTCGACATGGCCGGCGCCTCCCTCACACTGGTCCGCCTGGACGACGAGATCGAGAGCCTTCTCGAAGCCCCCGCCGAGGCCGCCATCCGCATCTTCTGACCGTTCGCCACCCACCGCGATCGTGGACGATTGACTACCGCTTCCGGTAGTCAATCGCCCAATGTCCACAAGCGCCCGACTGTCGCGCTGTCAGCCGGCCGCGCAGGTCACCGTCGGTGGGGTGTTGCTGCCGGTCCAGGAGCCGAGCAGCCCGAACGTCGTGCTCGCCGCCGCGCCGAGAACTCCGTTGTAGCTCTCGTTGCGCGCCGTCACCGCCGGACCGTTGCTGGTCACCACCGCGTTCCACCCCTGATTGACCCGCTGCCCGTTCGCGAAGGTCAGGGTGACCGTCCACCCGGCGATGGGCGCTGCCCCCGCGGTGACCCGCACCTCCCCCTGGAAGCCACCGCTCCACTGACCCGTCTGGCTGTAGGCCGCCGTGCATCCGCCAACGGGCGGCGGCGTGGTCGGCGGCGTGCTGCCCGCGCCCCACGCTGCCGGGCCGTCGAGCCAAGCCGCGCGCTGGGTCATCCAGGTGCGCATGACCTGCACCTGACCGCTCCAGGTGGGGGCGGTGTCGGTGATGAACGGCCCGATCATCCGGCTGCCCAGGTTCGGCCAGCGCTGGAAGTTGCGCTGGGCGGCCGCGGTCAGCGGTGCGGTCAGCGCGTCGACCCGGGTGTTGAGGGCCGCGGTGGACAGCGGGCCGCGGCGCAACTCCTGCCAGCGGGCCTTGAGGTCGTTCTGGAAGGAGGGGTCGGTGAGCAGGATCTGGAACCAGTCGTTGGCCTGGGGCGTACGGGTCTGCTGGTGCTGCCATCCGGCGGTCTGCTCGTTGCCGAAGAAGCCGCCGGTGCCGAAGGTCAGGTCGTAATCCCACAGCGGCCCGGCCGTGATCGGGCCTTCCCGGTCCTTGTAGAAGTAGGTGCTGCGCAGGTAGGAGTCCATCTCGCGGGTGAACTCGTTGAGGATGATCAGGTCGATCCAGGAGCCGGCGTCGATCCAGGAGCGATATCCGGTCTGCGGGTCGGTGAGGCGTGGGCTGTGCAGCATGTCGTGGAACTGCTGGAGGTGCTGGGTCAGCCAGGCCCGCTGCGGGGCGTTCAGCGGGGACGGATCCTCGACCTCGAGGTAGTTCCAGCAGGTCGCGGCCGGTCCTGTACAGGTGAGGGTGGGTTCCTCGGCGGCCAGCCACTCGAACTTGAAGATGTATCCGCCGGTGATCTTCGGCAGCGTGGTGTCGTCCTCGTCGAGCTGTTTGAGGTCGAGCCGGTCCTTACTGTTCTTGATGGTCTCCACGATCATGTAGACGCCCTGGTAGTCGGCGGCCGCGACCGGCGCCGCGTCGGTGTTGAGGTAGAGCTCGACGAAGCGGTAGCGCGGCGTGACCAGGCCCATCTCCCGGCCGAGGTCGTAGGCGAGGGCTTCCCGGATCAGTGACTTGTCGCTGAACGGCCCGCGCAGCACCCAGTCGGAGTCGGCGGGCATGCCGAGGACCGGGTGGTCGGCGTCGTCATCGTTGTCGTCGCGGAACTCGAGCCGGTACGGCGCCTTGTCGAACATGGCGGACGACTGGCCGCGCAGGTGGATACCGGTGCGGGTGGCCAGGCTGGGCGCCGACGACAGCGAGGTGCGCCCGGCCGTGGTGTCGAAGACCATCGCGGCGGCGTCGACGTAGTCGCGTCCGGGTTTGCCCTTGCCGTAGACGTCGATCAGCATCAGCGGCAGGTCGTGCGGGGTGTCCACCGCTCGCGCGACGTACAGGGCGGTGCCGGGCGCGCCGGTGGCCGCGCCGTTCACGTACGCCTGGGCCCGCAGCTGGGTCGTCCCGGTCAGGGTCAGCGGCCGGCCGGGATAGGTGGCCGAGGTCGCGGCCGGCGGGGTGCCGTTCGTGGTGTACCGGATCTCGGCGCCGGTGATCGCGGTGCTCAGCGAGACCGTCACCGAGCCTTGGAACGTGCCGCTGGGCACCGAGAACGTGATGTCGCCGGCCGCTGCGGCCGCGGCTGGGGTGCGCACCGGGGTCAGGAGCATCCCGATGATGCTCAGCACGATGATCGCTTGTCGCATGCGTCAGCCATCCTCTCCGGCGGCGGTGAAGGTCGTGGTGAAAGCGGCGGTGAAATGACGTCTGAGCACCCGGCGCCAGGGCGCGGCCGGCAGTTCGGTGCGGAGCGCGGCGAGCCCGGTGCCGTATTTGGAGAGGGCGACGGGACGATGGCCCCGGTTCCACAGCAGGCGGTCGGCGTACGAGGCGGTCGAGCCGGTCTTGGTCTCGACGATGGCGAACGTGGGCAGCCGCAGCTCCCGGCCGTCGGCGGCCCACCGCAGGTCGGTGTCGACGGTGACCCGGCTGTCGGCGGCGGGCAGCAGCAGGGCGAACCGCAGGTACGCGGTGCGCAGGGTGGGTGCCAGGCCGGCGCGGTCGGCGGGTGTCAGGCCGTGGCGGGCGAAGACGTCGTCGAGGAAGGCGAGCCCGGCGCCGGCGAGTCGCTCCCCGGGCTCGTGCGGCGCCCGGTACTTGACCGTGCTGCCGCGCGGTCCCGGCACCTTGACCTCCAGCCGGCAGACACCGGAGTCGACGTACGTCCTGGTCCTGATCTTGAAGCGGCGGCGGTGCCGGTACGCCGTGCGCAGATAGCTGGCCAGATCGGGGGTGTCGAGGTAGAACGACTCGTAGGTGAAGTGCCGCAGGCCGTCGATCTCGAGGACCCGCGCGTCCGGCGCCAGCGCGTCCAGCAGCCACTGCGCCTCGCTGACCGGCACGATGTACTTACGGTCGAACCGGCTCTGCAGGGCGGCGCGCTCCTCCATCTCGGCCAGCCCGACCGGGGCGAGCCCGGCCAGCGCCGCCCTCATCGCTGCGCCGCGTACGTCGCCGGGCTGACCGGGGCGACCGACTTCCCGGACGGCCCGGAATACCGCACGTCGACCAGCGTGGAGTCGTTGATCAGGTCGACCCGCAGCAGGCGGGCCGAGTGCACCTTGGCCCCCAGCAGCTCCTCCAGCCGGCGGACCAACTGGTCCTCGCCGGTCACGACGGAGTCGAGGACGACGATCTGCTGCCTGTACCGGCCGAGCAGCCACCGGTTGTCGACGAGCGCCAGGACAAGAAGGATCAGGCCCATCAGCGCGACGTTGCGCCAGACGGACGCGGTCTCCAGGGCGCCCAGCAGGCCCAGCGCGAGGGCCGAGAAGAAGTACGCGACCTCGTGCTGGTCCAGCTCGGTGGAGCGCAACCGGATGATGGAGAGCACGCCGAACAGCGCGAACCCCAGCCCGAGACCCGCACCGGCGTCACTGGTGCGCAGCGCGGCGGCCACCGCCAGCACGCCGACGTTGACGGCGAAGTAGGCGACCACCAGATCGCGGCGCCGGTGCCGTGGGAAGTACAGCCCGAACACCAGCGCGGTGATGGCCACCAGGTCGGCCCCGAGCAGGGCGAATTCGGACATGATCCGGTCTCCTCCGAGCACGTGAACGTCTTCGGAAGTTTCGGTTAACAACCGGAACTTCGCTCGAAGGCTAGGTCGGAGGTTGATGGCTGTCAATGTCTGGTCAGGGCTGAAAGGTATACGTGGCGGCTAAAACTTCCGGAATCCCTTGATCCGTCCCACTGTCCGGAAGCCGTCGGCCACCCATCCACCGCGCACCCGTGGCCGAACCCCCCGCACGACGGCACAACCGGTGGACAAGGGGGACCGCAGGTGCTCGACGTGCAAATTCTCGGACGTATCCGGGTGTGGCGGGACGGGACCGAGGCCGAGGTCGGCCCACCCGGCCAGCGGGCGCTGTTCGGCCTGCTGGCGCTGATGGCCGGTCAGCCACTGACCCGGCAGGCCCTGGTCGACGCGCTGTGGCCGGCTGACGCGCCCCGGGCCGCGGCCAACGTGCTCCAGACATATGCCAAGCGGCTGCGCCGGTTGCTGGAACCGGACCGTCCGGCCCGGGCGAAGAGCCTCGCCCTGCCGGCTGTCGCCGACGGTTACGCCTTTCTCGCGGACACCGCGACCGTCGACGCGATCCAGTTCCGGCGTACGGTCCGCGCCGCCCGCCGAGCTGAACGCGCCCGCGACAGCGGGGCGGCGATCGCCGCTTTCGCACGGGCGCTCGATCTGTGGCACGGCCCGCCGCTCGCCGACGTGCCGCTGCTGGCCACCCATCCGGAAGTCACCGCACTGACCGTGGAACACCGCCAGGTGGTAGCTCGGTACGGCGAGCTGATGACCGATTCCGGCCAGGCGACCGACGTGCTGGCCATGCTCGCCGAGGATGCCGTGCGGCACCCGCTCGACGAGTCCGCGCAGGCCCGTCTCGTCCGCGCCTGGCACGCCTCCGGGCAGCGTGCCCGGGGCTTCGAGGTCTATCGCTCGACCTGTCTGCGGCTGGCCGAGGAACTGGGTGTCGATCCGGCTCCCGAGCTGGTCTCGGCGTATCGGCAACTGCTGCACGGCGACGCGTCCGGCCACCGTCCAGCGCCCGTCCAACGCGGCCCGCGAGGCTGAGCCGGTCCATATCGTTCAGTTTGGGGAGGAAGAGATGACCCGTACCGTCCGCTCGGCCCTGCTGGCTCTGTTCGGCACCGCCGTCGCTCTGCTGGCCGCCGCATTCCTGGCCGTCCCGGCCCAGGCCGCTCCGGCCCACGACGCCGTTCCGGCGGCCACCGGCTCCGCGCTGCCCCGGGTGGCGCCCACCGTCGCGAAGAAGGCTCAGAAGGCCGACGTCAAGCGGGCCGGAGCCGTTCCGGCCGGCGCTACCGCGCGCGGTCCGCTGCCCGGCTTCTGCACCTTCGACGGCTACGACGGCGTCACGTCGACCATCGGCTGCTCCGTCGCCATCCCGGCGACGATCTACGTCTACTGCTCCAACGGCAACATCTTCTACGGGTACCTGCCCTACGCCGGGGTGTACTCACTGACCGCAAGCCCGTGCTACGCCACCGGCTACAGCCTGGTGTGACCGGCGCCCGGCGGGGCGGCTGACGGCTCCTGTCAGCTGTCCCGTTCGGCGACCGGCGAAGGACGGCCCCGGCACCCGGGGAGGACGGGTGTCCTACATGGCGTGCTGGGTCTCGGCCGTCCCGGGCGACCGGTCGGCGAGGACCGCGAACGGGTGGCGCAGCCGGCGCATCGCCGCGGCGCTGCCGTCGACGGCTGATCCCGGCCGGCCCGGGGTGCCGACCGCGGACGGCGCGGACGGCGCCCGGAACAGGTCGGCGTGGTCGTGAATCGGTGTCATACAAGATCCTTCAAGGGTTGTTCGTCGATTGGTGCCTGCGGGAGACCATCGGCGCGCTGCACGCCTGTACGGTTGCCCGGTGATGGTTCAGCGGCACTGGTGGAACGGCAGCAGCACAACGCGCTCCCGGCGCGATGTCTACATTCGCAGCGACGGCTCCCGGTGGGACGTCCTGGTCCAGATCGGCGGGGCGGCGGGGCGTTATCGCGTGCAGGAGTGCCCGGGGCGCGGGTCCGCACTGATCGTCGCCGATGCGTGGCGCGGTTCGAGCAGTGGCTGGCGGGAGCTGGAGCCCGTGACGCAGGCTGCTGCGCCGGCCTGAGCCGGCCGGGCGTGGCCGCGGCGGGCATGCCGCCGCGATAGGCGCCGGCCGGGTGGCCCACCACATCGGTGGGCCGCCCGGCCGGAACGAGTCAGAGCGGGCGGATGTTCGAGGCCTGCGGCCCCTTGGCACCCTGGGTGATCTCGAACTCGACCCGCTGGTTCTCCTCGAGGCTGCGGTACCCGCTCGTCTCGATGGCCGAGAAGTGGGCGAACACGTCAGCGCCACCACCGTCCTGGGCGATGAAGCCGAAGCCCTTGTCGCTGTTGAACCATTTCACGGTGCCTGTCGTCATAGTGCTCCTCAATCGGATGGAAAAGACAGCGCGGCAATCGCTTCCGCCCCGCACCGGCGGGACATGACAAAAGGCGCCTGATCTGGGATTGGATACCCATCAGGCGCCGGTAACGTCAACGGAATCACAACTGCAACTCGTCGACCGTAGCACGCCCCCGCCGGCGACGCTCAGCCCCGCGCCGCCCGCTCGTCGCCCACGGTCAGCGCGATCACCGCGACGTCGTCGTCGACCTCGGCAAACGTCGTGAGCAGGCCGGCGATGGCGTCGACGACGGCCGGGGCGCCGATCGGGCCGAGCCCGCGCGCGAACTCCAGCAGCGCCTGGTCGCCGTAACGCCCGCCGGTGCGGGTCCGGGCCTCGGTCAGCCCGTCGCTGTAGAGGATCAGGGTGTCGCCCACCTCCAGCGAGATCGTCCGGGCGACCAGGCGCGGCTCGGCCAGGATGCCGATGAGCGTGCCGCCGTCCGTGGTGTGGTACCCGGCGGAGCCGTCGGCCCGGATCACCAGGGCCGGTGGGTGACCACCGGAGGCAACCGTCGCGGTCCAGCCACCGCCCCGCCGCTCCAGGACGCCGAAGACGACGGTGCAGTGCCGGTGCCCCGGCGTGGCGTAGTCCTGGTACACGACGGTGTTGAGGTTGCGCAGCACGGCGACGGGTTCGGAGTCGTAGACGGCGGCCGCCCGCAGGGTGTATCGGGCGGCGGCGGTCACCGCGGCCGCGGCCACCCCCTTTCCCCGCACGTCGCCGAGGAAGAAGCCCCACCGGTCGCCGGACAGCGGGAACAGGTCGTAGAAGTCGCCGCCGACCTCGTCGGCGGACGCCATGTGATACAGCGACGCCGTGGTCATGCCGGGCGGAACCGCCAGCGACGCGGGCAGCAGGCTGCGCTGCAGGCCGCCGGCGAGCAGGCGGAGCCGGTCCCGTTCCCGGTCGGCGGTGCGGCGGGCCGCCAACAGCTCGTTCTCGTACGCGCGCCGCTCGCGGGCGTCGAAGACGGTGGTGCGGATCAGCTGCGACGTGCCGTCGGGGCCGACCTTGACGGTGGAGGTGATCAGGACCGGCAGCACGGTGCCGTCGGCGGCCCGCAGCTCCACCGCCACGCCTTTGACGTCTTTCCCCAGCCAGAGCAGCGGCGCGCAGTGCGTCTCGTGGTAGAGACGGCTGCCCGGGGTGAAAAGATCAACGAACCGCCGCTGACCGATCAGGTCGGCGGCCGGGTGACCCAGCCAGGTGAGCAGGGTCACGTTGACCTTGACGATCGTGCCGTCCGGCAGCGTCGAGACGAAGCCGCACGGAGCGTTGTCGTAGAAGTCGTCGAGGTCGTCCTCCAGCAGCGCCGGGAACGGGACCTTCGCCGTCGACGGCCGGTCCACCGTCCGGCTCCCCCGGCGGGACCGGCGGACCCGCGGCCACACTAGGCGCCGACGCAATCGGCAAATCGCCGTGGTGATCGCTTCACCTGCCGAGTGTCCCACCCGAGCAACCGAACGTCACCCGGGAGGTGGGCCCCGGGGGCGTGCCAACCGGGACCGCGCAGCCGATCGGGAACCGGCGAAGCGTTTCGCGCCACCAGCCACGGGCACCATTGGGTGAGCACCGCCGCTCAGCGAGACGTCGTCAGCCGACGAGGTCCGTGCGCGGGCGCGGGAGAGGATCGTCATGGGACTCGACGACAAGATCGAGAACAAGACCCAGGAAGTTGCGGGCAAGGCCAAGCAGGGCGTCGGCGAGGCCACCGATGACAAGGACCTCAAGGCCGAGGGCAAGGCGGACGAGACGTCGTCGAACGTCAAGCAGGCCGGCGAGAAGATCAAGGACGCCTTCAAGAGCTGAGCAGGGTACGACCTGCGAACGGGGCCGGCATCCACTGACGGAGCCGGCCCCGGCGCCGTGCCCGCGCCCGGACGTGGCGGCCGAGAGATGGCCGCCCGGGTGGCGTAGTGTCACGTGTACAGGCAAAAATGTCGGACATGCTGCTGCCCTGGCCCTCGGCGGTTCCCCGTGTCAGGGAGAGGTGCAGCCGTGCGGAGTTGCTATCGGCTCGAAGCAGTGTGGCCCCGGCGCGCGGGACCGCCCGGTGACTGCCGTGGATGAGCGCATCGTCCGGGTGGCCCGCCTGATCGGGGACGAGCCGGCACGGCCCGGTGACCGCGCCGGCGCCGCCGGGATCCTGCGCCGCTTGTGCAAGGCCGCGGAACGCGCCCTGTCCGCCTCGGGCGTGGGGGTGAGTGTGGTCGCGGGACAAGGGATGCGAGGTGTGGCGGCGGTGTCCGAGCCGGCCTATGGACCGCTCGAGGAGCTGCAGTTCACGCTGGGTGAGGGTCCGTGTCTGGACGCGTTCACCACCCGTCTGCCGGTGCTGGTGCCCGACCTCGCCGACGGTGCGATGCGGCGCTGGCCGGGCTACGCGTCCGAGTTGCACGGCCGCGGCATGCGAGCGGTATTCGCGTTCCCGTTGCAGGTCGGCGCCGCACGCCTCGGCGCTCTCGACGTGTTCCGGGTCGAGCCGGGCTCCCTGACGACCGGCCAGTTCCGCGACGCGCTGACGTTCGCCGACGTGGCAGTCACGACGCTGCTCGACGGGCAGGCGGAGGCCGCCCCGGGCACGGTGGCCGACGGGCTGGACGAGGTGATGGGCCAGCGTGCGGAGCTGTTCCAGGCGCAGGGGATGGTGGCGGTGCAGTTGGGAACCTCGCTGACCGACGCGCTGGCGCAACTGCGGGCCTTTGCGTACGCCCATGACCGGCCGCTGGGCGATGTGGCGCGCGACGTCGTCGCGCGTAGGCTTTCGTTCGACAGCGACCAGTCGTGACCGCCGTCGGAACCGTAACCGGAGAGGGGCGGTAAACCGCTGTGACCACTGTTTCCGCCGAACGGCTCGCGACATTGTTCGTCAAGGTCGCCGACACGCTCGTCGACGAGTTCGACGTCGTCGAGTTCCTCCAGATGCTCACCCGGCAGGTGGCCGGGTTGTTCGACACCGGCGAGGTCGGGCTGATGCTCGCCGACCACCGCGGCCGGCTGACCTTCATGGCGGCGTCCGACGAGAGCGCCCGGCTCCTGGAGCTGTTCCAGCTGCAGCACGATGACGGCCCGTGCCTGGACGCGTTCCGCAGCGCCCGGCCGGTCACCAACGTGAACCTGGCCGCGGCGACGGACAAGTGGCCCCAGTTCGCACCCCGAGCCGCGCGGAGCGGCTTCGAGTCGGTGCACGCGTTCCCGTTGCGCCTGCGCCGGGAGGTGATCGGGGCGATGGGCGTGTTCGGCAGCGCCACCGAGCTGGACGACGCGGACACCTCCATCGTGCAGTCGCTGGCCGACGTCGCCGTGATCGGGCTGCTGCAGGAGCGCGCCATCCGGCGCGGCGAGGTGCTCACCGAGCAACTCCAGGGCGCGCTGAACAGCCGGATCGTCATCGAGCAGGCCAAAGGCATCGTCGCCCAGGCCCGTGGGCTGACCCCGGACGAGGCGTTCACGCTGATCCGGCACCACGCCCGCACGAACAACCGCCGCCTCAGCAACGTCGCCAACGCCATCGTCACCGAGCTTCCCACCCTGCCGGATCTGACAGCCTGAGCGTGTGAAGTTCGGGCGCGCAGCGCACCCGAACTTCACACAACGGTTCTCGCGGCGGCGGGGCCGGGTTGCCCGTCGGCCCGGCGCGGGCCTACCTCGATCGCGCCTCGCGCAGCGGGGCGCCGACCTCGTGCAGATAGCGCAGCGCCTGCCGGTACGACTCGACGAGGCTCGTCTCCACGTACGGCACGCCGACCCGCTCGCAGTACGCCCGGACGATGGGCTGTGCCTTGCGCAGGTTCGGCGTGGGCATCGCCGGGAACAGGTGGTGCTCGATCTGATAGTTCAGGCCGCCCAGCGCCATGTCGATCAGCGGTCCGCCGGTGACGTTGCGCGAGGTGACGACCTGCTTGCGCAGGTAGTCCTCGTCGCCGGTCGGGTGCGGCATGCCCTTGTGGTTCGGCGCGAACGTCATCCCGAGGTACACCCCGAACACCGCCTGGTGCACGAGGAAGAACACCAGGGCCTGCGCCGGCGACAGCACCAGGAGCAGCGCGGACGCGTAGCCGACGAAGTGCAGGGCCATCAGCCCCGCCTCCAGGCCGCGGTGCTTGATGCCGGGGTGCCGCAGCGCCTTGATGCTGGAGATGCGTAGGTCGATGCTGAGCAGCGTCAGCAGCGGGAAGAACAGCCCGGCCTGGTGACGGCTGATGAACCCCTTCACCCCGCGGCGGCCCCAGGCCGACTCGGTGGCCCAGATCAGCACCTCGGGTCGGACATCCGGGTCGAGATCGTCGTGGTTGGGGTTGTTGTGGTGGCGGGTGTGCTTGTCCATCCACCAGCCGTAACTCATGCCGATCCCGACGTTGGCCGCGAGCCGGCCGACCAGGGCGCTGGGCCGCTTCGTCCGGAACACCTGCCGGTGCGCCACGTCGTGCGCCAGCAGGCCCGCCTGCGAGAACGTCACCCCCAGCACGGCGGCCACCGCGACGGTCCACCAGGAGGAGCCGACCAGGAAGAAGGCCGCCCATCCGCCGAGGAACAAGGCGGTCACGACGCTCATCCGCACCGCGTAATAGGCGGGTCGCCGCTCGAGCAACCCGGCGTCGACGATCTGACGGTTCAGGGCGGCGAAATCGCTGCCGGCCGGTCTCGGCCGCTGCGTGACAGGTGCGCTCATGGCGCGACTCCTAAAAATCTGCTTGCCTCGCACGGGATGGCCGGACGGGCGAACGGGGCGTGCGGACGAGGCCGCGGAGTCTGGACGGCCGCCGCGTCACCGTGGGGCGGAGACTGCGGCAGGCACAGAGTTACCCGGTCGGCGGAACGGCAACCAGATTCGTCGAGGATGGCACAACGGCGGTGGGCGCGTCCCCCGTTCGAGGCAGCCCGGCAGATTGTCACTTCCGCGCGCTCTCGGCATCCGCCGACGGGAGTAACTTGAAAGCGAATCCGCCGGGAGGCGGAGGAGCCCTGTCTCGCCTCCAGCCATGGCCGCCCCTGAGACGCCGATCGCAGCGGAGCCCCGACGATGAACACCCGACACGACAGCGATCCTTTCGTCGACGAGATCGAACAACGCCTCACCGTCACCGAGGTGGGCGGCCACGATGGCGTCGTCCTGGTCGCGGTCACCGGTGACCTGGACATCGCCACCGCGCCCGCGTTCCGCCGGCGGCTGTCCGCGATCCTCGACGGCCACCCCGGCCGGCGGGTGGACCTGGACCTGTCCGCGCTGGATTTCTGCGACCTCACCGGCCTGCGCGCGTTGTACGCTCTCGGCTCGGCCGACGGTCACGAGCGGGGGCTGGTGCGGATCAGCACGGCCGGGCCGTCGCTCGACCTGCTGCTGAACCTGTGCCAGGCGCCGGTGCTGCTGGATTACGCCCCGCACCGGGATCAGCGCGCCGCCGGGTGAGTGCTCAGGTCGTACACCAGAAGGGTTGATCGTCGTTTGGTCCCGGTTTCCGAGTCGGCTCTGCTGGTGGCGGCGCGGGCGGGGGACGCGGACGCGTTCGCTGCCGTCGTCGGCCCGTTCCGCGGTGAGTTGCACGCGCACTGCTATCGCATGCTGGGTTCCTTCCACGATGCCGAGGACGCTGTCCAGGAGACTCTCGTCCGGGCGTGGCGGGCGCTCGACCGGTTCGAGGACCGCGGATCCGTCCGGCCGTGGCTGTTCCGGATCGCCACCAACCGGTGCCTCTCGATGCTGGACGGGCGGGGCCGGCGGGAGCTTCCCGTTGATCTCGACGACGCCGCCGGCACCGAGGTGGCCTGGTTGCAGCCCTACCCGGACGACCGCCTGGGCCCGGAGCCGCGGGCCCTGGCGCGGGAGAGCGTCGAGCTGTCGTTCGTCACCGCGCTGCAGCGCCTGTCCGGCCGGCAACTCGCGGTGCTGCTGTTGCGGGAGGTGCTGGGTTTCAGCGCACGCGAGGTGGCGGGCCAGCTCGACACGAGCGTGGCCGCTGTCAACAGCGCGATGCAGCGGGCCCGTGCGGTCCTCGACCCGGCGCTGCCCGCCGTGACCCAGCAGGCGACGCTGCGCCGGCTCGGCGACGAGGCCGTGCGGGACCTGGCCCGGCGGTACGCGCGGGCGTGGGAGTCAGGCGACGTCGGCACCATCGTCTCGCTGCTCACCGAAGACGCGCGGTACTCGATGCCGCCGGTGCCCACCTGGTTCGCCGGCCGGGCGGCGGTCCGCGAGTTCCTGCTGGCCGGCCCGCTGACCTACCGGTGGCGTTTCGTGCACACGACCGCTAACGGTCAGCCGGCCTTCGGCACCTATCGCTGGGACGAGCAGCGGGGCGCCTACCTTCCCGGAGGTCTCGACGTCCTGGCGCTGCGTGACGGGGCCGTCGAGGAGGTCGTGTCGTTCCTGGACGCCGATCTCGTGGTGTTCGGTCTGCCACCGATGCTGCCGGCCGGACCCTGACCGGATCTTCGGTGCGGCGATGGATTCCGCGCGCGCGCCGGGTTGTACCGGTGAAAGGAGGCACACATGGTTGTGCACCAGAACCGGGACGACGAGAAAGTCATCACCGAGCTGATCGAGCGCTGGGCGGCCGCCGTCCGGGCGGGTGACCTGCCGGGCGTCGTGGCCGATCACGCCCGCGACATCGTGATGTTCGACGTGCCGCCGCCGCAGGACGGGGTCCGCGGCATCGGCGCGTACCGGGAGACCTGGCCGCCGTTCTTCCGCTGGCTGGCCGTCGGCGCCGTCTTCGAGATCGTCACCACCGAGGTGACCGCCGGAGCCGACGTCGCCTTCGCCCACCTGCTGTTGCGGTGCGGTATGCCGGACGAGCTCGCCCGCGATCCCGGTCATCGGCTGCGGATCACGCTGGGGCTCCGCAAGGAGGCGGGCCGGTGGATCGTCGCCCACGAACATCACTCGTTCCCGCTGACCGAACCCGCCGGCCGGGCAGCCGCGGAACAGGAGATCAGGACTCTGCACGAGCAGTGGTCCGGGCAGACGGCGGCGAAGGACCTGGACGGCTTGATGGCCGGCATCGCCGACGACGTCGTCTCGTACGAGCACGTGGCGCCCCTGGCGCACGTCGGCCGGGCCCAGGTCCGGGAGGTCTGCCGGGACGGGCTGGACGCCGACGGCGCGGTGAGCTGGCAGGTACCGGACCTCACCGTCGTCACCGCGGACGACCTCGCGGTCGCGTGGGGCCTCGACCGGGTGCGGGTCGAAGCGGCGGACGGACAGGTGACCGAGACGTGGTCCCGGGGCACCCGCGTGTTCCGGCGCACCGATTCGGGATGGTCGATGGTGCACCAGCATCTGTCGTACCCCGTGGATCCCGGGACTGAGACCGTTCGTACCGACCTGCGGCCCTGACCGGCGTCGGCATCGCCCGTGGCGGCGCCGATGCCGACGCACCGGCGGCCGGCGCCGTGACTGGCGTAGTCTGGGGCCTGTCGCTCCAGAATCCGGCGGCTCCGTCCATCGCCGACAACTGATTCCAGAGAGCTGACACCATCATGACCATCGCCAAGGCCGCCGTCCTCGCCGCTCTGCGCGAGCGCGGCCAGCACGACCGGGCCAAGTTCGTCGACCGCGAGCTGCCGGAGGACATCGAACTCGACCGGCACGGCGGGCTGCTGGCCATGCTCCGCCTCGATCCCGCCCGGTTGGCCGAAGAAAAGACCTCGTGACAGGCCTCAGGTACGGCCTGCTCAGCACCCATCCGCCCACCCGCTGCGGGCTGGCGACCTTCAACGCCGCGCTCGCCGCCCACCTGCACGAGGCCGGCCACCCCAGCGGGGTCGTCCGGGTCACGGCGACCGGCGACGACCTCACACCCACGCCCGCGGTGGTGCACACCTGGGCGGGCGCGTCACCGGCCGGCTGGCGCGACAGCGCCGAGGTGCTGAACACCTTCGACGTCGCCGTGGTCCAGCACGAGTACGGCATCTATCCCGGTCGTGACGGCGGCGAGGTCCTGTCCGTCCTGCGCCGGCTCACCGTGCCCAGCATCGTCGTCCTGCACACCGTGCTGGCCCGGCCCACCCCGAGACAGAAGTCGCTGCTCGAACAGATCGCCGCGGCCGCCGGCGCGGTCGTGACCATCACCGTGGCCGCGCACGACCGGCTGGTCACCGGCTACGCCGTCGACCCCGCGAAGGTCTCGGTGATCCCGCACGGCGCCTCCGACTTCGCCGGGCCGCCGACCCGCCGGCACCCCGGGCCGCACCTGCTCACCTGGGGCCTGCTGGGCCCGGGCAAGGGCATCGAGTGGGCGCTGCGGAGCCTGGCCCGCCTGAAGAGCCTCGATCCGGCGCCGGTCTACACCGTGGCCGGCCGGACCCATCCCAAGGTCGTCGAGCAGCACGGCGAGGCGTACCGGGCGAGCCTGCACCAGCTCGGCGCGGCCCTCGGCGTCGCGCACAACGTCCGCTACGAGTCGTCCTATCTGGACGAGGCGGCGCTCGGCGCCCTGATCCGGTCCGCCGATGTCGTGGTGCTGCCGTACGACTCCACCGAGCAGGTCACCTCGGGCGTCCTCGTCGAGGCGGTGGCGGCGCGGATCCCGGTCGTCGCCACGGCCTTCCCGCACGCGGTGGAGCTGCTCACCGACGGGCCCGGCCTGGTCGTGCCGCACAAGAACCCGGCCGCCCTGGCGACCGCCATCCGGAAGATCCTCACCAAGCCCGCGGTCGCCGCCGCCCTGCGCGAGCGCGACGATCAGGCCGAACCGACCCTGCGGTGGCCCGCCGTCGCCCGGCGTTATCACGATCTGGCCGCGACCCTCGTCGCCGCCGGCGCCAGCCCGGTCGCGGCGGCCGGGACATGACCGCCGGTGCCACCGCCACGGCGGCGAGACCGGGCCGGGCCGTTCCCGCGCCCCCCTTCGCCCACCTGGCACGGCTTACCGACGACACCGGCCTGTTCGAGCACGCCCGGCACGCCACCGTCCGGCGCGAACACGGGTACTGCACCGACGACGTGGCCCGCGGCCTGATCGTCACCAGCCGCGAGGCCGACCCGTCCGCCGAGGTGGTGCGCCTCGCGGAGTGTTATCTGGCCTTCCTCAGCCACGCGCAGGACGCCCACGGCGCGTTCCACAACCGGCTGTCCTTCACCCGCTCCTGGACCGATCAGCCGGCACTGGGCGACTGGTGGGGACGAGCCCTGTGGGGCCTCGGCACCGCCGCCGCCCGATCCCCGATCCCGTGGATCCGCCGGGAAGCCCTGCTCGTCTTCACCCGGGGAGCTGCCTGCCGGGCCGCCGACCCGCGGGCCATGGCCTTCGCCGCGCTGGGCGCCGCCGAGCTGCTCCGGGTGGATCCCGGCAACGAGCCGGCCGCCGCCCTGCTGACCGACGCGGCGGCCGCCATCGGGCGTCCGGACCCCGATCCGCGCTGGCCGTGGCCGCAGGACCGGCTCACCTATGCCAATGCCGCCCTCGCCGAAGCCCTCATCGCGGCCGGTGACCTGCTCGACGACCCACCCGTGCTGATCGCCGGCCTGCGGATGCTGACGTGGCTGCTGGACATCCAGCTCAGCGACGGCCACCTGTCCGTCCTGCCGGCGGCGGGCTGGCAGCGTGGCGGCCCCCGGCTGCGGCACGACCAGCAACCGATCGAGGTGGCCGCGCTGGCGGACGCCTGCGCCACCGCCGCCGCCATCACCGCCGACCAGATCTGGTACGAGGCGGTGCGCAGGTGCATCGCCTGGTTCCTCGGTGACAACGACGTCGGCCAGATCATGTGGGACCCGGCCACCGGCGGTGGTTACGACGGGCTGACGCTGCACGGGGTCAACCTCAACCAGGGTGCCGAGTCGACGCTCGCCCTCGTCTCCACCCTCCAGCACCACATCGCCGCATAGGACACTGCTAACCGCGACGCGGGATCACGTCACCGTGGCCCACACCACCTTGCCCCCGCGTGTCGGCATCGCGCCCCAAGCCGCGGCGATCATGTTCACCAGCCGCAGGCCCCGCCCCCGTTCGTCGAGCGGGGCCTGCGGACTGACGAGCTTCGGCACGCTCAGGCGCGGGTAGCCGGCGGCGCAGTCATGGATGGCGACGTGCAGCCCGGTGCCGCCGCGTGCCACGGTGACGATGAAGTCGGTGCCGGCGTGCTCCACCGCGTTGGCAGCCAGCTCGGGGACGATCAGGCGGCTGTGCTGGATCAGGTCCGGGAGACGCCACGCCTCACACGCCTGGTCGACGAGCGCGCGGGCGTCTCGCACGGATGCCGGCCGGGGCTTCAGACGGACCTGTGGACGGTCGGCACGGGACATCCGCTCGGCGATCGCCGCGCGAGCCTCCGGCACGGTGGCGAACACCGTGGGCTGCGGCCCTTGGAGACGCCGGATGCGCCGGCTCAACACTGCCGTGACGGGCAGGCAGAACGTCACGCGCACCGGTGTGGTCGCGAACCGGGCCCGTTGCCACAGCGCCATCCAGAACGGCAGGCTCGCCCCGTCGGGATCTTCAAGACCGTGCAGGTCGACGATGACCGAGGCGGACGGCCCGGCCAGGCACAGGTCCAGCGCGGCGGACACGCGCTCGCCCAGGTGAGCGGACCAGGTGCCGTGTGCCGTCAGTTCGGCCACCGCCATGCCGGGGTCAGTGGTGACGGCCACGCCCACGCCGACACCGCCGGTGACGAGGACGAGCGGGGCCGGCGCGTACGCCGGCCGAGCCCGCGGGCGCCGGTCGGCAGCGGTCACAGTGCAACGTCCGTGCGCCTGAGGCGGTGGTCCGGTCGGACCAGAAAGGGCGTCCTGGCCGGACAGTGGGCAAGGTTCACAGCTACTCCCGGGCACCTTCTCAGAACGGGTGCGCCCACCAGGGGCTGGGGTAGCGGGCCGGCGACGAGGCGTCGTTCCCGGCCTCGTAACCGTATATCAACCCGTCAGAGTTCGGCGATCACCCTCAGTACTGAATCGGAACGGCGGGGCCCTCGGGCCTGAACGGCGACGCCATCGCCCTCGCTTGTCAGGCGCAGGGCACGCGGATGGAACGATCGCTCGCCGAGCTGGGCCGGGGCACCGGGCACCGGGCACCCCGACTTCGACGCCGATTTCGCGGTCGTTCCCGACGGGCTGCTCGACCATGCCACGGGGCAGGAGAGGGACGAGTTTCCCGCTGCTGCGACGCGAGGTGTCCGCGCAACGGCTGCACATGATGGCCCGTGCGATGCCCGACATCCAAGTGATGGCCCTCGACTGAGAGCTCTGGTGGAGCCCGGCGCCGCTGTACGACTCACGTCGTACCCCCGGCAGATCGCGGAGCCCGGATCAGGCGCGTCGGATGATCTGTTCGACGGGCAGGCGCGGCGCGTGCGGCGGTTGGCCGGCCGCGGCATCCTGCCGGCCGAGGCGCAGAAGCAGGTACGGGTGTCCCACGCTCGCGATGATCGCCCGCATGGCTTGACGGCTGGCGATCACCTCGATCGGGGCGCTGTACGGCACCACGCCGACGCCGTGTGCGGTAGCGGTGAGCCAACCGGCGGACAGCGCCTCACCGGCACGCAGCCAGTCGATCGGGGCGTCGCCACGACCGTAGAGCATGACGAACACCGCCGACTCGTCGTGTCCGGCCCCGACCGGCAGTTCACCGTGATGACCGAAGTCGCGGCCCGGCACCGTGGTCGGTGCGGCCCGGACCGGGATCGCCGCGTCGGGGACACCCGACCCGGATGATCGGATGCCGCCGCTCCACATCGCGAGCTCCGCCCGCCAGGCGGGGTCCACTGCCTCGCTGCGCTGCGCATGACCGACCGCCGCGGCCAGCTCGCCGACCTGATCGGGTCGCAGCGTGTGCAGCTCGGTGTCCCCGGTGTGCAAGGCCGCCATGATGTCGGCGAGGGCAGCCGGGGCGATCGGCTCACCGCTGATCGGGCGCCGGTCGGTGTGCCGCAGCGGAATGGCCCGCAGACATTCGATCGACACCGGGTCGGCGGGCTCCCGGCCGGCCACGCGGAGCCGGGCGAGCACGCCGGGATCGCCGTCGAGCGGTGTCCGCGTCACCGTGGCCTGCCAGCCCTGGGCCCGTAACGCCACGTACGCATGGTGCAGGGCCGCACCGCAGCTCAAGGTCGCCAGGCGCGCTTCGGGGTCGGTCACCCCCATGATCCGCTCGGAGGCGAGACGCAGTTCGAGCGTGTCAGCGGTGAGCCGCCACTGCCAGGGCTGGGTGTTGCAGATGGACGGGGCGTACCCGCCGATGGCGGCGGCCTCGGCAAGAGCGTGGGCGGCGACCTGAGTGTCGGTCGGATGGGTCAGGGCGTCACTGAACATCACAGATTCCTTCGAGCCACACCATCGGTGAACACGGGACCGACACCCCGGTCGAGGTGCCGGACGTCGGTCGTTCCCGCGAGGTCCAGGCGGCAGAAATACGCATCAGTGGCAGGACGCGGGCGACAATGCCGCATAGGCCGCGTCTCACCGCAAGCCTACGCCGATCCGGCATCCGCGGGTGGAGCGTCGGCACGGTCGAATCCTGCGCCGCCCTGGCGGCTCGTGCGGAACGCAGCCCCAGAGGCGATCCGGCCCGTCGGGGCCTCGTCGTGCCGGGCGGGCCGGGGCGGGTTGACCTATCGTTGAGTGCAGCGGTGGTGCCACTTCATCGCCGCTCGCTGCTCCAGACTTCGGTAGCGCACCCTTTCCTGCCAGGTGCCTGGAGCTCCCTTGACCACCGGACATCACCTCGTCCACATGCCCTCGAACCCCTCGCGGGGCAACGCCGTGCGCCACGGCAGGCGACAGGTCCGGCGCCCGGCCGTCGACCCACCGACGGCCTGAACCGCGGCGAGCCCGACCGGGCCGGTCGACGGTGACCACCGTCGACCACGTGGAGCGGTCACGCTGTGCGCAACCTCCCTATCTGGTGACCACCGGGACCGACCGCCGAGCGGTGTCGGTGCACGTCACGGCCGACGCGAGCACCACCGTGGTGGAGATGACGGTGCACGGCCAGTGGTCGCAGGACCTCGCCAGGCGGGTGGAGACCACTCTGCGACTGTGCCTGGCCGGCCCGGCCTCGGCGGTCGTCATCGACGTGCACGACGTGCGCGATCTCCATGGCGTGAGCCGGACGTTCTGGACGGCGGCGGTGCGACGGGCCCGGCTCGGCGCGGTTCCCGTCCAGTTGGCGTTGTGCCTGCCCGCGGGGACGATGCTGGACCACCACCTGCGGCACAGCGACGGAGACCGGCCGTTGCTGTTCGCCACCATGCCGCAGGCACGCCGGGCGATCGCCGAAGGCCTGCCGCGCCGGCCCCGGGTGCAGGTCCGTCTGCGCCCCGACCCGAGTTCGGTCACGGCCGCGAGAGATCTCGTCGCGCAGGTCTGTCAGCGCTGGCAGCTGCCTCAGCTGCGGCACGACGCCGCGCTGATCGTGTCGGAGCTGACCGCCAACGCCGTGCGGCACGCTCGCACCGATCTGGTGCTCACTGTGTCGCTCCTCGGCTCCCGCCTGCACGCGGCCGTCCGGGACGGCGACACCCGGTATCCACGCCTCGGCGAAACAGTCGTCCCGCTCGCCGAAGGCGGCCGCGGGCTGCGCCTGATTCATGCTGTCGCCCAAGCTTGGGGCACCATGCCCGCTCGTGGCGGCAAGGTCGTCTGGGCCACGATGTGCACGGATGGCCCCGGGCGCTGCTGCGCGACCGCGCCGACCTGCTGATCCTGGACGAGCCGAACGCCGGCCTGGACGCCGAGGCGGAACACGAGGTGCACCGGCAGCTCGGCGCGCTCCGGGCCGGCCGCACCAGCCTGCTGATCTCGCGCCGGCTCAGCACGGTCCGCGACGCGGACACCATCGTCGTGCTGGCCGACGGCCGGGTGGCCGAGCAGGGCACGCACGACCAGCTGATGGCCACCGAAGGGCGGTATGCCCACCTGTTCCGCCTCCAGGCTGCGGGCTACCAGACCGACGCCGTGTCACAGGCCGGCAGCCGCGCAGGTGGCCCGAAACCGGTGTGTGAAGTTCGGGTGCGAATCGCACCCCAACTTCACACAGCGCCGGCTGGTCGTGGGGCTGTCTCGATCGGTGCTCGGTGTCGATGATGGAAGCCGCGGTCAGCAGCCGGAGTGGACGAAACCGGCCCACGACGTCAGCGGGAACGGGTCGCCGGGGCGGTAACCGGCGAGCAGGTCCGGCGGGATGCCGGCGGTGGACCGCTGCGGGTCGAGCATCCACAGCTGGGCGGCGTGCAGCGCCTCCGCCGGGGTGCGCCCCACAACCCGCAGGTGGTGGTGGGCCATGAACATCAGCAGGCACGTGTCGCGGTCCGGCACCGGCCACAGCGAGCCGATGACGGTCCGTGCACCGGCCGCCAGGAAGGAGGTGGCCAGGCTCAGCACCTCGTCGTGGTCGTCGCCGCCCACGCTGGTGGTGCAGGCGGCGAGGAAGACGTCCTGGACGTCCAGCGCCGCGCGCTGCGAGGCCTCCAGGAGGGTTCGGACGGAGAGTTCGGCGGGACCGGCCAGCAGCAGGTGCGCGTCGGCGGGGGTGCGCGGGTCGACGGAGCCGTGGCAGGCGAGGTGCAGGGCGGCCGGTCCGGCGGGCCGGTCGGTGATCCAGCGCAGCACGTCGTCCGGGGTGCCGGCGGCGTCCGCCTGCTCGGCCGGCTGCCCGTAGTAGGTCGCTCCGGGGTGGAACGCCTCGCGGATCGCGAGCGCCTCCCGGCCGGCGTAGTGCAGGTCGCCGGTCGGGTTGCCGACCACCAGTGCCGAGGTGATCAGCGGGGAGCGGCCGGTGGCGGCGGTGGTGCAGAAGGAGCGGGCCGACGGGCTGTACGAGATGATCGCGTCGTGCAGGGCGTACCGTCGCGGGGTCTGCTTCTTGTCGAAGGCGGCGTGCCAGGGAATCAGTCCGAGCGTGCCCAGCGGGATCAGCACGATCCGCGCCGGCCGGGACGGCAGGGTTTGCAGCACCGGGCCCATCGCGGCCTCCCACGCCCACACGCACAGCGTCTCCAGTCCCGCCTCGGGCCGGGTGACGCCGACGGCGCCGAGGTCCCGGCCGCCACGGGTCTGCTCGCCGCGGTACGCCGCGAGTGGCGAGCCCGGCCCGGGCCGCAGATCGGGCAGGGGCAGCACGATCGGATCACCGGCGGCCGGTACGACCACCGCGCTCCCGTGCCGGTCACCCTCCCCGCCGACCAGGTAGACCAGTGCGTGCGTGCCGGTGGCCCGCAGCGCGGCGCGGATCTCGGCCGTGCCGACCGGCTCGAAGCCGGCCACCCGGTCGCCGCCGAGCGCCCGCAGCACCCGCAGGCGCAGGTCGTCGGGAACCTCGGTGCCCGGCGATCCGCCGGCGGGCATGGCCAGCCCACTGATCAGGTCGTGGCCGAGCCCCGCGGTGTCCCGCCACTGTTTCGCCAGCTCCGGGTGGCCTTCGCGGTCCAGCCGGTCGGCCATCGACCGGGACGTGCCGGCGGCGCGCAGGACCAGCCCGCGTCCCGCGTCCAGGGCGGCGACCAGTTGCTCGACGGCTGCCGGATCCTGGTGCCGGTCGGCGAGGCACCAGTCCGCGACCTGGCGGGCGTCGGCGGCGGCAGCCCGGGCGGACAGGATCGAGTGGTCGGTGCCGGCCTGGGCGAAGACCTGCCAGGCGTGGCCCTGCAGAGCCGACATCCCGAGGTCGCGGGTGGCCCGCGGGCCGGGTGTCCCGCTCAGCCGCAGCGCCTGCGCCCGGCCCATGGCCAGGCGTGGCCAGAGCGGGAAGCCGACCCCGCCGGCCCGGTCCATGCTGTCGGCGAACCAGTGGGCGGCGCGGGACGCGTGCGCGAGGTTGCCGGGCCAGCGCCGGGCCAGTTCGAGGTGGGTCTGGGCGGCGAGCATGGCACCGCCGAGAAGGGACCGCCGGTCGTCCGGGGCCGTCCGGACGAGCAGGTCCTCGATCCGGGCGGCCAGCTTGCGCATCAGGACCAGGTCGTTGCGGGCGCCGGCCTGGCCCAGCGCCGCGGAGGCGGCGGTCATGGCAGCGGCCGTCCACAGGGCGGGCGGAACACCGTCGCCCGGCTCGGGCGTCGGGATCGTGACCGGTGGGGAGCCCAGCGGGTCGCCGACGGCAACGACCGCGCGCAGCATCGTCAGCAGTGCCAGATCAGCGCCGGAGAGGTCGAGCTTCTCCAGGACCGGCAGCACCTCGGCGGCGGCCCGCCCGGCCCCGGCGGCGTCGTTGCCCTGCATCAGCCCCATCACCCGCGAGTAGGCGCCGATCACCTGGCGGTCGGTGTCGCCGATCGGGACGCTGCGCGAGATCTGGTCGTCCGCGGGCTCCGGCCGGGGCTCGAACCCGTGCCGGCGCGCTGCGTCGGCGGCACGCCGGTAACCGGTCGAGCTGGAGGTGCCGTGACCGGCCAGCGCCAGCGTCAGGCGCAGCCGCAGGGAGAGGTCGGTTGCCGGATCACCCGCGCCGCCGTAGGCCCGGGCGAAGTCGCGCATCCCGCCCTCGGCACCGGCCGCCGGTTCGAGGTTGCCCAGATGGTGCGCGATCTGGCCGCGGCCGGCGTCGATCAGGGACCGCCAGGCCGGGTCGTCGTCCGGGTGGGCCGCCGCCTGGTCCAGCAGGCGGCCGGCCCGTCGGGTGTCCAGCGTGCCGGTCTCGTCCGCGGCGGCCGCGATCGAGCCCAGGGCCAGGGTGAGCGCGACCGCGGCCCGCCGGCCGGGTTCGCCGGGACCGGCGGAGTCCAGGGCCCGGACTCCGGCCTCCACCGCGTCTCTGAGCCGCACCGAGCCCGGTGGCGGCCCGTGCCGGCCGTGCTGGGCCAGGGACTGTCCGGTCATCACCCGCTCGGCGTGCAACTGGAGCCGGTCGTCGGCGGAGATCGCGTCGTAGCGCAGCGCCCGGTCGAGCTGGACGGCGGCCGCTTCCAAGGCCTGCGGGTCACGGGCGAGGAGCCGGTTCGCCCGGGCCGCCGACTGCCACAGCGCCCACCCGCCGGGGTCGTCCCGCGCCTGGCGTGCCGCCTGGTCCAGCAGCCGGGCCGCGGTCCGTGCGTGTTCGGCCCGCCCGGTGTCCTCGGCGAGCAGGATCAGCAGTTCGCCCTGCATGCCCAGCACCCAGGGGTCCCCCTCGTCGCGGACCGCGTCGCACACCGCCACCCCGGCCTCGAGATCGGCGGTGGCGGCGACGCGGTTCCCGGCGCCGACCCGGGCCTGCCAGCGCTGCTGCAACCGGATCGCCAGCGCCGACGCGAGCCAGATCCGGATCTCCGGCTCGGAACTGTAGAGCCGGGTGGCGCGCCGCAGCACGCTGACGGCGCGGTCCAGATCTTCCAGGGCCGCGCGGCGGCCCAGCGCCTGCGCGAGCGTGACGGCGCCCAGCACCAGCCGGTGGTCGCTGATCCAGTCGCCGGCGACCGGGTCGTCGGCCAGCTCGTCCACCACCGGATCCAGCAGGGCGATGCCCTGATCCACGTCAGCGGCGCCCTCGATCAGCGCGACACCGCGCAACAGCCGCAGATAGCGGGCCACCGTCCGGTTCGCGGGGCGGCCGGCCAGCGCGACGAGTGTTCCGGCGAGCACGTCCCATGCGGCGGCGTCGTCGGCTGTCGCGGATCGGCGGTCCACGCACTGGTCCCAGGCCAGGTCGGCGAGGCGGACGACCTCGCGGTCCGGGTCGGTTTCCCTCATCTTCGCGACTCCTGACGACGGGTGCGGGCGTCAGGTACTGACGGACGGCCCATGCACACGGGTTTCGTAACTTTCGGGATCGGCCAGATCAGGGATGGTTCGGTATTTGCCTCTAGGGACATGCCGCCAGCACATCAATGGAGCAGCGGGCCATTTCACCTGGAAATACACGCTGAACGGTCGCACGAAGATCAGATGCGGTATTTCCGTGCCGTTTCCGAAAGTTGTTGACAAGCCCACACCCGGCACGCCACGATCTCGCAATGACGAGCCTCGATGGTCGTCATCCCCGCCACGAGGCACGACACCGGCTCACGGCTCCTTCCCCAGGTGATTCGTCGTGCCCGTGAGGCTGTTCCCCGCCGGCCCCTCCAGGAGGAGACATCCACATGACCGCAGATCTCACCCACCCCCCGAAGCACCACCGGCGTGGCCGGCTGCGTGTGCTGCTCGGTGCCGCGTTCGCCGCGGTGCTCGCGGTCACGGGCACAGCGCTGGCGCCCAGCGCGTTCGCCGAGGCCGACCGCACGGTCAGCTCGAACACCACCGGCACCCACAACGGCTACTACTTCTCGTTCTGGAAAGACAGCGGCAACGCCAGCATGACCCTGCGCGCCGACGGCCGGTACACCAGCAGCTGGGACCGCAGCACCAACAACTGGGTCGGCGGCAAGGGCTGGGCCACCGGCAGCCGCCGCACCGTCACCTACTCCGGCACCTACAACCCGGGCAACAACAACACCTACCTCGCCCTGTACGGCTGGACCCGCAACCCGCTGATCGAGTACTACGTCGTAGAAAACTTCGGCAGCTACAACCCCAGCAGCGGCGCCACCCGGATGGGCACCGTCACCACCGACGGCGGCACCTACGA